>JAFUTI010000041.1 GCA_017471465.1 Prevotella sp. | reverse complement strand
CCGCTTGGGGCTCGAACCCAAGACCCCAACATTAAAAGTGTTGTGCTCTACCGACTGAGCTAGCGGATCAACCTTGTTACTTGCTTCGAAAAGCGGGTGCAAAATTACACATAAAAAATGAATTGACCAAATTTTCAGCCGTTTTTTCTTTCTTTTTCTTCTTCTACCACCTTTTGATAACATTTACGGCATAAGGGTTCGTACTCCTGAGTCTCACCCAGCAGGACGCGGCGGTCGTTGTCGACGAGTCGGTGACTGGCGTATGCCAGGTTGCCGCATTTGACGCAGATGGCATGCACTTTGGTGACGTCGTCGGCAATGGCGCATAGAGCAGGCATCGGACCGAAAGGGGCTCCTTTGTAGTCCATGTCAAGACCTGCAATGATGACCCGTACGCCGCGGTTGGCCAGTTCGTTACAGACAGCCGGCAGTCCGGCGTCGAAGAACTGTGCTTCGTCGATACCCACGACATCGATGTCGGTCGACAGTAGCAGGATGCTGGCCGACGAGTCGATGGGCGTCGAGAGGATGTGTTTCTGGTCGTGGCTGACGACGTCTTCCTCTGAGTAGCGCACGTCGATGGCGGGTTTGAAGATTTCTACTTTCTGTCGGGCGAACTTCGCACGCCGCAGACGGCGGATGAGTTCTTCGGTTTTCCCCGAGAACATGGAGCCGCAGATAACCTCTATGCGGCCGGGATGGTGGGCTTCTCCGTTGATACTGTTGTTCATATTGCTTGCAAAATTACAAATACGTTTTAAAAATTGCAAAGAAATGGCCGTTTTTTTTGCTTTTCTTGATATTTTTACTACATTTGCCTGCTGAATGGGAATGTTATATATCGTCCCGACGCCTGTAGGCAACATGGAGGACATGACGTTGCGTGCCATCCGCATCCTCAGAGAGGTGGACTTGGTGCTCGCAGAGGATACCCGGACATCGGGCATTCTGCTGAAGCATTTCGATATCAAGAACCAGTTGCTGTCGCACCATAAGTTCAATGAGCACGGCACGTCGGCAGGCATTGTCAGCCGGTTGCTGTCCGGTCAGGATGTGGCCCTTATCAGCGACGCCGGTACGCCAGGCATCAGTGACCCGGGTTTTTTTCTGGTTCGTGAGGCGGTGAGGGCAGGTGTCGAGGTTCAGACCTTGCCTGGAGCCACGGCTTTTGTTCCGGCGTTAGTCAGCAGCGGACTGCCATGCGACCGTTTTGCCTTTGAGGGCTTCCTGCCTCAGAAGAAAGGCCGTCAGACGAAGTTGCAGAGCCTGGCCGATGAGGAGCGTACGATGATTTTCTATGAGTCGCCCTATCGGTTGCTGAAGACCCTTGAACAGTTTTCCGAGACATTCGGTGCCGACCGTCAGGTGAGTGTCTGTCGGGAAATCTCCAAAGTTCATGAGGAGAGCGTCCGTGGAACGTTGGCTGAGGTGATTGCCCATTTCCGTGAACATACCCCGAAGGGCGAGATTGTGATTGTCCTGGCGGGGAAAGATGATGAGAAGTGAATAGTAAGAAATTAACATCATAAAAGTATGAAAAAATTAGTATTTTTCGGCGTATGCCTGCTGGCTCTTGCCAGTTGTTCTGATGGTCAGCAGAAAGCTGACTCCGCTTTGTCTCAGCGTATCGACTCGCTGTCTCAGGTGATTAGCCAGAAGGACAATGAGATTAACGACATGATGGGAACCTTCAACGAGATAGAAGAGGGCTTCCATGCCATCTCCGAGGCTCAGGACCGCGTTGCCGTGGCCAAGAGCGGTGAGGGTGCCAACACAAAGGAACGTCTGCGTGAGAATATCCGTTTCATCCAGAACACGATGAAGCAGAACAAAGAGCTTATCAACAAGCTGAAGCAGCAGCTCCGCGAGAGCAGTGTCAAGGGTGATGCCCTGCGCAAGCTGATTGACAATATGCAGCAGCAGCTGGAGGAGAAGGAGCAGCAGATGCAGCAGTTGCGTGCAGAGCTCGACTCGAAGGAGATTCACATCATGGAGCTCGACGAGCAGGTTGCCAACCTGAATACCGACGTTGCTGAGCTGACCAATGAGAACTCTCAGCGTGCAGAGACCATTAACACGCAGGATAAGCAGTTGAATACCGCCTGGTTTGTCTTCGGAACGAAGAGCGAGCTGAAGGAGCAGCAGATTCTGGTCGACGGTAAAGTCCTGCAGTCGAGTTTCAACAAGGAGTACTTCACCAAGATTGACATCCGCGTTGACAAGGAGATCAAGCTCTACAGCAAGTCTGCTGAGATTCTGACGTCACACCCGGCCAGTGCGTACACCCTTCAGCGTGATGCCAACAAGCAGTATGTGCTGCGTATCACCGACCCGCAGCTTTTCTGGTCGACGAGTAAGTATCTGGTAGTGCTTGTAAAGTAAACACGACATGCCTATGAGACATGTCGCCCGGTTAGCCAAGGCGTCCTGCGCCTTGGCCTTTTTCTTTTTCCAGGTAACGGCCTGTACAGATGATGAGAGTGGTGGGGGCATCACGCTGTCGTCATCGTCAGCCATAGAGCTCTATCCCGTTGTCAACCAGAAGGGTACTGTCAGTTTCAGTGCACCTTCCAGCTGGACTGCGACCTGCTCGGCCAACTGGCTTTACATCTCCCCCCGCCAGGGTGAGGCTGGTGACAATACCATCACCGTGATGACCACTTCGACTAATCAGACAAAGGCAACCCGTAGCGCCCAGCTGATGATTACTTCGCGAGGCACGCAGAAGAGTGTCACCGTCGTGCAGAGTGGCAAGTATGCCCTGTTCTTGCAGGACGAGATCTTTCAAGGTCCCGAAGGCGGTACGCTGACAATTCCTTTCGTCAGCAATCTGGAGGAGAGCGATAATCCACAGGTCAGTTACAGCGCCGTCGACTGGATAAGCTGGGCCGACCAGTCGCGCCTTACCCGTAGCGAATGGAATGGTCATCTGCCAGCCATCTACCTTGAGCCTAACCTGACCACGGAAACGCGAACAGCAGTGTTTGCGCTGATGATGGCTTCTGCCAGCGGCGAATGGCTGGGGCTCGACACGTGTTTTGTCCACCAGCAGGGGCTTCCCGTCAACTACGAGTCTACCGACTATTCCTCCGATGGCGTAGTGACCGTCTTACAGCAGGCGACCGTTGGCCGTGGTATCAATGTTGTTATCATGGGCGATGGATTTGCCGATTGCGACATTGCCGACGGTACCTATATGCAGGTGATGCAGCAGACGCTTGACAATATGTTCAGTGAGGAACCTGTCAAGTCGCTGCGTGACTACTTCACGGTCTACGCCGTGACGGCTGTGTCGCAGAATCATGGGGTGGGGGCCGACTACTCAACGGTCTTCAGCACGGTGCCCAGTCTGACGGAGTCCGGCATCAGTTGTGATGAGGACAAGATAGAAGAGTATCTGTCAAAAGTCCCGGGCGTCAACATTCAGAACATGTTGGCTGTCGTCATTCTCAACAGTCATGCCCATAACGGCGTCACCTATTGGTATTCCGACCAGAATCACCAGCCAGTGCAATATGCCTTGGCGATGTGTCCCGTCATTGAGAATCTGGAGAGCGAGACCTTCCGTCAGGTACTGACACACGAAGTCATCGGCCACGGCCTGGCTAAACTGGGCGACGAATATGGTTATGCGACTCAGGGAACGGCTACCGACGAGATTGTCAGCAGAGTCAGCAGCATGCATGACTATGGCTGGCTGTTAAATGTCGACGGCAGCAACGATGCCGCCTCGGTGGTATGGAGCCGTTTTATCGGCGACAGCCAGTTTGCAAATGAGAATATCGGCGTCTTCGAAGGTGGCTACACCTATGCCGGTGGTATCTTCCGTCCTACGGAGGAGAGTATGATGAACTCCAACCGGAGTCCGTTCAATGCCCCCAGCCGGCAGGCTATCTATAATAAGGTGATGGAGCTGGGCGAGGGACGTACCGACGTGTCGTACGAGGAGTTTGTGGCTTTCGATGCCGTGCATAAGCCCACGGTGTGGGACTATACCGTAACACGCAGCCGCCAGTCGTCTGGTTGGCGCCCCGCACCTCCGGTGCTGAAGCAGCTCAGATGACTGGCGGCTGTCGGTTGTTAGAATCTGATTTTCTTGCTGTCGACGATGAAGATGCCCTTACCCGTACGGCTGACTTTCTGTCCGTTCAGGTTGTAAATGGCATCGTCGTTCTTCGGCTGCTTGACGAAGGTGTTGCTGATGGCTGTCGGCACACCCGCGGTCAGGGTGAGCGAACCGTCTTCGCCCTTTGTCAGTGTGTATTGGCAGACCACTCCGCCAGGTCCGCGTAAGAGTGAGGGAGTGGGCTCCTTAAGCGCCTGTGTCACCAGCGAAACGATATAAGTACCGGCTTTGAGCTCCTCATCTTTCAGCCAGACGATGGTTGCGCTGCCTGTCTTGTCACCTTCGTTCTCCACTAACGAGAAACCGTAGCCGAAAGGTACTGGTCCGGCTGCTTCCCCGTCTTCTTCGTCCACTTCTTCGGAGTCGTAGATGATAATGTTGTGGCTGTCTTCATCAGAACCGTTCACATTGTCCATCGTGATAAGAAGTCTTCCGTAGAAGTAGCGGTAGTCGAGATTGTAGATGCCTCCCGTCGTCAGCACCAGTGAGTCGGTCGCGTCAATGGATAGCTCACAGGTGGGATCGAAAATCCACATCGAGTGTTCCTCAGCACCTTCGGCAGGTGTCTCTCTGGGCGTGATACCTATCAGCATATTGTTGCTATAGCTGTAGTTGCCGCGCTGTTCGGCCTCGGCACCTGGCTGCAGCAGGTTCATACTGAAATAGCCGTCACACTTGCCTGCCCATCCCCAGTTGACGTGTACCAGTCCGTCAGCGTCGATACCGTCGAAGACGAAGGCGTGGCCAGATGAGCCGTCCTTGGGGTTGCCGGCATAGAGAATAGGCCGGTGCTCGTTGACGAGTTCGTTGGTCACCAGGTCGTTCCATTCCGTCTCGCTGTAGTATTCACGATAGAGGAGTCGCAGTGCCAGTGAGTCATACTGGAAGTTGTCGCCGAGGCCCTTGGCACAGTATCTCAAGGCTGAAGAGCCGTAAGACAGTGTGTATTCCATGCTGGAGGCTGCGCCAACTTCAAACATCAGTGTTGCCACTGCTCTGTTGGCATCAGTCAGCGTCTTCTGACTTTCGGCGTATTTGTCCTTCATGTTTTCCCAGTCATATACGCTGTTGATCTCTGCTTCCATCGTACGGCCCATCTTCGTATAGGTGGCCGTGCCGCGTCCTTGTGCAGGGTAGTTGAAGAACTTCATGACCTGTGCGGCAGCTGTTGCAACACATCCTGTCGGACAGCGCTGCGTCGCCATTTTCGGGCATAGCAGGTTGTAAGGCTCCTTCTGGCTCCATTGCGTGGTTAACAATGGCTCTACGATGACTTCTGAGGGTGTCAGTGCGGTGACCCAGCTGTTGCTGTCAATCCGCCGCTGCATCGACAGGCTGGCCTCTTTCAGCCACCAGCTGAAGCCTTCAGGCATATCGGTGGTGTCGAACGCCGTTGCCGAGTAGCCGATGACAGCCGGGAAACGATCGTCGCGGCTGACAATGACGAAACCATTGTTATCAGCTCCATAGACCGAGAGCATGTTGTCTTTCATGAGCAGATTGACACGCTGCTGCTGACCGCTGCGGCTGCCATTGATGGCGACGCCTGTCAGATGGCGGCTGGCAATGGCCTTCATCTCGGCCTCCTTACGTTCAGAAGCATTAGTGGCTATCCCGAGGATAGCCACTAACGTTGATAATATGACTAAGCGCTTCATCATTCTGCGTCAACAACGAAGTAATCATAATAAGCTCCGAATGAGCCAGCAGATACAACATAGTCGAAACCGAAGTAATAAACGTTGTCCTCAGGGTCAAATACTGATGGCTTTGATGATACTGGCTTTGCGTAAATGCTGCCATACGTGGCATGGTCATAGCCCGTATAAATCTGTGGCTCGACGATAGAGATGTTGTTCGCCTCGTCAACCTTGAAGGTGAAGGTCTGTCCGGCAGCTACGTCCTGAATACGATAGGTTTTCAGTATCTCAGAATACTCCAGTACCGTACCCGGCTCTTCTGTCTCCCAGAACTGTGAACAATACGTACCAGTCTTGAAGGGCTTGTAGTCCTCCTTCACGATGTTCAGCTCTGCACGCGGGCAGTTGGCTGTCGTGTCGGCATACTGCGTGGTGTACTGCTCGTCAATGCTAATCGTTGCCTTGTAAGTCTTAAACATCTTCATCTCATTGACGCATGTAATGGTGATGGTTGCTTCCTCTTCACCGTCGTTGAACGTTACCTGAGAAGGCACGCTGGTGAAGATTTCCGGTGTACCAGTGTTGAAGTTCACGGGAATGGTCAGAGCACCGCTTGTATTGTTACGAACGTAGGTCACTTCAAAGGTGTTGCCGTCCACAGGGAGTGCAATATTGTTTGATGACCCAATATAGACATTCAGTCCCTGGGCATTGCTGGGTGCGCCAGCCGACCAGTCGTCGTCGTCGCTACACGAGGCTGCCATCAGACTCATCACGGCAAGGCCTGTCATCAGGAATAATTTATTGAGTTTCATAATCTTTATGTCTTTTTTTGTTGATTACTAATTAGTCGGTCACGCCGTCACGCAGGTTGGGATACTGATCCTGCTCGGGCTGATGGCTGCCAGTGTTGTCGATGATACCGGCGTTGGTGTTGGTCTCTGTGTCGCAGAAACGCATCAGCAACCAAGGATCGTCGGCGGGGATGTTGAAGCGGAAGGCAGTAGGCTGGTTGTTGGTGTCGTCGTGGAAACGAACCACCGGCTTCTGCAGACGCATGATGTCGCTCATGGCGAAGCCCTCGCCCCACAGCTCTACGCGGCGCTGATACCAGATCTCGTCTGACAGTGAACGACCAGCTGCTGTTGATGAGTATTCGGGATCGCGGTAAGTCTTCACGAAGCTCTCCAGCAAGTTACGGGCCTCACCCTCCTGGCCGCTCTTAGCCAGACCCTCAGCCTTGATGAGAATCATCTCCTCAACACGCATCAGGGGGTAGTCGTTGATGTTGTTGGTTGAGCCGATACCGTCCTTCATGCCGAACTTCACGTTGGCATAGGGAGTGAAAGGCAGTTTCACGTCGTCAATCTCCAATGTGCAAATTTCGTCACCCTGAGCGTCACCCCAGCTCTCGTTAGCCAGCAGCGGTGAGTGGAGGTCTTCGTCGACCCACCAGCCCTTGCGGACGTCGGTAGCGGGAATCTTGTTCCACAACAGCGAGTTAATCATAGCGTAGCTAGCGGTAGCAGCAGCATAGCCGTCGCCGCTGAATGAGCTGAGCCATGAAGAGCTGGTAGCGTATGCATAGTTACTGCCGATGGTCATGTTCTGTGTAATCTCGATACCCCAGATCCAGTTGGGCTCACTGAGGTCGCAGAAGGCCGGACCGGTAATCATGGCAGGCTCGTAGCCGGCCATAGCCTTGTCGGCATCGGCAGCAGCATCAGCCCAGTTACCCATAATCAGGTTGGCACGGGCACGCAGACCATAGGCTACCTGCTGGTTCACACGCGTCTTGTTGGCACGCTTGTTGTCCAGATTGTTGATGGCATAGGTCAGGTCCTCCATGATGAGCTTGAACACAGCCTCCACTGTGGCGCGGGGGTTGTTTGAAAGCTGATCGTCAGGCGTCTCCTCAGTGACGATGGGCACTGCGGGCTTATCCTTGGCAATCTGGTAGTTGAACTGGAAGTACTGCACCAGTGCCAGATAGTCGAAAGCACGGATAGCGTGAGCCTGAGCGCACATGTTTTTACCAACGCTGTCGGTAGCTTCTTTGTTCTCCCTGATCAGGTCGTTAGCCATCTTGATCTGGTTGTACGGCGTAGCGTAGCGGATGTAAGGATTGGCGTAGTTAGCGTTACGTGAAGAATACTCACCGCAGACGCTGAACCAGTTGTAGCCGCTGTCGTCATAAATGTAGTCAGGACCCTCGCAGTCGCAAGAAATAGCCTGAGTGATGAATCCGAAGTCGTCAGCACGTGACGAGCTACGGTTAAATACACCGTTGGGCTGTCCCATCATGTTGAACATAGATGAGAACGAAGCCTCTGCACGGGCAGGAATCATATCCTTGGAAGTCTTCACCTGGTCTTCGGTAATGCTGCCGCTTGCCGGCTCCATCTCGTCGATGTCGCTGCACGAAGCAAGGGTCATCAGACCGGCTAATGCAATGAATGAAATTTTATACAGTTTCATATTTTCTATCTTTTTTACGTTTCTACTTGATTAGAATGTTACCGTCAGGCCAGCCGTGATAGTGCGCATAGCAGAATATGAAGACGTGCTCATACCCATACCAGTCGAGTAACCACCAACAGTCATAGAGTAACGAGGATCAAGACCCTTGCGCTTTGACCATACATACAGGTTCTCACCCGATACATAGAGGCGCAGCGAGGTCAGTGTAAGCGGAGCGATGAGCTTCTTGGGGAAGGTGTAGCCCAACTGGACGTTGTTGATGCTCAGGTAGTTTGAACTGATGAGGAAACGGTCGACAGAAGTCTGACCAACCTCAGTGTTACCATCCAGACGGGGTATGTCGCTGCCTTGATTTGTGGGCGACCAAGCGTCGAGGGCGTCCTTGTGCCAAGCGCTACCGATATTGTTCTGCGTGTGCATCAGGGCCTGGTACTGTGAGTCGTAGACCTTACCACCCAGCTGGTAGCTTACCTGTGCGCTCAGGTCGAAGCCGTAGGCACGTGCGTTGAGACCGAAGCCACCGTAGATGTCAGGCATGATGGTGCCGAGTTCATACTGGTCAGCCTGCGAGAATACGTCGGTCGTCAGGTCGCGGCCAGTATAGATCTTCTTGCCGTTGGCATCAAGCTTGGCGCTACCGTCATCATTCGTCTCATATTCCTTATAGTAGTAGAGAGCCTTGCCGGTTGAAGGATCCACACCGGCGTAGCGGCGCATATAGGCGTCGTAGATAGAACCGCCAATCTTGATGATACGCGAACCGGTCTTGATGCCTTCTTCAGCCACAGTAGGATCAAGTTCGGTAATCTCGTTCTTCACGTGAGTCAGGTTCATGTTCAGACCAATCTCGATGTCGTTGTTCTTGTAGAGGATACCGTCGAGGTTCAACTCAATACCCTTGTTGGTCATCGAACCGATGTTCGTGGTGACGAAGCCGGTGACGTTGCCTGATGACATGGGCACGTCCTTGAAGTAGAGCATGTCGCTGGTCTTACGTGAGAAGTACTCGATGGTACCGGTCAGACGGTTCTTCAGCACGGCGAAGTCGAAGCCGATGTTGAAAGCCTTCGAGCTCTCCCAAGTCAGATTCTCGTTACCCTTCCAGGTCATTGTCAGGCTGTAGCCTGCCGTTGAGCTCCAAGAAGGCTTGTACTGAGTGATGTAGGGATAGTACTGGTCGTAGCCGTTGTTGTCAAGAATGTTGTCGTTACCCTGCACACCGTAGCTGGCCTTGAACTTCAACATATCCAGCCAGTCAACCTTCTCCATGAACTTCTCCTTGGCAATCTCCCAAGCAGCACCGATGCTGCCGAAGGTACCCCAACGGTGTCCGGGAGCGAAGCGGCTGGAGCCGTCGCGACGGATAGAGCCGTTCAGGAAGTACTTCTCCTGGAAGTCATACTGCAGACGACCCAGGAAGCCTTCTGTCATATAGTTGTCGACACTTGACTTCGGGTCCTTGTTCTCAGAACCTAAGGCATTGTCCAGTTCACCAATGTACGGATCGTACAGGTGGTCGTTCTCACCAGAGAGCTCCTGAATCTTCAGCTTGTACTGCTCGTAACCTGCCAGCAGCTCCAAGTGGTGCTGGTCGTCCAGGAAGCTGGTCTTATAGTTGGCCAGATACTGGTTGGTGACGGCGAAGACACGCTGATTGTAGACGTATGCCGAACCGTCGACACTGCTGCCAGAACCGAATGTACTGGCGAGAGAATTGTAGCGGCGGTTGCGTGCCGATACCGACAGGTTGGCGCTCAGTGTCAGACCCTCGATCGGGGTAAGAATAGCCGAGAACTTGCCATTGTAGTGGTCGCGGTAGTCCTGACGCTTGTTCAGCTCGTTGTCGCGGATGGCGTTACCTACCACGCTCGGACGCTTGAAGTTGGTCTGGTTAGCGTCGTAGACGGTCAGTCCGTTGTCGTCGTGCTTGATGCTGCCGTCGGCATTACGGACGTAGAGGGGATAGATGGGGCCCATGTTGTTGGCAATGTAGAATACGTTGCCGCTCGAACCCCATGTAGAACCGTAGGAAGGCTGCTCAGAGTCTACGTGCGTGTAGCTCATGTTGGTGCCGACCTTCAGCCACTTCTTTACCTGGTAGTCCACATTCAGGCGGGCGCTGTAGCGCTCCATGTTAGAGTTGTTTACCATACCACCGTCGTTCAGGTAACCTACGCTGGCGTAGTAGTTCAGACGGTCGGTAACGCCGCTGAACGATGCGTTGTACTCCTGACGGAACGAGTTGTGGAATGTCTCGTCGTACCAGTCATCAGGCGTATAGTAGTATTGGCCGTCGCTGTAACCCAGCGTAGCGTTCGGGTTCAGTTTGAAGTTCGTACCGATGAGCTTCTCGCCCTCGGGAACGGTGTATACCTGGTAGCCCAGACCGCCGTTCTTCTCGTTGAACAGGTTGGCATCAGCAAAGGCATAAGCCTCAGCAGCCGACTTGCCGGCATAGATCTGCGAGTTGTACAGCTTCTGATAAGCCAGCTCGTAGTACTGTCCGGGATCTTTGATGATATCGTACTGCGGAATCAGGCGAGAGTTGCTACCCCACTTGGCGTCGAAGCGAATCTCGGCGTCCTGGTCGCGGCCTTTCTTCGTGGTGATAAGCACAACACCGTTGGCACCACGGGCACCGTAGATAGCTGATGCAGAGGCGTCCTTCAACACAGTCATCGACTCAACATCCTGCGGGTTGATGGCGTTGATAGGACCGTCGTAAGGCATACCGTCAACCACATACAGCGGGGTGTTTGATGCATACAGCGAACCTACACCGCGGATGCGGAGGGTAGGAGCGTTATTAGCAGGGTCACCACTTGACTGGACAATCTGCACACCTGGAGTCGTACCGGCCAGTGCCGACGTCACGTTCGTAGCGACGTGTGTCTCAATGGTCTTAGAGTCAATCTGAGTAGCCGAACCTGTGAAGGCTGACTTCTTCTGCGTACCATAGGCGACAACCAGCACCTCATCGAGTGAACGGGAGTCGGCCTTCAGGAACACGCGCATACCATTCTTCGCTGTCACTGTCTTGGGCTCATAGCCTAAGTACGACACGATGAGCTGCGTCTGGCCCTGGGGCATCGTCACAGAGAAGCGTCCGTTAACGTCGGTCAGCATACCCGTCTTAGCACCCACCACGCGGACGGCGGCGCCGATAATCGGCTGACCGTCCTCCTGTGAGAGTACGGTTCCGCTGACTTTTGTCTGGGCAACCGCCGTCATACACAACAGCATCGTTGCCAAAAACATAGTTAGTCTTTTTTTCATAATCTCTCTCGTTTTTTGTTTATAATAATAAATAATATATATTTCGCTTGTCTTGACGAGTACGTGTATTAACACCCAAAATCGGCCCGCCTCGCGGCACGAGGTCAGCTACCAAATGGATTCTGCTTGCAAAAATAATACATAAATTCCTAAAAAACGAACAAAATTATAAAAAAAATACATTTTCGTCCATTTTGTTAACATATTGCCCCCTTTTGAGGCAGAATTAT
>JAFUTI010000040.1 GCA_017471465.1 Prevotella sp. | reverse complement strand
TTTAGCGTTAGCTAATTTTTCACTCTTCACTCTTCACTCTTCACTCTTTACGTCAACTCCTTCCATCATCAGGCCGTCAGCAATCCCGGCGACCGCTTCCGTGTCACGGCGACCGCCACCGACGGCATCGTTGAGGCTATCGAGAGTACGGAGTTCAAGAGTATTGTCGGTGTACAGTGGCATCCCGAGTGTATGGGTGATGCCGGACAGCCGTTGTTTCGCTGGCTTGTCGACGAGGCGGCTGCCTACAGGCAGACCCAGCGGCTGCACGACCGCCTGCTGACACTCGATACCCATTGTGACACACCGATGCTGTTTTCACAGGACATCCACTTCGACCAGCGTGACCCGCGCATCCTCGTCGACCTTCACAAGATGACCGAAGGCCGTCAGGACGCTACTATCATGGTGTGTTACCTTCCACAACCCGGAGCCGGTGAGACCTTCGCCAGCAAGGTTGACTTCGATGTTCAGACACCGACGGCCTACGCCGATCTGATTTTCGACAAGATAGAAGATATTGTCAGTCAGAACAGCCGGTACATCAGTATAGCCCGCACACCTGAGGAATTGTACGAGAACAAGCGACAGGGACGCAAGAGTATCATGCTGGGTATTGAAAACGGTCTGGCACTTGACGGGAACCTGCAGAATGTCAGGCACTTTGCCGGCCGTGGCGTGGTCTACATCACCCTCTGCCATAATGGCGACAACGACCTGTGCGACTCTGCCCGCGGCAACAACACCCACGGCGGTGTCAGTCACTTCGGGGCCGAGGTCATCGGCGAGATGAACCGCTTGGGACTGATGGTCGACCTGAGTCATGCCGGCGAGAAGTCGTTCTACGATGCCTTGGACATCAGTCAGGCGCCTATCGTCTGCAGCCATTCCTCCTGCCGCGCCCTTTGCGACCATCCGCGAAATCTTACTGACGAGCAGATGCGTCGTCTGGCCGCCAAGGGTGGCGTCATGCAGGTGACACTCTATCACGGATTCCTTGTCAGCGACGGTGAGGCTACCATTCTTGACGCCATGCGGCATCTGGAACATGCCATCCAGGTCATGGGCATCGACCATGTCGGCTTAGGCACCGACTTCGATGGCGATGGCGGCATCCGTGGTCTGCGCGATTCGTCGGAGCTGTTGCAGTTTACACGCCAGCTGCTCTCCCGCCGCTATGCCGAGGACGATATCCGCAAGATCTGGGGCGGCAATTTCCTGCGTGTGATGTCAGACATACAAAAAGACAAACGATGAACCGACTATTGATAGCATTGACCGTCGTGCTGTTGGCAGCCTGCGGCAATACAAAGAAAAGTGCCGTGGAGACAACGGCAGCCGTGGAGCCTGTGGGACCGGCGTTTATGGCTGATACCGCCTATTGGTTCTGTCAGCAGCAGTGCGACTTCGGACCTCGGACGATGAACAGCGAGGCGCATGAGCGTTGCGGCGCTTGGATAGCCGGGCGTTTCCGCCAGTATGGTCTGGAGGTCATACAGCAGCAGGCCGGTCTGCGTGGCTATGACGGCACGCTGCTGAAAAGCACCAATATCATTGCTTCTTACAGACCGGAGCAGCAGGAGCGTATCCTGCTCTGTGCCCATTGGGACAGCCGTCCTTGGGCCGATAATGATCCCGACGAGGCTAACCACCGCAAGCCTGTTATGGCAGCCAACGATGGCGCGTCAGGCGTGGCCGTCATGCTTGAGATAGCACGTCTGTTGCAGACAGACAGCCTTGCCGTTGGTGTCGACTTCGTCTGTTTCGATGCCGAGGACTGGGGAACGCCGCAATGGGCTGACAGCGATGGTAACGACGGCGACACATGGGCACTGGGGGCACAGTACTGGAGCACGCACCTGCATCGCGACGGCTATACTGCTCGCTATGGTATTCTGCTTGATATGGTTGGCGGTCAGGGTGCCCGCTTCTATCAGGAGCAGATGTCGAAGTATTATGCACCAGATGTTGTCGGCAAGGTCTGGCGTGCCGCCGAGGCTGTCGGCTACAGCAGCTATTTCCCTAAGGACGAGGGCGGGGGCATCACCGACGACCATCTGCCTGTCAACCAGAACGCCAAGATTCCCTGTATCGACATCATACCCTATTACCCCGACTGCGAAGCAAGCTCCTTCGGGCCGACGTGGCACACCGTCAGCGACGATATGCAGCATATCGACAAGAATACGTTGCAGGCTGTAGGACAGACCATCGTCCAGGTGCTGTTCTCAGAGAATTAAACCAACAGTCAAAGCTGACCCGCTTCCACCATCAGCACGACGCGCTCCGTCAGACGGTCAGTGCCGTCGGGGTCGTACTCTTTCTTCAGTGAGGCACCGAAGGCCCAGGCAAAAGCCTGCCAGAAGCCGGCCCGCAGCGGACCCATAAAAGCCTGGATGGCTTCGTAGCTTGTCGAGTTACATTCGCGATTGATGAGCTTGATGAGCAGTTTGCCTTGCGAGTACGTCAGCTTCTTCATCTTCGGCTTGTACTCGCGGAAGACGCTCTGCTCCACACGTTTCATGTGTTCGTCCTTCGCTTTCTTGTTGGGAAGGGTCTCTAAGTATTCTGCCGTCTCAATCAGGATCTGCCGTACTTCCTTGGCCAGTGGCAGCGTCTTCTTCACATTGGTGACCAGTCGCATATAAGAGGCTTGCTGGCGCTTGCTTCCGAACGTTATCTGCGGATAGACATAGACATTCGACATTTCCATGTACTGGATGCTGTCGCCGTCAACCACTACCTTGCTCACCTTCACCGTGGGCACGAAGGTAGGGGCGCCGCTGTCCGGCGTCGTCTCCTGTGCCATCGTCCCAACGACACACGTCAGCATCGCTAATATCAGGAAATGTCTCATTGTGGCTGCAAAGTTACGAAATAAATAAGAAAGGTGTGGTGCAAAATAAGTTTTTTTTTCGTACTTTTGCATTATGAAAGCACTGTTGACGGTTGTGTTACTGCTGACGGCCCTGAGTACTGCGGGGCAGGAACAGCACGCGTGGGAACCTCTGCTGGCCCAGGTGCTGACGGCCGACGATGCTGAGGCAGCGACGTGGGAAGACACCTACTCGCTGTTGTGCGAGCTGGAGCAGCAGCCACTTGACCTGAACACTGTTACCCGTGAGGAACTGGAGCAGTTACCTTTCCTCTCGGCGCAACAGGTAGAGGGTATCATGGAATACCTGTACCAATATGGTCCTATGAAGTCGCTGAGCGAACTGCGAATGATCAAGGCGCTTGACTATGCCCAAGTGGAGCTGCTCCAATACTTTACCTATGTCGACGATGACCGTCAAGAGCCGTCATTCCCTAGTCTGAACGATATCCTGAGCTATGGCCGTCATGAACTGATGGGCAATGTCCGCCTGCCGTTCTATGAGCGCGAGGGCGACCGTAATGGCTACCTAGGTCCTCCCTATCGTCACTGGGGACGCTACCAGCTGACATCTCTCGACCACGTGAAGCTGGGCGTGGTCTTCTCGCAGGATGCCGGGGAGCCCTTCTTCGCCAACCGCAACAAGGCCGGCTATGACTTCTACTCCTACTACTTACAGCTGAAACACCTGAAGTCCATCGAGAACCTTGTCGTCGGCAAGTATAAGCTGTCGGCCGGTATGGGACTCGTTCTCAACAACAGCTTTGGGATGGGTAAACTGTTTGTGCTCCAGCAGTTGGGACGCAGTACGAATACCGTGCGTCCGCATGCCTCACGTTCGCAGACAGGCTGTTTCCGGGGCGCTGCAGCCACTGCCAGGTTGTCGTCAAGCTGGCAGCTGACGGTCTTTGCCTCCTACCGACAGCAGGATGCCACCCTTAATGATGACGGCACGGCGGCAACCCTGCTTACCGACGGCTACCACCGCACGGAGACAGAGATGAGCAAGAAGGACAATACCCACGCCATCGATGCCGGCACCCGCCTCCTCTACCGTAGCGGTGCGTTTCATGCCGGTGCTACCGCTGTCTATACCCATTTCGACCGTGACCTGCAGCCGCAGACAGCCACCCTCTACCGCCGCTACTATGCGCAGGGTAATGACTTCCTGAACGCCAGTGTCGACTACGGCTATCTCCACCATCGCTTCAATCTCAGCGGTGAGACGGCAGTAAATCGTGACGGTGCCCTGGCTACTGTCAACAGTGTCAGCGTGGCGCTAAACGGCGACGTCAGCGTGATGGCCCTGCAGCGCTTCTACAGTTATCGCTATACAGCCCTCTATGCCCGTTCGCTGAGTGAGGGCGGCAGGGTACAGAACGAGAGCGGCGTCTACCTCGGACTGACGTGGTGTCCGTCTCCCGCCCTGAAGTTGCAGGCCTATACTGACTATGCCTACTTCCCGTGGGCTCGCTATCAGGTGTCGCAGTCGTCACGGGCATGGGACAATCTGTTGACGGCAACATACAGCCGCCAGCGATGGAGCCTGACGGGCCGCTACCGCCTGCATCTCCGGCAAAAAGACAATGAAGCGAAAACGGCCTTGGACAATCAGACCGAGCACCGTGGGAGACTGAGCTTCACAAGGCGTGACCTGGGCCGTTTCAGCAGTACCACACAAGCTGACGCCGTTGTCACAGACGCCAGTGGAGAACGTCACTGGGGCTATATGCTTAGTGAGGCCGTCAGTGGCCAGTGGGACACCTTCAAGCTGGCGACGGGTGCTGGCTATTTCCGTACGACAGACTACGACAGCCGCCTTTACGTCTACGAGCGCGGCCCGCTCTATAGCTTCTCGTTTCCCGCCTACTACGGCGAAGGTCTTCGCCTGCATCTGTTGGCACAGGTCAGCATTGGCCGCAGCCTGTCGCTGACAGCCAAACTTGGCTATACACGCTACTTCGACCGCAGCACTGTTGGCAGCGGCCTGCAGCAGATTGACGGCCCTTCACAGACCGACCTTGACCTACAAGCTCGTTGGAAATTCTAAGACCCGGCGGTAGACGTCCATCACCTGGCCCGCTACGTCGCTGCCTTCAAAGCGGCGTACATAGTCGCGGCTACGGCTGATGCGCTCTTCGCGGCCTGTGGCTCCGTGCAACGACTCCTTGATGGCAGCTGCCAGACCCTCGGCATCGTCGGGGGCGACGTACAGACAGTCAGGGCCGCCGGCCTCCTCCAAGCAGGAACCCGTTGCTGCCACGACAGGCAGGCCGCTGTGGATAGCCTCGATGATAGGTATGCCAAAGCCCTCGTACCGCGAGGGATAGACGAAGACCTCCGCCATCTGGTAGAGTGCCTGCAAGTCGTCGTCGGGCACGCCGTGCAGGAAATGTACCCTACTGGCTAAGTCCTGCTTTTCCGCCGCCTTCAGTACCTTTTGTGAGTAGCTCGTCTGCCGTCCCACAGCTACAAGGTGGATGTCCTCAGGCAGGTGGCGCAGGGCCTCTACCGCCAGCCGTATGTTCTTGCGCTCTTCGATGGAACCGACGCTGAGCACGAGCCGTCCTGAGAGACCGTAGCGGCTGCGCACAGCCTCCGTCTGTTCCTGAGAGACGGTTTCGGCAAAGCGTGGCGAACAGCTCTGATAGATGACGTTGATGCGATTGGCATTGACGCCGCCCAGCTCCATGATGTCTTGTTTCGTCCGTTCGCTGATGGCGATGATGCGGTCGGCCTCACGACAAACCACGCGGAACTTCCACTCGTAGATCTTCCTGTCGAGCGCGTGGTAGTATTCCGGATGTCGCATGAAGATCAGGTCGTGGATGGTCACCACCGAGCGGATGCCTGCCTGCCGCAAGCCGCGTGGCAGCTCGCCCGTCAGTCCGTGATAGAGCGTCACGCCGTCGCGCCGCAGGTCGTCGACAATAGGGCCGATGCGCCATAGCGACCGTTGCACCTTCAGCGGCCGGTGCTGCGGATAGACAAATGTCAGCCGCTCCGTCTCTGCCACCTGTCGTCGCAGGTCGTCGCGCCCCTTGTCGGGCGCATAGAGCCGTAGCTGCCAGTCGGCAGGTGCCACCCTTGCCAGGTCGTTCACCAGCGTCCGTCCGTAGTTGCCCAGTCCCGTGCCGTTGCGCACCACTCTCTTGGCATCGAAGCCTATCACCGTCTTTCCCATTGTAACGGTCCCTTTACAATATGTTTATTGATTGACTGTACAAAGGTAGCACATTATTCTGAAATATGCAAACCTATATCAGAAAAATCTCACGGCCTCTCGTAAATCTCTCACGGCCTCTCGTGAAAAAATATAGGCGTGTGGTGAAACCGTCACGGTCGCGCGCGTATATATTGCAAAACAGAAAATGAACCCTCACCTCCCACACCTCCCGCACCCGACGTAGGTGTGGGAGGTGCGGGAGGTGAGGGTTCATTTTGGCTTGTAACAACTATATATGTTGTCAGTGTTCTTTCAATTCTGTTATTTTTGCCCTTTTTGCGACAGAAAAAGGGGGTGTGACAGGAGGTTGTCGCTTCAAGTATCATCTAAGACATAATCTAATACCAACTTTGCTTTTAATTTGTACTACCCGCAGCTGCGTTCGCGTAGTTGCGGGTGTTCATTTCCCACATCAGGCGTAGCCAGACGATGGTCGTGGGAAGTGCCTTCAGGGCGCAGGGCTCGATGAGCTGTTTCCAGATGAAACGGGGAAAGAAGACGTCGCTGGTGCAGAGCGAGGTGAAGACGAAGGCGTAGACGAGCAGCACGAGGTCCCAGCGGTTGCGATGCCACGGTGCCGTGGTGTACCACAGGACGAAGCCCGTCATCGGGGCGATGTAGCCGTAGCTCTCGGTGCCGGTAGAGAAGAGTGTGACGAACATCGTGGCTGAGGCCAGCATGGCGTAGCGGAAGGAAATGTGCTTGTACTGGTCGATGCGACGGAAGGGCGAGAGGAATAGCAGGATGCCGGGAATGATGAGCCACAGGTCGCTGTACTCGGTGTTGCCAGAGATCTTGCGTGGCATGCCCAGCAGCGACGTGTTGGTGGTGTTGAAGGTCTCCACCAGATTCTGCGCGTTCTTGGCGACGAGCGAGTCATACCAGCCGACGTACTGCTGGACGACGTATTCAGGTGAGCTGACCAGCATGGGCAGCACGAAGAAGAGAGCCGCCCAGCCGAGACAGGCAAGGATGAAGCGCCGCTTATCCTCAACAAAGAAGAAGAACACCAGGCCCATGACGCCGTAGAGCTTGATGAAGATGTTGAGTACGATGAAGAAGGCGGCCCACACGGGTTGACGGCGCTCGACGCAGGCGAACATCAGCAGGTAGCTGGCGGCCATGGCGAGGTCGTACTGCTCGACGAAGAGCGGTGTGAGCACCTCGTGGGCACAGAACCAGAACATGAACACCTTCTGCCACCGCTGCAGCGGCATATAGCGCACGGCAATATAAAAGGTGGCAACGAGGAAACAGAGCCACAGCAGCATACCCCACGTGTCGGGCAGTGAGGCGAAGGGCGCTATGACGTAGAAGAACACGGGACCGTAGTGGTTGCAGTCGCCATGCAGGTAGGGGTAGAAGTCGTAGAGCGGCAGTTGCTGCAGTGTGTTGACGAATACCGACTTGTATATCTGATAGGTACTGTTCGGATGATGCCATTTCAGGATACCGATGATGATGGGTATCAGGGTATACAGAATGGTGATGGTGCGCCAGTCGCTCCAGAACGGATGGCGGAAGAATTCCCTACTCTGAAACTGCTTGAGCTGCATAGTCACGGGTATAGATTTCATAGCACAGTTTCAGCCACACCAAAACCACGGGCAGAGCCTTCAGCGCGTATGGCTGCACCCACTCACGGCGCAGGTAGGCCGGGAAGAGGTCGCTGGGCGAGAGACTCGACAGCACGAAGACGAAGACCATCAAGGCGGCGTCCCACCGCGTGCGCCGCCAGGGCACGCAGGTGTACCAGACGACGACGCCGACGAAGGCGATGATATAGCCGCTGGACTCGCTGCCCGTGGAGAACAGCACGACGAACATCAGCACCGAGGCCAGCAGCGTCTGACGGAAAGCCACGTGGCGGTACTGCGACAGTCGCAGGTAAGGCAGGGCGAACATCGCCATTCCCGGCAGGATGAGCCACAGGTCGCTGAACGCGAGGCCCGTTGTGCGGTGGACGAGGCCGAGCAGCGAGATGTTTTGCGCGACCGACGCCAGGTTCTCGCCGTTCTTCTCCGTCAGGCAGACGTACCACTCCTGATACTGGCCGAGGATGTAGTCGGGACTGGAGATGAGCATCGGTGCCACCAGCATGACCGCAGCCCACAAGAGTAGCGACGCCAGGAAGCGCCCCTTGTGCTTCGAGAACAGGAAGAATGCCAGTCCGACGATGCCGTAGAGCTTGACAAACGTGCCGAGCATCACCCAGAAGGCGGCCCAGAAGTCGCGCTCGCGCTCGATGCAGTAATAGGTGAGCACGATGATGGCCGCGATGGCGATGTTGAACTGCTGCATGAACAGTGCCGTCAGCAGTTCGTGGGCACAGAACCACAGCAGGAACAGCTGCTGGCTGTTGGTGAACTGCGACCGTCGGACGGCCACATAGAGCAGTGCCGTCAGCGAGACGCACCACAGCAGCATACCCACCCACAGCGGTACGACGGCGAAGGGCGCGATGACCAGTGAGAAGAGCGGACCGTAGTGGTTCACGTCGCCGTATTCCGCCGGGTAGGCTTCGTAGAGCGGCTTCTGCAACCACGTATGCCAGAACACGCCGCGGAAGATCAGGAAGTTGTTGCAGCGGTGCAGCTTGGTGAGGGCGGCGACAACCGCCAACAGCATCCACAGACCACAGAGCAAACGGTAGTCGCGCAGCAGCGGGTGGTGTATGAGAGCGCTGATTTTCGGCTTTATTTCCATCGTTTTCCTCATTTTTGGCTACAAAGTTAAAAAATAATTATGAATTATGCATTATGAATTATGAAATATTTCGTATCTTTGCACCTATGAACAACGAAAACCGGATATCTGTTGTTATCAACACCTATAACGCCGAACAGTTCCTGGACGAGGTGCTGGAGGCTGTCAGCGGGTTCGACGAGGTGCTGATCTGCGATATGGAATCGACGGACAGCACCCTCGAGATAGCCCGCCGTCATGGCTGCCGCATCGTCACCTTCCCCAAGGGCGACGCCGTGAGTGCTGAACCTGCCCGTACGTTTGCCATACAGTCAGCATCGTTCCACTGGGTCCTTGTCGTCGATGCCGACGAGCTGGTGACGCCCGAGTTGCGGGAGTATCTCTACCGCCGTATAGCTGGCGACGACTGTCCTGAGGGTCTCTATATCCCGCGGCGTAACAAACTGATAGGACGTTACGAGCGGGGCTTTGCTCAGGATCACCAGTTGCGCTTCTTTATCCGCGAGGGGACCACATGGCCACCCTACGTCCACACTTTCCCCAGTGTGCAGGGGCGCACCGAGAAGATTCCCGCCAACAAGGACGGTGTCTGCCTGCTGCACCTCATCGACGAGACGGTAGGTCAGATTACGGCGAAGAACAACCGCTACAGCGACGGCGAGGTAGCCAAGCGTGCGGGGCGCCATTACAGCGTATGGGCCCTGATGCTGAAGCCGTCGTGGAAGTTCTTCTCTGAGCTGGTGCTTCGCGGCGGTTTCCGCGATGGTACGCGAGGTGTCATCAAGGCGGGTCTGAAGGCTGTCTACCAGTTTACGCTTATTGCCAAGATTATCGAGAAGCGCCTTAGAGAACAAGAGAAATGAAAACACTGCTGCCCATGCTCTACTATCTGATATACGGATGCTGGTATCTGCTGTCGCTGCTCCCTCTGCGTGTCCACTATGTGCTGAGCGACTGTCTTTATCTGGTTGTCTACCGCCTGTTGCACTACCGTGTCAAGGTGGTGAGGACGAATATCAGCACATCGTTTCCAGAGAAGGATAGTGAGGAGTTGCGGCGTATAGAACGCGATTTCTACCATTGGTTCTGCGACTATCTGGTGGAGACGGTCAAGCTGTTGACAATCAGCGAGAAGAACCTGAAGCGGCGTATGGTCTTCAAAGGCACAGAGGTCGTCAGCCAGGTCGTTGCCGAGGGACAGTCGTGTGCCGTCTATCTGGGGCATTACTGTAACTGGGAGTGGATCACGTCGCTGCCGTTGTGGGTGCCTGCCGAGGCGCAATGCGGGCAGCTGTATCACGCCTTGGAGAATCCCGCATTCGACCGTCTGTTCCTTAAGCTCCGACAGCGTATGGGTGCCGTCTGCATACCCGTGGCAGAGACGATGCGGCGGTTGGTGAAATATCGTCAGCATGGCCGTCCTGTCGTTATCGGCTACATCGGCGACCAGGTGCCTTTCTGGAATAATATCCACCACTGGTGTCAGTTCCTGAACCACGATACGCCGGTCTTTACCGGTACAGAGCGTATAGCACGACAGGCTGGACATGCTGTCTTCTATATGGACGTACGTCGCATACGCCGTGGCTATTACGAGGCAGAGTTCCAGCTCGTCAGCCGCACTCCTAAGGAGGTGCCTGAGTTTGAGCTTACCGACGACTACTTCCGTCGTCTGGAGTCCAGCATCCGTCGCGACCCTGCCTGCTACCTGTGGAGCCACAACCGCTGGAAGCGTACGCGTGAGGAGTTTAACCTGCGCTACGATGAGGCAACGGGGCGTGTGGATATCATTTCGAGTGTAGAGGAGTTGAAACGTAAGAAGGGAATGTTATGATTTTCGTGCGCGACAAGGGGCGGATGTGCAACAACATCCTGCAATATGGACATCTCTACGCCTGGGGGCGTGAGCATGGACGCAGTACGATGTCGATGCGCTTTGCCTATAAGTACTGCTATTTCCGCATCTGCCACACCCGCTATCACAACTTCTTTTTCTACTTGCTGGCCAAGTACGCCGCTAAATGGCACTTGCTGCCTGTGGCCGACTTCGGCCTCGATGCGCCGGCCAGCGACTATGACGCTCAGGAAAACCGCTTGCTCAGCCACCGCCACGTCGTCGCCGAAGGCTGGTATGCCCGCTGGTACGACCTCTTCCTGAAATACAAGTCGGAGATAATATCACTTTTTACATTCGACGAGGAGGTGTGCCGCCGTCCCGACCTTCTATTGTCATCGCTACCAGAGGGAGTCCTGTGTATCGGACTCCACATACGCCGCGGCGACTATTGCCGGTGGTACGGCGGACGCTACTACTACAGCGACGAGCAATATATCAACGTGGTGAAGGGCCACCTCTCCACCATCCCCGAGAAGCGTGTCGCCCTTCTTGTCTGCGGCAATGACCCTGAGCTGGATGAGGCGGCGTTCCGTCAGGCTTTCCCCGATGCTACCGTCCTCTTCCCCAAGGGCAACCCCGCCGAGGACCTTTACCTGCTGTCGCGCTGTGACAGGCTGATAGGCGCTCCCAGCACCTTCTCGCTTGTTGCTTCTATGTATCGTGACGTGCCACTCTACTGGATAGAAGACCCGGCAGTCGTGCCGTCAGCCCACTGCTTTGGCCACTTCGACCAACTGTTTCAACAAATAAAGTAATCCGATGATGAAAAGACCGCTCTCTCAGACCCTCCGCATAGGGTTTATCTATTTCCTGCTGTGTACGCTGCTACTTGCCATGGTGCTCTTCAGCTATATCCTGCGCAGTCCCAGTTTGTCGTTTATGGATGTCGGTGGCTGGATCTATTTCGTCTGTTCCTGTCTGTCGCATGCTGCCCTCTTCGCCGCCCTGCCGTTCCTGCTGCTGTACCTGCCTGCTGCCCTGATCGGTGCCGGACCGAAGTGGAGTGGGGGACTGATGTGCGTAGGAGAGGTGCTGGTCACCGTCGTGCTCATCATCAACAGCTTTGTCTACGGCCTTTATCACTTCCATATCAACGGTCTGGTGCTGAGTATGCTCACCGGTCCCGGGGCTGCCGACATCTTTGTCTTCAGTCCTTGGATCTATTTTAAAGGGTCACTCTACATTCTGGCCGTCGTAGCCGTCTGCGCTGCCCTGCTGTGGCTCGCCCTCAAGGTAAGGGTCTGTCACCTGTGGCGCAACGGACTGCTGGCACTGCTCGGCATCACCCTGCTGGCACAGACGATGCACGTCTACGCCGCTGCCACGCTGAAGCGGTCGGTACTCGAAGTCACGGGCTATCTTCCTTATTACTTCCCTATCCGCATGAATTCCACCCTCGACCGCTGGGGGCTTATCGATGGCGAACACCTGTCGCTGATGCAGTTCGACGATGACGGCGGGAGTGGCGACCTCACCTACCCCCTACATCCGTTGACGACAGAACGGCCCGACACGCTGCTGAATATCGTTGTCTTTGGCGTCGACTCCTGGAACTACCGCACGATGACCCGCGACTGTGTCCCTAACGTCTACGCCCTGGCCGACAGTGCCGAGGTCTACCCCGACCACTTCAGCAGCAGCAACGGCACACGAGGTGGACTCTTCGGACTCTTCACCGGCGTGTCGTCCTATTACTGGGACAGCTTCGAACGCTCCAACACCCAGCCGCTCCTGGTGACACGGATGCGTCAGCTGGGCTACGACATTCAGGCCTACCCCAGTGCCACCTTTGCCGACCCCCCGTTTGCCAAGATGTTCTTCGCCGGCATCGAGGGACTGAACACCGAAACTCAGGGCAAGACGGTCTTCGAACGCGACTGTCAGATTACACGCAACTTCATTGCTGATCTCGACAAGCACGACACCTCGAAGCCCTTCTTCTCTTTCCTCTTCTATGACCTGCCCCACGCCATACAGATTCCGAAGGACCACCTCTACCACTTCCAGCCCTCGTGGGAGTATGCCGACTATATGGAGCTGGGCAACGACGACGACCCGACGCCCTTCTTCAACCTCTACCGCAACTGCGTGTGGACTGTCGACTCACTCATCGGTGAGGGTATCCGTGCCCTGAAGGAGCGCGACCTGCTCAAGAACACAGTCATCGTCGTCACCGGCGACCACGGACAGGAGTTCAACGAGAACCACAAGAACTACTGGGGCCACTGGGCTAACTACTCACGGCCGCAGACGGGTGTGCCGATGGTGTACTACTATCCTGGCTGCAAGCCCCGGAAAGCGAAGCACCGCACCACCCACTACGACATCTCGGCAACGCTGCTGAAGCAGGTACTCGGCGTCAAGAATCCCACCGACGACTACTCGATGGGCCGGCTGCTCAGCGACCCGACGCCCCGTGACTGGCACGTCGTTGGCAACGACCTCTTCTACGCCTTCATCCTCAACGACGGCACCATCGTCGAGAAACGCGGTGCCGGCAACGTCGTCATCTTCGACAAGGTGATGAACCAGCTCGACAACTACCCGTTGAACGCCAAGCAGCTGAACGACGCCATCCTGCGTCTGAACCGCTTCTATAAAAAATAGTGCCTATGACCATCATGTATCTCACCTTCGGCCGGAAGACCGAATACCACCTGCAGGCTTACCTCTCGATGCTCTCTTTCCGCCGACAGACCACCCCTCAGGACCGCATCGTCATGGTGACCACTGCCCCGGAGTTCTACAGCCACGCCCGCTCCTGGGCCGACATCGTCGCCATCAGCGATGACAAGGTACGTGAGTGGCAGGGCGAATACCAGTTCTTCTGGCGTGCTAAGATTAAGGCTATCGAGTTTGTCGGGCAGAAGTATGGAGGCGATGACCTGCTCTACTTGGATTGCGACACCGTGCTGCGCGGCCCTATCGGCTGGCTGAAGCAGCAGTTGAAGAAGGGCCGCGGCCTGATGGATACCAACGACGGGCATCCTATGCACATGAAGACCAAGACGCTGAGGATGTGGCAGACCATCAAAGGACGCACCTACGGCGGCATCACCTTAGGTCCTCAGCACAATATGTACTGTGCCGGCGTGGTGGGAATTCCCGGCACGCGGCTTGCGGAGACGGTGCTGGCAGCCCTGACCCTCTGCGACGGTATGCTGGGCGACCAGGCAGAGCGGATTGTCATTGAGCAATATGCACTGTCGGTAGCACTCTACGAGAAAACAGGACTGGTGGAGACGCGCGACTGTATTGCCCACTACTGGGCGGCCAAGGACGAATGGATGGCGGCGGCCTATGACCTTATAGCACGTGCCCGCCTCACTGAGGCCTCGCTCGACGACGAGCTGCGCCTGTTCGACACTACCGACTGGGCCTCGCTGCCTGTCTACGTCCACAAGTCGAGCACTGCCCGCCGGTTGCGCCGGCTCGTCAGCCGGCTGTTTCCCGACCGCGACCATCGGTATATTGTGTGAGAGGTCAGAAGCGCAGATGGCTGAAGGGTATGCCCGTAATCTGGGCGGCACGGCGCGGGAAACCGCTGTTGTACATGCCGTCAGTCTGTAGCAGGAACGCCCGCTCGGCACGGCTTATCATCAGCATGTCGACAAACAACTTCATATTGATGTCGTCCGACGTTGCGTCCTGGTAGTCGATGTGGACGACGTCGCCGGGGATGTAATAGACGAAGTCGAGCTGCTCGGCGGCGTATTTCAGGAATCGTGTGCTGTCGCTTGTCAGTAGCACCTTGCGCCCCTTCGCGTAGCGCCCGTGTACCTCGCGGATCTTCTCCACGCAGCGGGCCATGAGCCGCTCTTGCTCCTCCGGGGCAATGTGCTTACCGTCGCGCTCGGTGAAGTCGTCGAGCAGGCCGATAAAGCGCAGCGATATCGTCACATACCCGCCTTCCAGCGGCGCACTGTAATGCTGCAAGGCCTGCTCCAAGCGCTCCGTGGGGCGGAACAACTCACGGAACAGCTTCCCATAGCGCTTGCTGCGGGGCAGCAGCAGGGCGTTGGTGTAGACGTGCAGCTGCTTACGGGCCTCGCGGAACCGTTTCTTGAACCACAGCCGCTGGAAGAACGGCTCCACCAGCGTGCCGTTTGATCCGCAGAACATCGCTTCGGCATCCTCGGGGTTGTAGCACAGCTCCTCCTTCGTGATGCGCCAGTCGACGGCGGCCGGCTCCAGATAGTCCTCCAGGCGGAAGGGATGGTCGAAGTAGATGCGGAAGTCGAAGCCCAACTGCTTGGCCACGTCGTAGGACGACACCACGCCGCGCAGACGGTCGGCAATGCCGCCGTGGTCCATCCGCCCGTCGTACATACAGACAATCAGCTTCTTCGCGTTCGTGGCCCGTGGCGCATCGGCCGAATAGTAGGTTGCCACCTCCAGCGCCTTGCGCCGCCACTTGCCGCGCTGCTTGAACAGGTTCTGGAACACGTTCTGAAGTTCTTTGCCTGTACGATGCAGTAAGCCCTCTTTACCTCGAATCTTAATCATATTGTGTCCTGTATGTCGCTGTACCACAGCGACCAATTTACCTGCAAAGATAATGCTTTTTTGATATAAAATCTAAAAAGCCGAACTTTTTCTTTTGCTTTTCTCTCATTTTTTCGTAATTTTGTCCCCCAAAAACAATTAAACAGCCGAAAATATGGAATCAAAACTTGTTATTTACAATACGCTGACACGTCAGAAGGAGCGCTTCGAACCGCTCCATGCCCCCAATGTCGGTATGTATGTCTGCGGTCCCACGGTCTATGGCGACCCCCATCTGGGCCATGCCCGTCCCGCCATCACCTTCGACCTGGTGTTCCGCTACCTGAAGCACCTCGGGTATAAAGTAAGGTACGTGCGCAACATCACCGACGTGGGTCACCTGGAGCACGACGCCGACGAGGGCGAGGACAAGATTGCCAAGAAGGCACGTGTGGAGCAGTTGGAACCGATGGAGATAGCGCAGTACTACACCAACCGCTACCATCAGTATATGGACGCGCTGAACGTGCTGCGCCCCTCGATAGAGCCGCATGCCTCTGGCCACATCATCGAGCAGCAGCAGCTGGTGCAGCAGATTCTCGACAACGGTTTTGCCTACGAGTCGAACGGCTCCGTCTACTTCGACATTGAGGCGTATAACAAGCAGTACAAGTACGGCATCCTCAGCGGCCGCTCCCTGGAGAACATCAAGGATGCCTCGCGCGACAACCTCGACGGCGTCGGCGAGAAGCACAACCAGGCCGACTTCGCCCTGTGGAAGAAGGCACAGCCGGAGCACATCATGCGCTGGCCGTCGCCCTGGAGCGACGGTTTCCCCGGCTGGCACTGCGAGTGTACGGCCATGGGTCGTAAGTACCTCGGCGAGATGTTCGACATCCACGGCGGCGGTCTGGACCTCGTCTTCCCCCACCACGAGTGCGAGATAGCCCAGGCTACGGCGTCGATGGGTCATCAGGCCGTGAAGTACTGGATGCACAACAACATGCTCACCATCAACGGCCAGAAGATGGGTAAGTCGTACAACAACTTCATCACGCTGGAGCAGTTCTTCACCGGTAACCATCCCCTGCTGGAAAAAGCCTACTCGCCCATGACCATCCGCTTCTTCATCCTCTCGGCCCACTATCGTGGCACCGTCGACTTCTCCAATGAAGCCTTGCAGGCTGCCGAAAAGGGCTACGAGAAGCTGACGAATGCCATCAACGATCTCGGGCGCATACAGGTTAGCGACAAGTGCGATGCCGAGACCGAGCGCATCGTCAAGAGCCTGCGCCAGCGTTGCTACGACGCCATGAACGACGACCTCGCAACGCCCCTTGTGTTGAGTATCCTCTTCGAGGGCTGTACCATCGTCAACAGACTCCTCGACCACAAGGCCACCATCTGTGCCGACTGCCTCAAGGAACTCACTGAGACGATGCGCCTCTTCGCTGAGGATATCCTCGGACTCCAGACTGAGACGTCAGACTCTAACGACGCTCGCGAAGCTGCCTTTGGAAAGGTCATGGACATGGTTCTCGAACTGCGTGCCAAGGCCAAGGCCGATAAGGACTGGGCCACCTCCGACCGTATCCGCGACGAGCTCGCCGCTGCCGGCTTCGAGGTGAAGGACACCAAGGACGGCGTCACCTGGCGACTGAACAAGTAAATTCACACAAAGGGTCTGACCCTTTGTGTGGTGTCAGTTGAGATACGCCTCTTTAGTCATCTCTACGGCTAATGTTTCTTTTACGAAGCGCTTGAAGGAGAGGTATTCGAGACCGCCGTGGGTACGGTCGGTGCCCCAGGAGTTTTTCATCACAAAATACTTCTTGCCGTTGTCATCGTGGGCTATGCCGACGATGGCCATGGCATGGCCCCGGCTCTCCCAGCAGACGCCGTGGTGGCGGCGGACGGCATGTACGGTCTTTCTCATAAGTGTGTCGATGGGGATGTTGAGGAAGCGGTTCTTCAGCCAGTTGTCGGGGGCGTCGATGACCACCTCTTGATAATAGGGCTGGTTGGCGTCGCTGGTCAGGCAGACATATTCGCCGGGGGCACAGACGCTGCGGGCAAACTCCTGCGGCGTGTACTGGGCACCGAGCATGAAGGCGTAGCGCGGGGCGGGGATGTCGGCAGTGCGCATGGCGTCGTAGCCGACAATACCGTGACGCTGGATAAGGTCGATGAGCGTGGCGCCCATGCCACGATGCGACTCAGGACACTGCGGCTCCAAGGCCAGCTTCTGTTCGATGAAGGCGGGCGAGAGGTTGACGCTGTCGCCCCAGCGCAGATGTTCGGTCTCGATGGCGGCGAGCATGGCATAGGCCCAGCAGAGCTGCGTCTTACCCTGGTCCTTGATGGGCGTCATGGGGTTGAGCACCTCGTGGGTGAAGTGCTTTGGCGGCTTCTGCGAACAGCCGGCGGCAAGCGTCGCGGCCAATAAAAAACAAAAAAGATGCTTCATCGGACTGCAAAATTACAAAAAAAAATCGTAACTTTGCGCTCTATGAGCGCGAAATTACTTACACTCGGCATAAAAAAGAATAGATTCTTTTTGTTCTGCACTCGTTTTTTCGTAACTTTGCACCATGATTGCGAAAGATTTTGAGATTATGGCACCCGTAGGGTCGCGGGAGTCGCTCGCAGCCGCCATCCAGGCGGAGGCGGGGTCGGTGTACTTCGGCGTGGAGCAGCTTAACATGCGGTCGCACTCGGCTAACCACTTCACGATAGACGACCTGCGCGAGATAGCAGCGACCTGCCGACAGGCGGGCGTCAAGAGCTACTTGACGGTGAACACCATCATCTACGGCGAGGACATCCCCCTGATGCACGAGATTATCGACGCTGCCCGCGAGGCAGGCATCTCGGCCGTTATCGCCTCGGACGTGGCGGTGATGCAGTACTGCCGACGGGTGGGGCAGGAGGTGCACCTGTCGACACAGCTGAACATCTCGAACATTGAGGCGCTGAAGTTTTACGCGCAGTTTGCCGACGTCGTCGTGTTGGCTCGCGAACTGCGTCTGGAACAGGTTGCCGACATCTACCGGCAGGTCGTCGAGGAGCACGTCTGCGGCCCATCGGGAGAGCTAATCCGCATCGAGATGTTCTGTCACGGTGCTCTGTGCATGGCCGTCTCGGGCAAGTGCTACATGAGTCTCGATGCCGCCAACCGCTCAGCCAACCGCGGCGAGTGTATACAGGTGTGCCGCCGCTCGTACACCGTCACCGACAACGAGACGGGCTACCAGCTGGAGATCGACAACAAGTACATTATGTCGCCGAAGGACCTGAAGACCATCCGTTTTATCGATAAGATGATGAACGCAGGCGTGCGCGTGTTTAAGATTGAGGGACGCGCCCGCGGGCCCGAATATGTGTATACGGTGGTGAAATGCTACAAGGAGGCCATCGCAGCGGTGCTGCATGATCACGAAAACGCCAACGAAGACGAAAAGCTATTTACCGAGTCGCGGAAGGACGGGTGGGACGCCAGACTGGCGACGGTCTTCAACCGCGGCTTCTGGGACGGCTACTACCAGGGTCAGCTCATGGGCGAGTGGAACAAGAACTACGGGTCGAATGCCACCGAGCGAAAGGTCTACGTCGGCAAGGGCACGAAGTACTACTCACGGCTTGGCGTGGCGGAGTTCACTGTCGAGGCCACGACGTTCAAACGAGGCGACAAGCTGCTGATAACGGGACCGACGACAGGCGTGATGTATGTCACAGCCGACGAGATACACGACGACAACGGACCCGTGGAGGTGGCACAGCAGGGCACCCGCGTGTCGATTGCCGTCAGCGGAAAAGTGCGGCCGAGCGACAAACTGTTTAAATTAGTAAGTGACAATGGAAACGATTAACGAGATACAAGACGAGATTATTGATGAGTTCGCCGGTCTGGATGACTGGATGGACAAGTACCAGTTGCTGATAGACATGGGGAACGAGCAGCAGCCCCTGCCCGAGCAGTACAAGACGGAGCAGAACCTGATTGACGGCTGTCAGAGCCGCGTGTGGCTGCAGGCCGACTATAAGGATGGCATTATCAACTTCAAAGCCGAGAGTGATGCCCTGATTGTGAAGGGTATCGTGGCTCTGCTCATCCGCGTGCTGTCGGGGCACAGCCCGCAGGAGATCCTCGACGCCGACCTCTACTTTATCGACGAGATAGGGCTAAAGGAACACCTGTCGCCTACCCGCTCGAACGGACTTTTAGCAATGGTGAAGCAAATGCGAGCCTACGCGTTGGCTTTCAGCACGAAGCATTAAACGAGCCTCTTTTTTTGAGTTTAATTAACACGAGAAAGGTATCCCGAAATGAAACAGTTTCGGGATATTTTTTGTATCTTTGCAAACCGAATTAAAGACCTGTAAAAGCAAAAAAATACGCGATATGATTCAGACAGTAGTGAAGCGTGACGGACGCATCGTAGGATTCAACGAACAGAAAGTGATGGCCGCTATCCGTAAGGCCATGCTGCATACCGACAAAGGTGAGGACGAACGACTGCTCTACCAGATAACCGACCGCATCGCACAACGCGGCGAGGAGCGGATGACGGTGGAGGAGATACAGGACCTCGTGGAACTCGAACTGATGAAGTCGAGCCGCAAGGACGTGGCACAGAAGTACATTGCCTACCGCCACCAGCGCAGTGTGGCCCGCAAGGCCAAGACCCGCGAGGTGTTCCTCGATATCGTCAATATCAAGAACAACGACGTCACCCGCGAGAATGCCAATATGAACGCCGACACGCCGGCAGGCATGATGATGAAGTTTGCCTCGGAGACCACCAAGCCCTTCGTCGACGACTACCTCCTCTCGGAGGATACACGCGATGCCGTGGCACACAACTACCTGCACATACACGACAAGGACTACTACCCCACGAAGTCGCTCACCTGTGTGCAGCACCCGCTGGACCATATCCTCGAGTGTGGATTCATTGCCGGACACGGCGCCTCGCGACCCGCCAAGCGTATTGAGACGGCCTCGGTGCTGGCATGCATCTCGCTGGAGTGTGCACAGAACGAGATGCACGGCGGACAGGCCATACCCGCCTTCGACTTTTATCTGGCTCCCTACGTGCGCATGACCTACGTCGAGGAACTCAAGGCCCTGGAAGAACTTAACGGCGAGGACTACAGCGACCTGTATGAGGAGCCACTGATGGACTACATCAAGAAGCCCCTCGACACGCTGCAGGGACGCGAACGCGCACAGCAGCATGCCATCAACAAGACCGTGGGACGTGTGCACCAGGCGATGGAGGCCTTCATCCACAATATGAACACCATCCACTCGCGCGGCGGCAACCAGGTGGTTTTTTCATCAATTAATTATGGTACGGACACGAGTGCCGAGGGCCGATGCGTCATGCGCGAACTGTTGCTGTCGACCTACGAAGGCGTCGGTGGCGGCGAGACTGCCATCTTCCCTATACAGATATGGAAGAAGAAGCGTGGCGTGAACTACCTGCCCGAAGACCGCAACTTCGACCTCTACCAGCTGGCCTGCAAGGTGACGGCACGACGCTTCTTCCCCAACTTCCTGAACCTCGACGCCTCGTTCAACCAGGACGCTGAATGGCGCGCCGATGACCCTAAGCGCTATCTGCATGAGGTGGCAACGATGGGCTGTCGCACACGTGTCTTCGAGAACCGATTCGGACCGCGTACCTCGATAGGACGCGGTAACCTGTCGTTTACCACTATTAACATCGTGAAGCTGGCTATCGAGTGCATGGGCATCGACGACCAGCAGCAGCGCATAGACCAATTCTTTGCCAAGCTCGACAATATGCTCGAAGTGGCAGCCAAACAGCTGGACGACCGCTATCAGTTCCAGAAGACGGCCTTCGCCAAGCAGTTTCCCCTGCTGATGAAGAGCCTGTGGATAGGTGCCGACAAGCTGCTGCCGACCGACACCATCGAAAGTGTCATCAACCAAGGAACACTCGGCATCGGCTTCATCGGACTGGCAGAGTGTCTCGTCGCCCTGACAGGCAAGCACCACGGCGAGAGTGAGGCGTCGCAGGAGCTGGGACTCAGGATTGTCACTTACATGCGTGACCGCGTGGGCGAGTTCTGCGAACGTTACCACCATAACTACTCCGTGCTGGCAACACCCGCCGAGGGACTGGCCGGCCGCTTCACCAAGCGCGACCGCAAGGAGTTTGGCGTCATCCCCGGCGTCACCGACCGCGACTACTACACCAACTCCAACCACGTGCCCGTCTACTACAAATGCTCGGCACGCCACAAGGCAGAGGTGGAGGCTCCCTACCACAACCTGACACGCGGCGGACATATCTTCTACGTCGAGATTGATGGCGACGCCACTCACAACCCCCAGGTCATCATGAGCGTTGTCGACATGATGGATCGTCTTGACATGGGATACGGTTCAGTGAACCACAACCGCAACCGTTGCATGGACTGCGGCTACGAGAATGCTGATGACAAGCTGGAGACGTGCCCGAAGTGTGGCTCAAAGAATATCGACAAGCTGCAGCGCATCACCGGCTACCTCGTAGGTACCACCGACCGTTGGAATAGCGGAAAGCTGGCCGAGCTCAACGATCGCGTAACGCACATTGACCACGGCCAGCAGAACCTCTTTGCCGAGTGAGCTGTCAAGATGACAGCTCACTCGGAGAGTCTTACTACTTTAACAGTGCCTCGGGCAGCGTAGGCATGGCACCGTTCTGGGTACAGACGAAGGCAGAGACCTGAACAGCTGTGCGATGGGCCTCGGCTACCGACTTCCCGTTAAGGATAGAACCCACGAAAGAACCCGTGAAGGAGTCTCCGGCACCCACGGTGTCGGCTACCTGCACCTTCGGCGTCTCCTGGAACGACATGGCTCCTGGCGTGAACACATAGCTGCCGTTGGTACCACAGGTGAGTACCAGCATATCGAGGTTGTACTTGCCGAGGATGAGCCAGCACTTGTTCTCGATATCCAAACCAGGATAGCCAAACATACGGCCTATCAGCACCAGTTCCTCATCGTTGATCTTCAGGATGTTGCAACGCAGCAACGACTCCTTGATAATCTCCTTGGTATAGAACTGCTGGCGCAGGTTGATGTCGAAAATCTTCAGGCAGTCGGCGGGCGTAGCGTCAAGGAACTTCTGGATGGTTTCGCGGCTGACCACATTGCGCTGAGCCAGCGAGCCGAAGCACACGGCACGACAATTCTCAGCTATCTGTCGGATATCGTCATCGAAGGGGATGTTGTCCCACGCCACATTCTCCTTGATATCATACGTGGGAATACCCTGTTCGTCGAGCTGCACCTGCACCGTTCCCGTGGGGTAGGGCACACGCGGCAGCAGGTCGTTCAACCCGTGCTCCTTCAAAGCCTCGATGGTCTCGTCAGCCAGCTTGTCATCTCCCAGCGCACTGATGGCGATGGTGTTTTCTGAACCCAGGAACTGGCCTGCATGATAGGCGAAATTGGCAGGGGCACCGCCCAGTTTCTTGCCTTCGGGGAGTACATCCCACAGGACTTCGCCGAGTCCTACTACATAACGTTTTGCTTCCATTGTTTATGCGGTTTTTAGTTTCAGTTGTTTGATATACGTGAACAGATAGACAACACCGACAGCCATCACCAGTACGGCTCCTGCCTGTCCCATAGCATCGCTCATCACACCCATGAGCAGCGGGAAGATGGTGCCGCCGAAGAGACCCATAATCATCAGACCCGAGACCTCATTCTGCTTCTCAGGCACTGACTCAAGAGCGGTAGCAAAGCACATGGAGAAGACATTGGAGTTGCCGTAGCCCACGAGGGCAATGGCGGTATAGAGCATCCACTTCTCGGTACCGATGAACAGGCCGCACATCGACAGGACCATCATCACCACGCTAATTATAAAGAAGGTACGCATCTTCAACACACGGAGGAAGAACGAGCCCGTCAGACAGCCGATGGTACGGAAAATGAAGTAGAGCGAAGTGGCAAAGGCAGCCTCGTTGAGCGTCATGCCTAGACGCTCCATCAAGATCTTGGGGGCAGTGGTGTTCGTACCCACGTCGATGCCCACGTGGCACATAATGCCGAAGAACGACAGCAGCACGATAGGCGTGCCTAGCAGTTTGAAACACTCCACAAAGGTCGATGCCTTGCCCTCAATAGCCGGCTCGTCAATAGGCGTTACCCACAGAAGGATAGTAGACAGCACACCCACGACGAAGAAGATGGCGAAGAGTACGCGCCAGTCGTAGCCGAACTCTGGAATTACCTTCGTGGCGCCCCACATTGCCAGATAAGGTGCCGAGAACGAGGCGATGGCCTTCACGAACTGTCCGAAGGTCAGCGTTGAAGCCAGGTTACCGCCCCCCATCACCGTCGACACCAGCGGGTTCAGCGATGTCTGCATCAGGGCGTTGCCAATGCCGAGGAGTGAGAAGGCGCAGAGCATGATAGCAAAAGTCTCACCAAACAGCGGCAGCAGCAGCGACACAACGGTCACCACCAGCGATAGCAGTACGGTCTTCTTGCGGCCTATCTTGTTCATCAGCATACCCGTAGGGACGCTGAAGATGAGAAACCAGAAGAATACCAGTGAGGGGAACACGTTGGCCACGGAGTCGGTCAGCCCCAGGTCGGCCTTCACATAGTTGGAGGCGATGCCCACCAAGTCCACGAAGCCCATGCAGAAGAAGCAGAGCATCACGGGAATGAGATAAACGGATTTATTTTTCATTGTTTTCGATATTTCGTTATTACGATATTACGTTATTTCAATATTACGTTATTTCAATATTTCATAAATAGTGGCCTTGCCACCCTTTACCTTAATCATGTTGTAAGGCTCCGAGGGGAACACGAGGTTGGTCATCGCCATTTTTCCTTCTGCATCGAACGCCTCAATCGAGCAGCGGTCGACGAAGATGCGTAGCTGTTTGATCGTTCCATACGTAGGAGCAACAGTCTCGCTAGGGAAGGCCTCGCTGAAGCTGACATCGCCGCTCTTCGTGCGGTCCATCGTGAAGGTCTGCTTCTGCTGATTATAGCGCATCACCACCTGCTCGCCTTTGCTATTAGCCAGCACGATCTCCGTATTCTGTTTTACGTCGACCACAATCTCGCAGGCCTCCGTCGGCTTCTTCATCTTCTTGCCGCGCAGGGCTGAAAGCTCCTTCGAGGGCACTACGCTCACGTAGGTCTCTTCACCAGACTGGAAGAGTCCAAGGTCGCGGGGAATGGAGTTGGCAGAGCGGAACTGCTTCGTGGGCACCTGGTTGGCATACTGCCAGTTAGACATCCACGCCAGCACCACACGGCGGTTGTCAGGGGCGTTGTAGAACGACACCGTAGCATAGTGGTCCTTGCCGTAGTCGAGCCATTTGGTTACCTTTGGCATCGACTCGCAGGTGAACTTCCGACCGTCGAACTGTCCGACGAAATATTGTGTGGCACTGCCGCCAAACGGACCGCCGGGGTTGATGTTGCACAGCAGCACCCATTTCTTAGAGGTGAGAGGTGAGAGGTGAGAGGTGAGAGGAAAGAGGTCTGGACATTCCCACACGCCGCTGTGGTTGCCATATTCCTTGCCAAACGACGACTCATACTTCCACTCCTTCAAGTCCCTCGAAGAGTAGATGCGCATCTCCTGACCGGCAGCCAGAATAAGGTTCCATACCTTAGCATCCTCGTTCCAGAATACATTCGGGTCGCGGAAGTCAGCCACGTCGCTAGTCATCAGTATTGGATTTCCGCTGAACTTCTCGAACGTCCGTCCGCCGTCCTTCGAGACGGCCATCGACTGCGTCTGATGATGACCGGCTGAAGTATAAAATGCCACCACATCGTTGCCGTTGGTCACACAGGAGCCCGAGAAGATGGCGCCCAGCCAGTCCATCTCCAGGGCCAGCGGCTGAGTCTCCCAGTGGATGAGGTCGCGCGATGTGGAGTGTCCCCATGTCATGTTCTCCCACTGAGAGCCGTAGGGGTTATACTGATAGTAGAGGTGCCACACGCCGTCCTTGTAAAACATTCCATTCGGGTCGTTCATCCAGCCATAGAGCGGTGTATGATGATAGGCCGGACGGAAGCGCTCGCGGTTTGTTGTGTCAAACTCGTCGCTGTATTTCATCTCCTTCCAGCATACGAACTCACCCACGGCCCCCTTCTGTCGGCGATCTCCGTGGAACTCGATGTCCAGCAGCGAGGCACCCTTCAACTCGTATGGTACGTAATAGTCCACGCGGTCGATGGCCAGTTTCACGTTGATGCGCTGCGCCATGTTGTTATGGTTGTCCAGAATGGCAATAGCCGCGATATCTTCCGTCTCCTGTACCGGCAACAGCAGGTAGCGCGAGCCCTGCTCCGTTTTCAACATCGCATGACGGTCGCCCAGCACAATGGGCTTCACCTGTGCGCTAACCAGAGTGGTCAGCAAGACAGCCACCAGCGTCAACAAACTTCTTCTTCTCATATTCGTTTTACGTTTTTAGTTTTTGAAATCTGCTGCAAAAATAGCAATTTTCTCCTTTTTTTTCTATAAATAATGATACAAACACTAACAAAAAACGTTCATTGCACGAAAAATCGCAACAATGAACGATATTTGTTAACAGAAATTCGTACCTTTGCAAAAAGAAACAAACGGAGTGAAACAAATAAAGTCGATCATGAAGAAAACCATTCTATTAATAATAGTCGTCGTGACTATCGTCACAAAGGCTGCGGCACAGCAGCAACGCCGTCAGTGGCATCAACGCGAGGCCTTCCAAACAGAGACGCCTATGGTTCATGACCCCGTCATGGCCAAAGAGGGTGACACCTATTATATCTATGCCACGGGTATGGGTATTCAGCAGATGACCTCTAAGGACCGCAAGACGTGGACAGTGCTACCCCAACCCGTGATGACCGTCATCCCGGGATGGACTACTGATTCCGTACCCGGTTTCCGCAGTCATGTATGGGCTCCCGATGTCATCCAGTGGCATGGCCGGTGGTGGCTCGCCTATAGCTGTTCCACCTTCGGCAAGAACGGTTCGGCCATCGGTCTCCTGAGCAGTCGCTCGCTGGCTGCAAACCTATGGAAGGACGAGGGCTGTATTGTCTCTTCACACGACTGGAAGATCAATGCTGACGGAGCAACCTCAGGCGACAACTGGAACGCCATCGACCCGAACTTCGTCATCGACGAGACTGACACGCCCTGGCTTGTCTGGGGCTCCTTTTGGGACGGCATCCAACTGGCGCGCCTCGACACGACCATGCACTTGGCCACGAAACCAGTAACTATTGCGCGGCGTTATAGCCCAGGTGATACAAAGGCAGCAGAGAATCCCACTTCCCGTTTTGCCGGACGCAATGCCATAGAAGCTCCGTTCGTCTTCCGCCATGGCGATTTCTATTATCTTTTTGTTTCCTGGGACTATTGCTGCCGAGGGGCAAAGAGCAACTACCGCGTAGCCGTAGGGCGCAGTAAAACGGTGAGCGGCCCTTACCTCGACCGCAGCGGCAAGGACATGCTTGTGGGCGGTGGAACACTTTTCTTAGAAGGCGACAAGAAAGAATGGGAGGCAGCAGGACATTGCGCTGCCTATTCGTTTGACGGTGAGGATATCTTCATCTGTCATGGCTACAGTGCCACGCGTAACGGTGCTGCCCTGCTCATCCAACGTCCCATTAGCTGGACGACTGACGGATGGCCTGAGTTGAGGTGATGCTCCCTATGAGTGCACGTATGAAGACGGCGGGCAACGTTTGATGAAAATAAGCGCGGCTCACCAGATAGGTGGGCCGCGCCTCATTGCAGAAAAGGTTATCCTGAATACACCTGTGTGATCTTTATTATTTCAGAGGATTATGTAGACATCAGATAATCTACACTGTTCTTGGCCAGTTTCAATACGTTCTGCTGACAAGAGTTGTTTTGGGGACTGGCACTCTTGTCGGGTGTGCCGTCAACATTCTTCATAGAGAATTCACAGCCGCTGTTGCCTATGCAGAGTAGCGTGCCCTGAAAGTCGGTGCTGCCCTGCTCAAGGAGTCCTTTTTACCGAACTACTTATGACCTAAAACGATGAATGAATTATTAGCTATCAACACTATCTGATCTTGCTGCCATATCGATATTCTCTATACTGAGTTCGGCATACTCGTTGGTCATGGTCATCGTTTTCTGGTCGCCCAGTTTGCCGCCATCGCCCCATTTAGTGAGCACATTGATGACATAGTTGGTACGGTTAGCCTCTGAATAGAAACGGATAGCCTTGTAGTCGCTCCAGTTGATACCGTCGAACAAGGTTTTTGCCACCTCTAAAGTGCTCCACTCGTCTATCCAGAAATAGCCGGTCCAAACGGTATTCTCGTCAACATTGTCCTTACCGTCGCCATACCATGCCTTGGTAGCTGTGAAGCCTGTACCACAGATTTCCAGTCCAGATTCTTTCAGACGGGCCAGCATTCCTTTAGTGATGAATACCTCCATAGCGTTCTGGTCGGCATAGAGGTGATGCTCATAGCGTGTGCCAGGTAGCATACCTCCGTTGCTATGCAGCTCGATGACCTCGCCAGTAGCGTTAGTAAATTCAATGACTATTTTCTGGCCTACCTGTGCATCAGCGAACTTAGCGGCTTCGATTGTCAGCGTGTTGTCCCAGTTCACAGCGTGGGTACCTTCCCACAAATCAGTGGCTGAAACAATAGTGGCGGTTGCCATAAGGCAGAGGAGTAAAAATATTTTCTTCATAATCTTTTTTGTTAAAACAGTGTTCTTAGTGAGTAGCCGTTGTGATGACGGCTACTCGAAGTTTTTTTTAATACTGAGACACTTTCACGTCGCTGACGGTGACAGAGCCTCCATAGTTGTTGATGCTCCAGCAGTTCTTCTGGATGCCGTAGATGCGGTTGGTGTAGCAGACTTTGTCGTTGACGTACATCACCATGACAGAGTTGTCGGTATAGATGTCAATCTTGTAGACGTTGTCAGATGGACGTGCGAAGCCGTAGCTGTCGATGCCCTCGACAAAGCCCTTGCCTTCCTCACCTTCCTGCTCGAAGTTCACCTTACGCCAATTCTCGTTCTCGGGATTGAACACCATCGTGTAGTACTTCTTCGAGTCGGTGCCGCGAACCAGCGAGATACCGAACTTGTCCCAGTCGTTCGATGTCATGACAGTCAGCGAGATATGGTTGTGAGTGCCTAAGCGGTTGTAAAGCACGTAGGCATCGTCGCCTGTCAACGTACCATTGCTGTAGCCGTTGCTGGCCATCACACTGAGGTTCTGTGCCTGATTGTACTTGGCGGCCATTGCCGGCACCTCGCCAGTGGTAAGCGTACCGTCGGCGTGCTGGATAATCTTATGGCAGACGAGTGCCCCTGACCAGTTGGGCTCGTTACCGTCGCCTGCACCCACATTGGTGTTCATCTCGTGGATGTCGGCACCTGAGCGGAAGGGACACCAGCCCCAGATGTAGCGGTCGGTACCGTTCGAGGCCGTTTTGCCAGCATAGAAGGCACGGCTGTCGAGGATACCCTCCTTGCCGTCCTTCGGCCAGTTGGCCCCCGGATCGTTGAAGCAGGCCTTCAAGGCTTCCCACGAGGAAGCCATCATATACTTCACCTTGCGGCTCCATGATGCCTTGTAGCTCTCGCTGTAGACCAAATACCAGTAGTCGCCCATCTTGAAGATGTCAGGACATTCGAGCATGCGGTCCCACACCATATTGAAGGAGCCGACGTGTTCCCAGTTCTTCATATCGGCAGACTTGAACTCGGCAAATTTCGGGTCGCCACCACTGACGGGGCGTGTACTCATAATCATGCGGTACTGCCCGTCTTCGGCCACGAAAATCTGAGGGTCGCGGAAGTCGGTGGCAGAATAGCCATAGTCGGGGCCATTGAGCTGCCACAGCTCGTCGCGCGTCCAGGTCATGAAGTCGGGAGACGTGGCACGCATGATGGCCTCACGATACTTACTATTGCCGTTGTGACCTGTATAATAGATGTAGTAAAGACCATCCTTCTCGTTGTAATAGCAACAGCCTGTACCCAGTGCAGCATCCTGCTCATAGTCGTTGGCACCAACGGGGAGTATTTCGCCCAGCGACTGGTAGTTGCAGCCGTCGGTGGTCGACACGCCCCAGATGGGGTGGAAACGGAAGGTCATGTTGTTCGTATACTCCTGCAGATAGAGCACCTTGAAGTCACCTGACTTCTGATCGTAGAAAGGCATGGGGTCGCCACAGCGTCCGATGGCAGGCGTATAGTAGGTGGAGAAACCAGTCTCATCAGTAGGGGTGAAGAACGTGGTGGTTCCAGCCCAGTCCTTGGCGGGATCGCCAACGATGTCATCGTCGGAGCATGAGCAGAGGAGCCCCCCTCCAACTCCCCCGAGGGGGAGCGCGGTTACCATGTAAACAACTAATGATATGATTTGCTTTTTCATATTGTTATTCTTTTATATTATGTTTGTCAATTGATTTGTGTATCTATTCCCTCCTCTCGGGGAGGGTCTGGGAGGGGGCTACTCTCCTGTCAGATAGTGATAGGCATTGAGCATGATGGTGCCCATGTTGTCGTGGTAGTTAGACGTGTAGGGGGTCGGTGAGTTCCAGTCAAAGAGTCCAGAACCGAAACAGATAACACCACCCTTGCCATATTCACCGTTGGCAGCCTTCAGTTCCCATGAAGAGACACTATTGTCGCCACCCAGGGCACGTCCGCCGGTTTTCGCTTCTACTGCACCTTCGCGACCCTCGTATTCGCCCCAGAATCCGTACTGCGACGTGGTGTTACAGATGGTGTAATCCTTGTCGAGGGTATAGACGGCACCCTCGGCAGCACCCGGATAGGTCTTCAGACTCTTCCACAGCGGGTGTGTGATGTCGTAGGCGTAGAAGTGCCAGGGATCATCGCCCATGAGGTCGGAGCCTTCACCGCCACCGCCACCCCAGACGTTGTTGGGATAAGCGTCCTCAGGCATGGCACCTAAGGCAATAGCATAGTTCACTGCCGAACGGCCCAGTACGAAGCCTACGCCACGCTGCCAGCACTCCTTCATCTTAACAAGTGCCGACATGGCAGCAGTCTCAGCCTCGGCAAAGCCGTTGTAGTTGCCGTAGGACGAGCAATGACGATGGAAGAAGATGAACCGGCACTCGTCGAGCGACACGTTACCATTGGCTATATCGCTCCAGGAAGCGTAAGCCGAACCGGCAATGTTGCCCGTAAGCCACTTGGCGGCAGTTTTCTCTTCGTCGTTGAGCATCTCCACATTCTCAGCTTCGCCAACGAACAGCGCCTTGGGCTTATCGATCATGACGGCATAGACGGTGTAAGTGTTCGAAGCCGTATTGTCGGTCAGGGTAATCTGGAAGGGCTCCGTGAAGTTGCCCTTCGTGCCGCTGGCAGGGCTGCACGTGGCATCCTCGCTGCATTCCACCTCAAAGGTGGCATTGGCAAGGTCGATACCGCTATTGGCCGTCACTGAGACGGTCACGGTCTTGTCAGTCTGGTTGATGGCACCCTTCACGCCTCCCAAGAGGAAGAGCGTCATGATAGCTTCATCATTGCGCACAGCCACCTGATAGTCCATGACAAGGTCGCCGTTGGTGACGTGCAGGGTCTTGTCGGCCACGAGATTAATGTGGTCGCCCACCTTCAGGTTGCTCTTTGCACCAGCAGAAACGGTGAGGCTGGTTATCTCCATGTTGTCCTTCGCGGTAAAGTCTACAGGAACCTTGACCTTAATAAGACGCTTTTCAGTGTTAATGGTAGCGGTATACTGATTGTTGAGCACAAACTCCTGAACCAGACATTCTCCGCTGACATCAATGCTTCCCGTACGGTCGTCATCAGAGCATGCTGCGAAGCCGCAGACAAAGCAGATAAGACCTATGATGTTGAATATCTTTGTTTTCATAATCTTCATTCTCTAAACTTATAAACTATCAATTATAACCATTACCAACTACCGCAGTTCTGCGTGTAGTGTCCGTTAGAGGCTGCAATCTGCTCGAAAGGAATGGGCAGGTACTCGTTCTTGTTCTCTGTGAACGAAGAGCCTTTCAGGAAGTTCATCGTCTCGCTCTCGTCGGTATAGAACTTATTGATGACAGCAGCAGCATCGCCCCAGCGCACGAGGTCGAAGAAACGTTCACACTCCATGGCCAGCTCCAAGCGGCGTTCCATCTTCACAATCTTCATGGCCTGTTCCTTACTATAGGAACCATTATACTTACCGACTGCGTAATGTACGCCATACTTGTTGGGATAGCCCGCAACAATACTGTTGGTCATCATGCCGGCTGCACGCTGGCGCACCTGGTTAACCAAGGCGATGGCCTCCGTTGTGTTGTTCAGTTGAGCCTGAGCCTCGGCACGCATCAGCAGCACGTCGGCATAGCGCAGTACAACGCGGTTCATTGACGATGCCCACTGGTTGTCGCAGTTGAAGAGATAGATGTTGGTGAGGTCGGGGTCAACATTCTGCTTCAGCGATACGAAGTAGCCGTAGTCGCCACCAGAGCGGCTCCAGGTGTTGCTTTCACTTATCATGTAGGCAGTGTTGAACATATAGGGTGTGCCTGGCACGCCAACCGTCACAAAGAGACGGGGATCAACGGTCTCATTTGAACCAACAGTATAGTCAACAGCAGCAAAGGTATCAAGCAGAGGCAGACCGTCGCTGTTGGTGCGGTAGGCATTGACCAGATTGTGTGAAGGCTTGTAAAAGTCGCAGCCCGAGTCGTGTACCTTCGGAATACAAGGAACAATCAGACGATTTGAGAAATTCACGTTGCCATACTCCGTACCGTCGTTTCTGGAATACTGGATAGCCCAGATGCTCTCCTTGCCATTCTCGTACTGCTCCTCAGGACGGAACAGGTTATGCAGGTCGCTCTCCAGTCCGTAGTCGGCAGCACTATAGATGGCAGGATTGGTGTATTCAACAACCTTCTGCAGGTCGACATCACTGATAGAGGTCACCTGATTGCTGTTGGCATCGTCCTGATGATAGGCCTTATAGAGATAGACTTTTGCCAGGAAGGCGGCGGCGGCAGCCTTGGTGGGACGCCCCTTTTCCGTCTGTGTCACAGGCAGTACGTTGTAAGCATCCTCCAGGTCGTTGATAATCTGCAGCCAACCTTCGTCGTTGTTGTACTCGGTATTAGAGAGGTTGTTATAGTCTTCCTCCTGCATATTGGTTTTGTTGACAAAAGGAATTTTTTTGAACAGACGCTTTAGCTGGAAGTGACCGTATGCACGCAAGAACTTCATTTCTGCAGTACGCTGCTGAATCTTAGCATTGCCCTGGTCGGCAGACTGCAGCATATCCAAAGAGAGAGACACACGCGACAGGTAGTTGTACATCTTTCCCCAGATTGAGGCGAAAGGCCAGTCGGTGGTGTTGATACCCACTTCCTTTTCCAAATTGTGGAACGGACCGCCATCGCTGGCGTCTGCACCGCCTACATAGGCGTCGTCAGATCGGGTGTCGTAGTTCCATAGCGAGAACGATGCATTCATGTCTTCGATGGTAACCAAACCTGCGTATGCAGAGATAATCACGTTGTCAATATATTTAGCATCCTTGACTTCGTCCTGAGTCAGTGTAGCCTGAGGCACTTGCTCTTCCAGGAAATCGCTACAGGAGGTCAATGTCACGCAGAAAGCGCAGAAAGCGCAGAAATATTTATATATTGTTTTCATAACTTCAATTCGTTTAATTCGTTGTTTTTCAGAAGTTCACGTTCAAACCGAATGTCATGTTCAGAGGAATAGGATAGTTGAATCCAGGATTCTCAGGATCGGCACCAGAGAACTTGCTGCTCTTGATGGTCAGCAGGTTCTGGGCAGAGACGTAGAGGCGGATGCGGTCCATTCGTAGCTTCTTGGAGAAGGCATCTGGTACGTTGTATCCCAGTTGGATGGTGCGCAGTTTGACGAAAGAACCATTCTCAATATAGTAGGACGATACGCGCCCCTCGTTGTTGGAGTCGGTGGTCGTCAGTGCAGGGATGTCACTGTCAGGATTAGCAAGGCTCCATGCATCGAGCACGCGGACGCCCTTGTTCAGATAAGGTACATTGATGTTTGTATTGGCCCAAAAGTCGGTCTGCGACTTATAGCCGCGGCAGTCGACATCCACACCCTGAACGCCTTGCCAGAACATGGTGAAGTCGAAGTTCTTATACTCCAAGTAGATGTTTAAGCCCCAAGTAAAGTCGGGTGTCGGGTCATATATCCAGTCCTGGTCGGCCTCAGTAATCATGCCGTCGCCGTTCAGGTCCTTATATCGGATGCGCCCCAAGCCAGCCCCTTCTTGTGTGGCGTGATTGTCAATCTCGTCCTGGCTCTTGAAGATACCGTCGGCGATGTAACCTACTTGGGCACTCATTGGATGACCGATAACACTCTTCACACCATTGCCTCCGAACTTACCATTGGCAGCCACCGTTGCAGGCAGTTTTGTTATTTCGTTGGAGTAGCGGCTGACATTACCGTTGATGTCCCATGAGAGGCCGTTAGCCAACGTGTGGCGATAGCCTACCGACAGTTCCCAACCGATGTTCTTCATCTCACCGGCATTGATCCACTGTGAGGCACCCTCACCCATAGCGCCAATACCTTCCATCGGGAGCAGAATGTCGCTGGTCAGCTTGTGGAACCAGTCGAAGCCGCCATAGATCTCGTTGTGATGCAGTGCAAAGTCGATACCGATGTTATGCTGGGTGGTTGTCTCCCATTTGATGTCCTCGTTGCCGCGCTGTGTACGGACGTAGCCGTTGTTAAGAGCGTAACCACCATTGCTGCCGGCGATGTCGTAGGACGTACCAGCCTGACCACTTCCCCAGAGGCCTGTAGAGACAACGGCCTGATAGAGTGTGTAGCGAGCGGTGTTAGAGATCTCCTGGTTACCCGTCTGTCCCCAAGAGTAGCGCAGCTTCAGGTTGTCAAGCCAGCTGAAACTCTTCATGAACTTCTCTTCGCTGATTCTCCAACCGGCGCTGGCCGATGGGAACGTACCATACTGGTTGTTCTTACCGAAACGGCTCGAACCGTCACGCCGGATGGTCAATGATGCAAGGTACTTCTCATTGTATGTATAGTTCACCTTTCCGAAGAACGATACCAAAGAGAAACCGTCGCCAGAACCTTCGGCTAACTGCCTGCCACTGCCTGCCGACGGCCACATATAGTCGGTATTCAGAATACTCATCTCATAGCGCTTCGCACTGGTCCAGTTGTAGTCCTGACGATTCACCTCCATACCAATCATTGCGTCGCCACGATGCTTGCCAATTTCCAGATTATAGGTAGCAATGGCGTTCCACATCCAGCGCATCCAGTGTTCCTGCTTGTTCTCGGCAGCCGTCTCTGTACGCATTACCTTACCGTTGGCTATTGGGTAAGTGAAGAAGCGCTGCTGCTTCTGGCTGTAGTCCATACCCAAGGTGGTGCGGATAGAGAAATCCTTCAGCGGCGTGATGCTCAGGTGCACATCGCCGAACGAACGCCACTGGGTGTACTGGTTATCCTTATTGTTATAGAGCAGGCTCAATGGGTTCTCACGCTCTGAATAGGCACCGAGGGCCTGTGCGAACTCTCCGTTCTCGGCATAGATGGGGAAGTTGGGATTGAACTCCAGGGCGTTCTCTAGTATGCCGCCAGGGGCATCGGTGCCCTGTGTGCGGTTCATCGTAAAATTCTCGCCGATGCTCACCAGACCATCGAACAGCTTGTATTCGCTGTTGGCACGGGCTGAGAGACGGTTAAACTGCGACTCCTTGATGGTACCCTTGTTGTCATAATAGCCTATTGAAAAGAATGAGTGTCCTTTCTCCGAGCCATTGCTCACTGAGAGGTTATACTGCTGGACGATGCCCGTGCGGGTAATCTCGTCAAACCAGTCGGTATCGCCTGTACGGACGGTGGCATTCTCATCGAGGAACATGTTCATCGACAGTTTGTTCAGCACGGGGTTGCCGTTCTGGTCATAACGCCAATCGAAGTTGTAGCCTAAGTTGTTGTTATTAGGATTGAGACCGTCGTTGACAGATGCCTGCCAATAAGCCCGTCCCCACTCCGATGCGTTCATCGTTTCAATCTTGTTCGTATAGAGCGAGGCTGCTATGCTGGCATCGAAGTTTACTTTCACCGTACCTTCCTTACCCTTTTTCGTCGTGATGATTATCACGCCGTTGGCAGCACGACTACCATAAATACTGGCTGAAGCGGCATCCTTCAGCACCTGAATTGACTCGATATCGTTGCCGTTCAGTTCGTGCATGCCAGCCTTCGTAGGCACACCGTCGATGATGTACAACGGGTCGTTGTCGTTCAGTGTGCCGATACCGCGGATGCGGACACTGGCGGCTCCCGAGGGGTTACCGTCGGCTTGGATGTTCATGCCTGGCACGCGCCCCTGCATAGCCTTAATAGGGTTGTTCTCGTTCTGCTTGGCTAAGTCTGAAGGACTCACCGTTGAGATAGCACCTGTCAGGTCGGCTTTGCGCTGGGTGGTATAGCCCGTCACCACCACTTCATTCAGCAGCAGCTGGTCCTCCTTCAACTGAATCTTCATGCCTGGGGCAGCAACAGCCTCTACTGGATCATAACCGATATAGGTCACCACCAGTGTAGCGCCGGTTTTCACTTTCAGTTTGAAGTTTCCGTTGAAGTCGGTCACCGTACCGTTCGACGTGTCTTTCTCTTTCACGGTGGCTCCAATCACAGGCTCACCGGTCTCATCGACTACTGTTCCTGTTATCTCCTGCGCGTACATTATAGTACATGTAAAGATGAACAGTGTACTCAGTAGGATTCTCTTGAGTCTTTCCATTTGCTTTACGTTTTTAGTTAATACTCATTGGTTCAGAAATCTGACGCAAAAGTACCTAAATATAGGCCGAACGAATGTCAATTATCGTTCGGCCTTTAAGAATTTTGTTTCATGAAACAATCGTTCAGCACAAAGTTACTTTTGTTCAACCGTACGCTTTGTTCATTTATTGACTTTCTTCATTAGCACGAAGCGCGCCAGGCAGTTTTCCGTATTGCTCCTTGAAACATTTAGAGAAGTAGCCAGGAGTGTTAAATCCCACCTCAAAGGCTATTTCTGCAACGGTTCTGGTGGTTGTAGTCAGCAGAACGTAGCCTTGCTGCAGCCTAATCTTGCGAAGCAGCTCTACGGGCGTGAGACCTGTTATGCTTTTAACCTTGCGATATAATTGTACACGCCCTAAGCCAATTTCTTCGCCCAACTCTTCCATCTTTAGGTTGGGGTTCGACATATTCTTACGGATGGCTTCATTGAGCGTCTCTGCAAAGATGGTGTCCTGTGACTTGGGAACGGGCAACTCCTCTTTTGGCGTCTCGAACACCTGAACCAGCGTGCGGCTGCCAGTATTTGTGTAGAACAATGTCTCTTCCTCATTCAACGCCTGACGCTGACGGATAGTCCGGCGCGTTTGAATGTATGCCCGCCACATCATGATAAGCGCTACCGCTAAAAGGATGATGGCTATAAAACTACCTATTAGCACCTTGTGTTGTGTGTCGTACAGTCCAAAATAAGCCTCTAACTTGTCTTGTATGGTTATGAGGTCATAGTTCTGGCGAATCAGTTCTTTGCTGTTTAGTGCCATGAGTTTGGCATTCTCTGGAGTTACCATCATGCCTTGTAGCTCGTTTTCGCGTTCGTAAGGCTGACCTGTCAGAATGTCGAGTGCCAGTTTTACCACGAGCTCGCCATGTGTAGGATAAACGTAGGAGCCTACCTGATGTCCCAACAGCACATATTCGATACCTTCGTTGGGCAGTCCATCAATGCCTGTCACCATCACCTGCCCTTCTACACATTTCTCGACAATGGCCTTATAGACACCTGTAGCCATACCGTCGTTATGGCAGAAGAAAATAGGTGGGTTTTCAGCGTCTATCTGCTCTTTCGCAATCTGATAGGCCGAGTCTGATGTCCAGTTGGCCTCCATGCAGGCGTATTCTAGTTCGCCGTGCTCCTTCATTACACTAAGGAAACCTTGATGGCGTTCCTGCGCTGGCGATGACGACATAGCTCCTGTTATCTCCACTACTCTTGGCTTGTGCCCATTGACAGGTAACTGATCAACAAGGCTTAACACATAGTTGGCAGATGCCTCCCCTGCCTCAAAGTTATTTCCACCGATGAAAGCTGTATATGCTGTGGCGTCAGCTTTTCGGTCGAAGTAAATCACCGGAATTCCGGCCTCGTAGACTTTAGCAATGGCTTTGGATACAGGAGCGGCCTCGTTGGGAGCCACAACCAGCAAGTCAATGTCGGTATTCGCCAGACTGTCTATTTGGCGAATTTGTCGCTCTGTATCGTCGTGGGCTTCGATGACTTCTACTTTTACGTTTTGCTCGTACAGGTGCTGTGCGGCCAGCATTTCGTTGTTCACCTTGTCGCGCCACTGCCCAGAACCGCATTGCGAGACTGCTATCTTATAGGTGTGTTCGTTTGTACAGGAAACGAAAGTCCCCATCAAGGTACCCACCCATAACATTCCCCAAAATATTTTCATAGCTTCACCTTTTGTTTTGTGAAGGCAAAGATACAAAAAAACTGAAAACAATCTTTGATTATGCAGAAAAAAATCTAATATTACTAACCAATTATTACTACTTTATCATAACGTCTAACGTGATGACAATTGTCAGTTCATTATCGTTTACCATCGTTTTGACGGGATGGACTATATGCTGCAGCCCTTTGGGAGTATTGGCGTCGACAGTGAATGTGACAGGGATGCGCTCCTGACGATTATCTTCATCACGATGAAGGACAATGACCCCACGCTGTTTAGTCTCACCAACGTGCATGATGCCGAGGTCGAAACGATTGGCAGAAAGACGAATGTCATCGGAGATGCGGATAGGGAATTGACGCATCAGGGTTTCTTCCGACGTAATACAATAACCAGTCAAGGACAGTTGAATACGTTTGCGGTTAGGCCCGTAGACGACGGTGCCCGTCTCTTCGAACTCACCGCCTTTGCCTTGTGGGTTGAAACGCAGGGTGACGCAGGTGGAGTCGTCTGGTGCTACTGACTCCTCTTTGGCAAACTGGATGGTGGTGCAGCCGCAGGAAGTGTAACCTTGCTGTAAGGTTACTGCTTCCTGACCTGCATTGCGGAGCCAAAAGTCGTGTTCCTTGATTCCGTCGGCCTCTTGAATGGTACCGAGAGAGATTGTAGCCAGTCCGAGGACTATGAGAGAATCAGCGACAAACATACTTTTTCCCGTTTTTGATATAGATACCTTTACATGGCTTATCGACCTTAAGACCGTAAAGATTATAGTACGCATCGTATGCCTTGTCCTGAAGAGTGGTTGCAGCTATACCGGTGGTCTGTTTGGCATCGAGTGCCCAGGCACTGACCTTGACGGGGGTGGATGCCGTGGCAAAGACCTCGGTCTCAATGGCAGTGGCGTCGGTGGGGAACACTCTGACGCTATAGGCCCACTTGTCGTTGACAAAGATGTCGAGGATACTGTCGTCAAGGAACAGATGGAGTTTCGTGAGCGGTTCGGTGAGCGTGGTGGCATAGATGCCGTTATAGGCTCCATTGTCGTTGCTTGTGCGACCAACTCCCGTCAGGTCGAGCGTCAGCCTCTTGGTGTCGGCATCGTACGTCAGCGAGGCGTTCTTCAGAAATCGGAAGCCACAAGTGCCTGTTGTTGGCGCAAACTCACCCAGCAGTTCTATCTGACGTCCGCTAACCAGCGGTTTTGAGGCAAGTAACGATTCCTCGACGCTTACTGTCGCCTGAGTGCGCATGGCGGTCAGTCTGCTGTAGGGCTTTTGAACAAGACGACCGTTGCCATCCAACGACAGTTCGCGAGGCAGCGAGTAGTTGTGTGCCCAGCCCATCTCGAAGTTGTTCTGAGTGGGCAGTTTGTCGGGAACAATACCCAGCAGCAGCGTCTTGCCGTCCTTCTGGAAGATGGATGGTGAGAGCAGACCGTAGCCGTCGCGGCTGATGCCGCCCATTTCAAGGTATTGCACACCATTTCCATCAGGAATAAATTTGCCGTCCGAACCAATGGTGCCCACCCAGCAGAGTGTGCGAACGCCAACACCGGTATTCAACGGGGTACAGGTGAAGAGCCACTTGCCATTGCCCATGTCTGTGATGTTGGGCATCTCCCAGAACGTGCCGTGCTGGTTGGCATTGCCTCCCTGGAAGAAGATGGTGCCGTCGTTGGTCCACGCACCGTTCTTATACTGGTGGAGCGTGCAGGCGCCTACACCATTCTTACTCGTGCCGACGATAATGTACTTCTCTCCGTTTGCTGTGAAGAAATAGGGGTCGCGGAAGTCATCGGAGAGTCCTGCGGGTCGTCCGTCGATGATGACGCCCTGTTTCTCCCACTCGATGAGATTGCCGTCCTTCGCCTTAGCCTGCGCAATGCGGGCTTTGGCATTATCCACCGCAGTATATAATATATAGGTGTCGCCTCCGTCTTCATACACGCAGCCGCTCCAGCAGCCTTTGATATCATACGATTCTCCTGGATAGATGGCTATCGGCTCTTCCGTCCAGTCGTAGAGGTTCTCGCTGGAGATGTGTCCCCAGTGCAGGCACGACATATAGGGACCATTGGCATTCTTTTGGAAGAACACGTGATAACGGCCACCGCTGCAGATTAAACCATGTGTCTCGTTCGTCCACGAACCTGAAGGCATACCGTGGAACTGTGGGCGCCAAAGGGAAGCAGCATAACGCTCAGCAGGGTAGTTGAAGTCAGGACGTGGAAAAGAGCTGAAGTCTATGGGATCGATGAGCGTAAAATCTGTGACTTCATTAGTAATACGGATATCGTCAATCAGTCCGCAGAACGTATTGATAAGGAACGGCCCCGACTTTTTCTCTGTGACATTCTTGCCGATATAGAAATCAGTGGTGGAGTGTGCGATGTCAGCACGACTCATACGGCTGGTGCCAATGCTCTTACCGTCCAAGTAGAGAGTGGCGGCATTGCCGGCCTTGTCGAGTACTGCTGTCAACTGGCACCACTGTCCTCGTGGCAGTTTCTTATCACCTGTGACAGTCATCAGAAATCCTGTGGCAGAGCCAAAGCGAAACCGCAGGTCACCCTGTGACGATAGTTCAAGAGCAATGCCTTTTTTCCCGTCTTCATCGAGGTTGCCGCAGATGGTGGCAAAGGTCGGTGTGGTCTCCGCCACATCCACCTGCATCATCGGGTAGGTCTCTGCCGCCAACACCACGCTGACCGTCAGCGCCTCTTTACTCAGTCCGCTGGGCAGACCGGCACGTACATAATTAGAATAGCCGTCGAAGCGCAGAGCCTCACCGTCGACTCCAGCCTTACTACAGGCAGGCAACTGCGAGGCAACCGCATAGTCCACGTTCGACACCTGTTCCGTTATCTTTCCGCTTTTCAGCGACATGTCGAAATGGGCTACAGATGTTTGTGCTGCTGCCATTGTGGTCAGGGCTGTTGTCAATACAATAAGCAGATGTTTTTTCGGTTTCATAATTACTGGTTTTGTTGTGCAAAGATACGTTTTTCCTATTTTGCGCCCTTTAATAAATGTTACAAATGATGCAAAAAATCGTTCATTGTAACTTTTTTACAAGAAAAAAGGGGGCAAAACCGTTTTTTTCGGTCTTGCCCCAACCTAGAAACAATCTTCATACCTAACAAAAACCTAACTAACAATAGTTACCATTATGTATGAATGACTATTATTTCAAATAACCAATGCAGTTGCTGGTGAAACGCTCCAACTGTGACTGGTACTGGTTCGTACCACTGATATTCCACTCGTATGCAGCGAGACCCACGGCGAGGACACGGCCTGCGAAGGTAGTGGTAGGAGCGAAGTCGATGATACCGGCGCAGCAGTAGTCGACCACATGGTTCCAGGTACCAAGGACGGTGGAGTTGGTGGTCTCTTCCCATGTCTTCACAACGTTGGGGTTAGGAGCCAAACCGTAGGCATTCAGGTCCCACATACAGTTGTGGTCACCCTTCACACCGGCACCCTCGAAGCAGTAGATGCTGCGCTCGTACAGACCGCTGACGAAATCCATACCCCAGTAGATGTCGTGACCGGAGTGGTCGTAGATCTGCCCTTCGGCATTGCCGATGATGGGCTGTGAACCCCACACGTCGTTGTTCTGTCCACCCTCGCCATTGCCATAAATGCCAGGAGCGTATGCCTCATCGATGCGGCCAACGGCTACGGTAAGCTGGGTGGCGTGGTTGGTCAGCAGGAGGTTGCCGCCGTCAGCCGTGAAAGCTTTCAGAGCTTCAATGGTAGCGTTCGATGCGAGGTTGCCAGGCAGATTTTGCCAGCCCTTCTCGATGCCGATGCGGTCGCACATCACCCAGCAGGCCGACTGCTTCTCGATGTCGAGTTCGTCGATGGTGGCAGGTGTCACCAAAACGCCCTTGTTCGTGTCAACATAGTTTTTCTTGAACCAGGCCACTGCATCCTTCTCGTCGTCAGACGTGGCGTAGTCGTCGGGTACGAGCATTGCTATCTTTGAAGCGCCTTTTTGTACCTCATAGGCAATGTTGAAGCGTACGGTCTGACCCTCAGAGACACGGCCGTCGCTGTAGCGGGCCTTCACGGTGTAGCTGACGTCGACATTCGTCGGCGCCTTCTTGATAAAGTAGCTGTTGACCACCTCATCGATATTGGTGATATCAGCGTCATCCTTGATAATCTGGATGCCCGACAGACCCTGCATCGAAGGATTGTCCCAGCGGAGAGTCACCTGACGGCTACCCTGTTGATAGTCGGCAACGAGGTTGCTGACAGCCTCTGAGTAGGTGGCTTCTTCAAATTCTACATCAGAGCAAGCAGTGAAGAAGCTTAGTGCAGCTATGATTGCAAAATATATTTTTTTCATAATCGTATCATTTTTCTGTGATTAATTCTTGTACAGTCCATTGGAATTCTCAATCTGTGAGATAGGAATAGGCAGGTAAATCTCGTCTTCTGTCAGACTGGCTCCTACATAGTAAGGGCGAAGGGTAGACTCTTCCTGCATGTACTTGTTGATAGTCTCGACAGCCACACCCCAGCGTACGAGGTCGAACCAGCGCTGACCCTCCATGGCAAGTTCCAGACGACGTTCAAAGCGCACGGCCATGCGGGCACGTTCCTTGGTCCAATAGAGGTTGCCGTCCCAGTCGGTAGGATAGAGTCCTACGAAGTAGTCGGCCTTGGCAGGGTCGAGGTCTATAGGTGAGTAGTTGCCGTCAACGCTGCGGGCAGCCTTCTGACGTATCTGGTTAACCAGTGTGCGGGCCTCCACCAGCTTATCATCTTCAGCAGCATTGTTGCCTGTGGCCTGTTCAACGAGAGCCTCTGCCTTCAGCAACAGGATGTCAGCATAGCGGATGAGGCTGAAGTTCAGACCGCTGGCACCCCAGGGGAAGCCCTGTACCATATCGGGACTGGAGGGGTCTATGAGTCCCTTCTTGCCGGAGTACTCACCGTATGTGTTATAGTCGCGACACCATCCCATTGTGTATAGATGACCACGGAAGGGAAGTCCGATACGACCTACGGTGAGGTCGAGACGCGGGTCGAGTGTGCCGGCGTAGTTCTCGGTGACATTCACCTTGTTGAACGTGCCGTCCAGGTAGGGCAGGCCTGTGGCTGGGTCGGTTCGGAAAGCGTTCACCAGATTCTGCGAACCCAGGAAGAAGTCATCGCCCGACCCGAAGACATTACCCTCGGAGCGTGTGGTGTTCAGCAGGTTGCAGAAGTTGATGTGGATATTGTCGTTGGCTGTTGAGAACTGGATGGCCATGATGCTCTCCTTCTTATTGTTGAACTCGAGCTTCGACATGTCGGCAAAATTGTCGTAGAGCTGGTATTTGCCACTGTTGATGACCACGTCGGCCCATTTCTCTACCTCTGACCAAGAGGCGGTCTGGGCGTTGACCTTGGCAAGCAGGGCGGCAGCCACATACTTGCTGAAGCGTCCGGGCTGGTCCTGGCTCTCCGGCATAGCGTTGTAAGCATCCTCCAGGTCGGCCTTGATGGCAGCATAGATCTCCTCGCGGTTCTTATTGCCGTTGGTGATGGTCTTCGGATCATCGTTCTCCGTGAAGTAAGGAATACTCTTGAAGATACGGTTCAGATCGAAATAGTACCAGGCACGAAGTGTCTTCAGTTCACCCAGCAGGGAGGCCTTGTCATTGACAGTGGCATCCTGGATAGCCAGCATAGCCTTATGTACGCGGGCAATACCTAAGTAGTTGTTCTCCCACTTGTTCAGACAGGTGGCATTGTCGCTGGTGATGTTCTGAATCTCCAACTGGTGAATATTAGCCTCCATCGACACACCCTCGCCGCCTTTATAAGCATCGTCAGAGCGCACGTCGAAGACCCAGTTGGTGATGGGACCAGCGAAAGCGGCATTGTTGTCGTCAAAGAAGTGGGCCTCCAGACCTTGGTAGGCAGATGACATCAGACCCTCGATACTCTCATCAGTCAGCTGCTCAGCGGTGAACTCACCCTGTGGGGCAAGGTCGAGCTGGTCGCTGCAAGCAGTGAGCGCACTGATTGCGCAGATGGCGCAGACTTTATATATTGCTTTCATAACTGTATTTCGTTTAATTGGTTTTATTCGTTGTTTTAGAAAGTTACGTTCAGACCCAGCGTGAAGGTACGGGCACGGGGATAGAGACCACTGTCGACACGGGCTCCGTAACCGCCCAGCATGACCTCGGGGTCAAGACCTTTATAGCTGGTAATGGTGAAGATATTCTCTACCTGTCCGTAAACGCTGATATGAGAGGCATATACCATCTTGGCAATGTTCTGTGGCAGCTGATAGCCCAGCTTCAGGTACTTCAGTTTCAGGTAAGAGCCGTCCTCTACGAAATAGTTCGACATGCGTGTCTCGTTGTTGTTGTCAACCATCGTCAGAGCGGGAATGGTGGCATCGGTGTTGGTGGGGCTCCAGGCATCGAGGATGTCCACGCCATGATTGGTAGAAGAGCCACCGCCGTAGTGCATGAACTCCAGCTGACGGCGTGTCGTGTTGTAGATGTCGAAGCCAAACTCACCGCTGAAGAAAGCCGAGAGTGTGAAGTCCTTGTAGTTCAGGTCGAGGTTCAAACCCATGGCTAAGTCAGGATTCGGATCGCCAATGATACAGCGGTCGTTATCATCGACCACACCATTGCTATCGATATCGCGGAAGATGAGGCGCCCGACACCTTTACCCTGTTGGATGGCGTGGTTCGATACCTGGTCTTCGTTCTGGAAGATACCGTCGCAGACATAGCCATAGTAAACGCCCATAGGCTGTCCAACCATTAGGCGGTAGTCGCCACCCTGTGAGGTCACTACGTCGTTGAATTTCACCAACTTGTTCTTGTATTGTGAGAGGTTGAGTGTGCCGTTCCAGGAGAAGTCGCCATATTGCGGCGAGCGGTAGGTCATCGTCAGTTCCCAACCATTGTTCTTCATCTCGCCAGTGTTCATCCACATGGCAGCTCCTTCACCCTCTACTGATAGTGTCGGCGGAATGGTGAGCATGTCCTTGGTGTTCTTCCAGTAGTAATCGAACGAGAGACTGAGAGCACCACCGAACAGCTGGGCGTCGAGACCGATGTTTGTCTGGGTGGTGGTCTCCCACTTTAGGTTGCGGTTACCACTGCTGGCGGCTACGATGCCGGGGACGACGGAGTTGTTCGTACCGTTGAGGTCGTAAGAACCGTGACGCAGGTTGTAAGCATAGCGGGTATAATAAGCGTAGTTGTCGCTGATGGCTGAGTTACCGTTCTGGCCCCAGGCAGCACGGATCTTCAGGTCGCTGACCACCTTGTTCTTGGGGAAGAACTTTTCTTCTGAGGCACGCCAGGCAGCCGAGAAGGCAGGGAAGACACCCGAGTTGTTGTCCTTATGCAGACGAGAGGTGGCGTCACGTCGTAGTGTGGCACTCACCAGATAGCGGTCAGCATAGTTGTAGTCTAGTTTGCCGAAGAGCGAGAACAGTGCCCACTCTGCCTTGCCGCCGCTGATGGTCTGTTCTCCGCCGCCTGCACCGATCTGCATGTAGTCCGCATCTTCGAAAGCATAGTCGCGATTGGCACCGCTCAGGTCTTCAGAGCGATACTTAATGAACTCAGAGCCGAGCAGGGCACTGAAGTGGTGCACACCGCTGAAGGTCTTCAGATAGTTGGCGGTATTGGTCCATGTATAGGTGTCGCCCTGTCCGTAGCCACGGCTTACACTATTCATGTCGCTGGGCTGAATGCGGCGTCCCAGGGTCTTATTGAAATACTGGGTGTGCTCAATACCGAGGTTCGACTTCAGTGTCAGGCCATCCAGAGGCTTGATGTCTATATATGCATTGCCGAAGATGCGCCAGCTCTCGTTGCTGTTGTCGCGTCCGTTATACAGCTCATGTACGGGGTTGGCAATATCGCTGCCTGAGAGCTGCATAGGATTGGTGAACTTACCATTGCTGTCAGTTACGGGAATGGCCGGGTGCTGGCGCATGGCGGTGTAGGGTATGCCACGGTCGTCGCCGGTGCCGTAGCCACGATCTGTCCACTGCGCTATCATGAGGTTCTCACCTACGCTGAACACCTTACTGATGTTATAGGTGGTGTTGATGCGGGCGGTGTAGCGACGGTAGAACGTGTTGTTCATCAGACCATTCTGGTTGATGTAGTTGCCTGAAAGCATGTAAGAGCCCTTGTCGGTGCTGTTCGACACGCTGGCCGAAAGGTTGTTGGTCCATGCCGATGAAAAGACCTCGTCCTGCCAATTAGTATCACCGGCTTTTACCTTGCCGTCGGCATCCAGATATTCCTTCAGCTGAGGGGTTTCGCCATTGCCGTAGAAAGGATGCGAGGGCGTCAGTCCGGCGTTCTTATTAGCCGTCCAGTAAGCCTGTCCCCACTGCTCGGCGTTGAGCACTTCATACTGCTTGGCAATCACATTAAGTGAGGCAGCGTAGTTCACATTCACTGTCACCTTGTCGCCCTTGCCTTTCTTCGTAGTGATGATGATCACACCGTTGGCGGCGCGGCTACCATAGATAGAGGCTGAAGAGGCATCCTTCAGCACCTGGATGCTCTCGATGTCGGCAGCATTCAGCGAATTCAGGTTCTCAGTAGTGGCAACGCCATCAATAATATAAAGAGGAGAGGCTCCGTTGACCGTACTCATACCACGTACGCGGATAGAGGCCCCGCCGCCACCAGGTGCTGCGTCAGTCACGATGTTCACACCAGGCAGTTTTCCTTGCATCGAATTCAGCATATTGGGGTCACCCTCACTCTTGGCGCTCTTCATGTCCATCACGGCGACAGCACCCGTCAGGTCGGCCTTACGCTGCACCTGGTAACCTGTGACTACCACCTCGGCCAGCTCAGCGGCGTTGTCCTTCAGTGTTACCTTCATCCCTGTCTTGGCAGGTTGTTCCTGTTTGTCGTAGCCGATGTACGAGAAGACCAGCAGGGTGCCGGCCTTCACTTTCAGTTTGAAGTTACCTTCAAAGTCGGTCACCGTGCCGTTCGACGTACCTTTTTCCATCACAGTAGCGCCGATGACACCCTCACCGGTTTCATCGACCACCGTTCCGCTTATTTCGCTTTGCGCGTACATTATAGTACTGGCAAAGACGAGCAGCGTACTCAGTAGGATTCTCTTGAGTCTTTCCATTTGCTTTACGTTTTTAGTTAATACTCATTGGTTCAGAAATCTGACACAAAAGTACTAACTCTACGAGTTGACAGATTAAAAATATCGTTCATCCCGTGCAAATAATGTTTCAATGTAACATTTTTGCGAAGGAATGAACGAAATTTCTTAGCGGGAAATATGTCGTGTCAGTTATTTCTTGACCTCGCCCGGCACCATGCCATACTCATTCTTGAAGCACTTGGTGAAATAGCTGGGAGCGGTGAAACCGACGGTGTAAGCCACCTCGCTGACACTCTTGTCGGTTGTCAGCAGCAGCTGGTAGGCTTTCTTCAGGCGGGTGTTGCGCAGCAGCTCGACAGGCGATGAGCCCGTGATGGACTTCACCTTGCGGTAGAGCTGCACACGGCTGAGATTCATGTCGGCGGCCAGGTCCTCTACGCTGACGTCGCTGTCGTCGAGTCGTGCCTCGACGACCTCCTTGAAGCGGGTGATAAACAGCGAGACGGCGGCGGGTTCGTCTTCATCCTCATCAGGTGTCGCTAAGGTTTTTGTAGTGTCACTGTCCACTGCTGGCTCAGCATCCTTTGCAGGGTTCGTGTTCTCCGTCGGCGCCGGCAGGTCTTCCGGCTTCATGTTCCACAAGGTGTTGACGACACGCTCATGCTGAAGAGCAATCTTGCGGAGGTGGTAGAGGTAGAGCAGCACAAGGGTCAGCAGCAGCAGGGCTATGACGCCGACGGCCATCCAGTTGACGATGCGCTGGGTGTCGAGTTCATGGAGATAGCCGTCGGCCTTCTGGTGCAGCTGGTCGAGATAGCCCGACTGACGCATGATTTCTTCGTTCTGCATCAGTAGCACGCGGGCATTGCCAGGGGTTACCAGTGCCGACATCATAAGCGTCTCTTTCTCGTATGGCTTGCCATCCAGGATGTCGATAGCCAACTGAATCAGCTGGTCGCCGTGGGTAGGATAGATGTAGGAAGCATCGAGAATGGAGTCGCGTACCAGCTGTATGCCTCCGTTCTCACCAGGCAGACCGTCGATGCCGCAGAATCTGGTGGATGCTGATTTTAGTGCCTGGCGGGCACCTATCGCCATACGGTCGTTCTGGCCGAAGACGAAGTCAAGGTCCGACAGGTCGCCTTTATAGCCGTTGACAGCCTTGACGGCACTCTCCTCCGTCCAGTCGCCTTGCAGGGTGGCTACGATATTGATGTCAGGATAGCTCTTCAGGGCGTCGGCAAAACCGTTATGCCGCTCTATGGCTGGCGACGAGCCTTTCAGACCCATGATCTCCATCACGCGTCCCTGCCCGTGCAACTGCGTAGCGATGTATTCGCCCATCACGCGGCCCATCTCGTAGTTGTCGGCACTGATAAAGGCGGTGTATTTCTCTGAGTTGGTCTTCCGTTCGAACACGATGACGGGGATGCCCTTGTCGTAGGCGCGGTCGATGGCGGGCGAGATGGTAGCCACCTGGTTGGGCGCCACAATCAGCAGGTCGATGCCTGTCGCCACCAGACTGTCAATCTGCTGCACCTGCCGTTCGTCGCTGTCGTAGGCAGCAGCAAACCGCAGTTCGACGTTACCTTGCAGATAGGCACCCATCCGCAGTTCAGCGTTCTGCTTCTCACGCCAGATGTCGGCCGAGCACTGCGACACGCCAATCCTGTACTTCTTCGCGTTTGTGGAGCATGAAGTCAAGGCCGTCACTAATATAATAAGGTATGCGAATAGCTTCTTCATCTGTTTAAGTTTTTCGTTTCGTGCTGCAAAGATACAAAATAATTCATAATTCATAATCCATAATTCATAATTATTTTCGTATCTTTGCACCTTGAAATGATGAGACTGCGCATACTGGATATTGTTGAGGACACGATGGTCGACGGGCCGGGGTTCCGGACGTCCATCTACTGTGCCGGCTGCCGTCATCAGTGCAAGGGATGCCACAACCCGCAGTCGTGGGATTTCAACCAGGGACGGGAGATGACCGTAGAGGAGATTATGCGCATCATCATGGCCGACCCCTACACGCGGGGCGTCACCTTCTCGGGGGGCGACCCGATGTACCAGGCGGCACGCTTTGCCGAACTGGCGCGGCAGATACACCGTCGGACGCAGAAAGACGTGTGGTGCTACACGGGCTTTACGTTTGAGAGCCTGATACAGCAAGATCAGCGCGAACTGCTGGCCGAGGTCGACGTGCTGGTCGACGGACCTTTCGTGGAGTCGCTCCACGACCCCGACCTGCTCTTCCGCGGCTCCTCCAACCAGCGTCTGATTGACGTCCAGGCTTCCCTGTACAGCGGTGAGACCGTACTGTGGAAGCCTGACATATCCTAAACTCCTAAACTCCTAAACTACCTGATTCCCATGCGCGCCTCGACGACGTTCACCACGTAGTCGCCCAGCTTCTCACACTCGTTGATGAGGTCCATGTAGATGGTGCCTACGGCGTAGGTGTACTCGTGGTTGTTGATGTCGGCAATGTTCTGCGACTTCAGCTGGTTGCGGTAGTTGTTGATCTCGCTCTCGATGTTGAACGTGCGGTTCACGTCGTAGGCTTCCTTGCGGCCGCCCATCAGCTTGTTCATCTCAGTCAGCGACTGGTCGGTGAGACCCATCATCTGGTGGAGGTGGTCGTACTGCCGCTCGGTGAAGTGGTCCTGCTTGCCGTTGTACTTGCGGTGGATGGTGCGTGCCATGTTGTAGCAGGCGTCGCCGATACTCTCCAGCTCGCTGATCTCGCGAAGCATGGCGCGGATCTTGGCCTTCGTGTCGTCAGAGAGGTGGGCGTCGCTGACAGAGTCAAGATACTTGGCTATCTCCAGCTCCATATTGTCGGAGATGCCCTCGTACTTCTCGATACGTGTGTAGAGCTTGTTGAAGTCGCCCGTCTTGGACTCAGCCTGCATGGCCAGGGCGCTCGACGAGAGCGAGAGCAGCTCGCGCACCATGCCGAACATGCGCTGCATACGCTCCGAGAACGACTGTATCTCCTTCTGGGCTTCGAGCACCGAGAGCTCCGGCGTCTTCATGAAGCCGGCGGTGATGAAGTGCAGACGGAAGTCTTCCTCCTCGTCCATGCGCTTGGGCTTGATGACCCAGCAGACGAAACGCTCTATCTGCGGAATAAACCAGATGAGAATCATCGTATTGGCCACGTTGAACGTCGTGTGGAAGGCTGCCAGCACAAAGCTCAGCTTCGCCGAGTTAGCCAAGAAGGCAGCAGCACCTGCCGTCTCCTTTGTCATCGTCACGTCGTAGCCCACCCAGCCGCAGACCATATCGATGAATGGCCGGAAGACGAACAGTATCCAGACGACGCCGAAGACGTTGAAGAACATGTGGGCCAGTGCGGCGCGGCGGGCCTGCGCATTAGCCGACATGGCAGCGAGGTTCGACGTCACGGTGGTGCCGATGTTCTCGCCCATGACCAGTGCAATACCCTGATAGATGGGCAGTGCACCGCTCGAACAGAGTATCATCGTGATGGCCATCACCGCTGCCGACGACTGTACGCAGAACGTCAGGATGCCGCCGAGGAGCAGGAAGACAATTGTCGTGACAAACGACGTGGGGTCGAAGGATGCGAAGAAGTCGAGCAGCGCCTGGTTCTCGCCGAGGTTCATCTCCGTGCCGGTAGCACGCAGCGTCCCCAATCCCAGCAGCAGGAAGCTCAGGCCGAAGAGGAAGTCGCCGATGTAGCGGTAGCGCTTCTGGTAGATGAGGATGATGCCGAGGAAGAACGCCGGGTAGACGGCTGCCGTGATGTCGAACGACATGCCTGCCGACATGATCCATGCCGTCAGCGTCGTGCCGATGTTGGCACCCATGATGACCGAGATGGCCTGTGCCAGCGTGAGCAGACCGGCATTGACAAACGAGACGGTCATCACCGTCGTAGCCGTTGACGACTGTACGGAGGCTGTCACCAGCATACCCGTCAGCATACCCGTAAAGCGATTGGTGGTCATGGCTCCCAGGACGTGTCGCAACTGCGGTCCTGCCATTTTCTGCAGGGCTTCACTCATGGTCTTCATACCAAACATGAGAAGAGCCAGCGAGCCGAGCAGTTTGAAGATAATCCAGATGGACATGGGATTAGTTTTTTATTGTTTCGGCCACAAAGATACGAAATAATTATGAATTATGAATTATGAATTATTTTGTATCTTTGCAGCAAAAAATATTACCTAACGTGGCTCAGAATATGGAAATGATACAGGTGAACTGCCTTAACAACGGGCAGACGGTGAGCGTACCCATGGGCGCCACCCTCGACGACGTCTACCGCCAGACGGGTCTGCAGATGGCCTACGGACCGGTGCTGGCTCACGTGAACAACAAGGTGGAGGGTATGCACTTCCGACTCTACAAGCATAAGACGGTGGAGTTTCTCGACATCACCTCGCCAAGCGGTCTGAGGGCCTACACCCGCTCGCTCTTCTTCGTCCTCTGCAAGGCCGTCCACGACCTGTACGACAAGTGCAAGGTGTCGATAGACATCCCCGTGTCCAACGGCTACTACGTCGACCTCGACATCGGGCACGCCGTGACGCCTGACGATGCTGGCACCATCCGCCGTCGCATGCAGGAGATTATCGACGCGGCACTGCCCATCCACCGCCACGAGACCACCACCGACGAGGCCATCCGCCTGTTCACCGACCTGCACACCTTCTCGAAGGTGAAGCTGCTCAAGAGCAGCGGACGGCTCTACACCACCTACTACGAGATTGACGGCTACATTGACTATTACTACGGCGCGCTGCTGACCAACACCTCACAGCTCTACCTCTTCGGACTGGAGAAGTACTACGACGGCCTGCTGCTGCGCATACCCTCGGCAGAACACCCCACGGAGCTCGGCGAGATGGTACATCAGGACAAGATGTTCGGCATCTTCAAGGAGCACCACCGCTGGCAGGACATCATCGGTCTGCGCACCATCGGCGACCTGAACGAGGCCATCGATGCCGGCTACTCGTCGCGGCTGATACAAGTCTCCGAGGCTCTGCAGGAGAAGAAGATCTCGATGATTGCCGACGACATCGCCCGTCGCCGCGACATCAAGCTCGTGCTCATCGCCGGACCCAGCAGCTCCGGCAAGACCACCACCTGCAAGCGCCTCTCAGTGCAGCTCGCCGTCAACGGCATCAAGCCTGTGGGCATCTCGCTCGACGACTACTTCGTCGACCGCGAGAAGACGCCGCGCGACGAGAAGGGCGACTACGACTTCGAACACCTGCACGCCCTGAACCTCGACCTGCTGAACGAGCAGATGAACGCCCTGCTGCGCGGCGACGAGGTGGAACTGCCGCGCTACAACTTCCAGCAGGGGCGCAGTGAGTGGAGTGGTCACCGGCTGCGACTGCACGACGACGAGGTGCTCGTCGTCGAAGGCATCCATGCCCTGAACCCCGAGCTGATGTCGCAGGTGCCACCGCATCAGGTGTTCCGCGTCTATGCCTCAGCGCTCACCACACTTCTCCTCGACAAGCACAACTACATACCCACCACTGACAACCGCCTGCTGCGCCGCATCATCCGCGACCATAAGTACCGCGGCGTCACGGCCCAGGAGACCATCCGCCGCTGGCCGTCGGTGCGTGCCGGCGAGAACCGCTGGATCTTCCCCTTCCAGGAGAATGCCGACCAGATGTTCAACACCGCCATGCTCTTCGAGCTGGCCGTCATCAAGCGTCAGGCAGAGCCGCTGCTGGAGCAGGTGCCCGAGAACGTGCCCGAGTATGCCGAGGCCTACCGTCTGCTGAAGTTCCTGCGCTACATCAAGCCCATCCCCGAGACGCAGATACCGCCGACATCGCTCCTGCGCGAGTTCCTCGGCGGCTCGTCGTTCGACTATTGACAAACCTTATAATAACAACATCATTATGAAAACATTAGGAAACATCATTTGGATTATCTTCGGAGGACTCTTCCTCGCGATGGGCTATGTCTTTTCAGGCATCATCCTGTGTTGCACCATCATCGGCATCCCCTTCGGACTGCAAATCTTCAAGGTGGCAGGCCTCGCCCTGTGGCCCTTCGGCCGTGAGGTACGCTACAAGCAGCAGTCGGCAGGCTGTCTGAGCACCGGCATGAACGTACTGTGGATTCTCATCGGAGGCATCTGGCTCGCCCTTGAGCACGTCATCATCGGCATCGTCTTCTTCATCACCATCATCGGCATCCCCTTCGGCAAGCAGCACTTAAAGCTCGCCGCCATCGCCCTCACGCCCTTCGGTCGCGAGATTGTGAGCTCCTCGAAATAGTGTGATTTTAGGTAAATCGAACAGGTGGTGACACCCGGCGCGCCGGGTGTCGCCTCTCCGGAGTGTCGTTGAGATTCGTAGTGTAAATCTTCGTGGCAATCTTGACAAGACGCCCTTCCTTCTTCATTTTTGTAATGAAGTTGTTAGTTGTTTTGTCGGAGGAAGCCATAACGACTTCATGGTTCAATGACAGATTAAACGATTTTTTATCACACAGAAAAATGTTTAAAAATAACCTACATACCTACACTTTTACAGATAAACGCCTGTAGTTTAACAGGTTAGACAGTGTATGTAGCCTACACTTTGAAGAGTGAACCTACACTAAATAAAAATCTCACGGCTATTCGTAAAAATCTCACGGCTATTCGTAAAAATCTCACGGCTGTTCGTAAAAATTTCACGGCTATTCGTAAAAATCTCACGGCTATTCGTAAAAATCTCACGGCTGTTTATGAAAATTTTTCGGTGATTTAGGTTGGTGTAGGTTGGTGTAGGTTGGTGTAGGTTCATTTTAGCAACATACACTAATTAACACACAAATAATCAAATGGTTACACCAAAAAGTGTAGGTGTGTAGGTTAAAATCAAAAAAATGTGGAATAAAAAATACAAACCCGTTTCCCGTGTAAGACCCGCTATCCATTATATTTGATATGGCCAAATAAAATGCAGGTTTAATACGCACACTTGGAAATGCTTTTATGATTATGATTGGACTGGACAGGCAAAAGGAACCAGCAGAAACGATTCTTCTCTGGCTCCTAAAGATAGATAGTTAGCCGAAGTCGCGGGTTTCATATGCCCCCGCTTTTTCAACCCCTATTACCAACCATACTTTGAATTAGCCGAGAGCCCCACTTAACTCTATGTTGTTCCCGATGTCTTCAACTCCGTACCGTCGCGATTGATGGTCATCGAGTAGTCGCCACCTCTTACAAATACCAATCCTATACTGGTGTCGCCTACAGTGAGGACTAATGCTGGGCGATTGCTTATCTTACGCCATGTGAAG
>JAFUTI010000039.1 GCA_017471465.1 Prevotella sp. | reverse complement strand
GCTTCAAAACTACAAAAAAGCCCCTGAAAAGCAATCGTTTTCAGGGGTCATTTTTATTTTGCCGTAAGGGGTCAGTGTATTTTTGCCCGCAGGGGTCATCGTCGCTTGCCCTCGGGGGTCAAACTCGCGCGGCTTTTCCATTTGTACAAGACGTTCGGTTAGTCTTAAGCTCATATTGGCTGTTTCTTATTACCGCTTATATTGTAATAAGGTGGAAATGTTAAAAATGCATTTCCGCCTTCATTTTTTTGCCGAAAAGTTTGGAGCGTATGCATATTTGTATTACTTTTGCAGTGTTCTATTTAAGTAGTACACTAAAACAGTATAAAAACCATTAAGAATATAGCAATATGATTGAAGTAAACCACATCAGTTTCAAGTATGCCGGATCGAAGCGTCTGGTATTCGACGATTTCAGCCTGCGGCTGGAGGAGAACCGCATCTACGGGTTGTTAGGTAAGAACGGAACGGGCAAGTCTACGTTGCTCTACCTGATTAGCGGTCTGCTACGTCCGCAGTCCGGTTCCGTGTGTTGCGATGGTGTAGCAACAGACAAACGGCAACCCGAAACCCTGCGCGACATCTTCTTTGTGACGGAGGAGTTCGAGATGCCCGCCATCCGTCTCTCGGAATATGTGAAGCTCTACAAGCCTTTCTACCCAAACTTCTCTGACGAGGTGTTGCAGGAGTGTCTGGCCGACTTCGAACTGCCTTCCGACGTACATCTGAACGAGCTGTCGATGGGTCAGCGCAAGAAGGCCTATATCGCCTTTGCCATGGCTACCAACACGAAGTATCTCTTTATGGACGAACCGACGAACGGACTGGACATCCCCTCGAAGTCGCAGTTCCGCAAGGTCATTGCCCGCCACATGACGGAAGAGCGCACCGTGGTGGTCTCTACCCATCAGGTACACGACGTGGAGCAGATGCTCGACCACATCCTGATGCTCGACCAGCGCTCGGTGTTGCTGAATGCGTCGATACAGGAGATTCAGGACCAGTACACCTTCGAATACCGTTCGCCGCAGCAGATGGACGACAGCGTGCTCTATGCCGAACCTACGCTGCAGGGCAATGCCGTCATCTGCCGCCGTCAGGAGGGTGACGCTGAGACGCAGGTGAACCTCGAACTGCTGTTCAACTACAAGACACAGAATAAGTAAAAGATAACCCCAATAACATTAGAAACTATGAGTACATTTAATTTCAATAGATTTTCGCAGGCACTGAAGTGCCATTTCCTGGTAGAGCGCAAGACGTGGATCCGACTGTTTGGCATCTATACGCTGGTGATGTTCATGGCCAACCTGTTTTTCACCCGTGTGGCTGACAGCAGCTACTCGCATTTGGCAGACAACTATCCCAGCGACTTGTTTTTTCACTATAGCAGAATCGTAGAGCAGTCCGCTGTCTTCGGTATTGTCTTCTTCTGCTTCGCTATGCTGTTTACGGCCAGCGGCATATTCTCGCAGATGAAGGACACCCGGAAGCGCTCGGCTTATCTGCTCTGGCCCGTCAGCAACGTGGAGAAATACGTCGTCAGCGTGCTGATTTCCGTGGTGATGATGCTGTTCCTGACCATTGGTGCCTTCATACTGGCCGACGTCCTGCGCGTACTGGTGGACTGGCTGACGGGACGCATCGTCGTCTGGGGCTTCACCATGCCTGTCATGGGACGTGACGGTGAGCATCCGTGGGGTGCTTTCCAAGATGGACACAAGGTATGGATGCTCCTCGTCTGGTCGTTCTACGTCCACTCACTCTATATCGTAGGCGGCACGCTGTTCCGTCGCCAGCAGTTCCTGTTCACCAGTGGCACCATCGTCGTTGTCGGCATCCTGATGATAATGCTTCTGAACCAGATAGACTGGACTGGTTTCCACTTCGATTTCATCACCGGCACCTGGGACGAGAAGACGCAGACTTATACAGAGACTTTCCATCCGGCGTTCTATATCATCAACTCAGCGATGATGCTGCTCATCGCCTTCCACTACTGGGCTTCTTACAAGCTGTTCTGCCGCATGCAGGTTATTAACAATAAATGGTTGAACGTATGAATTTCACTAACGACAAAGCAATATACATCCAGATGGCTGACCGTCTGTGCGACGAGATCTTGTCGGGAGCGTATAAGGACGACGACCGCATACCGTCGGTGCGTGAGTACGCCGTGCTGCTGGAGGTGAATACGAATACGGCGGTGAAGGCCTACGACGAGCTGTCGCGTGCGAACATTATATATAATAAGCGCGGCCTGGGCTACTTCGTGACGCCCGGTGCCAAGAAGCAGATACTGAAGGAGCGTAAGCGGGAGTTCATGAAGCAGCGCCTGCCCGAGCTGTTCCGGCAGATGCAACTGTTGGGTATTACGTTAGAAGATGTTAAAGATGCGTATGATGCGCAACAATAAGTGCGGTATTTGCGTCTAACATACAAACCATCAACCAAAATGATTCATTTACAAGACGTAAACAAGACCTACTACGGCGCACAGCCGCTGCACGTGCTGAAAGGCATCAACCTCGACATTGCCGAGGGCGAGTTCGTGAGTATCATGGGAGCCTCGGGCTCCGGCAAGTCGACGCTGTTGAACATCCTCGGCATCCTCGACAACTACGACTCGGGAACCTACGAGCTGGCGGGCGTGCCCATCTGGAACCTGTCGGAGACGAAGGCGGCCTCCTACCGCAACCACATGATAGGTTTTATTTTCCAGTCGTTTAATCTCATCTCGTTTAAGAATGCCGTGGAAAACGTTGAGTTGCCATTATTTTACCAGGGCGTGAGCCGGAAGAAGCGCCACGCCCTGGCTATGGAGTACCTTGAACGCTTAGGACTGAAGAACTGGGCCACCCACTATCCCAACGAGCTCAGCGGAGGTCAGCGGCAGCGTGTAGCCATTGCCCGGGCGCTGATTACGAACCCGAAGATTATCCTGGCCGACGAACCCACGGGAGCCCTCGACTCGAAGACGAGCGTAGAGGTGATGCAGCTGCTGAAACAGCTGAACCAGGATGAGCATATCACCGAGATTATAGTGACCCACGACCCGACGGTGGCCGAACAGACTAACCGCATAATACGTATCAAGGATGGAGTTGTTGAATGAAATATGGCAGACGGCGCGCCGCAACAAACTGCGCACCACGCTGACGGGCTTTGCCGTGGCGTGGGGCATCTTCATGCTCATCGTGCTGCTCGGGGCGGGCAATGGGCTTATCAATGCCAACCTCAAGCAGAGCAGCCGCTTCCTCTCTTCGTCGATGGTGGTGTTCGGCGGATGGACGTCGAAACCCTACCAGGGACTGAAGGAGGGCCGCGACATCCGCCTGCACAAGACCGACATGGAGATTACCGAAAAGGAGTTTGCGAAGAACGTCGATCAGGTTGGTGCACAGTATAACACCAGCGCCGTCATCAGCCTGGGACAACAGTATCTCAGTTCGAGTATCAGCGGTGTCTATCCCAACCACACGAAGATTAACAAGGTGGAACTGCTGCACGGCCGCTTCATCAATGATATTGACGTGAGGGAGAGCCGCAAGGTGCTGGTGTTAGGCAACAAGCAGGCGAAGGAGCTGAAATGTAGAATCGGCGACTTCGTCAACGTGGGGAGCTTAGCCTTCAAGGTGGTAGGCATCTACAAGGAGCAGGAGAACGGTCGCGGCGAGATATTCTCGTCGTACTCTGCTATAAAGCGCATCTTTGGAGCCCATACCGACGATGCCGGGCGCATTGAGTTCACCTTCCACGGACTGAATACGGAGAAAGCCAACGAGGACTTTGAGAAAGACTACCGTCGCAGGCTGAACGCTGAGCATCAGGCCCATCCCGAAGATGAAGACGCCGTGTGGCTCTGGAACCGCTTCACACAGAACCTGCAGATGGAACAGGGCATCGGCATCATCCGCACCGCCCTCTGGATTGTCGGTCTGTTCACCCTGCTCTCAGGTATCGTGGGCGTGTCGAACATCATGCTTATAACCGTCAAGGAGCGTACCCATGAGTTCGGCATTCGCAAGGCCATCGGTGCCAAGCCCTGGAGCATCCTCAGGCTGATTATTGTCGAGAGCGTCATCATCACCACTATCTTCGGCTACATAGGCATGTTGCTCGGCATCTTTGCCAACGAGTACATGGATGCCACGATAGGTCACGAGACGATAGACACGGGCCTGTTCAAGGCCACGATGTTCCTCGACCCCACCGTCGGACTGGATGTTTGTATAGAGGCCACGATGGTCATGATTATTGCTGGTACGATAGCAGGGCTCATCCCTGCCTTCAAGGCCAGCCGCATACTTCCTATTGAAGCATTAAGAGCAGAGTAAGCTATGAGAATAGATATAGACAGTTATCGCGAAGTGCTCGACACCCTGACGCGCAACAAGAGCCGCTCGTTCCTGACGGGCTTCGGCGTGTTCTGGGGTGTGTTCATGCTCGTGGCACTGATGGGTGGCGGTCAGGGACTGAAGGAACTGCTGCAGCAGAACTTCGCGGGCTTTGCCACCAACTCGGCTATGGTGTGGGCACAGCCCACCACCAAGGCATATAAGGGTTTCCGCAAGGGACGTATGTGGTCGATGGACTACAAGGACGTGGGGCGGCTGCGCCGCAGCGTTCCTGAGCTTGACGTCGTCACGCCCCTGCTCTTCAGTAATGGCGGCACGGCCTACTACGGCGACCGTAAGGCTACTATCGGCATCAGCGGTGCCATGCCAGAGTTCCAGCGCGTCAACGAGCCGAAGATGTACTACGGACGTTACATCGACGATGCCGACATCCGTGACCACCGTAAGGTGTGCGTCATCCAGAAAAAGACCTACAAGGAACTGTTCCCCGGTGGCGGCGACCCTTGTGGCAAGCGCATCCGCATTGACAACATCTACTACCAGATTGTGGGCGTTGACTACAATATGAGCGAGGGCATCAGCTTCAGCGGCGAGACCGGCACGGGTGTCACGCTGCCCCTCACCTTCATGCAGCAGGCATATAATCGTGGCAACGCCGTAGATGTGATTGCCGTTACAGGCCGCAAGGGTGTGGTGATGTCGAGTGTCACACCGCGCATCCGTGAAACTATTGCCCGTGCCCACACTATCGACCCGGCGGACGAGCAGGGAGCTATGGTGTTCAACACCGAGGTGCTGTTCCAGTTGCTCGACAACTTGTTCCGCGGCGTCAACTTCCTGATATGGCTGGTAGGCTTGGGGACACTGTTTGCAGGTGCCATCGGTGTGTCGAATATTATGATGGTGACTGTACGTGAGCGCACCACCGAGATAGGTATCCGCCGCGCCATCGGTGCCACGCCACGCATGATTTTGTCGCAGATTATCAGCGAGAGCATCGTGCTGACGCTGGTGGCCGGCATGAGTGGCATACTCTTCGGCGTGCTCATCCTGCAGATGCTGGAACTTGCCAATACCGAGGATGGCATTCTCACCGCTCATTTCCAGGTAGGTTTCTGGACGGCCATCGTCGCCGCCCTGATGGTCTCGGCCATGGGTGTCTTCGCAGGCCTTGCCCCTGCTGCCCGTGCCATGAGCATTAAGCCCGTCGATGCCATGCGGGATGAATAATTTATCGATAAAACGTTTTAACGATTAAACGTTTTAACGTTGCCGGTTAAACGAATAGACGATTAAACGAAAAAAACAACATACAATGAAAAAGTACAGCAAACTGATTATCGCCGCTATTATCGCGCTGATTTTCATCGGAACCTTCGTGTTCCTGTGGCAGAAGAGCCAACCCAAGGAGGTCGTCTACAACGAGTTCACCCCGAAACTCGACAGCATCCAGAAGACGACCATCATCACCGGTAAGATTGAGCCTCGCAACGAGGTCAACGTCAAGCCGCAGATCTCTGGTATCATCTCCGAACTCTACAAGCAACCTGGCGATTATGTTAACGCTGGCGACGTGATAGCCAAGGTCAAAGTGATTCCCGACATGGGGCAGCTGAGTTCTGCTGAGATGCGTGTGCGCCTGGCAGACATCAACCTGAAGCAGGCACAGACCGATTTCCAGCGTGTGGAGAACCTCTTCAACCAGCAGCTCGTCTCTGCCGACGAGTACGACAAGAGCAAGATGGCGCTTCAGCAGGCCAAGCACGAGAAACTCGCTGCCGAGGACGCGCTGCAGGTTGTCCGCGATGGCGTGTCGAAGTCGAACGCTAAGGCCAGCTCGACGCTGATTCGCTCGACCATCAGCGGTGTCATTCTCGACATTCCTGTGAAGGTGGGTAACTCCGTTATTCTTGCCAACACCTTCAATGATGGTACGACGATTGCCACCGTTGCCAATATGAACGACCTCATCTTCCGTGGGAATATCGATGAGACCGAGGTGGGACAGTTGGTGAACTCGATGCCCATGAAGATTACCATCGGTGCGCTGCAGGACTTGATGTTCGACGCCGCCCTGGAGTATATCTCTCCGAAGGCCGTCGAGAGCAACGGTGCCAACCAGTTCGAGATTAAGGCTGCCGTCCGGCTCTCCGAGGGAGGCAAGATTCGTTCTGGCTATAGTGCCAATGCCGAGATTGTGCTGTCAAAGGCCGACGGCGTGCTCACCATTCCCGAGAGTGCCATTGAGTTCAGCGGCGACTCCACCTTTGTCTATATCATTAAGGGTAAGGGCAAGGAGAAGACCTACGAGCGCACGGCCGTCACTACCGGTCTCTCCGACGGCGTGAATATTGAAATCAAGAAGGGCCTGACCGCTAAGGACAAGGTGCGCGGCCCGGAAATAATAACTGACGAAGATAGTAATAAGTAAATGCCATGAAGAAGTCTCTTATCCTAGTAATACTAGTTGAACTTGTAGGACTAGACATGTTAGCCGAAACGCGTCAGTGGACACTGCGTGAATGTTGCGACTATGCGGTGGCGCATAATATCACCATCAAACAACGTGAGAACCAGTGCCGTCAGCAGGAGCTGCAGCTCTCGACGGCGAAGAACCAGCGTCTGCCCGATCTCAGCGGCTCGGTAGGCCAGAACTTCAGCTTCGGACGAGGCCTCACGGCTGACAATACCTACTCGAATACCAACACGTCGTCGACGTCGTTCTCGTTAGGCACCAGCGTCCCTCTGTTCACGGGCTTCCAGATTCCCAACCAGGTCAAGCTCAGTCAGCTGAATCTCGAGGCTGCCACTGCCGACCTGGAGAAAGCCAAGAACGATATCCGTATGCAGGTGGCACAGGCCTACGTCCAGATGCTCTATGATATGGAGATTGCCGATGTGGCATATCGGCAGGTTGCCATCGACTCCATGCAGGTTGTCCGTCTGCAGGCATTGGTAGATAACGGCAAAGCCAGTGGCGTTGAACTCTCACGACAGCAGGCTACCCTTGCCAATAGCCGTCTTACTGCCACACAGGCCGATAACAACCAGCGACTCGCCCTGCTCACGCTGACACAGCTCCTCGAACTGCCCACTCCTGAAGGCTTTGCTGTTGTCCGCCCCGAATTATCTGGATTATCCGGGACAACAGGGATTCCATCTCCTGACGCTATCTACGCCGATGCCCTCGGTATCAAACCTGAGATCGTTGCCCAGCAACTGCGTCTCCGGGCTACCGACCATAGTATCAAGATTGCGCAGGCAGGCTATCTGCCCTCCTTAAGTCTGAGTGGTGGACTCGGCAGCAACTACTATACAACCAGCAAATTCTCCTCCGACCCCTTTGGTACTCAGCTTAAGAATAACTTCTCGCAATATATCGGTCTGAACCTCAGTGTCCCTATCTTCAACCGTTTCCAGACTCGTAACAATGTGCGCAATGCACGTCTTGAGCAGGAGAGCCAGCAACTGGCTCTTGACGATACGAAGAAGACTCTTTACAAGGAAATTCAGCAGGTGTACTATAATGCGCTCAATGCTGAACAGCGAGAACGCAGTTCCAGCGAAGCTGTTGCTAGTAGCAACGCTGCCTTTGTCTTGATGCAGGCCAAGTACGAGATTGGCATGGCGAACATCACGGAATTTAATGAAGCAAAGAATGTATTCCTGAAAGCGGAGTCAGACCACGTTCAGGCTCAGTATGAGCTGCTCTATCAGAATGCGTTAATCAACTTCTACCGCGGACGCGATATGGCGTTCTAAGACTTATTTGGGTTGTTCGGCTTCAATCCTGTCGATGCCTCCGCTGACAGGATTGAGCCACAGCTTCGTGGCATAGTGCTTGTTGAAGAGGTCGCCGCTGAGCAGTTCGACATAGCCGAACTGGGCGGCAGGGAACTCATCTTTGCTGACAACGGTGTTACCGTCGAGAATGGTTGCCTGCATCTTGCCCGCTACATTATAGTAGAGACCATTCTCGGCCTTTTTCTTCTTGGCGCCCTGTTCGGCGTCGCTGGCTGGCAGTTGCGTCAGGTTCTGTATGTTTATATAGAAAGGTGTGCCACTCAGGTCGTCGGCATCAACCAGCCCGAAACGCTTGGAGAAACGGAACAGCGGCAATTTCTGCAGCTCCTCGCCGGGACGCACGATGAACAGTTCTTCTGTGGTGTCGCGTACCGTGGTTCCTGCAAAGAGGCTTGTCAGTGCCTGGTCCTGGCGGTCTATCTGGCTGAGCATCATCTTCAGCTGTTCCCCGTCTTTTGGCATGAAGTCGGCCTGTCCTTTGATGAGCTGGCTGCGGCTGTCGCGCAGGTCGTAAATCTCCTGTGCTGTGAGCTGAGCCATCTTGGCCGTGCTGCCGGCAGCCAGGATTTCCTCGTTCATAAACTGTCGCGGATTGACAGTGGCTGGCTTTTGTGCTGGCTGGAATGGCGTGGGCAGTATCAGTGGCACAGGCTGTGCGTTGACGGCTAAGATGACACCGTCGTCAGCGAGTGCAAGGTTGATGGCCGAGGTCTTATTGTTGAATTTTACGCTGTAGGCCTTGCTGGTGTCGCGTACGCCAATGGCCGTCTGCTTGACAGAGACAATGCGGTAGGTCGTCGACGGTTGGGTACTGACGTTGTTCAAGCGCAGGAAACGCTCGGCGTAGGGAGCGAAGTCGCCAGGTGTGTAGACGGTCTTCTCAACGGTGACGGCGATACGGATGGCCGTCTTTGGCAGGAAGTAGGTGGCTCCTTCCTGGGTGACGCCAGGTTGATAGGTCGAAGTAGATGTCTGCGCCTTGGCGGTGTTGACGGAAAGAGAAAAACAGGAAAGGGTGAGTGCCAGTGTGGCTATTGTCAGTATGTGTTTCATATATATGCAATAATTAATGTTTGGGGTTGATGGTCAGGAAGGCTTTGGGCAGACACCGTATGATGTCGCGCGCTATCAGGCTTTCTTCACCCAGTTCACGGGCAGCGATGTCGCCGGCCAATCCGTGCAGGTACATGCCAACGATACAGGCATCGCGCCGGCTATAGCCTCTGGCCAGCAGTCCTGTAAGTATGCCAGTCAGTACGTCGCCACTACCAGCAGTAGCCATGCCGGCATTGCCAGTGGTGTTGAATACGATATGCCCGTCGGGGCAGCACAGGGCGGAGTGGTGTCCTTTCAGAATGATATAGGCGCTGATGCGCTGTGCCAGGTCGCGTGCCTTCGACAGCCGTTCGAAACTGTCGGCCGAGCGGCCTTCCAGACGGTCGAACTCCTTGGGATGTGGTGTCATGATAATCTCCTTGGGGAGCTGTTGCATCCATGCCCGATGACTGGCTAGGATGTTGATGGCGTCGGCATCGCACACCAGCGGACACTGTGTACGCCGCAGTTGGGCGATAATGGCAACGGCCGTCTGCTCGCTGGTGCCTAAGCCAGGACCAATACCGACGGCCTGGAAATCCTCCGTGTCGACGGTCTCTGAGAAAGTGGTCTCTTCGTGGTCTATCTGTAACACGGCCTCGGGGACAACCGTCTGAAGGATGGCAACGTTCTTGCGGGGTGTGTGACAGGAGACTTTGCCTGCTCCTGAGCGCAGACAGGCTTCCGTCGACATCGTGGCGGCCCCTGCCATACCGTAGCTGCCGGCAATGATGAGGGCATTGCCCATCGTCCCCTTATGGGCGAAGACAGGTCGCGACATGATGAGCTGTCTGACATCCTCCTCCTCAGTCATGGTGTAGTGGGCTTCTATCTTCTCCATGCCTTCGCGACTCAGACCGATGTCGAGCACCTGCAGTTTGCCGACGAATGGCTGGTTCTCGGCAAAGAGCATCGATAGCTTCTTGTGTCCCAGCGTCAGTGTCATGCTGGCGCGGATAATATTGGCGCGAACATTGTAAGTATTGTCTTCAGGCATCAGACCCGATGGTATGTCAATGCTTACCACCTCGGCATGAGAAGCGTTGATGTATTTGACCAAGGAGGCAAAACCGCCGCTGAGTGGCTTGTTCAGCCCTGAGCCGAACAGACCGTCGATGACCAGCATGCCTTTCTCCAGCTGTGGCGGGTCAAACTCCTGTGTCACCTCCGTAAACAGCTCTTTCGCTTTCTTGGTGTCGTTCAGTCGCCGTTTATTCTCGGCGCAGTCTGCTGAGAGATTTCCGCTGATGTTGAAGAGGAAGGTCTGTACCTGATAGCCTTGCTCTGCCATCATCCTGCTGACAGCCAGTGCATCGCCTCCATTGTTGCCGGGACCCGCAAAGGTGACGACGGGCGTTGTCACTGGCCAGCGTAGGGTGATGGCCTGTGTCAACGCCTTGGCAGCACGTTCCATCAGGTCGACCGACTTGATGGGCTCGTGCTCAATGGTGTAATTGTCTAACTCACGTATCTGAGCAGCCGTGAAAATCTTCATTCTGAGCGCAAAGTTACGACAAATTCATCAGACAACAAAGAAAATAGAGGCTTTTTTCTAATAAAAAACTTGGAACAAGCTAATTTTCCATTTTTTATTCGTAACTTTGCAGCAAAATTATTTAACTATGAGCAGAATAACCATTAAGGACAAGACTTTCGAACCGACGATGTCTGAGGCTGAGATTAAACAGCGGGTGCGTGAGCTGGCACAGCAGATGAGTCGTGAGCTGGAAGGCACCAACCCCTTGTTTCTCGCTGTGCTCAACGGTGCGTTTATCTTTGCTGCCGACCTGATGCGTGAAATGACTATTCCTTGTGAAATCTCGTTTGTGAAACTGGCCTCTTATCAGGGCACTACGTCGACGGGTACGATTCACGAGGTCATCGGAATCAACGAGGATCTCAGCGGTCGCACCGTCGTGATTGTCGAGGATATTGTGGAGAGCGGACTCACTATCAAACGGATGATGGAGCAGATAGGCACCCGCAACCCGGCTTCGGTCAAGGTCTGCTCCCTCTTCTTTAAGCCAGAGAAGCTGAAGGAAGAGTTGAAGCTTGACTATGTGGCTTTTGAGATTCCCAATGACTTCATTTTAGGCTATGGTCTGGATTATGACCAGCAGGGACGTGGACTGAAAGACTTATACACATTAGTAAAAGAATGAAAAATATCGTGATTTTCGGTGCTCCCGGTTCTGGCAAGGGCACCCAGAGCGACAAGCTCATCGAGAAGTACGGACTTAACCATATTTCTACCGGCGACGTGCTGCGCGCTGAGATTAAGAAAGGGACGGAACTGGGCAAGACGGCCCAACAGTTTATAGACAACGGCCAGCTGATACCCGACGACCTGATGGTCTCGATACTGGCATCGGTATACGATGCCTTTGGCCGTGAACATAAGGGCGTTATCTTCGACGGATTCCCCCGTACGATACCGCAGGCTGAGGCTCTGAAGCAGATGCTGAGTGAGCGTGGCGACCGTGTGGCAGCCATGATTGAGCTGGATGTCCCCGAGGACGAGCTGATGAAGCGCCTATTGCTGCGCGGCCAGCAGAGCGGACGTGCCGACGACAACGAGGAGACCATCAAGAAGCGTCTCGTGGTCTATCACCAGCAGACACAGCCGCTCATCGAGTGGTATAAGCAGGAGAGTGTCCATCACCATATCGACGGGCTGGGCGAGCTCGACCGCATCTTCGCAGACATCTGCGCGGTGATTGATAATCTCTAGTTAATCTAGTTTTCTAGTCTTTCTAGTCAATCTAGCCACTCTGGTAATTATGGAGAGCAACTTTGTCGACTACGTTAAGATATTGTGTCGCTCGGGCAAGGGCGGTAAGGGCAGTATGCACCTGAAGCATGTGAAGTACAACCCCAACGGCGGACCCGACGGCGGCGACGGCGGACGGGGCGGCAGCATCTACCTGCGCGGCAACCACAACTACTGGACGCTGCTGCACCTGAAGTACGAGCGCCATATTTTTGCCGAACATGGTGGCAACGGCGGTCGCGACAAGTGTCATGGCACCGACGGCAAGGACATCTATATCGACGTGCCCTGCGGGACGGTGGTCTACAACGCTGAGACGGGAAAGTATGTCTGCGACGTCACCTACGACGGTCAGGAGGTGCTCTTGCTGAAGGGCGGCCGTGGCGGTCTGGGCAACTTCCAGTTCCGAACGGCTACGAACCAGGCGCCGCGTTATGCCCAGCCGGGCGAGCCGATGCAGGAGATGATGGTCATCTTGGAGTTGAAATTGCTGGCCGATGTGGGTCTCGTGGGCTTCCCCAATGCGGGTAAGTCGACACTGGTGTCGGCACTGAGCAATGCCAAGCCCAAGATTGCCAATTATCCCTTCACCACTATGGAACCGTCCTTAGGCATAGTGGGCTATCGCGAAGGCAAGTCGTTTGTCATGGCCGACATACCCGGCATCATCGAAGGCGCAGCAGAAGGCAAGGGCCTGGGCCTGCGCTTCCTGCGTCATATTGAGCGCAACTCGCTGCTGCTCTTCATGGTGCCCGGCGATACCGATGATATCAAGCGTGAATACGAGGTGCTGCTGAATGAGCTGAGGCAGTTCAACCCCGAACTACTCGACAAGCATCGCGTGCTGGCCGTGACGAAGTGTGACCTGCTCGACGACGAGCTCATTGAGATGCTCCGCGAGACACTTCCCGAGGACCTGCCCGTTGTCTTCATCTCGGCTGTCACTGGCTTCGGACTCGACGAACTGAAAGACGTGCTCTGGGCTGAGATGAACGCTGAGTCTAACAAGCTTGCCGCCATCACCACCACGGAGTCCATTGCCCACCGCGACAAGGATATGGCACACTTTCAGGCCGAGTTGGCTGACATGGGCGAGGACGAGGACATCGAATATGTCGATGTCGATACCGACGATGTTGACGACCTCGACAACCTTGAAGACTTTGAATACGAGGAAGTGTGATTTTCCCTAAAAATTATTGAGGAAAAATAACAATATCTCAAAATAATTAATTAATTTTGCAACCGATAACAAGTGACAGACGCTGGCGCGAGCCAAAGTCTGGTAATATTAATTAACAAACAATAAAAGTTTATGCAGAAAAGATTTCTCTTTCTGGTGTCCACGCTGTTGACGCTCTCGTTGACGGTAATGGCACAAATCACGACATCAAGCATGGCAGGTAAGGTGACCTTCGACAGCCAGACGGGCGAAGAGGTCATCGGTGCAACCGTGGTGGCAGTGCACACCCCTTCGGGTACGCGTTACACGGCAGTGACCAATGCCAGTGGCCGATTCTCTATCCAGGGTATGCGTACCGGCGGCCCTTACGAGGTGACAACCTCGTACGTCGGCTATCAGCCGAAGACCATCAAGGGCGTTGTCCTGCAGCTGGGTGAGACCTACAACCTCGCTGTCTGGATTTCTGAGAATGCTACCGAGCTGGGCGAGATTGTCATCAGTGGCAAGGCTACGAAGCTGACGGTAGAAAACATGGGTGCTGCTACCAACATCACCAGTGCTCAGATTACTAATCTGCCGACGGTCAGCCGCTCCATCACCGACATTACTCGCTTGTCGCCTTACGGCGGTAATGGCATGAGCTTTGCCGGTGCTGACGGACGTACAGCTAACTTCACCGTTGATGGTGCCAACTTCAACAACAACTTCGGTCTGTCGTCGAACCTCCCCGGCGGTGGCAACCCCATCAGTATCGACGCCATTGAGGAGTTGCAGGTGGTGATTTCGCCCTACGACGTTCGCCAGACCAACTTTATCGGCGGTGGCGTGAACGCCATCACGAAGTCGGGTACGAACACCTTCAAGGGAACGGCCTATATCTATCACCAGAATGAGAACCTGCGTGGTGACGCCGTAGAGCGTGAGACTATCAACGGTGCCCGCGAAATGGATATGAAGACCACCTACGGCTTCACCTTGGGTGGCCCCATCCTTAAGGATAAGCTGTTCTTCTTCGTCAATGGCGAGATGACAAAGACCCCGACGGTGGTGAACCGCTGGCGTGGTTCCGATGCCGATAATCCCGCTGACCCCGACAACTACGTGTCGCGCACGACGAACGCCGACTTGCAGGCAGTTTCTGACTACGTTCGCAATCGTTACGGTTACGACACGGGCAGCTACACTGACTTCCCTGCTGACGAGAATAACTATAAGATTCTGGCCCGCTTAGACTGGAACATCAGCGACAAACATCACCTGGCCCTGCGTTACAACTACACCAAGAACCGCTACTGGTCGTCGCCCAACGCCACGTCGATGGACGGCGGTGCTCGTCTGAGCAATGCCCGTATGTCGAAGGCTTCAATGTCATACGCCAATTCGATGTATGCGATGGACAACCTGGTGCACTCGTTCTCGCTCGACCTGAACAGCCGCTTCACCGAGAGCCTGAGCAACCAGTTCCTGGCTACCTACTCTAAGCTCGACGACGTGCGTGCTTCCGACTCTTCGGAGTTCCCCTTTATCGACATTACGAAGGACGATGACAACTACATCGCCCTGGGTTACGAGCTGTTTACCTGGAACAACGCTGTCCACAATACCATCTGGAACATCAAGGACGACGTGACCTACTACATGGGTAAGCACAAAATCACTGGCGGTGTCAGCTTCGAGCATCAGATGGCCGACAATATGTATATGCGTAATGGTACTGGCTATTACCGCTACAACGCTACCGACGATATGTGGGAGAACGGCGTGCTGAATGCCGCAAAGCTCTTTAACAGCACTCCGGAAGTAGTGGCCTTGACCTATGGCTATGACGGCGAGACCGAGCCTGCTGCCCGCGTGCAGTTCAATAAACTTGGCATCTACCTGCAGGATGACTGGAACATCCTCGACAACCTGAAGCTGACCTACGGTCTGCGCGTCGACGGACTGTTCTTCGACAATGGCGACCTGATGACCAATCAGGCCATCTATAACTACGACTACAACGGTCGACACATCGACACAGGTTCCTGGCCCACGACGAAGTTCACCTTCTCGCCCCGTGTGGGCTTCAACTGGGACGTCTTCGGCGACAAATCGCTGAAGGTGCGCGGCGGTACCGGTCTCTTCTCTGGCCGTCTGCCTCTGGTGTTCTTCACCAATATGCCTACCAACTCCAATATGGTTCAGTACAAAGGCATCTGGAATGCCACGGGTAGCAACCAGGGTAAACAGGCTGATATGACGCAGTTCGCAAACGGCAATATTATGACGGGTAATACACTACGTGACTATGTCATTGCAAATGGCCTTGGTCCCGTGACCATCAAGCCTGAGGACGGTGAGGCCGGTTCTACCATCAACGCCGTTAATCCCGACTTCAAGATGCCTCAAGTATGGAAGACCTCTTTGGCGGTTGATTATCAGATACCTGTGTCGTTCCCCTTCACCGCTTCGGTTGAGGCTATCTTCAATAAGACCATCAATGCCGTTTGTATCAGCGATTGGAGCATCCGTGACGTTGGTGGCTTCCCCCGCTTGAATGGTGCTGACAACCGTGCTATGTATGAAAATGCCAAGTACACTGATCCTGAGACGGGCAAGGCACTGCCTAACGCTTTCGTTCTCGACAACACGTCGAAGGGTTATGGTTGGTCGTTCAATGCTAAGCTGGATGCTCAGCCGTTCGACTGGATGAGCCTGATGGCTTCCTACACTCATACTGTCTCGAAGGAATTGACCGGTATGCCGGGTTCTGACGCTTCGTCGGCCTTTACATATATTCCCTGTGCACAAGGTCCGAACTATGTAGGCCTGCACAACTCGCAGTATGTGACCCCCGACCGTATCGTTGCCAGTGCGACTATCCACGACAAGAGTGGTAACCACTACTCGTTTATCTACGAGACATGGCGTGGTGGTAACAACACCTCTTATATTATGACCGACGACGTGAACAAGGACGGCTATCAGTATGACGTGGTCTACGTGCCTACCGATGCACAGGCTGGCTACTACGATGCCAACGGCAACCTGCAGGGCGGCAGCGAGTTCCGCTTCGCCTCGAAGGACGATATGGACCGCTTCCTGGCATACGTTCACAACAACAGCTATCTGGAGGACCGTCAGGGTGAGTACACCGAGGCCTATAGCCACTACTCTCCTTGGGTACACCGTGTGGACTTCGGCTACAAGCACGACTTCAAGCTCGACCTGGGCAAGACCAAGCACACGCTGCAGCTGAGCTTCGACATCAAGAACGTGCTCAACCTGTTTAACTCTAACTGGGGTGTCTCGAAGATTGCCAACCAGGACTTCAGCACCTCTCCGAGCAGCGGCGTGCAGTACTCTAAGATCATGAAGCTCGACCGTGTTGATGCTCAGGGCTATGGTGTCTACTCCACGCCTAAGGGCATTGACGGCAACACCGAGACTTGGAAGCCTTATCACACTCTCGGACAGTGCTGGTATGCTTCCGTCGGCGTGAAGTACTTCTTCAATTAATGGCTTAAAGAACAACAGAATTATGAAACTCAGATATTTGATTCCAACATTAGTAGCATTTATTGCTATGTTCACGGGCTGTACGTCGGATGACGATCCTATCTATCTCGACAACATCCACGTGTCAACCTCATACGTGACGTTTGCCAAGGAGGGTAATCCTGTAAACATCACACTGACAGCCGCAGGTGACTGGAGCATCGATGAAGCTTCTGTCCCCGAGTGGCTTACTATCAGCCCGATGAGTGGTGGTGCCGGCGAGCAGACGCTGACATTCTCTCCTGAGGCCGGCGACTCGCGCTCGGGTATCGTCAAGATTAACTGTGGCGGACAGACACAGGAGATTATCGTTGAACAGGAGCTGGTTGACCCGGATCCCATTACCGTTTCCCAGGCTTTGGCTGTTATCCGTTCTGGCAACATTCCCAGCAGCGCTCTCAAGGTGACGGGTATCGTTTGTAAGATACAGGAAATCAGCACATCATACGGCAATGCCACCTACTTCCTCTCCGACGATGGCAGCTATGGCAGCGACAACTGGCTTGAAGTCTATCGCGGCTACTGGCTCGATGGCGAGAAGTTTACCGACGAGAACGCCTTCTCCGTAGGCGACGAGCTGACCATCAAGGGTGTATTGATGCTTTATAATGGCAGTGTTCCTGAGACAGTTCAGGGAACAGCTTCTGTTGTTGCCATCAATAAGTCGCTTATCAAGGTCGACTCGCTTGACGTTGAGACTGTGCCTGTCGAGGGTGGCGTAGTTACTGCTGCTGTCACCTGTAAGGGTAATGGCATCTCTGTGGATATTCCTGCCGAGGCTCAGAGCTGGCTCTCTGTTATTGGCATTGACACCCAGACTGGTGCCGTGAAGTTCAACGTGATGCCTAACACTGGTGACAAGCGTTCTGCTACAGTTGTCTTCAAGACAACCGACTCCGGTAAGGAGTACTCTTCTCAGACAGTTATCTCGCAGGAGGCTTTCACACTGCCTCACGGAAAGAACCCTGAAGATCCCTTCACCGTGGCTGAGGCTATTGCCAAGTGTCAAGAGATAGGAGCCACTACTGATGGTGAAATCTACTATGCAAAGGGCAAGATTTCTTCTATCAAGGAGCTGTCTACAAGCTTTGGCAACGCCACGTTCAACATCTCTGAAGATGGTACGGAGAATAATGTTATAACGGTATTCCGTTCATACAGTCTTGACAATAAGAAGTTTGTTGCTGAAGACGAGATTGGTGTCGGCGACGAAGTCGTTATTACCGGTAAGCTAGTCAACTATACCAAGGATGGTGTCGTGACGCCCGAGTTCTCTGGCAACGTCTATATCTATTCTATCAAAAAGGCTGATGCGCCTGCCGCCAAGGGCACCGAGGAAAATCCCTTCACTGTTGCTGAGGCTATTGCCAAGTGTCAGGAGATTGGCGCTACCACCGATGGCGTTATCTACTATGCCAAGGGTAAGATCTCGTCTATCAAGGAGGTTTCTACCAGTTATGGCAGTGCCACGTTTAACATCTCTGACGATGGCAATGATAGCAATGCCCTGACCGTCTTCCGTTCTCTTGACTTGGGCAACCAGAAGTTCACAGATGAAAATAAGATCAAGGTTGGTGACGAGGTCATCATCACCGGTAAGTTGGTGAACTACTTTAAGAATGATGTTTACACACCAGAATTCTCTGGAAACGTGTATATCTACTCCTTGAACGGTAAGACTGAGTAAAGATAACATCTCATACATAGTAAAAACTCCCGGTGCGCTGTCGCATCGGGAGTTTTTTACTTTATGTTTCCCTAAGGGGTTATTTCAGTGTGATGAGGCCTGACGTGCTGATGGCAGCCTCGCTCTGGGGGATATCCTCTTCGCTGAGCAGCTTCATCTGTCGGGCGGCGCTGTGCTGGCTGTCGTTACGTGGACCGATGCCTTTCTGCTGTTTCAGCGAGTGAATCTGTCCGCTGAGGAACCGGCCGTCACGGGCCATCTTTACCTCGATGATAGGAGCGTAGGCAGAGATGTCGGTCAGGCTCATACCGTAAGGCGTACAGAAGTTGCCGAGGCTGTAGACGATGAAGCGGCCGCCGTAGACCTCTATGGCGCGTACGACGTGAGGTCCGTGGCCATAGACGATGTCGGCACCGTTGTCGATGCAGTAGTGGGCCAGCTCGCGCAGGGAACCGCGGTTCTCGCCGAGGAAGGTCTCCGTGCCGTATGGCAGGTGGCTCTTCGTGCGGCCTTCAGCGCCTCCGTGGAACGAGACGATGATGAAGTCGGTACGGCTCTTCAGGTCGCTGAGGATACGGCTGACGGTACCCAGGTCGGTATGTTTCAGCGTGTAGCTGTTGTGACCGAAGGCGCAGATGCCTATTCTGAGCCCTTTGCGCTCGATGACGGCTGTCTCGGTGCGTCCCTGGATGCCACAGTATTTGATGCCTTGTTCGCGCAGGCACTGTTCTGTCGACATGATGCCCTCTATGCCGAAGTCGTTGGCATGGTTGTTGGCCATGCTGAGGAAGTCGAAGCCAGCCTGGGTAAGCCACGGTGCATAGCTGGTGGGTGTGCGGAAAGCGTAGCTGTTAGGGCCGGTATCTTTGGTGCTGGTGCCGCCGTCGCAGAGTGTCCCCTCCAGATTGCCTACGGCTAGGTCGGCACGCTGCAGGATGGGTGCTGCGTCCTTGAACAGTTCTGCCCCGTTGTGTGGCGGCAGCTGTGTGGTTGGAAACGTGGTACCCATCATGATGTCGCCCACCATGGCGACGGTCAGGGTATCCTTGGAAACAGAATAGGTAGCTATCGTGTAGCTACCTATTAGGAGAAGTAAAGCGATGCGCTTTTTCATATTGTTTGTTGTTTATTGAACACGTCTGACACCAATGAAGCGGCGGGCATAGAATCCGTCGTTAGAGTTAGAGATCTTCACACCCTCACTGCTGCTGGCGTGGATGAATCTGAAGCTATTGGTGATGGGGTCGACATCGACAACGATGCCTACGTGACCTACGCCGCGACCGGAGCGGGGACTGGTGAAGAACACCAGGTCGCCGCGCTGCATCTCACTGCGGCTGACGGGCATGTTGCGCGCATACTGGTCGCGTGATGATGCACCGATGTTGGCAACGCCAAGCTGGCGGAAGACGTAGCTTGTGAAGCCTGAGCAGTCGAAGGCGTACGGACCTTTGCTGCCACTGCGGTAGCGGGCGCCGATGTGCGACATAGCCTCGTCCAGCAGACCGTTGATGGCCATGTCGTCGTATTCAAGGTTCAGGTCGTCGCTCCCTTCATAGAGGAAGTCGTAGTTGTCGATCTCCTCGGTTTGTTGTTTTTCTACTACGGTAGTCTTGGCAGTCTTCTTGGCACCCTTTCTCACCTTGCCATTGGCGATGTCGCCAGAAGCAAAGAGGATGAGCAGTGCGCAAAGAATGATTTTCCGACTCATGTATTAAGGTTCTTTTATGGTTGGTTGATTTAGTTGTACTTCAAGATCTGTCCCGGGCGCAGACGCATGTTCTTGCTGATGCGATTCAGCTTGCAGATAGCGCTGACGGTGGTGTTGCGCTTGCGGGCGATAGACGACAGGGTCTCGCCGCGCTGCACCTTGTGGAAACGGGTGTTTGAGCGCGTGGCAGCGGCGGTGTTGCGCTTGCTGTTGGCATTGGTGGTGTAGAGCTGGTCTTCACCGCTGTTGGCAGATGCCGAACCACCGACGCCACGCAGACGGGTGGCCTGTGCCGACTCACGCGGGTATGTAGAGCGGTTGAAGGTGTAGAAGTCGCCTACCACGTCCTGATTGCGGAAGTCGAACATCAGTGCAGGGTTCAGGGCTACACCACAGAGGCGCGTCTCGAAGTGCAGGTGTGAACCTGTGGAGCGGCCGGTGTTGCCACCGAGTCCGACGGGTTCTCCGGCGCGAATCTCCTGGTCAGGCTTCACCAAGTGCTTCGACATGTGACCGTAGATGGTCTCCAGTCCGTTGTAGTGGCGGATGACGACGAAGTTGCCGTAGCCTCCCGGCTCATAGCGGACGACGCGTACCTTTCCTGAGAAGGCGGCACGGATGGTATCGCCGATGTACACCTTGATGTCAAGACCTTTGTGCTGGCGTCCCCAGCGTGCGCCGAAGTTTGAGGTCAGCACGCGGCTGTCGGTAGGCATGCAGAAGTCGCGCAGGTCGATGCGGAAGGAGTCGGGCAGAGCCGTCTCGCGGTGGGCGTAGTGGTTCTCCCAGTCCTGGTACAGGTCGGCAGCGGGCGATGCCATCTGCTCAATCTGGATTAGGCGGTTCAGGGCCACAGAGTCTACGGCCTTCATCTTGCGGTCGATGGGTGCTTGGTTTGCCAGCAGGTCTTGTCCCTGTGAGTGGACGGCGACAACGGACACCATAGCTATAGCAAAAATCTTCTTTAGTTTCTTAATCATCTGGTCTCTTATTTTCGGTTATAGATGTTTGTCATTTTCTGCAAGAGTAGAAAACTCGGTTGCAAAGATACGAATAATAATTCAGAAAAAAGTAGGTTGCTGCTATTTGTTAACATTGTTTTGGCGTAATTTAACACTCAAACGTTTACGCTGTGTTAAGAAATAACACCCCAGTTAATGTTTGTTTTCTTTAGTTCGCTGAGTCGTCGCCATAGCATCCGGTAGCGCTCGCTGCTGCATGTCGGGTCGTCATCGATGACAGCCTGCGCCTCGTCGCGGGCCATCTGTACCAGCTGTCCGTCGCGGGCTATGTCGGCTATCTTCAGATCGAAGGCCATACCACTCTGTGCCGTTCCCTCCAGGTCGCCGGGGCCACGCAGCTTCAGGTCGGCTTCGGCAATACGGAAGCCGTCGTTGGTGTCGCACATGATGTCGATGCGCTTGCGGGTCTCCTCCGACAGTTTGTAGGGCGTCACCAACAGACAGAATGACTGGTCGGCACCGCGGCCCACACGCCCGCGCAGCTGGTGTAGCTGCGAGAGTCCGAAGCGCTGGGCGTCCATGATGACCATGACTGAGGCGTTGGGCACGTTGACGCCTACTTCGATGACTGTTGTGGCAACCAATATCTGTGTCTCGCCGCTGACAAACCGTTGCATCTCAGCCTCCTTGTCGGCAGGCTTCATGCGGCCGTGCACCTTACTGAGCCGGAACTCAGGGAATGCCTGCTGCAACACCTCGAAGCCCTGCTCCAGGTTTTTCAGGTCGATCTTCTCACTCTCCTCGATGAGGGGGAAGACGATGTAGACCTGGCGTCCGAGGTTGATCTGGCGGCGGATACCATCGTAGAGCGACGTGATGCGCGAGTCGAAGTAGTGCTGCGTCACCACGGGCTTGCGTCCCGGCGGCAGCTCGTCGATGACGGAGACGTCAAGGTCGCCATAGAGGGTCATGGCCAAGGTGCGTGGGATGGGGGTGGCAGTCATCACGAGGACGTGGGGCGGGTTCACACTCTTGCTCCACAGTTTGGCGCGCTGGGCGACGCCGAAGCGGTGCTGCTCGTCGACGACGACGAATCCGAGTCGGGCAAACTGTACGGTGTCCTCAATGACGGCGTGGGTGCCGACGAGGATGTTGATGCTACCGTCCATCAGACCGTCGAGCACCTCCTGGCGGCGGCGCCCCTTGACGATACCCGTGAGCAGGGCTACGCGGACGGGCATATCGCCCAGAAACTGCATGATGGTGTGCAGGTGTTGTTCGGCAAGGATTTCCGTCGGTGCCATGATACAGGCCTGGAACCCGTTGTCGATGGCTATAAGCATCGACATCAGTGCCACCAGCGTCTTGCCGCTTCCGACGTCACCTTGCAGCAGGCGGTTCATCTGTCGGCCGCTGCCCATGTCCTTGCGTATCTCGCGGATGACACGCTTCTGGGCTTCGGTCAGCTGGAAGGGCAGGTGTTTGTGGTAGAAGGTGTTGAACGTGTCGCCGACGTGGCTGAACACGTAGCCACGGTACTTGCGGCGCTGGTCGCTGGCGTACCTTAATATATTAAGTTGTACGTAGAACAGCTCTTCGAACTTCAAACGGACGCGCGCCCGTTCTAAGTCCTTGACATTTTGTGGGTAGTGGACGGTGCGCAGGGCTTCGTCGCGACTCATCAGATGCAGCCGCTGGGTGATGAAGTCAGGCAGTGTCTCCGCCAGTGGCTCTTTCAGCGTGGTGACGAGCGTCTTGGTCAGTCGCTCGACGGCCCGCGTGGTAAGTCCGGCGTTCTTCATCTTCTCCGTCGTGTTGTAGTAAGGCTGCATACCCATGGCCGAGGTGTCTACCCGCGAGGCCTCGTCTATGTCTGGATGGGTGATGTTGATGCGGTTGTTGAAGACGGTGGGCTTGCCGAAGACCAGGTATTCCGTGCCGATGCGGTAGTTCTGCTTGGCGTATTTCCCGCCGGCGCCGAACCACACCAGGTCCATGATGCCGGTACCGTCGCTGAAATGGCCTACCACACGCTCCTTCCGAGGACCCATCTGGAAGGTCTCGAAGCTTAGGATGGTGCCCACCACCTGCACAAACGGCATGTCGCCCGTCAGCTCGTGGACGGTGTACACCTTCGAACGGTCGACATATTTGTAGGGGTAGTATTCCAGCAGGTCGCCGTAAGTCTCGATGCCGAGCTCTTTGCTCAGCATCTTCTTGCGGTTGGGGCCTACGCCCGGCAGGAATTGTAGATCTTGACTCAGTATGTCTGTCATCCTATCAGCACTTCAGCTATCTTCAGGTCGTATGGTGTGGTAATTTTGATGTTCTCGCGGTTGCCGTCGACGAGGGTGATGCCGAAGCCAGAAGCTTCGACCACACTGGCGTCATCGGTAAAGCCGTCATCGTAGGGCTGGCGGTTAGCCCGTTTTAGCAGTTGGATGTCAAAGCACTGCGGCGTCTGCACCAGACGGTAGTCGTCGCGAGGTTTGGTGCCTTCGTTGATGTGGCGTAGGGTCTCGACGACGGGGATGACGGGGATGGCAGTTCCTGTCTTTCGGGCGGTATCGTAGCAGCGGTGGATGACGTCGACCGCAGGGAAGGGACGTACGCCGTCGTGCACGCCGACGACACCCTCGGCGTCATCGGGAATAAGGGCAAGGCCGTTCTGCACTGAATGGAAACGCGTTTTGCCGCCGTTGGCTAAACGGTACTTAACCGCGAAATCATACTGCTGGCACAGCTGACGCCAATATGCCTGTTGTGCTTCCGGTAGCACCAGGATGATCTGCAGGTCGGCGGAATACTCGCGGAACCGCTCCAGGGTTCGCATCAGTACCGGCCGTCCGCCAATGGGCAGAAACTGCTTAGGAATATCGCTGCCCATACGCAGGCCCTTACCGCCTGCCACGATGATGACGTAATCCATCAGGCCATCAAGTGCTTATAGCGCATTCCCTCGGCTATCTGGTCGCTGGTCTGCCGGTCGACGAGCTGGCTCAGCAGTTCGTAGGCGTAGGGGAAAGCGGCGGCAGGACCCTCGCCGGTGGTGACGTTGCCGTCGACGGTTACTAAGTCGCCCGTATAGCTGGCACCAGCCTCGGCGAGTGCTTTCTCGAAGCCGGGATAGCACGTGGCCTTCTTCCCGTCGAGCACACCCAGCTGAGCCAGTACTACGGCGGGTGCGGCACAGATGGCAGCGACCTTCTTGCCGGCGGCATACTGCGCCATCACCGCCTGGCACACGCCTTCATGGGCATAGAGATTGCTGGCGCCAGGCATGCCGCCGGGCAGCATCAGCAGGTCGGCATCGGAGAAGTCGCACTGTTCGAATTGCAGGTCGGCCTCGATGTTCACACCGTGAGCCGACTCTACCAGGGGGAAGTCGGTGGTGCTCACCGTTACTACCTCTACGCCGCCACGGCGCAGTACGTCGACAGGGATGAGGGCTTCGACATCCTCGAAGCCGTCAGCTAAGAATACATAAACTTTTGCCATAATATTTTCTTCTTTTCATGGAAAATCATTAATTTTGCAGCAAATTTACGAATTTTTCGCTAAACAACGGCAAAACACATCAAAAAATGTCACAACCGAAGCTAAAGTTTGCTCTTTTCGGCAATGTCTATCAGGTTAAGAAGTCGGCAAGCATCCAGAAGGTACTGTCGATGCTCTCTGAGTTTGGTGCAGAATTGTCGATAGACCAGGAGTATTATGAATTTCTCAAGGAAGGTCAGCATCTCGACGTGCCGGCGGCAAAGGTCTTTACTGGCACGAACTTCGAGGTCGACTTCGCTATCTCGATGGGTGGCGACGGCACTTTTCTGCAGACGGCAGCCAAGGTGGGCGACCGGAATATCCCTATCTTGGGCGTCAACATGGGGCGCCTGGGTTTCCTGGCCGATATAGTTCCTGACGAGATAGAGAATTGCCTGCGGGCGTTGTACGATGACAACTATGCCGTCGAGAACAGGCGCGTGATACTGGTAAGTGCCGAGGGTGAGGCCCAGGAAGGTGTCAGCAGCGCCTTGAACGATGTGGCTATCCTGAAACGTGACACCGCCTCGATGATCAGCATCCGCGCCAGCATCGACGGTGTCTACCTGACGACCTATCAGGCTGACGGACTGATCATCTCAACACCCACGGGGTCAACCGCTTATTCGCTGTCCAACGGCGGACCGATTATCGTGCCGGGCACGGGCGTGTTGGTGATGACGGCAGTAGCCCCCCACTCGCTGAACATCCGTCCTATCGTCATTCCTGATACGGCCGTGATAACCCTTGACGTTGAGAGCCGCTCACACTCCTTCCTCGTGGCCGTTGACGGACGCTCCGTGAAGTGTAGCGAGGGAACGCGCCTCACCCTGCGCCGTGCACCTTATCATATTAGTGTGGTGAAGCGCAGTGGTAAACAGTACTTCTCGACGTTGCGCGAGAAGATGATGTGGGGAGCCGACGGGAGAAGTTAAGAATGATGAGTTATTGAGAGTGACCGTGCTTAAACGATTGTCAAATAAACTGCATAATCCTGAGAGTAAATACACTGTCGGTATCTTGCTCGGCTGGCTGTGGACAGTGCTACGAGGTAACCGTCGTCAGGTGGTACTTAACGCCTCGCTGGGGTTGATGGGCGTGGCGTGCAGTCTGCTCATGGTGTGGGCTATGCAGCGGGCCATCGACATCGCTGCCGGCAACCGTAGCGGTTCGCTCTACTGGGGCGTGGCGCTGATGGGCGGAATCATCGTCTGTGAATTTGCACTGAACATCTCAAAGGTGTGGCTGAAGAATATCCTCGGTGTGAAGGCTCAGAACCGTATGCAGCGGCAGATGCTCGACCGTCTGCTTCGTGCAGAGTGGCGTGGCAAGGACCGATACCACAGCGGTGACATCATCAACCGCCTGGAGCAGGATGTACAGACAGTGGTGACATTCATCACCGAGACGCTGCCCACAACCTTGTCGACGCTGGCACTCTTTGTCGGTGCCTTCTTCTACCTGATGCAGATGGACTTCTGGCTGGCCTTCGTCACGGTGGCCATCCTGCCCCTGTTCATCCTTGTCAGCCGTATCTATGTCGCCCAGATGCGAAAGTACACACGGCGTGTCCGAAACAGCGACAGTCAGGTGCAGAGCCTGCTGACGGAAACCGTTCAGAACAGGATGCTCATCAAGACCCTGGAAGCCGGCGACCGGATGGTAGACCGTCTTGGCGATACGCAGACCGAACTGCGCCAGCATGTGCGCCAGCGGACGAAGTTTTCCATTGCGAGTAACCTTTTCGTCAATGGCGGCTTTTCGCTAGGCTATCTCGTCGCTTTTCTATGGGGCGCCGTCCGCATGAGTGCCAACACCATTACCTTTGGTCAGATGACCGCCTTCCTGCAGTTGGTGTTCCGTATACAGGGACCGGCACGCGACCTGACGCGGCTGGCACCAGCCTTCGTCGGGGTGTTCACAGCTGCCGAGCGACTGATGGAACTGGAGGAGGCTCCGCAGGAACAGCAGGGAGAGGGCGTGCTGATGCCATCGCCCTGCGGTGTGCGGCTTGAGGATGTCACCTATGCCTACGAGAAGAATGATGAACCGGTTCTCAGTCACCTGTCGTTCGACTTCCGCCCCGGCACCTGTACGGCTGTTCTTGGTGAGACGGGAGCAGGTAAGACAACACTTATCCGCCTGATACTGGCCTTGGTATATCCGCAACAGGGCAGGGTAGAGGTGTATGCCGACGGTCGTACAGAGACGGTGTCGCCGCTCTGCCGTTGCAACTTCGTCTATGTTCCACAGGGGAACACCCTGCTCAGCGGTACCATCCGCGAGAATTTGTTGATGGGGCGTCCCGATGCTACTGACGACGAACTCTGGCGTGTCCTCCATACCGTATGTGGCGATTTCGTCACCACCTTGCCGCAAGGCCTTGACACCGTCTGCACCGAATCTGGTGGCGGACTCTCTGAGGGACAGGCCCAGCGCATCGCCATTGCCCGTGCCCTGCTGCGCGACCGTAGCGTGGTGCTCTTCGACGAGGCCACCTCGGCCTTGGATCCCGACACTGAGCGCCAGCTGTTGGAAAATATCCTGTCCGACCGTCAGAAGACCATCATCTTCATCACTCACCGTCCTGCCGTGGTCGACTACTGCGACCAGGTGCTGCGTGTGGAGTAAATGTTTATTTCACCAGAATCTTCTTGGCAACACCGTTCTCGACGACGATGTTCAGACCGCGGCGAAATTCCTGTCGGCGGCGTCCCGTCAGGTCGATGATGGTCTTTGTCGCCTTATTGTTTGTGACATCGGCAATACCTGTCAGCTCTTTTCCTGAAATGTAGTCGGGCAGGTAGTAGCCCAGATGGGGCGGCTGGTTGTAGGCTGTGTTCTGCCAGGCTATGCCCATGCGGTAGACGTGGTCGTGCATCAGTGTGGGTACAGCATACTCTGTTGGCGTCCATGTGGTGAAGATCATCACCTCAGCCGAGTCCTTCTTGTTCCACATAATCAGCTCCTCGCGCCAGTCACCCAGGATGTCGGCCTGCAGACAAGGTGTTGCCTTGGTGTAGTTGGCTGTCTGTGCGTAGTTATAGGTGGCAGAGTAGAACTTAATGACGTCCGAGAAACTGGAGCCGTTCCATTTCTGGATGTAGGGGTTGGCATAGCTTGACTGGTCCCACATGGCAACGTCGTCACCCAGATTCTTGTCGTATTGGTAAGAGCCGTCGAGCAGCTGGTCTTGGTACGAGCCGTCCCAGTAAATACGGAAGTTGACTGAGCATGACTTCTGGATAACGGTATTGCCTGTTGCTGCCGAGCGGGGCTGACGTTCGTCGCCCGACCAGAATTCATAACCGTCCTTACCTGTCAGGTCGCCGGCCATACCGCGCCCGTTGTCCTTGTCGGCGCTGCCGCCGTGGTAGATAATCTCGCCTGTCCTGGCATCGTGAAGATCCCATGAACCGCGGGCGGCGGTCAGCTTTTCCTCATGGACGTCGAAAACCTGCAGACCTTCGCGGTCGGGAATCATCTTGCCCACGTGGATAGCATCGCCGTGACCGTAGCCAGTGGCATAGAGCAGTGTGCCGTCGTTGTTCAGCGCTCCGGCGCCCCATAGAATCTCGTCGCAGCCGTCACCGTCGACATCGGCTACCGACAGATTGTGGTTGCCGTTGCCATAGAGGGTATTGCTGCCGGCGATGCCGCCGTTTGAGTCAGTACTCTTCACACTTCCGGTATTGGCAGGTGCTGCCTTGATGGGATTACGCATCAGCCGCTGACCGTCAACGGTGGCTACAGGATAAGTGACCTCTGCATTGTCGTCAATAGGTGTGTAGACGAGCCACTGTGTAGCCGAGGGCGAGCAGTGGAGCCATTCTGTACGCAGGCGTGTGCCGTCGAAACTGACAGCCCAGACATAGGCCTGTGTGTAATAGCCGCGACTGAAGATACCGCAGGCGGGCTTGTCGGCACCGTTGATGTAGGCCACTGCAGCGAGGAAACGCTCGGAGCGATTACCGTAGTTGTCGCCCCAGAAACCGCTGGGGAAGTCGCTGACCTTTCCAAGCTCAGAACCGCCTTCTGTGGCGCTGTTGCCCGTCTTGACGTTCTTGCTGCCCGTCCCGGCACGACCGGGGAGATACCATGTGGTATGGATGGCACGTCCCGTCTGTCCGTCAAAGACCGTCAGATATTCCGGCCCTTTGAGGATGTGACCGCCGGAGTTGCGGTAGTTGGTGGTGTTGCCGTGTCCTTTGATGGTAGCATCCGTGGCTGCCTGGTTGACATAGTTCCCAAGGCCGTCTTTCGACCCGGTGGCTGTCTTGCATATCATCTCTGACTTTCCGTCGCCATCGAAGTCGTAGACCATAAACTGTGTGTAATGTGCACCGTCGCGGATATTCTGTCCCAGGTCGATGCGCCACAGACGGGTGCCGTCCAGACGGTAGCAGTCTATGTACGTGTTGCCGGTATAGCCTTTGCTATAGCTGTTGTCCTGGGCGTGAGTAGACTCCCATTTCAGGAATAGCTCGTACTGTCCATCACCGTCAACGTCGCCGACACTCATGTCGTTGGGGTAGTAGGCATAGGGCACGTTCGTACTGCCGTTCCAGCTGGCGTGTATGCCGCCGGCTGGGCGGTCGAGCTTCATTTTCAGAATTCTTGCAGGCCACGGGGCCACGGTTTCCGAAGTCTCTGCGACAGTGCCGTTCACTTTGGTGACGACGCTATACTTGTCGTTGACAGTTCCTTTCGCGTCTTTGTAGTTGGTCACCGTCAGGTCGCTGGCTATCACCTCGCCGTTCCTCAGCAGGTCGAAGGTGGTACTGGCCTTGTCGTCAGTACCCAAGAGTCGCCAGCTGACAAAGCAGCTGGAGGTGCCTAATGTGGGGATGGCTACGAGGCCGCGGTCCAACTTCTCCATCTGGCTGGATGGAGTCACTTGAGCGCTGGCGTGCATAGCTATGCACACCAGCGCCATCATATATAGTCTCGTTAATTTCATATTATTTAATTATGACTTTCTTTGCTACGCCGTCCTCGACAACGATGTTCAGGCCACGCTTCATACCCTGCTGACGGACGCCATTGAGGTTGTAGACAGCAGCTGTCTTCTGGACAGAGGCAGCCTTCTGCTCTGTGATGCCAGTAATGAGTTCTTGCGACTTCTCACCATAGTTGGCGATGTAGATGTCGTAGAAGCCCACCTTGGAGTTATCGCCGCAGAGGTAGGCGCGGACGTACACCTCGTCACTGCTCTCGTAGCTGCGCGTGATGTTGTGGGTCAGGCGGGCACTGTTGTCAACGACGATTGTGTCGCCGACAGTCTGCCAGCCGCTCTCCCACACGTTGCCGTCGGTAGCCACCTGCAGTACCACCTGGTGCTTCGACGCATTTTCCGGCTTGGTGATGCTGGCCATGTTGACGACGATGTCGAACGGCCCCTGGAACTTCTTGGTACTGACGATGTAGCTGTTGTAGGGGAACGTAGCGTCAGAGGGCAGCGTGTTCTTGTCGGCCAGATTGATATAGCATCTAGTAGCGGGGAAGTACGGATTCTCGTCGTTCACCGTAGCGAAGTTGTAGCCTCTGGTGTTGCCATAGCTGCTACCTGTATTCTCGTTCTCCCAGATAGTGAGCTGGCCGCGGGAGCGTACCATCCAGCCATTCTCGAAGTCCTTTGACTCTTCGGGATTCAACTCCTTGTAGGTCCTGACGACATTCTCGTCGCCCGTCTCAGGATCAACGACGGTCTCCTCGGTCACTTCGCCGTTTACGTTGTAGTAGGGATAGCCGTTCTCTCCACTCTTGTTCTTGCCCCACGAGAAGTAGTAGGCAGTAGAGGTACTGCCGCCATTGTATTCTGCAGAATTGGCGTCCATGTGAGCTAGTATGTCGATGCGTGGCTGGAAGTTGCTGATGCTGATGCTGGCCGATGCGGTCTCTGAAGGAACCTTACCCTCAGCGGTTGTGAAAGCATAGAGCGTGCGAGGAATCTTTATCACGAAGGGTTCTGTGTATTTGGTCGACTTCACCGTGTCGGAAGTATTGGTGTAGTTGTACCAGAGGTCGCCATCGCCGGTAATGGTGACGATGGTCTGACCGTCGGTCTGCTCTGTGCTGATGACGGGAGCAGTGACCTGGCTCTTCAGGTCGACAGCCTTCTCGGCCACCTCACTCAGTGTGTAGCCGTCGCCCTTGGCAACAGCCTTGACGGTGAGTTCAGACGTCACGTTGAAGGTTCCTGTGTACGGTGTGCTGCTCTCCGTGGGCGTCGTGCCGTCGGTGGTGTAGAATATCTCTGCGGAGGGCACGCTGCTGGTGATGGTCACGTTAGTGTTCTGGTCTTTATATTCCAGACTGATGACTGGCTTCGGAGCAGCCGACACCTTCGCCTTGGAATTGACAGCTGTCTTGATGGCGTTGGCTGTCAGTTGGGCATTGCCGGCAGGAATGTAGATGTAGGTGTTGTGACCCGCATTGTGGATGTGGGTGGTAACCAGTGTCTCGCTGACGTCGACACCCAGCGTGTCGTCATTGGCGAAATATTCACCAAAGTCTTGAATACCATAGACGTCACCTTCGAGTTCCACGTAGCTGATACCGGATTCCGGGTCTTCCTGCGTAGCGCCTGCAAAGATGGTGCTGTTCTTCTTCTTGGCAAAGATGATAGATTCTGTCGACTTGGTGGCCGTGCCCAGTCCCCATAGCTCGTACAGTGCGGCGCTGGTGTTGACGATAGGTGTCCAGCCCAAGGCTTTCTTAAGCTCGGCGGCATATTCGGCGCTGTTGACATTAGAGGCAATGACGACGGCATCATACTCCTGTAGTTCGGTGGACGTCTTCGTGGCGGCTGCGATGTCAATAGCCTCTACCTCGTAGTTACCGATGCCTTCGGCCACGGCTTTCGTGGCATCAGCCTCTCCCTGATACAGATAGGCAATCTTCGACTTCTGGTCGGCAGTGCCTACTTCGATGCTGTAGATGTGGCAGCCGTGGGTGTTGACGACCAAAATGTCGATCGTACCGTCATCGTTAGTGGCAGCCCCTTCGGGCACCGTCCAGTTCTCCCAGGTGTAGGTGTCTTGGGTGGTAGGCTTAAACGCCTCGCCAATCTGGTTGGCATCGTCGGTAGCGCTACCTACATAGAGTGCCACACCGCGGGCGTCAGTGGGTTTGTGCGATTCAACAACCATGGTTATCTTTTGTCCGATCTTAACCTTGGGGATGGTGAAACACACAATACGGGCAGAGGCCGACTTGGCATTGCCACCACCCAGCCACAGGTACTGCGAACCGGCATAATCGCCCAAAGATGTCGATGGGTAGTCCACAGCAATGGCTAAATTGCGCTTTACAGCATAAGAGGGATTGAAAACCAGACCATCGGTCTCGGCAATAGAAGCACCGTTGGCTGACAGAGCGCCGTTGACAACGTTAGCTTCTTTGTAAGACCAGTAGCATTTGTTGGGCTGTGGGTTAGTGCCGTCAGCTTTTTCTGTACTCGACCATCCGGCACCGCTGACGCCGCCAGCGGCATCTTCGGCTTGCAGATTGGCAATGGTTGTTGAACTCCACGAGGTGAAGTCCCATTTGCGATAGTTCTGGGCATCAGCTCCAAACATTGAGAGGAGCAGTGCCACAACACTCAGGGTAAAAAATCTTTTCATAAAATATAGTTTTAGTTGCTAAATAGTTGTTTGTGTGCAAAAGTACAAAAAAAAGTCGGACTCCCCAAAGGAACCCCGACTTTTTTCACCTCTTTTATAAATATAGGGGTTACTTGACGATAATCTTGCGTACGACACCGTCCTTGACGACGATGTTCAAGCCGGTCTTCAGACCATTCTGGCGCATACCGCTAAGATTGTAGATACCCTCAGCAACGTTGACAGCCTGCTTCACGTCGGCTATGCCCGTCAACTCTTCGTTCAGTTGCTGCAGCAGAGCCAGCGACTGCTCGCCCTGGTTGGCAATGTAGATGTCGAAGATCTTGGCCGATGCGTCACCTGTCTGTTGTGTTACGCGGACATAAACTTCATCAGTGCCGTTGTAACTACGGGTGTACATCTTCCACATACGAGTCCATCCTGTCTTAGCAATTTCGTCGCCGATAGTTGTCCAGTTCTCGCCGTCGGCAGATACCTGTGCCAGCAGTGGACCTCCCTGCATGTTGGCCAGTACGATGACGTCCAGTGGTGCTTGATATCTGTTCTTCGACTGGATGGCTGCATTGGCATGTTCGCCGCTATAAGTCTTGGAGAACTGAATGTCGTTCTTTGTTGCAGCAAAAGTGCTGCTGATGTCTGCAGAAGTTTCCGGATAGTATCCACCATAGTCGGTACCAATTTTGTCAGTGCTGGCACCATTGTTCTGCCAGAGTACTGCCTGGCCCTTGGTCATGACGGTCCACTGAGGATTCTCACCCGGCTCGTCTTTGGTCTCGTACTCCACTTCCTCCTGGTTAACCCAGATGGTTTTCTCGTCACCTGTCTCAGGGTCGTTGACTGTCTGCTGCTCACCTGTACCTTCCACGTACATTGATGTTGCGTTCTTAGCGCCCGTGAAAAGACCACTGCCGTTACCGATACCATCCCATGCGGGAGCAGAGAAGTGGGCAGCTACGTCGATGACGACGCGTGGGTTCTTAACCAGGATGCGCTGTGAGGCAATCTCTGACCATACGGTTTCTCCGGCAACGGCAAATACGTTGACGTTCTGGGGCATGGTGATGACAAAGGGCTCCGTGTATTTTGACGACTTGGTAGTGTCGGTGCTTGCCGTGGTCTCGAAGTTATACCATATCTGTGCATCCGGCGTCTCGCAGGCCAGTGTGATAGTGGTCTTGCCGTCTTCCTGCTCATAGCTGATAGATGGCGTTTTTGGCTGTGAGTAGATAGCAATGTCAGCCGATGCAGCATCGCTGACGGTGTAGCCCTCAGCAATGGCAATAGCCTTGACGGTGCCGGTGGCTGTCAGCGTGAACGGTTCGGTATACAACGTTGCGGCTTCCAAGGTCGGGGCGGAACCGTCGGTCGTATAGTAAATCTGAGTCTTCGGAAGTGTGCGGCCCGGTGTTAACGTGACGATGGTCGCCTGGTCCTTGAACTCCTGAGAGATGCTGGGAGCGGGAGCGGCCGTGATGTCGCTCTTTGACTCGAACAGCATGGTGATGGCGTTGTTGAGTGCCTGCAGGGCAGCATCGCTATAGTTGTCTACATAAGGCAGATAGAGGTAGCCGTTGTGCTTGATGTTGTGAGTGTGGATAAAGGTAGTAGCCTCTTCGTCCAGTGTGGTTCCCAGGATTTCGTCGCCGGCAAAGTATTCGCCTAAGTTAACAGCTTGTGCCTCAACGTCTTCAGACGTGTTTGCGAGTACCAGCACATTGCCTTCGTCGGCAGCAGTGTATTCCACACCGCTGAAAAGGACATTCTTGGTTGACTTGATTTTTACGTAGCCAAGGCTGCCGACAGCCTCTCCATATCCCCATGCGGCATAGAGGTTGCCGTTGAGATTGAGCACAGGAGTCCAGGGCATGGCTTCCTTGACAGCGGCAACTGCAGCGTTGTCAGCAGGTACGCTGGCACCGACAACGACCACGTCATAGCCTCGCAGCTCGTCGGCAGTAACGGTTGCCGTGGTGACATTGACGGGAGTCGTCTTGGTGTATTCGCGAGCATTCAGGTAATTCAGCACCACGTCCTCTGTGCCATTATAGAGATAGGCTACATTGGCAGTCTTAATCTCGTCGCCTTCGTCAATCATAAACAGCGTGAAGTCGATGCCGCCAGATGCACTGTTCATCTTAATGCCTACGGGCACTTCCCCTGCTTCATTAGTACGAATCTCGTAGATGAAGGTATAGGTTCCCTTAGAGCCTTCGACGTTACCACCCAGCATGATCTCGTTCGTCGGGTCATCATCAACACGCACCATGTAATCATACATTGGCAAGACGCCACGGTTTGGGGCCGTGCCATTGGCAGAACGTCCAACGACAGTCAACTTCTGACCATTCTTAAGGCTGGGGAATTTCAATTCCTGCTTTGCCCTGTTCAAACGGAAGGTTGTAGGAGTCAGAAGGTAATTGTTGGAACCCGAGAGTCCTGCCGAACTACGTTCCAGACCTTCCAATTCCTTGATTGGCTTGCCATTGGCAACAAAGCCGCCAGATCCGAATTTTCCTGTCTCTTTCCATGAAGTTCCTTCAAGGGTCCATTCCGAGCCTGCCGTCAAATTGGCAATGGTCTCATCGCTCCATCCCTTACTGAAGTCCCAAGTCTTTTTCTCTTGTGCGTTGGCCCCCACTGCCATGAGCAGAGCCATAATGGTTAAAGTAAAAAATTTCTTCATAAGATAGTGTTTAGTTATGTAATAGTTTTCGGCTGCAAAGGTACGAAAAAGAATAATTAGTTGGATAAAGAAAAGACTTTGATTTTTGTCGTAGGACTATAAAAGCTGATTTTTCCCTATCTGTGTCTCCGGTTGGCACGCTGTTCGCGGTACTTGGCCTTCTGACGGGCCGAGCCTGAGCCGTGGGCCCCGGTGATGTATTTCTTCTTCTTGGCTTTAGTCTTCACCTTACCCTCGTTAGGGTCGCGGCGTTCACCGCCGCGACCGAACGAGATGCCACTCTCGAGTATCTTCTGGAAATCGTCTTCTCCTGTCATAATCAATGGTGGAATAAGCGTACACCGGTGAACGTCATGGCGATACCGTACTTGTCGCAGGTCATGATGACATGGTCATCGCGCACGCTGCCGCCGGCCTGGGCAATGAACTCGACGCCGCTCTTGTGGGCACGCTCGATGTTGTCGCCGAAGGGGAAGAAGGCGTCTGAGCCCAGTGCTACCTTCGTGTTCTGTGCAATCCAGGCTTTTTTCTCTTCCAAGGTCAGCACGGCAGGCTGCTCCGTGAAGAACTGCTGCCAGGCGCCGTCGCGCAGCACGTCGTCGTGCTCATCCTCTGAGATGTAGACGTCGATGGTGTTGTCGCGGTCGGCACGACGGATACCCTCCTTGAAGGGCAGTGCCAGTACCTTCGGATGCTGACGCAGCCACCAGATGTCGGCCTTGTTGCCTGCCAGACGTGTACAGTGGATGCGGCTCTGCTGTCCGGCACCGATGCCGATGGCCTGTCCGTCCTTGACGTAGCAGACGGAGTTCGACTGCGTATACTTCAGCGTGATGAGGGCGATGATCAGGTCGCGTTTGGCCTCGGCGGTAAACGTCTTGTTCTGCGTGGGGATATTCTCAAACAGTGCAGGGTCGTCGAGACGTATCTCGTTACGTCCCTGTTCGAAGGTCACGCCAAACACCTGCTTCGTCTCAACAGGGGCGGGCTTGTACGTCGGGTCCATCTTGATGACGTTGTACGTACCCTTGCGTTTGTCCTTCAGTATCTCGATAGCCTCGGGGGTGAAGTCGGGGGCGATGACGCCGTCGCTCACCTCGCGCTTCAGCAGCAGGGCCGTCGTGGCGTCGCAGGTGTCGCTCAGGGCCACGAAGTCGCCATAGCTCGACATGCGGTCGGCACCGCGGGCACGGGCATAAGCACAGGCGATGGGACTGTCGTCGAGACCCTTGATGTCGTCGACGAAATAGATCTTCTTCAGTGTGTCGCTCAAGGGCAGACCGATGGCAGCGCCGGCGGGGCTGACGTGCTTGAACGACGCGGCGGCGGGCAGGCCCGTGGCGGCTTTCAGCTCGCTGACCAGCTGCCAGGCGTTGAAGGCGTCGAGGAAGTTGATGTAGCCCGGACGGCCGTTAATGACTTCGATGGGCAACTCGCCCTCCTGCATAAAGATGCGCGAGGGCTTCTGGTTGGGATTACATCCGTACTTGAGTGCTAATTCTTTCATTCTTGAAAATATTTTGTTGCAGGGTGCAAAGATAGTGAAAATAATTGAGAATCGGGCTTTCGCAGATAAATAATTAGGCTAAAGCGTAAAATATTTCGAATTATGATGGCTGTTTGAAGAAATATTTGTATCTTTGTGGCCTAAAAAGTGATAAAACTACACTCTTTTTCCAAAAATGATGAGTAGAAAGCTGGCCTTGGTCGTCGTTTCCCTTTTGGTAGGAGTCGTCAGCGCCTTCGCTGACGAGGCTGCTGAATTGCGCAAAAAACTGCCCCAGTTGCAGGACACGGTGAGGCTGGCAGCCTACGAGCGGCTTTACAACCTGAGCCTGATGACTGATGACACAGATCAGCAGATGAAGGCGCTTTATGATTGGTTGGGTGAGGCACGCCGTCAGCATGAGGTCGCCCACGAGGGATTTGTCTATCTGTGTAGGACGTCTTTCTTCTATAATAACGACATGAACGACTCCATCTATGCTCATGTTCCAGAGGATTTGGGGTTCCTGAAGCGTCACAAGATATGGAAAGGCTATTTCGAGATGTGGGCCTACTTGGGCAACACTTATATTTACTCAGGCCAGGCAAACATCGGACTACGTGAAGTACATTCGATGTTTGAGGAGGCTACCCAGCTTCACGATAACTATGGCATGGGACTGGCCTATATCGGCATGGGAAATGCCTATATGGTGCTTGGCAGTCTCGATGAGTGTGTGGATGCCTACCGTAAGGGACTTGACATTCTATTGAAAATGGACTTGTTGCCAGCCGTCATTACTGAGGTGTATCCCAACTATGCCGACGTGCTGAACGACCAGCACAGCTATGACAAGCTGGAACGGCTGACCGACGAGTGGAGCGGATTCCTGAAGCGTTTCTTGAAATCGCGTGAGGGAGAGCTGTCGGAAGACGGCTATCAGGTGACCACCTATTGGTCTTACTACTACCTGGCCCGAGCCCAGGCTTTTCTGGGTAAGGAGGAACTCTCCGAGGCTGCCGAGGCATTAGACGAAGTTCACCAGCGCCTTGTCTCGGAAGACGACTACATCGGCCAGAAATACCTGTTCTACCGTGCCCAGCTGAGTTTCAAACAAGGCAAATACATCGAGGCGCTGGCCTTGAACAAACGGCGTATGCAGCAGATGGAGGAAACTGACGACAAGTCGGTGCTCATCATGGTGCGTCAGCAGCGTGCAGAGATTCTCGAGAAGCTTGGACTGTATGCTGAGGCCGCCCGCCTGTATCGTGAGATGTATGTCATCAACGACTCCATCAATGCCAGTGACATCAAGAACCAACTGAGCGAGATGAACACGCTGTTCCATGTCAACGAGATAGAGATGGAGAAGGAGCGTGCACAGTTCACATTCACCATCGTGGTGGTTTCGGTCGTCCTTTTGGCACTTGCCATCTTCCTGGTGTTCCGCATCAAGGCGGCCAAGCGGCTGAAGGTGGCTCACGACAAACTGGAGAAGACCCATAACGACTTGCTGGTGGCTTACGACAATCTGGAGGAGACGACCGCAGCCAAGGAGCGTATAGAGAGCGACCTGCGTATTGCCCGTGACATCCAGATGTCGATGGTGCCCAGTGTGTTCCCCAGCCGTCCCGACCTTGACATCTATGCTTCGATGACGCCGGCGAAGGCTGTTGGCGGCGACCTTTACGACTTCCTCCTCCTTGACGACTATCTGTATTTCTGCTTAGGCGATGTCAGCGGCAAGGGCGTTCCCGCGTCGCTCTTTATGGCTCAGGCCACCCGTCTGTTCCACACGCTGGCCAAGCTGAAGATGCAGCCGGCCGAGATTGCCACACGTCTGAACGATGAGCTAGGAGCCGATAATGAACAGGGTATGTTCGTGACCATGTTCCTGGGCTTCGTGGACCTGACTAACGGTCATCTCTGCTTCTGTAATGCCGGACATAACCCGCCGGTGCTGTTGGCCGACGACGGCTGCCGGTTCCTTGAGATGATTCCCAATGCCCCTATCGGGCTGTGGCCCGGTCTGGAGTATGAGGGTGAAGAGATTGACTGTGTCAGGGACCAGCCGCTGTTTATCTATACCGACGGATTGAATGAGGCAGAGAACCGCCAGCAGCAGCAGTTTACTGACGAGCGTCTGCTTGAGCTGCTCGAGACACGTCCGTTCGAGAATGCACAACAGACGGTGGAGATGCTGCGCGAGGAGGTAGAGAAGCATCGCGACGGTGCCGAACCCAACGATGACCTGACGATGCTGTGCTTTAAGGTAACGAAAAAAACAATAGATACTAAAAACGATGAAAAAGGAGATTAAACTGAAAAATCAGGTCGGCGAACTGGAGCGTGTCGCCACGTTCATCGAGGAAATCAGTGAGGAGCTGGGACTCAGTATGGAGTTGCAGATGAACCTGAACCTGGTGATGGAGGAGATGGTGTCGAACGTCATCTTCTATGCTTACCCTGAGGGAACTGATGCCGAGATAGGACTGATGGTGGAGAGCTCAGGCAAGGAGCTGACCTTCGTGCTGAGCGACCAAGGCCGCGAGTTTGATCCTACCCTTAAGGAGGATGCCGATATTGACGTGAACCCCATCGACAGGGAGATTGGCGGTATGGGCATCTTGATTGTGAAGAATATCATGAACAAGGTGACCTATCAGCGACTGGACGGTAAGAACCTGCTGACGATGAAGAAAGAAATTTAGTAACTAATAATAAAAATAATGCATTATGACAAAGATTGTGAAAGAAGGTGGTAAGACCATCATTAAGACAGGTGAACGTATTGACACGATGAATGCGGGTGAGTTTGAAAAGGATATCCAGCCCGTCTTGGTCGACGGTGGCCTGGACCTGGAACTTGACTGCTCTGATTTGGTCTATATGGCCAGCTCCGGACTTCGTGTTATTCAGAAGACGATGCGCACGGTGATGCAGCAGAAGGGACAGTTTAAGATTACAAACGTTAATGCAGAGATCTACAAGGTGCTGCAGATGACAGGCTTCACAAAGTTTATGACCGTAGAGAAGAAGAAGGAGTAACAGCTTATGTGGTACGGTATATTAATCCTGGTCATCGTGGTGCTTTTCGTTGCACTACTGTACGAAATCAAATCGTCGAACAAGAAAACCGATGAGACGAACAACCTGTTGAGTGACTATCAGAAGCGCGTGGACGAGCAGCAGAAACTGCTGGACGACTATCGTGCGCTGGAGAAGAACTTCGACAATGTCGGCGAGGGCTACGAACAGGCGCTGCTGGCCTTCGACAAGATGGAGGAGGAGAAGCAGAAGATGCTCGCCACTAGCGGTCAGCTGGAACAAGAGGTCCAGAAGATGAAAGGGGCCTTCCAGGCTGCCCAGCAGAACTACGACATCATCGGTCAGCTGGCACAGCAGGCAGAGGATGAGGCAGGCAAGCCCGAAAGCAGCGCTAAGCTGTTGTCCATTGTCCGCAAGTTGCAGGACTTGTCGGAACTGGGCTCTCTGGCTCCCATCAACGTTGGCAAGCGCGGTGTTCCCCGTCAGATTGCCGATGAGGCTGTAGCACAGTCGGGTATTCTCAACGCCAAGTATGTGCAGTTTGGTATCATGGTGGCTGACGATGCCAACGAGGCTGAGTTCCACACCACTCCCGCCAAGGCTTCGCGTGTCATTGCCCTGCTGTTGGAGAATGCTGCGAAGTTCACCACCGAAGGTAAGGTGACTCTCTTTGTTGATCAGGCTGACGGCAATGTCCGTTTCGCTGTCGAGGATACGGGTATGGGTGTGCCGGCAGAAGAGGCCGAGCATATTTTTGAACCCTATGTCAAGCTGAACAGCTATTTCGACGGCAACGGTGTCGGTCTCTCTGTAGCCCGTTCCATTGCCCGCCGCCTGGGTGGCGACGTCGTTCTCGACACGACCTATGCCGGTCCCGGTGCCCGTTTCGTGTTTACGCTTCCGTTAGCGAAATAAGAAAAGTACAATCATAAACTTTAACCATTATGAAAGAACGATTAGTTCATCAATCGAACCTTACAAGAAAGCTGAGAAAGCTTTCCTTGTTGCTTGCGTTATTGCTCCTGCCGATAGGAGTGTGGGCAGAAAATTATGACCTGTGGATAGGTGAAACGCAGGTGACAGATGCCAATGCGTTGAACGTGTTGGGCAATCAAGAGACACCAACCGTTGTCTTCGATGCAACAACGAACACGCTGACGCTTACTAATGCTACGATTAACGGTGATATCTCTACTACATTAGAAAACCTGACAATCAATTTGGTGGAATCAAATACGCTGAATGGTTGTATTACTAACGGACAAGAATACACATCGCTGTCGTTTACAGGAGAGGGTTCGTTAGGAATAACCAATGATGAAGGCGTATTCAATCATGTTGACTCATATGAACTTGCCAGTGGCCTTTATCTGGCTTCTTATTCACCTGCTCCTTATTGTGATGATGGTTCATTAAGGGCGGCTGATGGTAATGCTGTGACCAGTATAACTATCAGTACTAATGAAACATATCCAGTTTGGGTTTACACTGGTGATGAACATACTGGATATACCCAATTAACTGCTGACGCTCCTTCGGTTAATGGAACTAGTGGTACTGCAAACTATAATGGAAGCACATTGACTTTAACAAGCTTCGAGTGTACTACAACAGATGGAGGTCCTGCATTCTATATTGGACAAGAGGTGGATGATTTGATAGTAAACCTCATTGGAACTAATGCCATTATTATGGGTAATGGTTTTTATTTCGTCAGTAACGATGCTACGCTGACTTTCACTACAGGTCAGACTCCTGGTTCTTTTCAATTAACTGATGGTCAGATGGCCACATGTAATGGTGAAGTCGTTCCCAGTATTGCTTGTGAAAACGGACTTAGGGCTTTTTATGACGCTGACAAGCCTTATCAGGAAACCATTTCCACTACTGGCACTTATGTCAAGATAGGGGATACTTCTTTCAGCGAAACGGGAAATGTTACATTTGGAGAAGGCACTGCACATTTCGATGCAACTTCCAATACTCTTACGTTAACTGATGCTACGATAGGCGAACAAGGAGCAGGAACAAGTACCGACATCCAAGTGTTAGTAGATGATTTAACCATAGAAATCAGTGGTACAAACACGATATATGGAAATATCACGTATAATGGTTCCAACTATCAGTCCTCTAACATCCAAATTAACAAGGCAAGTAGTGCGGAATCTGCTAGTCTTACAGTAACTAATGTTGAAGGTTTTACAAGTTGCACATGGGACAATGACTTGTATCTTTCTGCTCAAAATGGCCAAGGTGCAAGTATAGATGTACACTATGAGCATTATGATGGTGAGGGAGGCACGATGCAATCCTATTATGGTGGAGAAATTGCCCATGTAACCTTCTCTATCACGCCTTCAAATGCAATATGGGTTGCTGGTAACATGTCAACAGGAGGAGAGATTACGGGCACAGGTATTACTGGTACAGTAACATACAATGATGGTGTCTTGACGCTGAATAATGCTTCCTTATCTACGAGCAAGACGATACCTCTTATTGTCTGCAACGGCGATTTGACGGTGGAACTGGTGGGAAATAATAATACATATTTCAATGGTAGTTATGCCACATATAACTTTAAGAATAATAGTTCTACAGGGGAGCTGACAATTAAAGGCACAGGCAATCTTAGTTCAAATTCTGAATATTCTGTAGGAGATTATATAGGCTTCTGTGACGGATTCACTAAAGTGAATTTCGAAGATGATTTGGGATTATTCAATCTAGCGGGCACTAAGTATGTAAAGACAATCACTGGCGAAGCGCCTGTATTTTATATAAGTGATGGAGTCAACAATTGGACTGCTGGAAATGGTCTTTTGTTAAATGCTACATATCATTATAAGATTGATTATGTTGACACGACAATTGAAGGCAATGGCGTTGAGGTAGACTTGCCTCTCGATGAAACGAACCACAATTTTTCTGGTGCAACTTTAAATATCTCAGGTTTAGCTGGTCCTTGCACAATCACTGCATATGCTAAAATGAACGGCAACATCATTGGCAGTAACAAGGCAAAGCTCTTTGGTTCTAATCCAAGCCCGTTCAGGCTGGTTTATGGCGCCGACCCCGTAGACCTCGTATTGGCACCGGCTATTGAGGAGGACGATGGTATCAGTATTAATGGCATCGAGGCTAATGTTACCTATAATTCAGAAACAGGGAAAATCTCGTCATCGACTCTAGGAAGTTTTGGTGGACCAGTAGCCATGAGTGCCTCCGAGGGCAAGACGACGATACTGAACAACTACTTTACGATGAACTTTGAGGTTGTGCCCCCTGCTCCCACCATCGTCTTCGACGAGACGAAAGAATACTTGAACACCGACGTGGTGAGCATCACGCTGCCGGAGACGCTGGCCGAGGACGAGAATGCTGTTATCATGTATAGTTGGGTGGAGGACTGCCAGGACGGTAACGGCACCACATACAGCGACAATTCGAAGGTAACGCTGACAGCAGGCACAGGTACACTGTATGCCTGGGTGAGATATAATGGAACAACTGCCGACGATGCCGTCTACAGCGAGCGGGTGTCGCAGGTGTTCACCGTGAAGTCGAACATTAGCGAGGCCTATATTCCTGAGTTCACGACAACGGCGACGTATACTGGCGAGGCCATCGTACCGGCGTTCACGGTATATGATTCAGAAAAGACCATGGAGGAGATTCCTGCAAGCAACTACACCGTCAGCTACCAGAAGAGTGCCAGCACTCATTTGGAGGATGTTGATGCTATAGTTGAGGTTGGCACATACGTCATCACCATAACAGGCACTGGTGACACTTGGGGCGGTACGAAGACCGTGACGCGCGAGTTCACCGTCGTTTATCCTACACTCAACGTTGAATTCGCACAGGGCCAGACATGGGCCACATATTATAACGCTGAGGAAAGAATGGATTTGCCAGAAGGCGTCAATGCGTATGTGGTGACCGATGTCAATGAAACGACGGTCTTTGTGCAGGCCATCAGCTATGTACCGCAGGATACGCCTGTGCTGTTAGAGCAGAGCACAACGGTGCCAGAAAATGTTGTGAATAACATGACGGGCATTAACTCGCTTCTGATTGGCACGTCATCGGCTACTGACGTCAGCGGTATCGACGGTACGGTCTACGTGCTCTACAACGGCGAATTCGTGAAGACCACCGCCGGCACCATCCCCGCCGGTCGCGGCTATCTGGTAGTGTCAGGCGCTGTCGCCGCCCTAGGCGCACGCTCGCTGTCGATAGTCGTCGGCGACGCTACCGGCATTAGCGCTACACTAATGAATAAAGAGACAATGAATAAGGCGGTCTACAACCTGCAAGGCCAGCGCATGGGCAGTCCCCGTAGGGGCCTGAACATTGTCGACGGCAAAAAAGTATTCATCAAATAAAGCAAATGTGATATGAACAGACTGACAAGAAATATATTTGCTGCCGTCGCACTGCTGCTGTGGGTTTCCGAGGCAGGAGCTGCCGGGACGGTGAACATCATACAACAGCTGAACGGTGAACCGGCTATGTGTGCGCAGAGCATCGTGCCGGAAATCAACAACGGGACGTGTACGCTGACCGTAACGGACATCAGCACGCCATATAAAATAAAAGAGGTGACGGCCGTGAAAGTCATCGATGCTGGTAATGCGCAGAGTCGTAAGAAGGCGCCTGGCATGAGCCAGCCTATTGAGGTGACAGCGCAGGGCAATGATGTCTACACGTTCGCGATGCCGGCCGAGGCCTGCGACGTGGAGGTGACGGTCGACTTCGACTATCGCGCGTTCTCTCTGACGGTGAACGGCATTGCCGTAACGGGCGACAATATGCTGGATATCCTGGGAACGGCCGACGCCGACTCTACCTTGGCCTACAACGGTAAGGGTGTGCTGATCCTGAACCAGAATGATGGTGACGGTTCTGTCACTGTGTCGAGTTCACTGGGACAGGACCTGACAATCTACATCAAAGGTGTGAACAACAAGCTGCAGTCGGTGACGACGACGGGCAGTGGCGAGAAACTCTTCATCACAACAGACCCCAACAACCCAGGTATGCTGACGCTGCAGTCGACTGGAACCTCACCGGTCATCAGCAACTTTACGGAAGTGGAGCTAGAGGGCCTGGTATGGCGCAGCGGTGATGCTACGGCCGCCAATGCGCTTATCGGCGTCTATATCAAACCAATTACTGAGGAGAAGACCGTTGATCAGCCTAAGGCAGATGACTTGAACCCCGCCAAGGTAGATGAGTCAGAAAAGGTTGAGACAGCCAATCCTGAGACGGATAAGACTATTATTATTAATAAGGTGGTAGACGAAGTGCTCTACACCGTCGAGGTGCAGGATGAAGCTGGTAATGCGGTCGACGTGCTCGTCACGAAAGACGAAAAGACGGCTATCGTGCTGAACACCGCTGTGGATGAAGCAGGCATTACCACTGCCATGAACGAGGAGCCTGGTACGGCAGATTTCGCCAAGGCCTTCGAGGGTGTCACCTTCAAGCTGGCAGCCGGTGCAGGTGTCATCGTGCTCGACGTGGAAGTCGATGCAGGCGCTGTGCTGAATGTGAAGATTGGCGATGCTGAGCCTGTGTCGTTCACGAACGTTACCGGCAAGGTTACCGTACCTTACGTGCTGACCGAGGCCACATACGTCTACATCTATAATGCTACACCGGCAATGGCTCGTGGCTTCCGTGCCAAGATCAAGACGGCACCTGTCCGTATGTTCTCTGTCTCGGTGGCTCCCGAGGTGGTCGCTGAAGCGGCGCCGCCTGAGATTGAGGCTGTGCCCGAGAAACCGCTGACGGAGGTGAAGGATGAAAACGTCACCGAAGGCGCGTTTGCGCTTGACGATGAGACCATCACGACGCTGGCCGATAACGTCTTCAGCGGCAAAGACCTGAAGAGCATCGACCTGACCAAGACGTCGATTACTGGTATTACCGTTAGCCGTAGCAGTGGACCCTTCAACGGTGTTGACTCCAAAACGTTTATCTATCTGCCTGCCGGCAATGATGCCGGAACAGAAAAGAATGTCATCATCGGTGGCGTCTGCAACGACATGCAGCTCACAGAGGACGACCAGCAGTTTGCACCATCCCTGAACTTCGGTGCCGTCAATACCACGCTGGGTCGCGACTTCGTTGCCGGTCAGACGTCGACCGTCTACCTGCCTTTCGACCTCGACAAGGCCGCTGCCGCTGCCCTGGGTACGTTCTACACCTTCGCGGGTATAACAAACGGCGAGGCTGTGTTGGAGGAAGTTACTGACGGACTGGTGGCTAACACACCGTATATCTTCCGTAAGACGGCTGCCGGACAAGTGTCGGTCAAGAACGTCACGGTGAAGAAGACCGGCGGTCCTGTGGCTTCACAGCTGATAGGCACTTACAAGCCTCTGACCTTCACCAGTGAGATGATCGACGAAGCCAAAGCCAGTGGTAAATACTACTTCGGCTATGCTGCTACGGCTCAGGACGGCGTCGATGCCGGTGAGTTCGTGCAGGTGGGTGCCGGAGCCACCATCAAGCCCTACCGTGCTTATCTGCTGGTCAGCTACGCAGGCTCTCGTCTGGCCGTCTCCTTCGGCGACGACCAGCCGACGGGTATCGTCAGCGTAGGTGCTGCACCGACCGCCGACGGGTGGTACACCATCAGCGGCTCACGCCTGCAGGGTGCTCCCGTCCAGCCCGGTCTCTACATTCACAATGGTAAGAAGATCATCAACAAGTAATGCGCGTTATGAAAAAAAGACAAGATTATATAGCACCGCATGTCTCTGTGGAGACCATCATGATAGCCTCTCATCTGCTTACCGCCAGCGATGTCTACGGGGGTGAGCTCGGCTCACGTCCCGGCGACGCCACGGAGTTTGATGAGACGCTTGATGAGTTGTCTGGCTTCGACAAGTTACTTGGCCAGTAGAGCGTATGGAAGGAAAACGTGCTGCTCTGAAGAAACTGCTGCAGGCAGTGGAACACGAGCTTCTGAAGAAACCCGACCGTAAAACCCTGGATCACCTGTCGCTTCTGGCAGGGTTCCAGGATTGGGACTCCTTCCAGGATGCGTTGCACGGCGACGCCAGTGCCGATGAGAACTACAAATGACAATACAAAAAAAGAGGCTCACAACGTGTTTCGTGTGAGCCTCATTTTTTTTTCGTGCTTATTCAGCAGTAACGGAACGACGCTTCTCCTTGATACGGGCAGCCTTACCAGTGAGCTTGCGCAGATAGTAAAGCTTAGCGCGACGAACCTTACCAACCTTGTTCACCTCGATAGAGTCGATGTTGGGCGACTCGATGGGGAAGATACGCTCCACACCAACGGTGCCTGACATCTTGCGAACGGTGAAGCGCTTTTTGTCACCATGGCCGCATATCTTGATGACGACACCACGGTAGAGCTGGATGCGCTCCTTGGAACCCTCGATAATTTTGTAAGCGACAGTAATCGTGTCACCGGCCTTAAACTCCGGGAACTTCTTGCCGGTTGCAAATGCTTCTTCAGCAACTTTGATTAAGTCCATAACTTTTAACTCTTAACTTTTAACTTTTAACTTGTTACTGTATCGTTCCTACGCAACATAACAGGCAACTCTCCTATCTTCCTGCCAGCGATTACGCGGAAAGCGGCTGCAAAGGTACGAAGATTTGTCTGAAATACCAAACTTTTCGACACTTTTTTTTCTTCGTCGGACCAATCCACTCATGAAACATAGTCTCTGCTACTCTGAAAAATGTAATGATCCGCTTATCCTACACCCGCTACTGAGTATCAGACGCTTAGCGCGAAATTATCCGCTCATTATCCGCCAATTATCCGTCACCAAATGGAACGGAGTGTGCTTGTTGTCATTTGCGCTCTTTCTGTCGTTTGGTGGGAGTCCGCCCCCCTTCGGACTTTTGTCCCGGGCTTTGGGACTTTTGTCCCGGGCTTTGGGACTTTTGTCTGGGGCTTTGGGACTTTTGTCTGGGGCTTTGAGATTTTTGTCCGGGGCTTTGAGATTTTTGTCTGGGGCTTTGAGATTTTTTTGTCCAGGCCCTTCGGACGGTATACCTTAAGCCATTGTCTCCTGATGTGGTGTAGGATAATTAGCGGATAATGAGCGGATAATTTCGTGCTAAGCGTCTGATACTCAGTAGCGGGTGTAGGATAAGCGGATAATTGTAAATTTATGATTAGATTGTCAGTGAAGGTTCCCGCTCTTGCCTTAATATATTCAAAAAGATAAAGGCAATCGCACTATAATTCCAAAAAGTTTCGTATCTTTGCCACCGAAAAACCTACATGTATGAATAAGAAACTACTGTTATTATTGTCTGTTGGGATGCTGCTGGCATCATGCCGCTCCCATTATCAGTTGGCCAGCGTGGAACGGACTCGTATCGTGATAGACAGCCGCTACGACCGTCAGCCGGATGAGGCGGCAGCCAGGTTTCTGTCACCATTCAAGCACAAGGTGGACTCCGTTATGGGACCTGTTATGGGCGTCGTGGCGCGTAATATGGCTGTGGAGCGTCCGGAGAGTAACCTGTCGAACTTGCTGAGTGACATCCTTGTCTGGGCTGCTGACGAATACGGCGAGAAACCGGTGCTGGGCGTCTACAATATGGGTGGCATCCGCGCCGAGCTCACGAAGGGGCAGGTGACCTACGGCGATGTGCTTGACATTGCACCGTTTGAGAACAAGATAGCCTTCACGACACTGACAGGCGAACAACTGCTGAAGCTGTTCCGGCAGATAGCACACCGCGGCGGCGAAGGCGTCAGTCGGGGGTGCGAACTGGTCATCACCACCAGCGGTGAACTGGTGTCGGCCCGCCTCCACGGTCAAGAGATAGACCCGCAGGCCGACTACCGCGTGACCACCATCGACTACCTGTTGGGTGGCAACGACGGCATGAGCGCTTTCAAGGAGGGACGCGATGTGAACTCACCGCAGGAGTCGCGTAACAACACACGCTTTATCATCATGAACTACTTCAAGCAGAAGGCTGCTCGTGGCGAGCCCGTCGACGCCCAGGTTGAAGGAAGGATAAAGGTGAAAAGGTGAAAAAGAAAAAAAGGTAAGATGATGAGACGTACATTATTAATTATTATCATAGGTTTGACGACGGCAATGACCGCCGGAGCCAAGAAGCAGAAGCAGCTTGTGATTCTGCATACCAACGATACCCATTCGTGCATACTGCCGCTGAAGGAGTCGCTCGCCGACACCTCGCTGGCCGGACGTGGCGGATACCTGCGTCGCATAGCGATGCTGAAGGAGGAACGTAGGAAGAATCCCGACCTGCTGCTCTTCGACAGCGGCGACTTTTCGCAAGGCAGCAGCTACTACACCATGTTCAAAGGCGATGTCGAGATAGGCTTGATGAACCAGATGGGCTACGACGCCGCCACTATCGGCAACCATGAGTTTGACTTCGGTCTCGACAATATGGCGCGTCTTTTCCGCAATGCCAACTTTCCCATCGTCTGCTCCAACTACGACTTTGTCGACACGGAGCTGAAGGATATCGTCAAACCCTATATCACACTGAAGCGCCAGGGCATCAAGATAGGTGTCTTCGCTCTCTGTCCGAAGATGGAGGGGCTGGTGTCGAAGAAGAACTACGAACCCCTGAAGTATCTCGACCCTGTTGCAGCGGCCCAGAAGATGGTAGACCTGCTGCGCGGACAAGAGAAGTGCGACCTCGTCATCTGCATCAGCCATCTGGGGTGGGAGGTTACTGACTTTCCGGACGACCGCGTCATCAAGAACACCACAGGCATCGATCTTGTCCTGGGCGGACACTCCCATACCTACCTGAAGCAACTGGAGGTCGTCGACGATAAGAGTGGCCGACCTGTCGGTGTCGACCAGAACGGCAAGCACGGTGCCTTCATCGGACGGCTTGTGCTGGATATGGAGAAAAAGAAGTAGACGGAAGCTTACTCGAAGTAAAAGGTGAGGGTAATCATCTTGGCGTGACCTGACGAGACGCTGGTGGTATAGACGCGTTGTGACTTGTCGGTGAGTTCGTCGGCATGACTGTGGTCGATGGCGTCCATCAGGCTATAGCTGAACTTCAGTTCTGGGATGAGCTTGAAGAACGGCAGATAGAGGTCGCACCCTAAACCTATCTCCACCATCGTGTCGTAGCGTTTCAGCTGAATCTGGTCCTGCGACTTCGACGTGAGGTTCACCATGGGGTTGATGCCGGCCGTGATGTAGGGCCGGTAGTTGTTGAAGCGTTCAGCAGCAAACTTCAGGTCAAGGGGGAAGGCGATGTAGGTGTTCTTCATGTCTTGTGTCTTCTCAACGATGCGCCCGTCAGCATCAGTACGGTTCAGATGGCGAAACACCAGATGCTTCGCACCAAAGTGCATCGTGGGCTGGAGCCGCAACGAGAAATGCTTCGACAGACGCTGGTCGGCCAGTACACCCACGCTGAAGCCCGGGTTCCAGTTGTCCTGGTCGCAGACAACGGTCTCTGTGGCCGTCGTGCCGTCATCGAGGGTCACCACCTGTGGCCCGACGTTTTGCATCTCAATGTCCTGTATATGAAATCCCACGCTGATGCCGAAATGCAAAGGTCGCAAGTCGATATAGGGCTTGTTCTGCGGGCGTCGCTCCTGGGCAAAGACTGTCAGGACGACGGTTGTCATATAGATAATTGTGAGCAGTCGTTTCATCATAGAAATAACGTAGAAAGAGCCAGTTTATTATGCTAGTTTCAATTTCGACAGCGTATAAATTGACGTGTTGACCCAAAAAAACTACCTAAATGTTGGTATTTTACCAAATAATTATGTACCTTTGCATCACAAACAATAAGTATTTAATTATTAACAAATCAAATTTAGTACAATTATGGCTTATGTAATTGGTGACGACTGCATCGCATGTGGAACATGTGCAGGTGAGTGCCCCGTTGAGGCTATCTCTGAGGGTGAGAAGTATGTAATTGACGCTGACGCTTGTACAGAGTGCGGTACCTGCGCTTCTGTTTGCCCGTCAGAGGCAATCTCTCTTCCGGCTTAATATTCCTATTGAGCTTTATAAACCAAAGCGGGAATCTCCATCAGGAGGTTCCCGTTTTTTTTGTTATCAGGCGCACGTGTCCGGTGTCTTTATTATATTCGCGTACGAACAATGATGATTAGCGGATAATCTTGCGTACCGTGCCGTCAGTCATACGCTTTATTACAATGCCGCGGCCATTGCTATGTATCCTGGTGCCATTCAGACTGTAGATAGCTGAGGACTGTCCCTCAGACAGGCTGACGGTATTGCTGATAGCCGATGGCGCTTCGCCGCCGACATGTACCTTGATGGTTGCTGATGCACCGCCCTTGTCGAGTGCAGTGGCCGTGAATTCGGTGTCGCCTTTAGAGTAAATCGTATAGCGGCAGCCCGTATAGTAAGAGAAAGGCACGGCATGGTAGTTGCCGTTGGGATAGGTCCAGTTCAAGCGCTTGATAGATGCATTCTCGGGTTTGATAACGGGATAGAGATACCCCAATCCATAGCTGACATACGGCACGTAGAGGTCGCTCGCCATCTCTATCGAAGTGATGGGCACCAGGGGGATGTCGTCGACAATCGTTACCTTGTTCCAACGCTCGCTGGCCTCATAGTCGCTCTTAAAACCGTTGTAGACATGTAGTTTCACCCCATCCTTGCCGTCGAGACTTCCGAAGACGGACTCGTTGTAGTCTGACTTCTGCGGTATAGGGCTAAGATTGTAGATGTCTGTCAGGTTTTCGCATTTCGTGAAGATCCTGTCACCCACTTCTCTGACGTAAGTGGGAATTGTAATCTGTTGGAGGCTCTTACATTCGTAGAAAGCGTTGCTCTCTATCACCGTGACGCTATCGGGAATCTCGATGTAGGCCAGCAGTTCACAGCTTGAGAATAAGCCGTAGCTAATAGTCTTCATGGTCTTGGGCAGTGTGACGGTCGTCAGTGTCTTGCAACCTGACAAGGCGCGATCGCCGAAGGTCGTCAACGATTCCGGCAGATTGATGGACTGCAGTTTTTGGCAGTAGACGAAACATTCGTAACCAAGTTTTTGGATGCCTTGCGGCAGGACAACTGTTTCCAGGTCTTCACAGCCATAGAAAGCCTGTTCGCCGATGGCTATCACATTGCCGGGAATCTCGAGATTTTTAATGTTCAGACGTCCACTGAAGGCCCCGTCGCCAATCTCTGTGATTTCGACCGGAATGACCGTCTGCTGGCTGGCAAACAGCAGCTTGTCGGTGGCTGTCTCGATGATGGCGTTACAGTTGTTGCGCGAGTCGTAGACGGGGTTGCCTTCCTCTACAACAATGTCCTTCAATCCTTTATTCAGGAAGAAGGCGCGTGTCTCTATCAGGGTGACCGATTTCGGTATGCGGATACTCTTCAGACTCTGACATCCGTCGAAAGCGCCGTGGCCAATGGTCTCGAGGCCTTCTGGCAGGTTAATCTCTTCCAGAAGATCATCGCCCGAGAAAGCCGCCTGTCTGATTTCTTTGATGGTAGAGGGCAGCGTCACCTTCTTCACGTTCTTGTGAATGTAGAATGCACTGCTGCCGATGGCTACCACCGTATAGTCTTTGTTGTTGTATCTTACCTTTTCAGGTATGGTGTACTCAGCGAATTTTGTCGTCACTTTCGAAAGGACGCAGGTCTGGTCCTCTTCTGAATTGACATAGTATGTGATGTTTTCATACTTGAATTCTTGTGCTTGGCTTCCGATGGTGTACATCAGCATCAACGCCATGCAGCAGGTCTTTAAAAACGGTTTCTTAAACATTGCTTTGTTATTGTTTGATAAAAGAAGACCCCGAGGATTTCTCGGGGTCTTTTGGTGGGGTAGATAGTTATTTCAACTGCATCACAGCGTTGGCAGCCTCGTTCTCGGGGTCGATGGTCAGCAGGATGGCGGCATACTCCTTGGCCTTAGCGTTGTCAGGAGCAACATGTACATAGTAGTTGATGAAATAGCCGCAAGCCTCGGTCAGCTTCTTCTTGTCAGCTGCTTCTTTCTCCTCTTTGGCGTTCAGCACCTCAATGAGCTTTGCGTAGTGGGGATTGGCAAGTGCCTGCTTGAAGTCGGGATCCATGAACAGACCGATATGGGCACGCTGGAAGGCGATGAAGTCGTCGATGTCGGCGTACTTGCTCTGCATGCTCTCGTAGATACCGTCAGCCTTTTTCAGCGTCTCCATCTTGGCGTCTCCCTCCTGAGTGTTCGACTGCTTGACATAGAGCTGTGCGAAACTGTGATAGTCGGAAGCGCTGGCCTTCGACACCTCATTGAGGTACTGCTCGTAGTACTTCAGGGCGTTGGGGTAGTCGCCCATGCCTTTATAGGCATTGGCAAGTGTCTGGACAACACCGGCGCGCTTGTCCTTGTTGTCGAACTGCTGGTCAAGAGCTTTCTGGAACATGGCGATGGCTTCGTCGTGACGCTTGACACCGTTGAGGGCGTTGCCGTAATAGACGTAGTCCATGTAGGAGATGTTGGCAGAATCGGACTTGTTAAACAGCCGGTCGGCAAAGTCAAGGGCTTGCTCGAAGTCGCCCTTCTCAGTGTTGCAGAACATCGCCATACGATTCAGTGTCGAGTTGCGTGGCTCTTTCTGCAGACCGAAGGTAGCCATGCTGAGACCCTTGTCATACTTCTGTGTGAAGTAGCAGGAGGTGGTGTACTCAATCATGTCCATCTTCTCCAGCTTTGAGCGGTCGACCTTCTCGTAGGCAGCGATGGCCTCGTCGAAGTTGTTGGAGATGTAGTTGATATGACCGATGACGGCATCGACAGGGTAGTCGGGCAGCTGGACGCGCAGGTCGTTCAGCTTGGCAATGGCTCCCTGCGGGCTAATCTTACGATAGACAGACGCATACTTACGATAGCCGTCAGGATTCTTCGGGTCGAAGTAGATGGCCTGGTCGTAGAAAGCGGCAGCACCACCGCCGTCCTCTGCCAGTGCACGGAGGTCGCCCTTGAGGATGTATGCCGGGGCATAGCTCTTGTTTGCCTTCAATGCATGCTCGGCATAGGCGTTGGCATTGGCAGTGTCCTTTGCCTCGTAGAAGGCACGTCCGAAAGCGACAAGGTTTTCGGCATTCTTCTTGTTCTTCTTGAAGAAGGCCTTCATCTGGTCGTCCAGGTCGGCGGGTTTGCTACTGATAATCTTCTTGACGGCATCAACGTCGGCCTTTGTGCCGTCCTGTGCCATGGCGGTGGTGCTGAAACCTGCCAGCACGACGCCTAAAACGAAATATTTGAATGTTTTCATACTCATAATCTTTTTAAGGGTTATACTTTTTTTTCTTTTTCTCGTAATCTTATTAAGTCGTTATGTCGTTATGACGGTATCTCGTTATGTCGTTATGACGTTAATTCGAATGAAAAGTTTAATTTACTGTTTCCTAACGTGCACGTCGCGGACTTCGACACCTGCTTGTACGGGCAGCAGACCAGCGCGCAGGAAGATGAGCTGACCCTTGGGCAGGCGACAGAAGTGGGCAAAGTTTGAGGGTACGCCACTACGCGGTTCGTTAAGGATAGCATAGATGGTGCGTACCAAGGGATAGTTGCCGTTATATAGATAGTACTGATAGGGCCGCCAACTGTTGCGGACGGTGGCGCTATCAAGGCGTGATACTTTCATGACCGTGATGTTCTTCTTGAACGTGACATTGGTGGTGTCGTGCTTGTCGTTAAGCCAGTTAGAACCGATGATGCCAAGGGCATTCTCGTGTTTCTCAACCCAGTCGATGACTTCGGCACTCTTCTTCACAGCACCAATGTTGTGGCTGTCGATAGGCTTGCCGCCAAGGATGGAGTCGACGCACCATGTGACGGTGCTCGACTTGGGGTTGTCGAAGACAACGTCTATCTCACCTAGCTTGGAGTTGGGATAGAGGTCTTTCCAGTTGCTGACCTCACCACTCAGTATGCGTGCAAAGTCTTTGACGGAGATACAGGTGTCGGGGTTTGCATTGTTGACGATAATGGCCAGACCGTCGTAGGCTATGGGGATGACACGCGGCAGGAAATTCTTCGACTTCAGACCGTCCATCTCTTTCTGTGACAGCTGACGCGTGGCGAAGGCAAGCCACACCTCGTTCTTCATCAGGCGACGGATAGCGTCCTCCTGGTCGGTGTAGATGGCCTCCAACTCGCCCTCGGCATGAAGGGCAAAAACCTCCAGCTCCTCGTCGAGAATAGGATAGAAACTCTCATCGGAGGTGAAGGCACGGGCTGCTGCCTCGTAGTCGTAAGGCAGCGATTTAGGCTTGTTCCCACATGCGAGGAACAAGCCTAAAGATAGTGTTAATCCAACAAGTTTGTTGAATGTGTTCATTTTCATTTACTGCAGTCTGAAGGTTACAGGCACGGTGTACTTCACGCGTACAGCCGAACCGTTCTGCTTACCGGGAATCCACTTCGGCATCGACTTCAGCACGCGGATGGCCTCCTTGTCGAGAGACGGGTCTACCGACTTGATGACCTTCACGTCGCTGATAGAGCCGTCGCGCTCGACCACGAAGGTGGCGATAACACGACCCTGGATGCCGTTCTCCTCAGCTACTACAGGATACTTGATGTGGGTGCTAAGGTACTTCATCAGTTCGGCGTCACCACCGGGGAACGAAGGCATCTGCTCGACAACGTCGAACACCTTGGTCTCTTCTTCCTTCGGCTTCTCGTCGACAACGACTTCCTTTGCCTTCAGCACTTCACCTTCAGCTTCATCATTACCTTTCACGTCGAAGGTACCGATGGCGGTGTTGGTCTTCGACAGATCGTCCTGAGACTTAATCTCGTCCTCGGGCTTCACCTCGTCGTCCTTCTTGATTTCGGGAGCGGTGAACTTCACCGATGACTTAACCTTCTCAACGACCTTCTGTTCCATCTCAACCTTGACCGGTTCCTTACGCTCAACCTTTGCCTCCTTCTTCTGGGCCAGTTTCGACAACTCCACATCGGTCTCCACAGAGACGTTCTGTTTCATGGCGTTCTGGATGGCCAGATTAGCATACGCTATTGCGAAGATGGCGGCGATGGCTATGAGTACCCAGACGAGTGCTTTCACGTTACGCTTGCCGGTCTCCTTGCGGAGAACGTAAGCGCCATATTCATGGTTCTTTCCTTCAAAGACGAGGTCGACCCAACTATTGTCAATAAGATCTACTTTTGCCATAGTCTATTTCCTTTCTTTTTTAGTTGGCGTACTTGATGCCCTTCAGCTCAAGGAGCTTCTGGTCGTCTTCGTTCACCTTGTCAATGACATACTTACCAATACTACATACCAGCATCTCGTCGAGAGCCTGCACCATGTTGTCGTAAGTGGATACGTCCATGGGCTTGATGATGACGGTCAGAGTCTGCATACCCTGATCACCGTATTCGGCGATGAACTCGTCGCTCTTACCGTTACGGATGTCAGAGAGCATCTTCTCATAGTCCTCCTTCTTCATCTTGTCACCCATCTGGGCGCGTTTCTCATCCAGCTTCTTCTTGGCCATCATAACCTTGGCCACAGGGCTGAAACCGTCTTCAGTGATGTGCTCAATGAGCAACTTGCGGACACCGTCCTTACCCCATGTTGTCTCTTTCAGACACTCAGGGTTCTCGTACTCAGGCAGACCTTCGACATAGTAAATCTTGTCGTCGCCACCAAGGTACAGCGTAATGGTGTACGAAGCTTTCGTCACCGACTTATCTTCCTTACTCATGTTCTCATCGTTACTCGGCATGGTCAGCTGCATAGCCTGAGGCTTGCTCAGCGTCGTACAGAGCATGAAGAACGTGATCAGAAGCATCATCATGTCTACCATCGGCGTGAAGTTCACGCGGGTATCCATTTTTTTCTGCTTACTTGCTTTCTTCTTTGCCATATCTTAGATCTCCGCCTGTTTTTTAGTGTCAAGATTAGTAATCAGCTGGTAACGGTTCTCGTTCATGTCCTGAAGTTCTGACATCATCTTCTTAATAACAGCGTAAGAAGTCTTGGCATCGGCCTTAATGGCCAGACGAATGTCGGGATTGGACTCACGAGCGGCAGTCACCCACTCCTGGAACTCACTCTTTCCGCCTTCGATACTATCGAGGGGGATAGACAGCTTCTGGATCTCCTCGCCCATCTTCTCTGTGTCAAGAGCATAATAGGCTTCGAACATGGCCATTGGTGCACCGATCATAGCATCCTCGCGGAAGTGCTTCAGCTTCTCACCGGTCAGTGAGATGCCGAACTTGTCGGTCACCGTCTGCATCATGTCCAACATGGTGTTCTTGTTCTCGGAGCCCACGTAGATGTTGCCCTCTGGTGACACCAGAATATTGAGCACATCGTTTTCGGGCACCTTGACCTCGGACACAGATCCCGGAGTGTTGACCTTTACCGGCTCTGGCGTCAGGAATGTTGATGTCAACATAAAGAAGCAGAGCAGCAGGGTCATCACGTCCGACATAGGAGTCATGTCGATCCAGATGTCTTTTTTCTCAATTTTAATTTTACCCATAATCTGCTAAGGAGTTAAAAGGTAAAACAGCTTATGCCTCGTGGTGGTTAGAGTCGTATGTAGCGGCGATGGTGTAACCAACCTCGTCGAGAGCAAACGTCAGCTTGTCAATCTTATTTGAGAAGAAGTTATAAACAACGGTAGCAACCCATGATGTTAAGATACCAGAAGCCGTGTTCACAAGGGCCTCAGAAATACCTGCAGACAGAGCCATTGAGTCAGCACCGCCACCGGCAGACAGAGCCTGGAACGAACCAATCATACCGAGCACAGTACCGAACAGAGCGGTCAGGGTACCCAGAGATACGATGGTAGCAATCATCGGGAGGTTCATGGTCAGGGTAGGCATCTCCAGCTGAGTGGCCTCTTCGTGAGCCTGCTGGATCTTAGAAATCTTCTGCGACTTCTTCAGGGTCTCGTCCTTCTCAACAGTCTCGTACATTGTGATAGAAGCCAGCACAACGTTTGCTACAGAACCCTGCATCTTGTTGCAAAGATCCTTGGCCTTAGCGAAGTCCTGAGCCTTGATAGCCTCCTTCACCTGTGCGGTGAACTTAGCCAGGTTGATCTTGCCAGAGGCAGACTTGATAGCGAAGAAACGCTCTACGCCGAGAACGACAACGGTGAGCAGCAGGGTGATAATCAGACCTACCACGAAACCGCCCTTATAGACAGTACCCATCAGGTCGGCGGGATGGCCGCTACGATCGCCACCAACGAAGTGGCTGGGGTCACCGAGAACGAAGAAGTAGAAGCAGTAAGCGAGAATACAGCAGATAACGAGAATGATCCATGCATCCTTTACGCCTTTGAAGCCCGATGATTTTTTGGCCGGGGCTGCAGCCTTTGTTGTTGTTGCCATAATTTTGATTTTAATTTTTAGTTATTAAATAATTGAAGTTGAAAAATTCCGATTTAATGTTAATCAAGCGCAAAGATAATAATTTATGGCGTACTTCCTGCCGAATTAATAACTTTTAACTTGAAAAAACCATTTTAGCTCAATTTTGCCAGTACTTCCTTGATGCGGCGCATGGCCTCGACGATGTTCTCGTCGCTTGTGGCATAGCTCATGCGGAAACAGTCGGGGTCGCCGAAAGCATCGCCGCCGACAGTGGCGACGTGACCCTCTTCCAGAAGGTACATGGCCAGGTCGGTACTGTTTCCAATGGTAGAACCATTGGGCGCTGTCTTGCCGTAAAAACTTGAGCATTTAGGGAATAGGTAGAAAGCCCCCTCGGGGACATTGACTTCCAAACCGGGGATGTCCTTGGCAAGGCGTACAATGAGGTCGCGGCGACGCTCAAAGGCCTGGCGCATATCCTCAACGCACTGCTGGTTCTCGGTGTAGGCGGCCAATGCTGCCATCTGGCTGACGGAACAGGGGCCGCTGGTGTATTGTCCCTGCAGCTTGTTGCAGCCCTTGACAATCCATTCGGGTGCGGCAATATAGCCGATACGCCAACCGGTCATGGCGTATGCCTTGGAAACGCCGTTGACAATGATGGCACGCTCTTTCATGCCGGGGAACTGAGCAATGGACTCGTGGTGGCCCACGTAGTTGATGTGCTCGTAAATCTCATCTGCAAGAACGAACAGGTCTTCGTGTTTAAGGATGACATCAGCCAGGGCGCGCAACTCCTCCTTGTTGTAGACCGAGCCGGTAGGGTTGCTTGGCGAACAGAGAATCACCATGCGTGTCTTAGGCGTAATGGCTGCCTCAAGTTGACTGGGTGTCATTTTGAAGTTCTGGTCAAACGTGGCTTCGACGATGACGGGGGTTCCGCCGGCAAGCTTCACCATCTGTGGATAGCTCACCCAGTAAGGGGCGGGTATGATGACCTCCTCGCCGTCGTTCACCAGCGCCATGATGGTGTTGGTGACGCTCTGCTTGGCACCGTTAGAGACGAGAATCTCGCTGGGCTGGTAGCGCAGCTGGTTCTCGCGTTCCAGCTTGCGGGCAATGGCCTGGCGCAGGTTCGGGTAGCCGGGGACTGGCGAATAGCGTGAGTAGTTCTCATCGATGGCCAGCTTGGCGGCTTGTTTGATGTGGTCAGGGGTGTTGAAGTCGGGCTCGCCGACACTCATGTTAATAACGTCAATGCCCTGAGCCTTCATTTCAGAACTCTTCTGCGACATAGCCAGTGTGGCCGAAGGCGCGAGCCTTTGCAGTCGGTTGGATAGTTGTGCCATATTTTTCTTAGTGCTTGAATTTCCGCGCAAAATTAATCAAAAACTTCTTTCTATGCAAAGATTTGCGCCACTTTTTCGTTTTGTTGGGCGAAATTGTGACGCCATGCGTTTATTTCAGGTGCAGAGTGTGCCCCATGCGGTCCTGCTTAGTCTTCAGATAGCGCAGGTTATATTCATTGGGCGTCACCTCGATAGGCACGTTCTCGACAATCTCCAGTCCATAGGCTTCGAGACCGACGCGCTTGACGGGGTTATTGGTCATGAGGCGCATCTTGTGAACGCCGAGGTGGCGTAGCATCTGGGCGCCGCAGCCGTAGTCGCGCTCGTCGGCCTTAAAGCCGAGGCAGAGGTTGGCATCAACGGTGTCGTAGCCCTCCTCCTGCAGTTTGTAGGCGGCAAGTTTGTTCATCAGACCGATACCCCTGCCTTCCTGCTGCATGTAGACGACGACGCCCTTGCCCTCTTCTTCTATCCGCTTCATGGCACGGTGCAGCTGCTCACCACAGTCGCAGCGCCGTGAACCGAGGATGTCGCCCGTCATGCAGGAAGAGTGGACGCGCACGAGGATAGGCTCGTTTTCCTGCCATTCCCCCTTGATAAGGGCAAAGTGCTCCTGGCCGTTACTCTTCTGGCGGAAAGGAACGATGCGGAAGTGGCCGTACTCGGTGGGCATGTCGGCTTCCACACCCACTTCTATGAGTGACTCCTGTCGAAGCCGGTATGCAATGAGGTCCTTGATGGTGATGATTTTCAGTTCGTGCTCGACGGCAAATGCCTGGAGCTCAGGCATCCGTGCCATCGTGCCGTCGTCGTTCATAATCTCCATGAGTGCACCGGCAGGAAACAGTCCGGCCAGTTTGCACAGGTCGACGGCTGCCTCTGTGTGACCGCTGCGGCGCAAGACACCGTTGTCCTGAGCATACAAGGGGTTGATGTGTCCTGGACGGCCGAAGGTCTGCGGTGTCGATGTAGGGTCGGCCAAGGCACGGATGGTGGCAGCACGGTCGTAGGCAGAGACGCCGGTGGTACAGCCTTCGAGTTTGTCGACGGTGACGGTGAATGGCGTGCCCAGTACGGACGTGTTCTCCACGACCTGCCTGGGAAGGTCAAGCTCCTCGCTGCGGCTGATGGTGATAGGGGCGCAGAGTACGCCGCGGGCATATTTCAGCATGAAGTTGACCATCTCTGGCGTGATCTTCTCTGCGGCACAGATCAGGTCACCCTCGTTCTCACGGTCCTCGTCGTCGACGACAATAATGAATTTTCCTTGTCGGAAGTCCTCTATCGCCTCCTCTATTGTGTTCAGTTTGAATTTCTCCATAGTCAGACTACACCTTATTATATATATGTTTGATTGTTTCGTCGTTTTCTATCTTAGCGTATTCGATAATTCGTGGAATGACTTTTTCGCTCGTCTGCCTGATGTCGTGCAGGTCTTTGTACAGACGTAGACGGAAACGGCACATTCGTAGGTAGAAGAACACACCTAACGGCAGTATCAGGCCGGAAATGATGTTCATCCATTTCTTCTCAAAAGGTCTCGTATGGGCATGAGTCACCAGAACAGGGTAGTGGTTCAGCTCGCCCAGGATAATACGGTCTTTTGTGTAGCCAAGGTCTTCGATGGCCATTTCCAGCTTCTGGCTGATATCTTCTATCTCGTGGTCGTCGCTGCTGTTGAAGAATACGTTGATGGGGTTTGGCAGGTGCATCAGTTTGTGCTCTTCGGAATAACTGACGATACGGCTGTTGATGTCTGCAAGCATCAGAACGTCGGCGGGATATTTCGGGTCTTCGATGATAACCTCCTTACGGGTGATATTGCGTTTGACGCGCAGGCCTAACATGCGGCGGAATAACTCTTTATATAGGTCGATGTTGAAGACAACGGAGTCGTTGTTTGCCTTGTATGAAAAGAATATCGCTACAGGAGCCAAGGCCAATGTCGATATGAGCTTTCCGAACCAAATCGTCCATTCGTCGGCTCGTGCCATACGCATGCCGGAGTTCTCGAAGATGTAGTAGATGATGAATACCAGTACCGAGATGATGACAGGTACGCCCATGCCGCCCTTTCGGATGATGGCGCCTAAAGGTGCGCCGATAAAGAAGAAGATAATGCACGAGAAGGCCAGAGTAAAACGGTTGATGGCTTCCATGCGATGCATACGCTCGTGGCGGTTAATATTGAACGAATAGTCGCTCTTCATGTTCAAATCGTATGACTCGGACTGGGCTCTTTCCATTGCCTGCTGCATGGCAGCACGTTTCTCGTTGTCTGAAAGCTTAGCGTAGACACTGTCGAAATTGACTTTGCCGGTAGCTGCCTGGGTGAATGCTTTGAGGGAGTCTTTCTTTCCGATTTCCGGGATATAAAAGGTCCTGTAGCGTGCGTCTCGTTCAAATTGTCGGCCAACGGAGTCGTTGAAGATGACAATGGAGTCAAGGTCGGTCAGTATGTGGTCAAGACTCTTCGACCGGGCATCAGCGGCAATACCCGTCTCGTCAGCTAGGTTAAAGTCGCTGTCAAAGTCGAGTATGATACGTTTCAACGAGAACGTCTCGCGGCGGTAGGGTACGCTGGCCGAACCGGCCAGGTCTTGCGACTGCATGTTCTCAAACCATTCGCCGTTATGCAGTGTCAGCAGCAGGTGTTTCTTCTCCGCTGTCGTCTGCATGGTGCCCGAGTCGGCCAGGATGATGGCCTGGTCTTCGTAGCTGTTAGTGCGGCGGTAAATCATGATACCGTAGAGCATGCCCGTCTCCATGTTTTTCTTCTGGACGTAGAGGTTGGCGTTGGGAATGCCGTCGTAGAAGATGCCTTCTGGAATCTCCACCTCAGGACTTTTCTGCTTGACCGAAAGCAACAGCTGGTAGAATGACTTGTCGGCTGAAGGGCCTACCACATCCTGAAAATAGAAGGAAAGTCCGGCTATGATGACGACAAGGGTGATGAGTGAGCGTGAGGCTTGCATCAGCGATATACCGGCCGCTTTGATGGCTGTCAGCTCGGAACTCTCGCCTAAGTTGCCGAAAACTATTAGCGACGACAGAAGGATTGCCAGCGGGAAAGCCTGGGGCATGAGCATCAGACCCATGTACCAGAAAAATTGCGCCATGATTTCCAGCGACAGTCCCTTGCCAATCAGTTCGTTGACATATCGCCATAAGAACTGCATCATCAGTACAAACTGGCATATAAAAAAGGCTCCGGCGAACAATTGCAGGAACTGTTTGGCAATAAATATGTCGAGCTTTTTTATGCGGAACATTGTGTCTTATATCGATTCAACCTGCAAAATTACAATAAAAAACACAGAGTTCGCTAAAATTTTTAGTTTTTTAATGATTCTACAAGCCGCTGACCTGATGCAGTCGCTCCATATTCCCATCCCACAGGTCATGTAAGTCATCAATGTCTTCGGGCAGCGCGTAGTCGGCAACATACAGACAAAGCTCGTCTGTCAACTCGCTGCGTCCGATGCGCATCTCCCAATAGGCTTCAGGATCGTCGTCGTTCACCCATTGCAGGCGGATGTAGCTATTCTTCTGCTGGTCGACGATTTTAGCCTCCAGCGTGTGGTGGTCTGTCCAAGCCTCTCCCCAGGTCAGTGCGAAAATGTCGTCATCGACTTTCTCTACGTGGTCAGCCAACCATCGCTCCAGTCCGTGGACAGTACTGATTTGCTCCCAGACAAGGCTGTGTGATTTAGTTGCTAGAGGGTATTCTATTTTAAGTTTCTGCTTTTTTGTGTTCATCGTCAGGTTAGTAAGAGTATTTTATTTGTGCAAAATTACAACTTTTTCGGCAAAAACAAAAATATTTTCTAAAGAAATTTTGCTATTTCAAAAATAAGTGTTACCTTTGCACCTGCAAAACGCAAAATGATGGCGGGATAGCTCAGCTGGTTAGAGCGCATGATTCATAATCATGAGGTCGCCGGTTCAATCCCGGCTCCCGCTACAAAGCAGTCAGGATTACTGGCTGCTTTTTGTTTTGGTCGAGAAAGGAAAAAACGGTGCCAAAAAGTTTGTTGGATAATATTTTTTTTGTATCTTTGCGCCGAGACTACTCAATGAGTTGCTGATGCTATCTAGGAAACTGAGCTTTTCGGCGGTCGTTGCTGCCTTCGTGCTGACCCTGTGCGTTGCCACGGTGTCGGGAGCATCGGCACGTACTTATACCCGTGAACATCCGCTTGTCTATGAGGATGCATGGGACTTGTGGCCATACGTGTACCTTAATGACAAGGGACAGCCAGAAGGGTATAACATTGACATGCTTAAGCTATTGCTAGGTGAACTTGATATTCCGTATGTCATCAGACTAAAACCCACTCATGAGGCGTTGGAAGACCTCAAAGCCAGCCGCTCAGACTTGATGTTGGGAATGAGAGCCTCTTTCCACGATGAGTACGCCCGTTATGGCCATGAGGTAATCAGTCTTTTTACTCATAGCGTAGTGACGCCTAAGTCACAACCGGTGACTGTCAATGTGGTCTCTGACTTGAGTCGTGAACCAGTCATTGTTCACCGTGGCAGCTTCAGCCATCATCTTATGATCGACAGTGGTTGGCAGGCCAATAGTATTCCTTCTGACGATATGAAGGAGGCAATCCTCAATCTGAGTGACAAGAAGGAAGGACGGATTGTTTGGAATACTCTCTCCCTGAGGTGGTTGATGAACCATTATAATACCGACAACCTGCGGTTGACTCCTATAGACTTGCCCGATGGCGAGTACCGCTTTATGTCGAAGGACTCTGTGCTGCTTCACCTCTTGGACAGTGCCTATGTCTCTCTTTGTGCATCAGAACGAATGGTGCCCATACAGACAAAATGGTTCTATCCAGAACTTGCAGAGAAGGGTGTTCCCAGATGGATGTGGTATGTGTTGGCTGTGGTTGGCGTACTGCTGTTCTTGGTAGTTTTCTATCAGGTGGTACTGAATATCCGTGAGCGTCGTATGACACGGCTTGTGGCCCGTCATAACCGAAGGTTGGCGCTTATCCTTCGTACGACAAAAGTACGCATCTTGCTTTACGATGTTAAGAGCCGGACGTTGTCGTGGATGAACTCCGATGGAGAAATAGACCGTCAGCAGCACACCATTGACGAGTATGCTCACTACTATAAGCCGGAGTCCGCCACTCTGCTGAAGGAGGCCTTGTCGGATATCGTCAAGGGACGTCGTGACAATAGTGTCTTAGAGCTGGTTTCAGACGGTGTCCGCGAAAATCGGGATGTCATGGTCAGACTGTCGGTATTCAAACGTTCCAAGAAAGGAGCCCCCGAGGTGATTGTCGGTATAACGGATGATATATCAGAACGCCAGCAGGCACGTCGAAAGACAAAGGATAACATGCTGCGCTACCGGAGTGTCTTTACCAACTCGATGGTTGATATGATCTATTATGACACGGAGGGGCGTATGGCCGACATCAACCAGAAGGCGTGCGGTACATTTGGCTGTAACCGTGAACAATTGCTGGAAGAGCGCGTTCCTTTCAACTACGCTTTGGAGGATCCCTATCTGAAGGTCGAGGATTTCGAAGGTAGCTATTCTACTCATATTATAAAGGCTGTTGACAATCCACATTTAGCCGAGTCAATCCGGTTCGCAAGGGATAAGTATTATGAGCAGCAGTTGTTGCCTGTTTATGACGCTTCGGGCCGTTTTCTGGGTATCTTCGGTTCTGGCCGCGATGTGACGGAGTTCGTTGAGTCTTATCACCAGTTGAAACGCAGTATCAATCAGATGATGCAAGCCGCAAAGGATGTTACCGAATATATCCGGAACATTAACTATGCCATGCATGTGGGTAGTGTCCGCCTGGTGAATTATTCTCCGAAGACTCATATCCTTACTATTTACCGTGAGATGAACGTTGTGCAGTTGACGCTGACACAATCGCGTTGTCTGTCATTAATCAATGACAAATCGAGACGTGTGGTGACACGCCTGATGAACAATATGGATACGGGCGTTGCCGATACGATAGATATGGAAATCAGTACGACAGTCCGCAGTTCCCAGTCGCGCTGTCTTTCGTTACAGTTCCATCTGAATCCTGTCTTAAATGAAAAAGGTGAGGTGGAGAACTATTTCGGAATGTGCCACGATATCACTCAGGAGAAGGCTACTGCCGAGGATTTGGAACGCGAGAAAGCCAAGGCTAAAGAGGTGGAGAGCATCAAGAATGTGTTTTTGCGCAACATGAGCTATGAGATCCGCACCCCAATAACGACTGTCGTCGGATTTGCCGAACTCTTCGCAGAAGAGCACGACCAAGCCGATGAGGATGTCTTTATCGAAGAGATCAGGGTAAATGCTGACTATTTGCTCAATCTTGTCAACGACATTCTGTTCCTTTCGCGGCTTGATGCCCGGATGATTGAGTTCAAACAGGGACCGACGGATCTCGCCATGACTTTCGAAGGCTGTTGTCAGATGGGGTGGAGCAGGTGGCAGAAGGCAGGAGTTGATTATCAGATAGTCAACCCATACGAGCATCTTGTCGTTGAGATTGACGAATCCAACGTGGGATACGTTATACAGAAAATCGTCGAGAGTGCAGCTCGACATACCGGCAGCGGTGCAGTCCGGGTCCGTTACGACTATATCGGTGACCGCCTGCTGATAACCGTCGAAGACAATGGACCAGGTATTTCGCAAGAAGACCAACGTATGATGTTTCAGCGGTTTAAGACTCCGACCGATGGCGGCGGTACGGACTTAGGATTACCTATTTGTATGGAACTCGTTCAGCAGATGGGAGGAGCTATCAATGTCAATTCGGCGCCGGGGAAGGGAACGACAGTCTGGATAGAGATACCTTGTAAGGCTACTGTTGTGGAGAAACGGAAAACAATAATCTGAGCATGAGAAGATACTATCGATACAACCTGCGTACAGCGTTGCTGGTGCTCTCCCTGTTGTGTTACAAGGGGGTGTCTGCAGCGTTGTCCAGTCGTTATAGTGAACAAAAGCCGCTTGTCATTGCCTGCGACTGGGATGCTCCGCCTTATGAGTTCCTTGATGACAAAGGTCTTCCGGCGGGTTTCTCTGTCGATGTGATGAAGGCGATATGTCAGTCATTGGAAATTCCTCATGTTTTCCAGATGCGTGAAAGCTTTACGGAGGAACAGATGTTCCGTCAGCGTCGTGCTGATGTTATTGTCGGTCCTGACGATATGCTGCAGCTCTTTGGTTGCGGTGTGTCGGAATCGGTGTTGGGATATTATCGCCTTAAATTGCTGGAGCGGTCCAATATGCCAAAGATAAAATCGTTGAAAGATATCGACTCGGCGCGTGTGCTTATTCTGCGAAAGGGCGACAATTTTATTCAGGAAAAACTTCTTCATTCCGATTACGGATACCGTATCCAGTACCTTCCGGCAATGGAGGCACTCGTCGGCGTAGCTACCGGCAGAAACGATTTCTTTGTGTGGGGGGAGGAAATGCTGAAATGGAGAATCAGGAAGTTGCACCTTGAATCCTTGCGTATTAGTGATGTGTCGCTGCCTGTTTCTGAGATACGTATCGCTTGCCATGACCCTGAACTTCTCAAAGCCATAGACGAGCAGTATGCGCGTCTGAGGAAAAAGGGCGTTGTCGACGACATCTACAATAAATGGTTCTCTTCGGATTATCAGCAGGAGACGACCTCTCCTTTCGTCCTCTATGTGACGATTGCCGGTGCGCTGTTGCTGTTGGCGCTTTTCTTGGTTAACCGTATGACTATAAGGAGTGTCGAAAGAAAATCGCTACGCTATTACAGGGAGACAAACCTGATGAATTTGGCTCTTGATATGGGTGGCTATATGGTGTCAGAGTACCATGCACGTCGTGATGAGTTCAAGAACTTGCGCGGACAGTTGATGGATGAGGGGAAGACACTGTCCCAGTCATTGGCGACCATACATCCTGACGAGTTGCCAAAGATGCAGGCTGATGTCGATAGCCTGGTTAACCGCCGGGTTACTCACACGGAAATGCAGGTGCGGCGCAATCGTGGCTCTGTTGATAATCCTGATTGGCAGTATCTGACAGGGTGTTGTATCAGGGAATATGATGAAGAGACGAACCGTACATCCTATCTTCTGGTGGCTAAGGATATTACTGGCGAGGTGGAGGAGCAGCAGGTCGATCAGGAGCTGGCAGCTAAGTACAACAAGGCTTTCGAGATTGCCTTGTTAGCCATGTCATTCTATAGTCCTGAAGGTAAGTTGTTGGCGATGAACGACAAGATGAAGGAAGTGATAGGCCTGAACGATGAAAACCTGCAGTTCTTCAAAGAGACCTCCTTGTTTGAGGCTCTGCTTTTCCAAAACATCCTTGTGCCAGAAATGACTAATTCTGTCCATGCCTGTCAGCACATGTATTACCCTGACATCAATCTTAATAAGTATCTGGAATACCGCATCCGGCCGGTTTTTACCGAGGAAGGTAGAATACGCTATTACGTTGTCACTGTCAGGGATGTTTCCGCAGAGCGTAGCCTCTATCTTGAACAGCAGGCTACAGAGCGTCAGTTGAAAGTGACCAACGGAGAGGTCTTGAAGTTTGAGACGCAATTGAATGAACTGTTGTCGAATAGTGGTATGTTCATCTGGCGCAGCAATATCAAGAAACGTACGATAAGTGTTGGCCGGTCGTTGCATAAGACGGAGCGCTGTTTCAGCTATGATGCCTATTTGGGAGGTTTGGGCCCCCAAGATCATAATGATGCCTTCCAGAACCTTAACAACCCTCTGCTACAGAGCCATGATATAAATGTCGTACGTCATTTCAGACTTTCGCCACTCACCTCGCGCGAAGGCTGGTTCGCCGTTAGCGGAATGCCTTATTTCGACAGGGATGGACACGTCAAAGGCTTCTTCGGTATTGTTCGCGATGTCACTAGGCTGATGCGCTCACAGCAAGAGCTGCGTCACGAAACGACACAGGCACAGTATTCGGGGCAGCAGAAGGCAGCCTTCCTGGCTAATATGACCCATGAAGTGCGCACGCCACTGAACGCTATTGTAGGCTTCTCCGATCTTCTGCATACAGCAGATACGCCTGAGGAACGTCAGGAGTTCATCAGCATCATCCGCCATAACTGCGACTTGCTGCTGCGGCTTATTGACGATATTCTTGAGGCATCATACATGGAGGAACGGTCGTTGCGTGTGGAGCCTGAGGACACCGACTTCTCGCGTTTCTTCGACGAGGTTTGTCAGACAGTATCCCAGCGTGTGGAGGAGCCAGGAGTGGAGTTTATAAGTGACAACCCCTACGATACGCTTCCCGCCAGCTTCGACAAGCAGCGCATCCAGCAAGTCATCATCAATTTCGTTACTAATGCGGTGAAATACACCCATAATGGCCATATCAAATTAGGCTACCGCTTGAAGGACGATGGCATGTATATCTACTGCGAGGATACTGGCGCTGGTATTCCTCATGAGAAGCAGGCCACGGTGTTTGAACGTTTCGTCAAGCTCAACGATTACGTCCAGGGCACTGGTCTGGGCCTCTCTATCTGCAAGGCCATTGCCGACCGCTGTCATGGACGCATCGGCGTAGAAAGTGAGGGTGAGGGCAAGGGCTCTACATTCTGGCTTTGGATTCCCCGTTACTTGACTTTGGCTAATTTATCAGATGAAAAATAAAAAAAACGGCACGAGTACGTTTGATAGTCGTTATTTTTTTATTACCTTTGCACTCTCTTTTTAAAATATGTACATATTAACGTTATAACAAATGGCAGAAACAAAACAGATTAGGACCGCCTTGGTATCGGTTTTCCACAAGGACGGTCTCGACGACTTGCTGAAAAAGCTGAACGAGGAAGGCGTGAAATTTCTGAGTACGGGAGGTACTCAGCAGTTTATAGAGTCTTTAGGTATTCCGTGTCAGAAGGTAGAAGACCTGACAAGCTATCCCTCTATCTTGGGCGGTCGTGTCAAGACGCTCCATCCGAAGGTGTTTGGCGGTATCTTAGGGCGTCGTGACAATGAAGGCGACCGTGAGCAGATGGCCAAGTACGAGATTCCCGAGATTGACCTGGTCATCGTCGACCTCTATCCTTTCGAGCAGACTGTTGCCAGCGGTGCTTCAGAGACTGATATCATTGAGAAAATTGATATCGGTGGTATCTCGTTGATCCGTGCCGGCGCAAAGAACTTCCGCGATGTGGTCATCGTACCTTCCAAGGCCGAATATCCCGTTCTGCTCGACATCCTCAACCGTGACGGTGCCAAGACAGATATAGAGGATCGTCGCCTGCTGGCTGAGCGTGCTTTTGGCGTCAGCTCTCACTATGATACTGCCATTCACAACTGGTTCGCAAAGAAATAAGTCAATTGTAAATCGTCAAAAAGTAAACAAGAATGGGATTTTTCAGTTTTGTCCAGGAGATAGCCATGGACCTTGGCACGGCCAACACGATTATTATCAGTGATGACAAGATCGTTGTTGACGAGCCTTCTGTTGTTGCCCTCGACCGTCGTACCGACAAGATGATTGCCGTTGGCGAGAAGGCAAAGATGATGTATGAAAAGACGCATGACAACATCCGTACCATCCGCCCACTGCGCGATGGTGTAATTGCCGACTTCTCGGCCTGTGAGCAGATGATGCGTGGACTGATTAAGATGGTACATACCGGTTCGCGCCTGTTCTCTACCTCGCTGCGCATGGTCATCGGCGTTCCCTCTGGTTCTACGGAGGTTGAGCTGCGTGCCGTACGCGACTCTGCTGAACATGCCGACGGTCGTGATGTTTATCTGATTTTCGAACCTATGGCTGCTGCCATCGGTATCGGTATCGATGTTGAGGCCCCTGAGGGCAATATGATTGTCGATATCGGTGGTGGTACGACGGAGATTGCCGTCATCTCGCTCGGCGGAATTGTTGCCAACACCAGTATCAAAGTGGCCGGCGACGACCTGAACGCCGACATTCAGGAGTATATGAACCGCCAGCACAATGTGAAGGTCTCAGAGCGTATGGCTGAGCGCATCAAGATAAATGTAGGTTCGGCATTGACCGACCTCGGCGACGAGGCTCCTGAGGACTATGTCGTCCACGGGCCTAACCGTATTACGGCGTTGCCTATGGAGGTGCCTGTGTGCTATCAGGAGATTGCTCACTGTATCGACAAGACCGTAGCCCGTATCGAAGCTGCCGTTCTTGCCGCCCTTGAGAACACACCCCCCGAGTTATATGCCGACATCGTCAATAACGGTATCTACCTCACTGGTGGCGGTGCTTTGCTTCGTGGTCTTGCTAAGCGTCTGACCGATAAGATCAATATTCCCTTTATCGTAGCAGAGGACCCGCTTCACTGTGTGGCTCGTGGTGCCGGCATAGCTTTGAAGAACGTCGACCGCTTCTCGTTCCTGATGAGATAAGAGGGTAGATGAAAAACCTGTTGGCGTTTGTCACGAGGTATTATCACTGGTTTCTTTTCCTGCTGTTGGAAGTAATCAGTGGGGTTTTGTTGTTCCATTCCAACAACTACCAGTCTAGTGTGTGGTTCTCTTCCGCCAATGCCGTTGTCGGCAGCATATACAAACTTGATGCTTCTGTGCGCTCCTATTTCTCGCTGGCTCGTGTCAACGAGGAGCTGACGCAGCGTAACTTCTATATGGAGCGGCAGTTGGCACAGTTGCGTCGCCTCTATGCTGAGGCTACCCACGACACGACGGCTGTTGAACGTCAGGGGTTGGCAATGCTTAGCCAGTTTAGTGTTATTCCTGCCAAGGTCGTCTCTAACTCTGTTGACAAGGCTGACAATATGATGACCATCAATCGTGGGCGTGCCGACGGTGTTGAGAAGGATATGGGTGTTGTCTGCGGCAACGGTGTTGTCGGCGTGGTATACCTTGTCTCCGAACATTATGCCGCTGTCATCCCCTTGCTCAATGTGTCATCGTCGCGTATTAGCTGTGCTATCCGTGGACGTGACTATTTTGGCTACTTGCAGTGGTATGGTGGCGATCCGTCAGAGGCTTTCGTAGAGGATATTCCTCGTCATGCCCGCTTCAAGCGTGGCGACTGGGTTGAGACCAGTGGTTACTCTGCTATCTTCCCGCCAGGTGTGTTGGTAGGGCGTATAGAGCATATCTATAATTCTGCAGACGGTCTGTCCTATCGTCTGAAAGTTCGTCTTTCCACCGATTTCTCGTGTCTTCGTGACGTGTGTGTCATCAGCGATAAGAGCATCGGCGAGCGGCAGAGGCTGGTGGAACAGGTAACGGATTCGATAACGATGTCGCCAAAACAATAAGCGTGTTATGACTATTATAGATGAATTACGAAGGTTGGCACTTTTCGTGGTGTTGTCGCTGACACAGGTGCTCGTGTTCAATCACATCCACCTGTTCGGCTACGCTACGGTCCTGCTTGTTGTCTATTTTGTCGTGATGATACCGCGCAACTATCCGCGCTGGGCTTTGCTCCTATGGAGCTTTTTCCTCGGACTTTTTGTCGACTTGTTTAGCAATACGCCAGGGATGGCTGCTGCATCGCTGACGTTGACGGCCTTCCTCCAGCCTTACCTGCTTTATCTCTTTGAGCCCCGTGAGGCTCCTGAAAACATGCGGTCGGCTGCTGCCAGTATGGGCTTTGACAAGTTTGCGCCTTACGCCTTCATCCTGGTATTCATTTATACCACGGTGTTCCTCACGATTGAGGCTTTCACTTTCTTCAACTGGCTGGAGTGGTGCTTGAAGATTGTCGGCAGTACGCTGTTGACGTTCATGCTGTTGTTGGCTTTGGAGACTATACGTAAGTAGATGAAGAACTACGAGCTTGCGAAACGGCGCTATGTTATTGGCGGAGTGGCGATACTGATAGTTGTCGTCTATATCATCCGTCTTTTTATGCTTCAGATTTCTTCTGACGATTATAAGAAGAGCGCCGACTCCAATGCCTTCCTCAAGCGCATCGATTTCCCTTCGCGTGGTGTTATCACCGACCGTCACGGCAAACTTCTGGTGTTTAACCAGCCGTCGTATGACATTATGGTGGTGATGAACGAGATAGGCGACCATCTCGATACGCTAGAGTTCTGTCAGACACTGAACATCAGTCGTGAGGAGTTCGACACTCGTATGGCCACCATTAAGGACCATAATCGCAATCCCGGTTACTCGCGTTTCACCCAGCAGCTTTTTCTTACACAGCTGTCCGACAAGGATTTCTCTATCTTTCAGGAGAAGATGTATCGTTTCCCAGGTTTCTACGTTCAGCGGCGCAGTATCCGCCAATACCAGTATCCCTATGCAGCCCATGTCCTTGGCGATGTCGCCGAGGTGTCTCCTGCCGAGGTTGAGGCCGACGACTATTACCAGCCTGGCGACTATATCGGAAAGCTGGGCGTCGAGCGTAGCTATGAGCGTCAGCTGCGCGGTGAGAAGGGCGTGAAGATTCTGCTCCGCGATGCTCACGGACGTATCCAAGGCAGCTATCAGAATGGTGCTCTCGACCGTCGTCCCAAGCCAGGTAAGAACCTTACCCTTGCCCTCGACTTCGATTTGCAGGCACTTGGCGAACGGCTCATGCAGAACAAGATAGGCTCCATCGTGGCTATCGAACCATCCACGGGCGAGGTTCTCTGTATGGTCAGCTCACCTACCTACGATCCCCGCCTGATGGTCGGGCGTCTGCGTTCGAAGAACCACCTTGAACTGAGTCGCAACGTGTGGAAACCGCTACTCAACCGCAGCATCATGGGCCAGTATCCTCCAGGTTCGACGTTCAAGACAACCCAGGGCCTGACGTTTATGAGCGAGGGCGTCATCCATCCTACTCATACCGCCTATCCCTGTGGTCATGGTTTCAACTACAGGGGACTCCATGTGGGCTGTCACGGACATGCCTCACCGCTGCCGCTCGTTCCTGCCCTCTCTACGTCGTGTAATGGCTATTTCTGCTGGGGACTCTACTATATGATTAACACGAAGCTCTCGAAGTATGGTACTGTGCAGAATGCTATGAATACTTGGCGCGACTATATGGTCAGTATGGGCTTTGGCTACCGTCTCGGAATCGACCTGCCTGGCGAGAAGCGCGGTCTCATCCCTAATGCCCAGTTCTACGACAAGGCCTACAAGGGCTCGTGGAATGGACTCACCGTAATCTCCATTGCTATTGGTCAGGGCGAGGTCAATGCGACGCCTCTGCAGATTGCCAATCTAGGAGCCACCATCGCCAATCGCGGGTGGTACTATGTCCCTCATGTTGTCAAGAAAGTGCAGGGTGAACCTCTCGATACGGCTTTTACACGTAAGCATTATTCCAAAGCAGGGCGCGAGGCTTACGACTATGTCGTTCAAGGTATGAGGGCTTCGGCTCTCGGAGGTACGTGCCACGAGCTGTCGCGTTACGATTTCGAGGCCTGCGGCAAGACGGGAACAGCCCAGAACCGCGGTCACGATCACTCCGTCTTCATGGGCTTCGCCCCTATGCAGAAACCCAAGATTGCCGTTGCCGTCTATGTTGAGAATGGCGGCTGGGGAGCCACCTTCGGTGTGCCTATCGGCGGTCTTATCATGGAACAGTATATTAACGGCAAGCTGTCGGAAGCCTCGCTTCAGAAGGCCGAGGCCATACAGCATAAAGTCATCAACTATGGCAACACAGAACGATAAACAACCCGGTGTCCTGCGCTCGCTCGACTATTGGACCATCGTCATCTATCTCCTGCTGCTGGCCGGTGGCTGGATGAGCGTGTGCGGCGCCAGTTTCGATTATGGCGACCCTGACCTGCTGTCGCTGTCCACACGCTCGGGTATGCAGATCGTGTGGATAGCCACCAGTGTCGTCATCGGCTTTGTCTTGCTGATGCTCGACGACCGATTCTATTATATGTTTGCGTACATTATATATGGGATACTGCTTTTGTTGCTCTTTGCCACCATCTTCAACCCCCACAGCATCAAGGGCTCCCATTCCTGGCTTGTCATCGGTCCGCTGCGCCTGCAGCCTGCCGAGTTCGCCAAATTTGCAACGGCGTTGGCCCTTGCCAAACTGATGAGCGTCTACGAGTACGACATTCACCGGTGGAAGGACTTCGGTCTCGCCCTGGCAGTCATCCTGCTCCCTATGTCCTTCATCGTCTTACAGCGCGAGACGGGCTCAGCCCTGGTCTACTTCTCGTTTTTTCTGATGTTCTATCGCGAAGGAATGCCTGGCAGCATTCTCTTTACAGCTGTGGCTATGGTTGTCTATTTTGTCGTGGGAATACGCTATCAGGATGTAATGATTGCCGCCGACACCACGTCTGTGGGCAAGTTCAGCGTGCTGCTTCTCATTCAGCTGTTCACAGTCGGCCTCACCTATGTCTACTGTCCCGATAAGCGTGACGCCTGGCGCATGCTGCTTTTCAGTATTGGTACCACCGTTCTTGCCCTGCTCTTCACGTTTTATGTCATACCGTTCGACATCGTATGGGTACAGTATGCCGTCCTTGCGCTCATGGTAGGCTATCTGTTGTGGACCGGTTTGGGGACGCGTCTGCGTAATTTTTTCTGGATTGCACTTTTTGCGGTAGGTTCTGTGCTCTTCTTCAGTGTGGCTGACTATGGTTTGAACCACGTTCTGCAGCCCCACCAGCGCACCCGTATCAACGTGCTCCTCGGACTGGAGCAGGACCTGCGCGGCGCCGGCTACAACGTCCACCAGAGCGAGATTGCCATCGGCTCAGGCGGACTCGAAGGCAAGGGATTTCTGAACGGCACGCAGACCAAGCTGAAGTACGTGCCCGAACAGGACACCGACTTTATCTTCTGCACCGTCGGCGAGGAGGAGGGCTTCGTAGGCTCTGCCGGTGTGTTGCTGCTATTCCTGGCGCTCATCCTACGCCTCATTCACTTGGCGGAACGCCAGCCTTACGCCTTCGGGCGTGTCTACGGCTACTGTGTTCTGAGCATCTTCCTCTTCCACGTCTTTATCAATGTCGGCATGGTGCTCGGCTTGACGCCCGTCATTGGTATCCCGCTGCCTTTCTTCAGCTATGGTGGTTCCTCGCTCTGGGGCTTCACCTTCCTTCTTTTCATCTTCCTGCGTATCGATGCCGGCCGCAATCTGGTACGTACCTAAGTGAAGCGCACGCCTAAAATTTTCCCAAACCTGAAATTTGCACGACAAGGCAAATTTCCCGGCGTTTTCTTTGGTTGTTCAGAAAAAAGTTTGTAACTTTGCAACGGAGTTTTCCTGCTTGAGGCAGGCGTACGCGGTTCAAGACACGGTGGTGCGGGGCGAAGCGGACGGCTCTAAGACATTGTTGTATATAAACAACGAGAAGCGTTATGCTTAATCTTGTACTCTGAAACCTAGGAAATTTCATGTGCACACAAGATGGCATCACATTTCTCACGTGTATAGCGTGAGATTGGTGTCACTATATCTTTGTGCAAAGGTTATCCTAGGACCTCAGAGTAGAGATTGGAGATATTCAGTCTTACGCTTCTACATATAAATACCTTAAAATAGATTCGCCAAGTAGAGACTGTGTGGCGACGTATAGAGCGACAATGAAAACAAAGCACAACTATGAACAGCCCTCGGTGAAAGTAGTAAATATGCCTACTGCTAACCAGTTGTTGGCAGGCAGTACTACTGGTATGCAGAACTACGATGTAGAGAACGAAGAAGAATGGGGCGATCTCCCTTTGAACACATCGAGTCCCATGAAGATTCTCGAGCTTTTTTGTATGATGGGTCTCTTTATCATAAGCAGCATCATAACGAGTTGCTCCAACAACGACGAAGAACTTTTGCAGACTTCTCAAACAGAGCAAACTTCAATGGATGTAGTCACTTTGAAGAGTATAATTAACTTTGATGACGGCGATTTCACACGTGCTTTGACGGAAACAGGTGAAAAGACTTTTGCCGCAGGCGACATGATTGCAGTGGTGTATAGTGATATGTCAGACAACATCGTGAAGACATCCGCTTATCTTACTGCATCGAAAATCAGCACTGATGGCAAGAAGGCTACAATCGAGATACTAGGAAAACGTCCGAAGCCAAATAGTGAAGTGAAGTACATCTACCCCGCAGGTATGGCCAATGATGACGGCACCGTGAACTACGATGTCTTGGCTACGCAGGACGGTTCACTTGCAACGTTGGCAAAAAAAATTGATCTTTGCACCTTTACGGGTATGACAACTGAGGATGGCGATTTGCCTACCAACGTCACCCTTGTTAACCAGTTAGCTATCTGCAAGTTCACCGTCAAGAATGGTAGCAGCGAGGACATCAACGGCACGGTCTCTACACTGGTAGTTGGCGATGGTATCAACACGTATAAAGTTACACGCTCTGCTTCAGCAGACCCCATATGGGTGGCTATGCAGCCTGTAAGCAGCGACAGAAGCATCTGGCTTGCTGCCGATGATGGTGCTGGCAAACCTTATTACAAATCTGTCAGCGGCAAGACGTTGAGTGCCAGCAAAATCTATCCTATCAGTGTCAAAATGGGCGAAGTCTCCACGTTGGCAGACTTGAAGACTTGTTTGAATTTTGGTTTTATGGTTGGAAAATACTGTGGCTATTATGTCAACTCTTCAGGGGAAATCCATCCTTCTGATGTGGAAGGTGACATCGGCCGTGTAGCTGCCACAGGTCATTATGCTCAAGACACCTATAGTGGCGCAAGCGACACGCGCATCCTAGTGTTGGCGTTGACTGATGCCGGAGAGTGTGCATGGAAGAACGAGGATACAGAGGGCGAGTCTGCCTATAACAGTACTGAGGAGATGAATGGTCTGGATTTTTGCTATAACCATAACTTCTTAAGCTACCCTGCTGCCTATAATGCCTACAATTGGAGTACAAGCAGACCCAACGGTTCTACCAATTGGTTTTTGCCGAGCATTCTGCAGTGGCTTAGTATGCTTGGCGTAGCCAATATGGAAGGTACTGGTCAGATTTCAAAGAACACCCTTTATTGGTCTGCTACGGAGTATAGCTCTGATTCAAGCCAAGCGTATACCTTCTGCTTGTCAGAAACCTATGGAAGCGTATTCGTCCAACGCTCTAAGACAGCACAGTTTAATGTCCGTGCTTGCTTCGCATATTGATTGTCATCACAAAATAGAATTCCCCTCCGCAGAGCGAGTGCTTCGGAGGGGAACCTCTATTAGTTGATCAATTCTGTATTTTGCTATTGTGCTGTCAGACGAAGACCGATGTCGGCCATGCCGGGCAGCGTCTCGCGTTTCATGTTGTGTCGGATGGAAATGGTGAGTGAGTCGCCCTTGTCAACGGTAGCATCGGGCAGACGGAACCGGTATTGGAAGAGTGTGATGCCTTCCCCTAAAAAGTTGCCTTTCTGGTCGACAAGACTACAGTTGACGGTGTCGCGGCGGACGATGTTCGACGGCAGTGTGAGCTGCTCCACGATAAGGTTGACCCGCTGAAAGGGGTATTTCTGCGAGATACGCAACTCTATCTCACGCTGTAGTACAGCACCCTCGCTAGCGGGTGGGGTGGTAAAGAGAAGCGTGTCATTGCGCTCCCAGCCCGATAGGGGGGTGTGCTCAAAATTGTGGTAGAGCGTACGGCGTTGACAGCTCGTGATGACCACTGCCGCCATGATTCCAATGAGCCGCAGCCTATTGCTTGCTCTTCTGCCCATCGCCCTTGCTCTTCTGCTCGTCGCCCTTGCTCTTCTGCTCGTCGCGCTTGGCCTGTGGTTTCTTCTTACGCTTCTTCTTGGCCTTGTCGAACCGGCTGACGTCGCCGCCGGCCAGGTCGACAGTCGTCTTCTGCGGTTGTGCTTTTCCTCCCTCGGTGAGAGTTTCCGGTTTTTCGCCCTGTCGGTTCATTTCGATAATCTTGTGAGCCCGTTCGGCAGTGATAGTCTCCAGATTGGCGGCAATGTTCTTGTCGGTGCTGTAGGTGATGAGTCCCGAGAGGATGTCGCTCTTGAAGTGGTAGTAGTCGGCGTCCTGTGTCTGGAGGATAGTGTCACGGTTAGGCAGTCGTCGGCCTGCTTCGATATAGTTGTCGACCTCGTAGTTGAGGCAGCATTTCAGTTTGGCACACATACCGGCCAGTTTCTGCGGGTTCAGCGAGATGTCTTGGAAACGGGCAGCGTTGGTGGCTACCGAGACAAAGTTCTTCATCCATGTGGCGCAGCACAACTCCCGTCCGCAGGGACCTGTTCCGCCGATGCGTCCTGCCTCCTGGCGTGCACCTATCTGTTTCATCTCGATGCGCACGTGGAAGGCAGCCGCCAGGTCTTTGATGAGTTGTCGGAAGTCGACGCGCTCATCGGCGATGTAGTAGAAGATGGCCTTCTGCCCGTCGCCCTGATATTCCACGTCACCAATCTTCATGTCGAGTCCCAGACTCTTGGCTATCTGGCGACTTTCAATCATCGTCTCGTGCTCGCGGGCCTTGGCTTCGCGGTATTTTTGTATGTCTATCTCGCGGGCTATGCGGTAGATGCGCTTGATATCGTCGGTCGACTTCAGGTTGGCTTTCTTGATTTGCAGCTTCACCAGCCTTCCGGTGAGTGTGACGACGCCGATGTCGTGGCCAGGTGAGGCTTCTACGGCAACGATGTCGCCCTTCTTCAGCGGCAGGTTGTTGACGTTGTGGAAGTAGCCCTTGCGGGTGTGCTTGAACTGTACCTCCACCAAGTCTGTCGACTCCAGATTGCCTGGCACGTCGGCCAGCCAGTCGTAGGTGTTCAGCTGGCGGTCCTGGCGTCCTATCGCCTGGTGGCAGAGTCCCCGGTCGCAACCAGTCTTTATCTCATATTCTTTTTCCATAATTCTTTTTTGCGTTATGACGTTATGTTGTTCTGACGTTATAGGTTCTTGTCATGTTATTTCTGAAGCAGCAGCACGATTGTTTGCAGGGTGAAGTCGAAGAACACGATCTTGGCGTTGGCGTTCTGTCCGATGTCGCGGATGGCGCGGTTCGTCAGGTCGTAGAGTGGCAGGATGTTTGCTTCGTTGACAAAGCGGGCGAAGTTCTGTGCAAACTTCTCTTCCTCCTCAGTCATGTATACAAGATCCGACTTGTGGAAGTTGTACATGAAGCACTCACGCGTCATGCGAAGGAAAAACTGCAGGAATCGCTTCTGTTTTTCGCGACCAAAGGCAGCGAGTGTCTCACTCCATTTCCTCAGGTCGCGTATTTTGCGCTGGTAGGCCAGCCGCATCAGTGCGATGTAGAGGTCGAGGAACTGCTCGTTCTCCGTGCCCACCTGCAACTCCTGCAGGGCTTGCAGCCACGAGCCGTTGGCCAGACGGCTGATGCGCTGGGCCTGCTCCTCGCTGATGCCTCGCCGCTCGACGAGCGCCTGACGGATGGTCTCTGCCGGCAGCTTCTTGACGTCGATGCGCTGTACACGGCTGCGGATAGTCTCCAGTAGTTTGTCGGGCTCCTCGCTGACCATTAGGAAGACCGTCTGCAGGGGAGGTTCCTCGATGAGCTTCAGCAGTTTGTTAGCACATTCTATATTCATACGCTCGGGTAGCCAGATGATGCTCACCTTATAGCCACCCTGGCTTGATTTCAGGCTGAGTTTACGTACCAGTTCCTCGCTCTCGCCCGCCGTGATGACAGCCTGCTGGTTCTCGCCGCCCATAGCCGTCATCCACTCGTCCATCGTGAAGTAGGGACCGACGGTTGTCAGCAACTCGTGCCACTCGTGGGCGAAGTCATCGCTCACCGGCTTATGGTCGCTACCCATCGATGGCAGTTTAATGGTGGGGTAGGTGAAATGCAGGTCGGGGTGCTCCAGTCGTTTAACCATCGCGTTGTCTTCTCCCAGCAGATAGCTGGCGAAAGCAATGGCCAGCGCCTTCTTACCCACACCCTGCGGCCCGCAGAGCATGATGGCATGTGGCAGCCGCCCCTCGCGGGTCATCTGCAGCAGCCGCTCCTTGCACGCTTCCTGTCCTATCGTGTCGTTGAATGTCACTTTTTTAACTCCTTAACGATTTCAACTACCGAGTCTACGGCCGACATCGTGTAGAAGTGGATATCGTTGACGCCGTGCTGGTATAGTTCATGGCATTGCTCCGTCGTCCACTCAATACCCAGCAGACGGGCGTCCTCGTCGGTTTTGCACTTCACAATCTCGCGGGCTAGCGCTTCCGGTATGTCGCAGTGAAACGTCTTGGGGACCACCGTCAACTGCGAGAGCTTGGCCATGGGCTTGATGCCGGGGATGATGGGTATGGTGATGTCCATCGCCCTTGCCTTAGCAACAAACTCGAAGTATTTCGCGTTGTCGAAGAACAGCTGCGTCACGGCGTACTGCGCACCGAGGTCCTGCTTCTCCTTGAGGTACTGCATGTCGCGCTCCAGGTTGGGCGCTTCCTCGTGCTTCTCAGGGTAGCAGGCCACGCCGATGTCGAAGCGTCGTCCCGGATTCTTGATGGGTGTGCCGTCGGCAAAGAAGCCGTCGTTGAAGCGCTGCACCTGGCGGATGAGGTCCGTCGTGTGGGCATGACCGCCGGGTGTCGGCGTGAAGCGGCTGTCCTCCTTGGCCTTGTCGCCGCGCAGCAGCAGCAGGTCGTGGATGCCGAGAAACTGCAGGTCTATCAGTTCGTACTCGATATCCTCTACCGTGGCACCGCTACAGATGATGTGGGGCTGTACAGGTATGTGGTAGCGCTGCTGGATGGCAGCGGCAATGGCGATGGTGCCGGGGCGTCGGCGCACGCGGCTCCTCTCAAACCGTCCGTCCTCCAGTTCGCGGTAGACATACTCCGAGTGGTGGGTGGTGATGTTGATGAAGGCGGGCTCCAGTGCTGCCAGTTTGTCGATGTCGGCAAATAGGCGGTCGGTACCCGTTCCTTTCAGCGGCGGCAGTACCTCAAAAGAGAACTGTCTGTTGCTCGTATGTTGGCTGATAATCTTTGTTACGCTCATGAGAAAGACGAATTTTGGTGCAAAGTTACAAAAAAGTTACGGAAAAAGGTTGTAAAAACCTTCATATTTTGGAAGATTAACGCAAATCGGCCTGAAACAAAGGCAAAACGGGGAAATACGAGGAAGTCCTCTCTTTCTCTGTCATACCTTTATAAAATATGGTGCAAAGGTACAATATTTTGGGCAGATATACAAATCAACACCCTTGCTTATGGAGTCATGCATGGTCTGTGGAGGGCTGCCACGGAAAAATCCGGGTGCGCCCGATTATGCCTTACAGATTTCTTGGATTCCAAAGAATTTAGTTGGCAAATGCAAGATTTTCCACCAAATCAGCATTAATTCGAGAAATAATTCGTAATTTTGCAGCGGAATTTCAAACTTATAACGTTATGATGCAGTTTGTCAATAGCAATGGTTCTGTGCTTCTTGAAAGGGAAAAGCCCCATTCAAAGAGAGCTAACAACATGACACTCCGCGTCAGACGACTGACGCAGGGTATGAAGAAAACTGTCAAGCCTGTGCTTATGAGCAAAGATGAATTTTTCAGTAAAATCATCAAGAGCACAGACAATGGCAACGTATAAGAAAGAATACTCTTACTTGGTGGAGGACATTGTGACTGAGTGCGATATCTATACGGCAGAAGGTCACAAGTTTCACACCGAGCGTGCTATTTCCAATTCCGTACACCAAGCGAGGGTGGTTTGGAGTTGTAATTCTTTAAATAAGGTGTTCGCGTAAGGCTTTTCGCACCAGTTCAGCGGTGTTTCTGGCCTCGCACTTGGCAAGCAGATGTTTGCGATACCAGCCAGCAG
>JAFUTI010000038.1 GCA_017471465.1 Prevotella sp. | reverse complement strand
TCCATATGAAATATCGATTTATATTTGTTGTTCTCAACTTAATTGTGTACCTTTGCGGCAAATATAAAAAGCGAACTTTAAAATATTGACACATTGGATTCTGGCTACAAAGGTAAGAATAATGCCACGGGAATACAAATAATTTTCCCGTAATTTTCCCGTGATAACGGGAATTTAACATTCTTTAAGGTTATTAATGTTGCTGGTGTATTTGTGTAAGTTATTGAAAATCAGCACAAAGTATGCAACTTAAATCATCTTTGATTTCCTTTAATCATCATTTTGATAGTCCAGTAATCCCGACAGAAAGGCTGAGAGTCAGAAGATTCTCAGCCTTTTTCTTTCCTGTCGCTTTATTACAGATTGTAGAGCAGCCAGCCCATATAAGCAAGGAAAGCCAGCGTGAGGACTGCCCCCTCCCACCGCGTTACAGTGAACTTAGTATAGGCAAAGGCCCATACCGTCAGGATACTGACGACCATCACAGAGAGGTCGACAACGGTAATACCCTGTACAGCCATCGGACTAACGGTTGCCGTCAAGCCCAGGATCAGCAGGATATTGAACACATTGGAGCCTATGACGTTGCCAATGGCAATAGCCGACTGTCCTTTCCTGGCGGCGACAACACTTGTCGCCAGTTCTGGCAGTGACGTTCCGCCGGCAACGATGGTCAGTCCGATAACGCCGTCACTGATGTCCAGCCGTCGGGCCACGTCGGAGGCAGAGTCGACAAAGAGATCGCTGCCAATGATAAGACCTGCCAGCCCTGCCACGACATACAGTAGGCTTTTCCACACTGGAGTGGCATCGACTGACGGACTATCGGAAGCGGTGTTGCCTTTCAATGCCACACGGAACGTATAGACCATAAAGACGGCAAAGAACGCCAACAACAACAGTCCGTCCAGACGGCTGACATCACCCCCGAAAAGAATGGCTGCCAGTAGCAATAGCGAGGCGCCTACGGCGAAGGGCATGTCTTTCTTGACGGTAGAAGGGGTTATCACCATCGGAGCCACCATCGCTGCACAGCCGACTATGAGCAGTGCGTTGAAGATGTTGCTGCCGACGACATTACCCACAGCCATATCGGGTGTACCTTTTAGTGCCGACGCCAAGCTGATAAACAGTTCCGGTGCCGACGTGCCTGCTGCTACGATAGTCAAACCAATGACAATCTCTGGTACATGCATCCGCCGTGCCAGTGCCGAGGCTCCTTCCGTCAAGCGGTCGGCTCCCCACAGCACCATCACAATTCCGATGATAATTAAAAGAGTGTTGACAGCCATGCACTACTTACCTATCAAGGAGTCGATGACTGCCAGACACTTCTCAGCGCTGACAGGTTTCGACAGGAATTGATCACAGCCGGCTGCCAAAGCCTGCTGACGGTCGCTCTCGAAAGCGTTGGCCGTCAGTGCCACGACAGGCAAGTCGGGATGAGCAGCCTTAATCTTACCTGTAGCCTCCAGACCGTCCATCACCGGCATCTTGATATCCATCAGCACTAGATCGACACCGCCCTTCTCCACAAGGTCTACAGCCTCCTGGCCGTTCTTGGCACGCAGGAACTGATAGCTGCGTCTCAGTATATAAGTCATCAGAATGTAGTTGCTGTCGTTGTCTTCTGCTACTAATATCGTCTTCATTGCATAAAAATTTGTTGACCGTAAAAAAGCGATTTTCTAATAATTGTTACAAAAATACAACAATTATCGGTAAAACCTTGCTTTTTACCATTTTTTTAACTAATTTTGCACCATACGAACGAATAACTCAATAACAATAACCTGATTATGACACTGAAAAATTACCTTTGCGCCATTGCTATGACGGCAACCCTGCCGGCTCTGGCACAGTCACACGTCTTTGACGTGAAAACCACGAAGTTGGGGGCACCCGTACAGTCTACCATGTACGGCATCTTCTTTGAAGACATCAACTATGCTGCCGACGGCGGTCTCTATGCCGAACTGATTATGAACCGCTCGTTTGAGTTCCCCAACGCCTTTGCCGGTTGGGACATCTCGGGCAAGGTAACGCTGAAGGACGACGGTCCCTTCGAACGCAATCCCCACTACGCGCGACTGGCTCCATCAGGCCACAGCGACAAGCACACGATGATTGAGAACCGCGGCTTCTTCGGCATCGGTATCAAGGGTGGCGAGGAGTACCGCTTCTCTGTATGGGCACGTGTGCCTGACGGTGGTTCCGCCAAACTGTGGATAGACCTTGTCGACAACGCCACGATGAGCGACGACCAGAAGATAGGCAACGCGAGTGTTGACGTCAGTGGCAAGGCGTGGAAGAAATACACGGCTATCATCAAACCCAAGCGTACCTTTGCCAAGGCTCACCTCCGCGTATGGGGCGACAGTAAGGTGACGACCGACGTAGAGCACGTCTCGCTCTTCCCTGTCAAGACGTGGAAGGGCCGTGAAAACGGCATGCGCCAGGACCTGGCACAGGCACTCAACGACATGCATCCCGGCGTATTCCGCTTCCCCGGCGGCTGCATCGTCGAAGGCACTGACCTTGAGACGCGCTACAACTGGAAGAATAGCGTTGGCCCCGTGGAGAACCGACCCTTGAATGAGAACCGCTGGCACTACACCTTCACCAGCCGTTACTTCCCCGATTACTACCAGTCCTACGGCCTCGGATTCTTCGAGTTCTTCCTGCTCTGCGAGGACTTCGGATGCGAGCCACTGCCTGTCATCTCGTGCGGTCTCAGCTGCCAGTTCCAGAACCCCGACCCGACGAAGCCCGGCGTCCACGTACCCCTCGACCAGCTTGACAGCTACATCCAAGATGCTCTCGACCTCGTAGAGTTTGCCAATGGTGACATCACGACGACGTGGGGCAAGGTTCGTGCCGACATGGGCCACCCTGAGCCCTTCAACCTGAAGTTCCTCGGCGTGGGCAACGAACAATGGGACTACGACGAGAAGCATGGTGGCTACGGTCCTGTCTTCACCGAGCGTCTGAAGAAGTTCAGCGACGCCCTGCGCAAGAAATACCCTAAACTGAAGCTCATCGGTACCACCGGTCCTAACTCAGAGGGTTGGGACTTCGACCTGCTGCAGCCCCGTATGAAGGAGCTAAAGGTCGATCTCTACGACGAGCACTACTACCGTAACGAGCAGTGGTTCCTCTCTCACGGCCTGCGCTACGACACATACGACCGCAAGGGGCCACGCGTCTTTGCCGGCGAGTATGCCTGCCACGGCAAGGGCAAGAAATGGAACCACTTCGAGACCTCAATCTACGAGGCTGCCCACATGACGGGCATCGAGCGCAACGCCGACATCGTCCACATGGCTACCTACGCTCCACTCTTCGCCCATGTCGAAGGCTGGCAGTGGCGTCCCGATGCCATCTGGTATGACAACCTCCGCTCATTCAAGTCGGTGAGCTACTACGTCCAGCAGATGTTTGCCATGAACAAGGGCACCAACGTGTTGCCGCTGACGATGCAGGGTAAGCCCGTGGCCGGCCAGGAAGGACAGGACGGTCTGTTCGCCTCATCGGTGTTTGACAAGACGACAGGCGAGATTATCATCAAGGTGGTGAACACTTCGAAACAGCCGCAGCCCGTCAACATCAACCTTAACGGCATGAAAGGCGAGCGCACCGCCGCTGTCATCACTTTGAGCCACGACGGTTCGATGGACGACGAGAACACACTCGACCAGCCTGAGAAAATCATCCCCAAGACCGGCACACTGAAACTTGATGCCGGCAAGAAGGCGACCCTTCTGATTGACGACGTGCCTGCTATGGCATTCCGTCTTTACAAGATTAAGAAATAACTTCACAGGAAAACAACCAAAAAACGACAAGACGATGAAGAGACTATGCATCATCACCTTGTTGGCCGTCTGTGTTTCGGGGGTGAAGGCTCAGCGCCTGCTCTACCCGAAACACTTCGACCTGCAGGAGGTGACACTGACCGACGGCCCGATGAAGACGGCCATGGACAAGAACATCGAGACGCTGATGCAGTACGACGTCGACCGCCTGCTGACGCCCTACGTCAGACAATCGACGCTGTCCACCATCAAGACGGGCGACAACCCCTATGCCAACTGGGAGCAGAAGCACCCGAACTTCACGAACTGGGGCGACGCGTCGTTCGACCTGAGCGGCCACGTCGGCGGCCACTATCTGTCGGCACTGGCACTGGCCTACGCTGCCTGTCACGACGATGCAGTGCGCACCCGGCTGAAGGAGCGCATGGACTACATGGTGAGGGTGATGAAAGACTGTCAGGACGAGTACGACCAGGACACCGAGGGCCTCTATGGCTTCATCGGCGGACAACCCATCAACGATGACTGGAAGGCACTCTTCCGGGGAGACATCTCCAAGTATCGCAACCACGGCGGCTGGGTGCCCTTCTACTGCCAACACAAGATTCTGACCGGTCTGCGCGATGCCTACGTCTACGGCGGCAGCGAGGTGGCTCGCGACGTCTTCCGGAAACTGGCCGACTGGAGCGTCAACGTTGTCAGCAAAGTGACGGATGCCGACATGGAGACACTGCTCGGCATTGAACACGGCGGCATGAACGAATCGCTGCTCGATGCCTATCAGCTCTTTGGCGACCAGAAGTATCTGGCAGCAGCCAAGAAGTACACCCACAAGACGATGCTCAACGGTCTGCAGACGCTCAGCACCAGCTTCCTCGACGGCAAGCACGCCAACACGCAAGTGCCTAAATACATAGGCATGGAACGCATTTTCGATCAGGACGCCACAGCGTCCGCCTACCAGAAAGCCGCCGAGAACTTCTGGCAGGACGTAGCCCAAAACCGCACGACATGCATTGGCGGCAACTCCGTCTCAGAGCACTTCCTAGCCGCTCAGTACGCTAACCGCTATATCGACGTGCTCGATGGTCCGGAGTCGTGCAACTCCAATAACATGCTGAAGCTCTCGGAGATGCTGGCTGACCGCACAGGCGACGCCCGCTATGCCGACTTCTACGAGAACACCATGTGGAACCACATCCTCTCGACACAGGATCCCGAGACCGGCGGCTACGTTTACTTCACCACCCTCCGTCCTCAGGGCTACCGCATCTACTCACAGGTGAACCAGGCCATGTGGTGCTGCGTAGGTACGGGCATGGAGAACCACTCCAAATACGGACACTTCATCTACACCCATGACGGCAGCGAGACACTCTACGTCAACCTCTTCACCCCGTCCCGCCTCTTAAGTGACGATTTTATCATCACCCAGACGACAGACTTCCCTAACAAGCAGGCCACTACCCTCACCATCGGCAAGGCCGGCCACTACACCATCGCCATCCGCCATCCACAGTGGGCAGGAAAAGACTTCGACTGGTCGGTCAACGGCGAGAAAGTGGCACACAACGTTGAGCACGGCAAGGCTTACTACATCAAGGAGACTCGCGACTGGCAGGTGGGCGACGAAATCACCGTCAGTCTGCCCATGGAGCTGCGCTACGAGGAGTGCCCCAACTACACGGACTATATCGCCTTCAAGTACGGTCCCATCCTACTTGCTGCCCAGACCACTGCCGTCAGCCCTGCCGAAGCAGCCGAGACGGGTCTCACCTACGAAGCCCTGCAGAACGAATACGGCGGCGAGGGTCGCATGGACCATGCCCCAGGCTCAATGGCCTCCAGCAAGAGTCTTATTGACGCACCCCTGCTCATTGGCAAGCGCGCCGACGTGCTCTCGCGCATCATAAATCCGGCAGAGTTGGCCGATCCTCTGCCGAATTCTACTTCCAACAACATCCATTTTACCATCGACGCTAGCCGTCCAGGCGTCAGCTCCTATCAGTGGCAGCAACCTCTGAAGCTAGTGCCCTTCTACCAGATTCACCACGCCCGCTACACATGCTACTGGTATCAGCAGACCGAGGAGAACTTTGCCAACAGCTCGATGGCAAAGACCGAGGCGGAACGCGAGGCGCTGGCCGCGCGCACGCTCGACTTTGTGGCGCCCGGCGAACAGCAGAGCGAGGCCGGACATGAGTACAGCTACTCCAGCGAATCGTCAACAGGCAACTACAACGGCGAGGCTTATCGCGACGCCCGTGCCAACGGCTTCGTACAGTATTCACTCTTCAACAAAAACGGTATGACGGACGGTCTCAGCATCATGCTGCGCTTCACCACTGCCGACAGCGGACGCAAGGGCACGCTGACTGTCGATGGCACGAAGATTGCCGACATTACCGTGGCCTCGTCGGCAAAGAACGCCGTCAACGGCTTCTACAACGTGGAGTTCCCCATCCCAGCCTCACTCGCCGTCAACAGCGACGGCTCGGCAAAAGAGAAGTTCGTCGTCCGCCTGACGGCCTCGTCGTCGACGATGATGCCCGGACTTTACTACATGCGCCTGATGAGCGGCTACGAGGAGAACGCCGACAGCTACAAGTTCGTTTGCAGCCAGTGGACGACGGGTGATGCCGGTCGCGTGGCAGCCTCGAACATCACCTACGACACCGAAAAGAACATCATCCATGTCAACGCCGGAACGGGTGCCAACAACGTGGCACTGATGCTCAACTACAGTCAGCTGGACTACACTATCGCCAAGGCTCAGAAGTGGCTTATCGTCAGGGGCACCAACTTGAAGACCGGTAACGGCGCCAGCTACCTGTGGTGGCTCAACGGCACCAACCGCGGGTCGCAGGTGGCACCGACCACCGTCAAAGAGGTGACCGTCGACGGCCAGACGCAGCAGGTCATCGCCTGGGACATGAGCGCCAGCGGCCTGTACGACAATTTTACAGGCGACCGCCCCTCAGTTTGCATGGGAATGACTATCTTTGGTCTGACCTCTACGACGGGCCAGAGCCACATCTACGACATCAACTTCATTGAAGATGTCGAACAGTATCTGCAGCTGGCGACAGCCATCCCCGCCTTCAGCAGTTCCGCCATGCCCAATGACGGCTATTATTCGCTGAGCGGTGTCAAGACTGCCATACCCTGTCACGGTATCTTTCTGAGCAATGGACGAAAAATATTGAAATAGTCTTCAATAAGAAAGCGGCCCTGAGACTGGGGCCGCTTTCGCTTATTTCTGCTTGATGACATACTTCTGGTAGTAGTTGATGAGAAGTGTCGTCAACGGCAGTGCGATAATCATGCCGAGGATGCCAAGCAACGAGCCCCAGATGCTGAGCGACAGCAGGATGATAGCTGAATTCAAGCCTGTGACATGCCCCATGATCTTCGGCGTCAAGATGGTATCTTGGATAACCTGCACAACGGCAAAGACAACCAGAGCCATCAACAGAATAAGCCAGAAGTTTTGCCCCGTATCGGCTGCCTTGACGATAGCCAGGATGATGGTGGGTATGAAGCCAACGAGCTGTAGGTAGGGCACCATGTTCAGCAGACCGATGAACATACCCAAGGCCACCGCCATTGGGAACCCGATTATCAGGAAGCCAATGCTAAAGAGCACACCCACACAGAGCGCCACAAGAGCCTGTCCACGAAAATACTTGTTCATACCCTCTGTGACGTCAGCCACCAGATGACGGGCAAACGGGCGGTAACGGCGTGGCAGTAGCTGAGGCCACCTGGTTGTAAAGTCCTCGTAGTCAAGCAGGATGAACAGTGTATACAAGGCAACCATCGTCAACGTGAACACACTCGAGAGAATACTGATGCTCTGAGAGACGACGGCCCACACCTTGGGAATGGTCTCCTTGACGGTGTCGATAAATCCGTCCTGCGTCACCAGCTTCTTCAACTGGTCTATGTCCACATGGTCGTGCACGAACTGTTGCACCATTCGCGGAATGTTGCTGATGGTCTCGTCGGTCTGCACATAGTGGATGGCAAGGTCGGCCACCCGTCCACCCTCGGCTATCATCGGCGGAATCATCAACATGAAAATGCCCGTCAAGACAGCTACCGAGACGAGGAACGACAGGAGAATGGCCACAATGCGGTAGCGCAGGCGGCAGCGATACTGGAAAAACCTGACCATCGGAAAGAGCAGGTAGGCCAGTAGCCACGCCAAGAAGAAGGGCAGCAGAACGCCACTGAGCCTATTAAGGAGCATGACGATGCCTACAACAATGATGACGCCCAGCACACCGCGCACAAAAGTGTCGAAAGTAATCTGTTTTCTCTCCATATCATCTGAAATTTGTCTGCAAAAATAATGTAAGTTACGGAAAAAACAAAATTTTTCGGACGCTTTTATTGCATACCCAGGGAAAAAACGCTTCTGCATCATAAGACTACAATATTGGCATCCGCACAGCAACCCACACCTCTTTTCTATAAAAATAACTCGACAGTTACATTGTTTTTCCGTAACTTTGTCAGAAATCGCAATCTTTCTTATCTAAAGGCAGTTTGGGAGATTGAGTAAAAAATGGGTTACGATATAGAGACCGTACTCACTTCTCCGCGCTCGGCTCTGCCGCTTTGCCAAGCAAAGAACTGCTACAAATTGCTTCAATGCGCTTGACCTATGGTCGCTTCGCTTGTCGAAGAACACCCGATGACGGGTCACCAGCCTTGTTGTGACTCATCATCGGGTGCCGCTCGGCGACGAAGGAGACGCTTGCTACCGAAAGGACGCAAGAAAGGTACGAATAAAAGTTGAGATTATCGTCTGTTTAGAATGTTTTTTCTTCTTGCTACAGATTTTGATTTCTTTATATCTCTTGAAAATTACTTCACTATCACTTTCTTGCCGTCTACGACATACATGCCCTTTCTGGCGGCGCTGTCGATGATACGGCGGCCCTGCAGATCGAAGTATTTGCGGTTGGCTGATTGACCATTCACGATTTCACTGATGCCGCTGGGGTCGTTGACGGTCAGCGAATACTGGGCCTTTTGAGCCTCGTAGCAGTTCTCCGTCTCGGCACCCGTGGCGGTGATGATGACCTGGCCGGGGGCCTTCGTGGTCACCACGCCGTTGGCATCCACCGTGGCAATAGCCTCGTCGCTGCTGGCGTAGGTCACCTCGCCGTCGTAGAGACCCACCGTGAGTTTGTTTTCAGGCACGGCCTCGCCCAGCTGTGCCGTCACACTGGCCTGGGCGAAGGAGAATACGGGACGGGCCTTGTCAATGAACACGGTGTAGGTCTTCGTTGCGGGGGCCAGGCGGTAGTCGGTCTCCGCGCCCTTCACGCTGATGATGGCCGTACCGGCACCTGTGACGGTCAGCACGCCGGTGTCGGGGTCAACCTTCACCACGCTCTCGTCCGACGACGAGAAGGTAATCTTTCCGTCGTAGTCC
>JAFUTI010000037.1 GCA_017471465.1 Prevotella sp. | reverse complement strand
AGCTGGACGATATTATCACACACGGCGGGAACCATCGATGAGACCGTTGTATATTATCCTGTCAATATGGCAGACAGTCTGAAAGTCGAAGACCTCAGAGTAAAATTCTCAGGTGATATAGCAGAAACCAATATCACGCCAAGAATTGGAGGACAGAGCTATTATAAGTTGCGTCTAACAGCAATAAGTAAAGTGGAATAGTTGCGTGATTCTGAACGGTCTGCCAGCTGCTGCGCCATGCTCAGGTTGAGACAGGCAGTCGAGTCAGCGGACAGTGAGTCCTAATCTCATTGTTAGGCTCACAGGGGGACAGAGACCCCCTGTGAGCATAGGGAATGTGACTGTTCCCACAATGCTGGGCTCCTTTGCGTTTGGCATACAAGCAAGCTTTAAGGCCAAAGAAAATGACGATTCCGCGAATGCAAGATTTATTATTATACAATGAGAAAACAGATATCCATTCTTGTGACTATGGTTTGTGGGGTGCTCTTTTGTTCCCAGCTCGCCTCCTGTCGCGCCACAGGTATCTTGGCAGACAAGGTTCCATACAGTGAGTTGTTTGATAGTGCAAGAAGTATCAACAGCCCTCACTTCCAACTTGTTAATCAAAGGCAGTATGAAAAGAGTGGCGGCATAACTCGTGAAGAGTTCAATAAAAACTATGCTTTAGTAAAAGTTCTGAAATCTGCAGAAGAGAAATCGGTCGTCAAGAGAAAAGATTTTTATGCCCGCTATTTGTCCGTCCCGATGTGCAATGGGAATGTTAACGCCCGGTATGTTCTGAGCGACACGGAGAAGATACGCATCGTCTTGAAATTCTGGGACACCGACCATTCTGACTCTGCCGGTTATACCATCCCAGAAGCGGTTGTGGAGAAACGTGCTCATAATGGTATGACATATACCATTCCTTTGGTTATCAGTAATCCTCACTTTGATGTCGTGAAAGACCCTCCTCTGGAATACATATTCAACTGTAATTTCAAGTACAAGCGCAAATGGTATTCGTTTTACCAGCATTTTGATTTCGGCAAGAACCCTGACTTAGAAGGCCATCATACAGAATGCGAGTTAATTCAAAAATAATCAACGAATGCTTTTTTGTTTTTCTGCTGATGGGCAGCACTCTGCCCGTCAGCAGGACTTTGCCAAATTGTTTCGCAGCTCCCAAAGTCTATGCTTCTCTTTTTGTCTGTTGTTTGTGGGGGACACTAATATGTTCTCATAGACGATTGGAAATCTCTGTTGGCAGGTGTGTTCATTATATTCTTACTGTTTGCCTCATTCTAATCTTTATATATGTCATTCAGGCTGTTGGCTGGTTTTCCATGAGAGACACAAGAAATCAATACGTTTTTCAGGCGCATCTGGCTTTTTTGCGTGGATATTTCGCGCCATAAGAGATAAGTAAAGATGGGTCGCTACAGCGAGGCTACTTCCTCAGCCGTCAGGCCGGTAATCTCTGCAATGTCTTCTACGTCGAAGCCTTTGCCTTTCATCCGTCGGGCTGTATCCAGTTTCTGTTGTTCCATCCTCGCTTCTGCCTCTTTGACTTGAGCCTCTGCCTCTTCTATTTTCGCTTGCGCCTTCGCCTCCGCCTCCGCTTTGCCCTTGTAGTATCCGCCCTCCACGATGCCGCGCTCGTAGTTCACGTAATCCCAATAGCGTTCGTAGGCGTACAGCTCACCCTCGGTGTAAGCCGACTTCTCCAAAATCTTCAGGGCCTTTCCCGTCTCGGGGTTCTCCAACAGTTCCTTCGGAGCCTCGTGTGTCCCTTTGTTTATCTCCGTCAGGAAACGCAGCCACAGCACGGCCATCTTCCGCTCCTTAATGGTCTGCGGCTTGAACTTCGGCAGCTCTATAAACGCCTTTTGACTTCGAAGGTTATCGGGAAGCAATGTCTCGACCAAGTCGGCCTGCTCGCCGAACACCTTCTTGAAGGTCAGGTCGGCCTTCGGGTCGAGATATTTTCCGTTGTCCATAAATGCTTAGATTTGCCGCAAAGATACAAACTTTTTCCGAACGGCCAAAGAAAACGGCGGAAAAATTGCTGTGACGTGCAAATTTCCCGCCGTAAGCAAGCAGCTTACAGTTTTTTTCGTCATTTCTTGCAACCATGTCACCTTTCTGTATTTAGCTGACGCACAGATGGTTACGAGGTTGCAACAAGGGTGGCAAGGTGGCAACGGATTCTACTTTTTCAACTTGTCGCCCCAGCGCTGTAGCCTTTTATACTCACGTTTCGTCAGGCGCAGGAAGGAGCCGTGCTGCGGACCGCGGACGCCCTCGATGTTACGGGGCTCACGGAATCCGCGCATAAACTTGTCGGCCAGACAAAGGCGGTAGTTCTTCGGACGCGACGAATATTCGATGTAACCGATGACCCACTCGTCGCTACCTGCCAGCTGGAAGGCCGAGACGCCCTCGCACTTCTTCTTACCCTCGAAGTTGACGTAGTCATCCTCGACAGGCTCGCTCCACGGGCCCGTCAGTTCCTTGGCCGTAGCAGTGAAGAGTCCCGGCTTGCCGCCCTCCTTCTTGATCATCAGGTGCCACTGCTGGTCGGCCTCCACCCAGTTGATGTCGGTATCGATGGTGGCATAGCCCCAGTCGATGAGCAGCCGCGGCTGTGTCAGCCGTGTGAACGACTCGTCGGCATAGCTGTAGTAGATGCGGTCGTACTTCTCCTCGGCACGGTTCCACATCGAGTAGTAGACGAAATAGCCGCCCTGCCTGCCGTCAGGCCAGAGGTAGTCGGCGTCCCACATGATCTGCGGTGCCCACACACGGTTGACAGTCGACCAGTCGCGATAGACGCTGCGCGCTGTGTCGGGGTCGCAGAAGATGCTCAGTCCACGGCGGAAGTCGAAGCTTACCGACTGCCAGTGGATGAGGTCGTCAGAGCGCAACAGCGAGATGGCATAGCTGTCCCATGTCTCCACTTTGTTCAGGCGTTTGCGGCTACGCTCAGAGGCATCCATATCGGTCAGCGCCATCAGGTAGCCGCTGCCGTCGTGCTTACGGCAGATATAGGCATCACGTGAACGGCCCTCGACGGGAGTCATCACGGCATCACTGAAGATGGAGTCGCCGCCAATCAGGTCGTGATAGTGAAAACCGTCACGGCTCAGGGCGTATGCCGTCCAGGCTGGTCCGGCACCGTTCATGTGGCAGTAGAGGTAACCGTAGTCACCCTTTACGAGGTTTCCTTTTCGCTGTGCAGCCATCGTTAGCAGACAGCAGGTAGCAAGTACCCATAAAATGCTAATCTTCTTCATCAAAAAAATCTTCTAAACTTAAGAAAGCATCCATCTGCCGGCGGTCTTTCTTCGTAGGACGGCCCGTACCGCGCTGGCGGTCGACGAAACCGCTGATACGCGTCATCTCCAGAAGTTCATATTGGTCGGCCGTTGTCACGTTCTCATAAATCTCCGGAAGCAGTTTGGCGCCTACACGCTGCTCGATGGTCTTCAGGATACGGAAGGAATAAGTGACAGGCGACTTGCGCACGCTGACCTTGTCGCCCACCTTCACCATGCGCGACGGCTTCACCTGTACGTCGTTCACCATGACCCGACCGTTCTTGCAGGCGTCGGCAGCGATGGTACGCGTCTTGAAGATACGCGCGGCCCAGAGCCATTTGTCTATTCGGGCTTCTTCTGACATGTCTTTCCTAACTTGTTATATTGGTTCATCGTGACATCAATGCCTGCCAGCACAAAGCTCTTGATAATATCCACAGCCACGTCAATCGACGGCTGCAGCTCTTTCATCTCTTCGTCGCTATAGCGGCCCAGCACCCAGTCGATCTGTCCGCCCTGAGGGTAGTCGTTGCCGATGCCCATGCGCAGCCGGGGATAGTCCTGCCCGATGAGCTGCTGGATATGCCCCAGACCGTTATGACCACCGTTGGAGCCACTGGCTTTCAGACGGAACTGTCCTAAAGGCAGAGCCACGTCATCGCTGACGACAAGCATGCGGTGCTGGTCGATATTCTCCTTGTTGAGCCAGTAGCGCACGGCATTGCCGCTCAGGTTCATAAACGTCGAGGGCTTGAGCAACACCACCTTGCGACCTTTCAGCGACGTCTCGCCCACAAAACCGTAACGGCGGTCGCTGAAAACAGTATTGGACGCCTTAGCAAAAGCGTCCAATACCATAAATCCTGTATTGTGGCGGGTCTTCTCATAGTCTGGTCCTATGTTGCCCAAGCCAACAATCAAAAACTTGTCCATATCCTATCGGATTACTGTGCAGTCTCAGCGGCAGCAGCGGCACGTGAAGCACGTGTAGCCTTCACAGAGCAGACAACAACCTCAGGAGAGGTAGCAATCTTCAGACCCTCGAACTGCAGGCTGCCAACCTTGATGGCCTTGCCCAACTCCAAGTTGGTAACGTCGATGTCGAGCTTCTCGGGGATGTTGCTATATGGAGCAGTCACATCAATCTTACGGATAGAGAGGTTCAGACGACCACCGTCACGCACACCCTTGGCGTGGCCCGTCAGGTTGACAGGGATACCGACGGTAATGTCCTTCTTCTCGTTCACCTCATAGAAATCGGCATGCAGCAGGGCATCTGTCGTGGGGTGGAACTGCAGCTCCTTGATAATAGCCTTGTGCTCCTTGCCGTCGATATTCAGATTCAGCACGTAGACGTGAGGGGTATAGATAGCCTTGCGGATATCAGCGAAGTTCACCTGGAAAGCCAGGGCTTCGGGCAGACCGTTTGCATCTTTTGATTCACCATAGAGATTGCAGGGTACGACCCCCTCCTTACGCAGAAGCTTTGAGGCTTTCTTGCCTGTTGCGGTACGCTTCTGACCGCTTACGCTAAATTCTTTCATAACTAAAATGTGTTACTCTAAATTAATACTTAAATGGGTTAATTCACCATCACACGGTGTGCTTTTTGTAAAAGCGGCTGCAAAGGTACAAAAAAATTATGAATTATGAATTATGAATCCATGTTTTTTTTCAAAAAAGAAAGTGTTTTTCTTGCATAATCAGTGAAAAATGAGTATTTTTGCAGTCGAAACAAACCATAAGGGATATGATTAATCGCGAAATCATACGTATTAAGATAGTTCAGTTAACCTACGCTTACTATCAAAACGGCAACAAGAACATAGACACGGCAGAGAAGGAACTTACCTTCAGCCTTTCCAAGGCTTACGACCTGTACAACTATCTGTTGGCACTGATAGTCGCCTTGTCGAAGGAGGCAAAGCGCCGGCTGGAAATCATGGAGGTGAAGGCCATGCGCGAGGGCACAGCTAAACCCTCGACCCGCTTTGCCTACAACCGTTTCTCGCTTCAGCTGGCTGAGAACAAGCAGCTCTGCGACTTCATAAGTTCACAGAAATGGACGTGGGCCGATGAACCTGAGTTTGTGGGCAAGCTGTTTGAACAGATAGAGCAGAGCCAGATATACAAAGACTACATGGCAGCCCCCAGCGACGACTACGCCACCGACCGTGAGTTGTGGCGCCGCCTCTACCGCACGTTTATTCAGGAGAACAGCGACTTGGAAGCCCTGCTTGAGGAACAGAGTCTTTACTGGAACGACGACAAAGAGGTTGTCGACACCTTCGTGCTGAAAACCATCAAGCGTTTCGACGAGCAGAACGGCTCCAAGCAGGAACTGCTCCCTGAGTACGACAACGAGGAGGACCGCGACTACGCCAGCAAACTCTTCCGTTCCTCCATTCTCAATGCCGACGAATATCAGCACTATATGAGTGAGGCCTCCCGCAACTGGGATTTTTCACGCTTGGCCTATATGGATGTCGTCATCATGCAGATAGCCATTGCTGAAATGATGACTTTCCCCTCCATTCCTGTCAGCGTTACCATCAACGAGTTCGTCGACATTGCCAAGCTATACTCCACGCCCAAGAGCGGCGGCTACATCAACGGCATGCTCGACACCATCGCCCGACATCTTATTGACACCGGACGTCTGATGAAGCGTATAGACGACAAGAAATAATAACGCAAAAAAAAATACAAAACAAATGACAAACATCGTATTAGCTGCACAGGCAGCACAGGGTGGCGGCGGCATGTCGATGATCCTGATGATGGTAGCCATCTTTGCTATCATGTGGTTCTTCATGATCCGTCCGCAGCAGAAGAAGCAGAAAGAGATTCAAAAATTCCAGAATTCACTCGAAGAGGGTACACCCGTCGTGACCGGCGGTGGCATCTACGGCACAGTCAAGAGCATCGACCTGGCCAAGAACACTGTCGATGTGAAGATTGCGCGCGACGTGGTCATTACCGTCGACAAGGGTTCCGTCTTTAAGGACATGACCGCTATGCCGCTTCAGAAATAGCCGTCCCCGTCTCCATGATCTTCGTACAGAGAATCATCGTCATTATCAGGAGCTTCCTCTTCAGCCACAGGAATAGGGAGTTTCTGATTTTCCTCTTCTTCCTTATGCTCTCGGGCATCTTCTGGCTATTGATGACCCTTAACGAGACTTACGAGAAGGAAGTGACCATTCCTGTGCACATCACCGACATCCCCGCCGACATCATGCTCAACAGCGATGAGGCCGACACCGTACGCGTGACAATACGCGACCGCGGCATCATCCTCCTGGCCTATCTCTACGGCGAAAGTCTGAGACACGTTGAAGCCAGTTTCAAAAATTATGACCAGGGTAACGGCACTGGCATCATCTCTGCCACTGAGCTTACTAAGATTGTCAAACAGTACACGGCTGCATCGAGCAAGATTGTCAGCATCAAGCCCGAGAAGCTAAAAATCTATTACAACACCGGTACATGCAAGAAGGTGCCTATCCGCTGGAAAGGGCGTGTCATCCCGGAGCACCTCTACTTCCTCAGCAGCGTCACCTATTCGCCCGACAGCGTCATGGTCTACGCCTCCGAGGAACGGCTTGACAGCATCCACATGGTCTACACCGAGACGCTCAACTACGTCGACTTCCGCGACACCCTCGCCGTCGACTGCCACCTGCGCCGTATGGAGGGTGTTAAGACGGTGCCCAGTCAGGTGCGTGTCACGTTCTTCACCGACGTACTTACCGAAGAGCGCATCGACGGCATACCCATCAAGTGCGTCAACCTGCCAGAAGGGAAGCTCCTGCGCACCTTCCCCGCCAAGGCCTCCGTGAAGTTCGTTACCGGTGTCAACATCTACCGTACGCTGTCGCCCGACGACTTTACCGTCATTGCCGACTATAAAGAGATTGTCAGTGGGCGTTCAGAGAAGTGTAACCTCTATCTGCAACAGGTACCGTCGGGCGTCACCCGCGCCACTTTAGTGGACAAGCAGGTAGACTATCTGATAGAGGAGGAAGCCGAATGAAGGTTGGCTTAGCAGGAGGGATAGGCAGCGGCAAGAGCTACGTGGCCCAACGGCTGGCTCTGCGCGGCATCGCCGTCTATGACTGTGACGCCGCTGCCAAACGGCTCATGCGAGGCATGGCCATCCGACAGCAGCTGCAGCAACTTATTGGCCGCAAGCCCGACAAGCAGGCGCTGACGCAGTATCTGCTTGCTTCCGAGGAGAACGCCCGCGCCATCAACGCCATCGTTCACCCCGCCGTCTTCGCCGACTTCGAGCAGAGCGGCTTTGAGTGGCTTGAGAGCGGCATCATGTTTGAGTCAGGCGCCAACCGCTACGTCGACCGCGTCATAGCAGTCACCGCCCCCGAAGAGGTTCGGATAGAGCGCATCATGCGACGCGACGGCATCAACCGCGAGAAAGCCCTGCAGTGGATAGCGCGGCAGTGGCCACAGGAGCGTGTCTGTCAGCTGGCCGACTTTGAAATCGTCAACGACGGTGAACAAGACATCGATCAACAATTAAACATTATATTAGAACAACTATGCAAGAAACCATTTTAGCCATCGCCGGCAAGCCCGGCCTCTACAAACTGCTGTCACGCGGTAAGAACAACTTCATCGTTGAAGCCCTCGACCAGACGCACCGCCGTCTGCCCGCCTTTGCCACCGACCGCATCACGTCGCTCGCCGATGTCGCCATGTACAGCGAGACCGACGACGTGCCCCTGACAACCATCCTCGAAAGCATCAAAAAACTCGAAGGCGGCAAGAAAGCCAGCATCGACCCGAAGAAAGCTAAGCCCGAGGAACTGCACGACTACTTCACGAAGGTGCTGCCCGAATGGGACCGCGACCGTGTGAAGAACTCGCACATCCAGAAACTCATCCAGTGGTACAACATCCTCGTCGAGGCTGGCATCACCGACTTCGCCGACCCTGAGGAAGAAGAGGAAGCAGAGGCTGAGAAAGCCGAATAACCGCGACCGACATCTGACGATACAAAAAAAAAGCTTCGGGGGGATTCCCGAAGCTTTTTCTTTATCCGCGGCGTCCACCGCCGAAGCCGCCACCGAAGCCGCCGCCACCGAAGCCGCCCATAGGACGGCCACCGCCGCGTCCGCCGCCAAAGCCGCCACCGTCAGGTCCGCCGCCGCGACGCATATTCTGCCGCATCTCCTTCGTGCCGAAGAGATTCAGGCGGTAGTTGACACGCAGCATGACATAGCTGTTGATGCTGTTATACCTGTTGTCGCTACGCATCATGGCACTGATGCTCCTCGAGAAGTTCGACTGCTGACGCAGAATGTCGTAGAACTCAAGACGGACGGAGAGGGGCTTGCCCTGCAGGAACGACTGCGAAATCTGTGCGTTCCATATCAGTTCGTTGGTGTTGGCGGCAGCATCGCTGAAACCGCGACGACTCGACATGTTCAGACTGGTGGTGAACTGCATCCCCCACGGTGCCTGCAGAGTGGTGTTGAAACCGTAGTTGAAGTTCCAGGTGTTGAGCTTGGAGTTCTCCTGCAAGGCGTTGTACGAGTAGTTGTACTGCACACGGCCGTTAAGTTCGAACTCTAACCAGTCGTTGCGGTAGCTGGCACCAAGCCGCTCGCCGATAGTCGTCGTCTTTGTCGACATCTTTGAGACATTACCGTCGCGATAGAGGTCGATGTAGCCCACATTGTTGGCATAACTACCGTCGGTAGAGGTGTTCAGGCTGAAACGTCCGAGGGTGTCGAGGGCGGTGTTGAACGTAAGATTTCCGCCGATATTCCAGTTACCGTTGATATTCTCGGGTTTTGAAGTGCGTCCGCCCGTGGTGGGGTCATACTTCACCATCTGAGCCACAGAGTTGCTGGTGGTCGAGAATCGGAGGTTGGCAAAGACGAAGCGCTGGTGACGCTCGAAGAAGTTGTTGTAACGCCAGTTGAACGACTGCGTAAACGAAGGTTTCAGTTCCGGGTTACCCATCGTGATGTTCAGAGGGTCACTGTTGTCGGTAATCGGCAGCAGGTCGCTCATCGAGGGCTGACCGGTGTTACCACGGTACTCGAAACGCATGTTGCCGCGGTCGCTGATTTTCCAACGGAAGTTTGCCGTCGGACTCCAGTTGACGACCGAGCGTGTCGTCACGGTGTCGGTTGACAGATAGCGATAGGTGAACTCGCTCGACTGCGGGATAATCTGCACGCCGACGTTAAACTGATAGCTGGGGCGAATGAAACGCAACATGATTTCACCCGTATGGATATAGTTTTTGTATTGTGAGAATCGGCTCAGGCTGGTGTCAAGGAACTCGTCATAGCTGTGTCCGTCAAGGGCTCCGAAGACCGTGTCCCACTGACGATAGTCGGGCGACAGCCCGCGCATGTCATAGCGACGAGTGACGTCATCGTCGCTCCAGAAGTCGTAGGTGGAGCGGTCGCTCTTGGTGTAGCGATACTGGAAGTTGTAGCTGAACTGCAGGAAAGTGGCCGTAAAGATAGGCTCGCTGTAGGTCAGACGGATATTATAATCGTAGTTTTTGGTTGGTGTGACGTTGTAGCGGTTACGCTGGTAGGTGGAGTCACCTGTTGCCAGCTGATAGAGGTCGACGAGACTGCGCGAGAACGACTCTGAGGCACCGTCGCTGTAGTTGGCACCTGTCTGTATGGTGATGTTACGTCCGCGACTGCCGAGTCTGCGGTTCACCTGGAGAGTGCCGCCAAACCGCTTGGAGTCGCTATAGCTGAGTCCGCCGTTCTGACGCTGGTTGACGACGAGCGCGGAGTCGACACCTAACATCTGCGACACAATGGCTGAGATATTATCCGTAGAACTGGTATAGGTGTATGGATCGGCACTGAAGGTGGCTGAGCCGCTGCTGGTGGTACCGTCATTGGAACCGTAGCTCCAGTTGGGGCGGAAACTGATGTTCCACAGTGTGTCGGGCGTCCATTCCACTCGCATCTGGGCGTTCCACTGGTTGGAGCGTGAGTAGTTCTGGTTGATCGACTCCGAGAACGAACCGGTGGTAGCGACGAAATTCTCCGTCGACGAGTGGCTCCATGTGTCACCGTCATTATGATTCCAGCGAACGGAACCGTCAAGCTTGATGAGTTTGGTCTTCTCATAGTTAAAGTTGACGCTGGCCATCTTTGAGGCTTGCAGCCCGTTACGGCCGCCACCGCCAAAGCGTCCGCCGCCGCCACCGCCGCCAAAGCCCATGTCATTGGTGTTGTTGGCATTGCCGAAAGCCATCATACGGAGGTCGTCCTTCATGATGGCACCGAAGGCGCGGCCACTGTAGCGGCTCTCGGTACCTACGCCGGCGTCGACGTTGGCAAACATACCGCGGTTCATGCCCTGCTTCAGTCCGAAGTCGAGCACCATCTGGTCGTTGCCGTCGTCAATACCGGTGACACGGCTCAGGTCGCTCTTCTCGTCGTAGGTCTTGATGCGGTCGACGATGCTCGTGGGCAGGTTCTTGATGGCTGTCTTCGTGTCGCCGGTCATAAACTCCTTGCCGTCGACCTTGATCTTCTGCACTGTCTTGCCATTGATTTTGATTGTGCCGTCATCTGAGACCTCAGCGCCGGGCAGCTTCTTTATCAGCTCCTCAACGACAGAGCCCTCGGGCGTGCGGTAGGCGCCGGCATTATAAATCAAGGTGTCGTCCTTCGTCGTCACCTTGGCAATATTCTTCACCACATCGACGTTCTTCAGCATCTTCGAGTCGGGACTGATGGTGATAGTGCCCAAGGCCACAGGCTTTCCGCCTTCTACGGCGACACGACGGGTATAGGTCTTGAATCCCACGTATGTGATACGCAAAATATAGTTGCCGTCCTGCGGAGCCGTCGTCTGGAACTGTCCGTCCATGTTGGTCACGGCGTTGGCTACCAGTGTGGAGTCGCTCTTCAGCAGGGCGACGGTAGCCTGTATGACGGCCTCGTTGGTCTCTTTCTCTATCACTTTTCCGCTGATGGTGCGCTGTGCCAGCGCTGTTGTAGCAGTCATCATGGCGATGACCATCAAGAGTAATGTTTTATTCATAAAAAGTGTATGGTTTACAGCTATCTGACGTCTTTCGAAAAGAAAAGTTTAATCCGTGACGCTTTTTTCGATTATTTTTTTTAATTTTGCACGCTGAATATGGACAAACAGAAGGTTATCATCTCAACAAATCTGGAAACCGCAGTCACCAACGCTGTGGAAGAGTGTGAACACGACCGCATTTTCATACTGGTCGACGAAACGACACAGAGACTGTGTCTCCCGCTGATTGGCGGATTCAACTGTCTGAGAGGTGCCGACGTCATCGTCATCGGCGCCACCGACGAGAACAAGACACTGGAGTCACTCACCCACGTATGGAGCTGCCTGCAGCAGGGCGGAGCCACACGCCACTCACTGATGGTGAACCTGGGCGGCGGCATGGTGACCGACCTCGGCGGCTTTGCAGCTTCCACCTTCAAGCGGGGCATGAACTACATCAACATCTCGACGACGCTGCTGGCCATGGTCGACGCCTCGGTAGGCGGCAAGACAGGCATCAACTTCGGGGGCCTGAAAAACGAGATTGGTGTCTTCAGCACAGCCAAGAGCGTTATCCTCGACACCCGGTTCCTGCGCACGATGGACCATGAGAACATCTGCTCCGGATATGCCGAGATGCTGAAGCACGGGCTTATCTCCGACGAAGAGGTATGGGCCGAACTCATCAACTTCGACCTCAACGTCATCGACTATCATCACCTGAGCCGCATGCTGGAGAACTCTGTGAAAGTAAAGGAGCGCATCGTGGAGGAAGACCCCACGGAACGCGGCATCCGCAAGGCCCTGAACCTCGGCCATACCGTCGGTCACGCCTTCGAATCGCTGGCGCTGAAGCGCAAGCCCATCCTCCACGGCTATGCCGTTGCCTACGGTCTCATCTGCGAGCTCTACCTGAGCCACGTCAAGACAGGATTCCCAATAGAAAAAATGAGGCAGACGGTGCGTTTCATCACCGATGTCTACGGTCGCATGCCCGTCACCTGCGACGACTACCCCACCCTGCTGGAACTGATGACGCACGACAAGAAGAATGTCGGCAGCGACATCAACTTCACACTGCTGGGCGGCGTCGGCGACATCCGCATCAACCAGACGGCAACGAAGCAAGAGATAGAGGAGGCGCTCGACTTCTACCGCGAGGGCTTCTGAACCAACTGTTCTGCCTGCTTGCGGGCGGGCTTCCCCGTCTCCGTCAGCGGTATGCGGTCAGTATGGACATAGTCACGCGGTTGCCAATAATGGGGCAATACGCGCTGACAGACGTCGCGGGCCTCGGCCGTGTCACCCTCCGTCAACAGGACGACAGCCTCACCAAACTTCTCGTCACGCCGCTTTGTTATCATATAAGATTCGTGCAAGTGCGCACGAAGCGACTTTTCCACCTCCTCGGCCTGTATCTTCAGACCGCCGGAACAGATGACATTATCCTTACGCCCCAAAATCTTGAAACGCCCGTCGGGAGCTATCTCGGCGATGTCGTTCGTCACCAATGGCCCGTCGTGCACGGCAGGGGCGTCGACAACCAAACAGCCATCTGCCGTCAGCGACAGGCTGACGCCCGCCATTGGCGTGTACCACTCGGTAGCCTCAGGCCCGCTGAGCCGTCTGAGGGCGATGTGCGACAGCGTCTCCGTCATGCCGTAGGTGCTCCACACGGCATTGGGGAATGTCCGCAGTTCAGCCGCCATGGCATCATCAATGGCCCCGCCACCGATAATCAGATGCCGAATCTGCATCAGCCGCTCCCGCTGCTCAGGCACCCGCAGCGTGTTCCACACCTGCAACGGCACCATCGCCGCAAAGTCCAGCGGCTCCGTCACAGTAGCAAGCGGTTCTCCGCTGGGTTCTACTGTTATCAGCCGCAGCGCCCTGACCAGGCTCCGCACCACCATCATCTTGCCGGCTATATAGTCGAGCGACATGCAGAGCAGGGCCGTGTCGCCCTCACGTAGTCCCAGAAAGTCGCACGTCATCCGTGCCGAGGCCTCCATGCGCCGCTTCTCGACCCGCATGGGTTTCGGCTCGCCCGTCGACCCGCTGGTATGCACCAGCACTGTCGGGCTGTCGTTATGCCATTCCTTCAAGAATTCCTCAACGCCCATAATTGGTCACCACGGATTTCCAGTGGCATCGCTATGTTGTCCGTAAACAGCTGACCCGTGCCCAAGCCCTGCGGCATCGTGATATGATCGCCATAGACCACGCTGCAGAACTGTGCAATGGCGTTCAGCCCGACGTTACTCTCCAAGGCCGACGTTATCCACGTGCCGACATCGTGCTGCCGGGCGGCATCTATCCACTCACGACAGCCGGCCATACCACCGTGCAACGAGGGTTTCAGCACGATATACGCCGGTTTGATGACATTCAGCAGGTGCGACTTCATCTCACGGTCGTTCACGCCTATCAGCTCTTCGTCGAGGGCTATGGGCAGCGGCGACTCACGACACAGCTCGGCCATATAGGCCCACTGTCCCTGACGGATGGGCTGTTCGATACTGTGAATGGCATATTGTGACAGCAGTTCCAGCTTGTAAAGGGCCTCCTCGTAAGGGAATGCCCCGTTGGCATCGAGTCGCAGCTCCACCTCGTGAAACGAGAAACGTTCGCGGATGCGCTTCACCAAGTCCAGCTCCTGGTCGAAGTCGATGGCACCAATCTTCAGCTTCACGCAGCGGAAACCCTGTTCCAGCTTCTCCTCCATCCGCCGGAGCATCTCGTCGTAGTTGCCCATCCACACCAGGCCGTTGATGGGTATGCCCACCTCGCCGCGGCTGAACGCCGTATCGAAGAGCCGTTTTCCACTTTTCACTTCTAAGAGTGCCGTCTCCAGTCCGAAGAGCATCGACGGGTAGTCGCGCATCGCCTCGTAGTCTATCTGGCCCATCTGCTCCAGCTGGTCGCAGAACCCACGCAGCACGTCGCCATAGTCCGCCCTCGCATCGCAGCTCAGGTCGGGCAGCGGCGCACACTCACCTACGCCAACGGCGGAACCGTCGGACACTGTCACCAGCCAGACACGGCGCTCGGTATACACTCCGCGCGACGTCCCTGCCGGCTGTTTGAAATGGAGCACACGCTCCTCAATATCTGCTTTCATCATCTTCCCGTTCAGTGGTTTCTCACAATCCATGACTGCTCATGCGCCGGCTATGGCCTCAAGCAGGTCGTGATGCACCCGTCCGTTGGTAGCCACGATGCTGTTGCCTTGCGTATAGTCCGACGAGCCGGAGTAGTCGGTGACTCTTCCGCCGGCCTCCATCACGATCAGACTGCCAGCCATATAGTCCCAGCGACCGATATACTGCTCGGCATAGCCGTCGAGACGGCCGGCAGCCACATAGCAGAGAGCCATCGCTGCCGAGCCTATCATGCGGATGCTGGCTGCCCTACCGTAGAAGGTGTCGATAAAGTGCTTGGCGGTAGGCTTGTAGGCATCGCTATTGTAAGGCAGCTGCAGACAGAGCAGCGCGTCCTCAATACCACTCGTGCCCACATGAATCGGCTCCAGTCTTAACTCATAACTCTTATCTCTTAACTCCAAATAGGCTCCTCCACCCTTCCAGGCGAAGTAGCACTCGTCAGCACATATCTCGTAGACGACGCCGACAAGCACCGTCTTGCCCTGCAGCAGGGCGATGCTCACGGCATAGGGTGCATACCGGTGGATGAAGTTCGTCGTGCCGTCAAGGGGATCGACGACCCAGCACAGCTCCGAACTGTCCGACAGCCCCGCCGTCCCTTCCTCCGTAACGAAGCCTGCCTCCGGCAACAGCTCACGCAGGGCACTGACAATCAGCCGTTCAGAACCTTTGTCAACATACGACACATAGTCGTGGGCGTGCTTACGCTCCACGCGTTCCACCGAGAACTTTCCACGTTCCTCCCTGATATAAGCACCAGCACGCCGGGCTATCTGGCACACCGTCTTCGTACAACGCTTTAAATCAATCATAGTCCATAATGTTTCTGCCGAACGGATCCTTTTCGTTCCGTTGGCAAAGTTAGACAAAATAAGTGAAAGTTCCAAATAACCAGCCAAAAATCCGCCATCCGTTCAAGACAAAAGTACGTACTTAACGACAGTGGCGGCCCGTCCTCACGGATGGGCCGCCTCTTTCTACTATTTTTATTAACTTACATGCCGTGCTGGTATCCTCACGGACGCCGTGTGCGCGGCTCTCTAACACGGGAAGCCCCCGTCTGTCGGGGGCTGGCCTCGCGCCAGGGGTTTCTATTCCTCATCGTCCCAGAAGGCGCCGCCGTATTGACGGCTAAGGTTGCCTTCGGTCGCTGTAGTAGTGCCACCGTAGCCCGGCGAACCGGCCAGTATCGGTGTTGTCTGTACGCTGACAATTTTTATTTCCGGATTCTGATATGTCTTTTTCATACGTTGTTTCCTCCTTTTACTTTACTTAATTACGACTTTCTTACCATTCACGATGTAGAGACCCTTTGTGGGCTGGCTGACGCGCTGACCCTTCAGGTTGTAGACCTCACTCTTCACTTTTATCTCTTCACTCTTCACTGAACCGATGCTTGTTGCATCGTTGCCGTCGAGCAGGAAGAAGCTGCGAGCTGAAGCTGTAAAGTCAGCAGGCAGGTAGGCCGTGTTGGCACCTACGGTGAAGGCCGTCTCATTGCCATTCAGATAGAAACCAAGTCCGTTCGTGGCATCGTTCATCAGCACGTATGCTGTATTCTGAGCTTTCTCCGTTGCTACCGTCACACCCATCAGCTTGTTTGTTGCCGAGTAATCGGTTCCGCTTGCTGCGACAGGGATGTTCACCGTGCCTGCACTGCCCTTCAGCAGCAGACCTGTGCCAGCAGCAACAGTCGTCGTCACGGCTTCCTTCGTCAGTACGCCGTCGGCACCGCCCGTCACGATATATGCAGCATCGAGGTTGTCGATAGCCGACGAGAAGTCCAAAGCGTATGGCGAGCAATAGGTAGCCCAACCAGCGGCAGTGATGGTCTTAGAGACGGTTGCCTCACCAGTCTTTGCTATTGCAATATAGTCAAGAGCGCAAGTTGTGTTGCCAGACTTAGCAATAATCTTATCACCTGCCACCAATATTACATTGTTAATAGTGCGTGTACCTGTTGAAAGCACATAAGTTACAGAGTGGTTCACGCTAAATGTCTCAATCAAATTGGCATCTACAGAAGCATCATTCTTGTAGAGGGAGAAATCAAATTCCTTACCAGAACCAGTATTTGTGCTGAATACTGCGTAGTTAATAGAATACACGCCTGTCTCTGCTACTGTCAACATTGTCTTTGTACCATCCTTAGAGACACCACGGTAAGCAACTCCTCCAGAAAGATTTGAGTTATTTTCACCCGTAGTACCCCAGTTGCTTGACGTTGTCTCCACGAACTGTGTGACTTGTGATGACGTCACACTCACTTCTTTCGTTTTTGCATCTTTCGTTACAGTAAACTGGAACGGTGCTGTTGCTTGATAGTAGGCACCATCTTTCTCAATGTATTTTGACCACGAAATTGTTTTTGTCTCGTCATTGTAGAGTGTGCCTTCCTCAATGACAGAACCTACGGATGTTGTTACACTGTAATTAAACTTTCCGACCTCTTCACAGGTAACAGTTACCACAGTAGTCCCATCGTTAGCAATAGTTCTTTCACTACTATCATCTGAAACGTAACTATATTTCTTAGTGTTTCCAGCATTGAAGAATGTCTCCTTGTCTGCTGCCAATAGTGTGATACCAGTGCCTACGTCACCAGAACGTGTATCTGTTTTCACAATTTCATCGCCCACTTTCCAATTTATCGTATAGTCAGCGGTAGCAACCGAGTAATCACCTTCGGTTGTTTGTATGACAAGGTTGCCAAACTTTGCACGTCTACCTGCTCCACCTGCACCACTAGAAGGCCATGCTTGAACAACAAATTTTGCTACAGGATTGCTATTCGTCATACTCACCACAATGGGCTCAAGAGCACTTCCGCCTTGAATTTGGCTGACTGTGGTAATTGTATTGTTGAGGTAGTTAAGTGTGATTGTAAAACTTGTACGCTTGTTCCAAAGGGCATCTTTGGGGGTTGTCCCGTTTTTGTTGAACGTGGTTGTGTTCATTTCTATTCCCAAGTTCGTCTCATTCAAAGATCCTGCATCCCAAAGTGCACATTTCATATAGCCAATGTTGGCTCCATCAGCATCTTGAATGTAAAATGCAGCGTGGTTATTGCTGCCATCGGCAAGAGCCAAGTCAAACTGGATAGTAACCACATCCTTGGTTCCAGCATATTGTGAAGAGGGTATTGTAACAGTGTTAGTACCATCTCCCAGGAACAGGTACTTTGCACCTACTTCACCCGCAATTTCAGTAGCAAAATCTGTGGTGGTACCAATGCTCATGGAATTCACTGTTCCTGCGACGGCTCCATCCGTAATGGCATTGCTAAAGTCAATGTTTGCTTGCGTTGTTACATCGCCGGCATCTGCCCATGCACCATTTCCTCCCACGCCGAGCAGCGCTGCGACGAGGAGCGATTTGATTGTTAGTAATTTTTGTTTCATTGTTTTGATTTTAGATTGTTATTAAATAGTGAAAAACTAGGTTTCGCAGGTTCGCCGAAACACTCCTGTTGATGTGCGGACGCACAAAAAAAGAAGCGTAAGAATGCGTATGTCCTACATCTTCTGATTTGTGGTCCTAGGAAAACCATTGCGAAAAAGATATAATGACACAACAATCTCACGCTATCGCGTGAGAGAGCCATCATGCCATCTTGTTCGCTATTGAAATTTCCTAGGTTCCAAATCACAAGACGAAAGCACAATGCTTCTCGTTTTATTTACCGGCGATGTCTTTGGAGCCGTCCGCCGCCCGCACCTCCGTGCCTTTGAGCCGTGTCCGTCTGCACGAGTGCAGAGAAACTCCGCGGCAAAAGTACTCATTTATTTTGAACTGACAAAAAAATCGGCGGGAAATTTGCTGACCGTCAGCAAATTTCCCACCGATGAGGCGTAATATATAATATGTAGAGGCTACAGCGCAGCGATCTGCTCTTCCGTCAAGCCCGTGTATCTGGCTATCAACTCCGGCGACATGCCATCGACTTTCATCCTATGTGCAGTTTCGACCTTGCCCTCAGCCTTGCCCTCCATATACTGTCCCTCCATCACGGCAATGGTGTCGCGATAGTGCTTGAGGCTCTCGTCATACTGACGGCGTTCTTCCTTTGTCATCGATGCCACCTCGGCAATCTCCGACAAGCGCTTGAATACGGCATCCTGTGCCAGAAACGGCATCCGCTGTAATATCTCCATGTGTTTCAATACATAAATTATACGTTCAAAATGATTGGTACATTCATCCACTTCCTTCACAAAATAGGGCAACTGAAGGAACACCATACGCAACTTGTCGCTAAACAATGTCTTGTCGGCTGTGTCCATCAGGGCAACATCGGTACGGAACTTGGCCTTCATACCGTCGAGTCTGAAGTTCAGCAGGGCTACGAGATAGACGGCCTTGATGTCGTAATGCCAGGCGTTGCCGCGCTCACCCTGCTCCACTATCGAGCGTGACATATAGTAGACGCTGCGATTTTTGAAGAAAGGCTGGCTCTTGTTCTGCATCTCGACAATAATCTTCTCGCCGTTGGCCGTTTCGCAGAGTATGTCGTAGATGGGCGAGTGAAAGGATTGATGAACTTACTCATATCGCCGCAAAAGTAATCATTTATTTTGAACTGACAAAAAAATCGGCGGAAAATTTGCTGGCCGACGTGAAACAGTGCTCAAAAAAGGGCTTCCTGTATTTACTACCCCCAAAAAAATTTTTGCCCGACATATTACCACTTCTACCACTTTCACGCATAACAGACTGACAACATGATTGTTAGAAAGTGGCAGATATGGTGGTGGAAGTGGTAGATATCCACCACCTCCACCACCATTTTTACAGTTTTACGACCAAATATTGCGTATTTTGGTTCGTCACACGACGCTGCAGACCGGGCATGTTGGCCAGGGCGCGGCCGAATT
>JAFUTI010000003.1 GCA_017471465.1 Prevotella sp. | reverse complement strand
TCGCCTGAAGATCTACGATGCCTACCGCCCACAGAAAGGCGTTGACCACTTTGTGCGCTGGGCTGCCGACCTCTCGGACACGAAGATGAAGCCCTACTTCTATCCCGACCTCGACAAGAGCGTGCTCTTCGAACAGGAGTACATCATGGAGAAGAGCGGCCACACCCGCGGCTCCACCGTTGACCTGACGCTCTTCGACATGGCGACGGAGAAGGAACTCGACATGGGCGGCACCTTCGACTGGTTCGGCCCAGAGAGCCATCCTGACTTCTGCGGCAATCCTGAGACGGGGGAGTACACGGGCGACAATTCGAAATCGCCTGCTGAACCTAAGCGCAGCATCACCGCCGAGCAGTTCGCCCACCGCATGATTCTGCGCCGCGCCATGCTCGCCCACGGCTTCAAACCCCTCGACACCGAGTGGTGGCACTTCACCCTGAAGGACGAGCCGTTCCCCGACACTTACTTCACTTTCCCTGTAAAACAATTGAATCAATAATCTGTCAAGCAATTAAAGTAAGAAATATGAAACAGATAAGACTATGGATGCTGGCCGCCCTCCTGACACTATGCGGCGTAGCGACAGCACAGGCGCAGGATGTCAGCTATGTAGAGCGCTCGTGGGATGAAACGAACAAGCAGGTGGTCTCGACGACCAGAACCTGCTCCAGTTACACCGCCATCAACGGCAATGACACCAGCGATGGCGGCTGGGTAGGCCTGTCCAGCGGCTGGTATGTGGTGACGGGCAACTCCGAATATAAGGCAATCAACGTGCAGGGCGACGATGTCCACCTGATTATCCCTGACGGTATGACGCTCAACGTCACCCACATAAAACTGGAGAGCGGCTACAAACTCTCTATTTATGGACAGGGCGGCGGCACGGGCAAACTCGTTGCAAACAATGCTGATGGCATCAGCGATGCGGCAGGGATCGGCGGTGGCGATGAGGCCTGTGGCGGTGTACTCGTCGTACAGGGCGGCATCGTCGAGGCTACGGGCAACAAGTATGGCGCTGGCATAGGCGGCGGCGACAAGCGAGGCTTCGCCCAGACGCCATCGCAGGGTGGACTCTTCGTCTATGGCGGCAGCGTGAAGGCACAAGGCGGCCAATACGCAGCGGGCATCGGCAGCGGTGACGAGAATGTTGACGGCCAAGGGCGGCAGACTTGGTGCTGGCATCGGCGGTGGCGACGAGGGGGATGGCGGACAGCCGTCGTTCTACGGCGGCACGGTAACGGCTACGGGCGACTATCACGGTGCTGGCATAGGCGGCGGCGAGAATGGCCACGGCGGATATATTAACATCTATGGCGGTAACATAGCAGCCACGGGCGGCGAACACGGAGCCGGCATCGGCGGCGGCGACGATGGTGGCGGTGGTACGATTTGTGTCCATGAAGGCAATAGTGTCGTCGTAGCGACGGGCGGTGAAGGCGGCGCCGGCATCGGCGGTGGCTACAACAGCGGCTATGGTGGCAACTACGTGACCAATGAAGACGGCAACAGCGGAACCATTACTATCGAAGGCGGAAACGTCACAGCTACGAGCATATCCAGTGCTGCAGGTATAGGTGGCGGAATAGATGGCCACTATTGCAAAGTAAACATCTCCGGCGGTACCGTAACCGCCATATCAAAGCACGATGGCGCCGGTATCGGAAGTGGAGCGAAGGCTGATGGCAGTGGCATGTATGTTGACTTAGACATCACTATCAGCGGAGGCACCGTCACGACCTATTCCGAAGGTCATGGACCTGGTATCGGTGTCGGAGCCGGCTTCCATTTCGCTTATCGTGAGGGTGATATCAAAGGCGGTGAAATCAAAATCACCGGTGGCACCGTCATCGCCGGCGATGCCAGCAACAGTTTTTATGGTACTGGCGCAGGCATCGGCACGGCGGGCTTTGCCAGCGAGGACACTTCCCACATGTACGGCAGTATCATCATCAGCGGTGGCAATGTCACCGCCAGTTCTAACACCGGAGCCGGCATTGGCCCTGGTCAGGGATGCAAGATACATGAAACGGGCCTTATATGGATTACGGGTGGAACGGTGAAGGCTTCAAGCGCCACCTGCTCGGCCATCGGTAGGGGCAAAGACGTTGATTACTCTACCGGTGGTGGTTCTGAATCTTCTGTTCATACCGCTCTTAGCGAAAATGCTGGCACCGTGATGATACAAGGTGGCACGGTCGAACTCAGTTCCGGTACGGATTATCATGCTGTTTATATTAACGAACAAAACAGACTGCAACTCGCCAACGCACTGATGGTTAAGAACAATGGAACAAAGGTAGGGTGCAACGACCGCGTCAGTACTCTGGTTGGCATGAACTCGACGGTGAAAGTAGAGCCTTGTACCCACAGCGCCGTCGGTGACGACTACTCATGCCTGTACTGCCTTTCTGGCTCCATCACCACCATCAGCATGGCCGATGATGCCGATAACAGCGAGGTAATCACCGGCTACAACGGAAAGACTGTCAGCGTCACCCTACAGGACCGCACGCTCTACAAGGACGGCTCGTGGAACACGCTCTGCCTGCCGTTCGCAATGGACGCCACGCAGATAGCCGCCAGCGACTTGGCCGGAGCCACCATCAAGGAACTGAACACAGAGACATCGAACCTCAACCCCGCCGACGGCACGCTGACGCTGAACTTCACCACCGCCTACGACCCGACCGATGCCCCCAGCGGCAGCATCGTGGCTGGACGGCCCTACATCGTGAAGTGGGCGACGACGGGCGACAACATCAGCAACCCCGTATTCCCCGGCGTCACCATCAGCAGCACCGCGCCGACAGCCGTTGAGTTCGACATCACGGGCAGCAGCGACAAGTGCCAGTTCGTAGGCCAGTACTCGCCGTTCAGCATCGTGGCCAGCGGCGCAACGGGCAGCGACCAGGGCAACGTGAACGAAATCATCATGCTCGGCAGCGGCAGCAAGCTGGGCTACTCGCAGAACACCCGCACGCTGAATTGCTTCCGCGCCCACTTCTACGTGCCCGCCGACCCAGTGACAGGCCAGCAGAACGCCCGCCGCTTCGTGATGGACTTCGGCGAAGGGTCGAGCCAGACCGGCATCCTGACCGTGACCGCCGACACACTGTCGGCCACCGCCGTCGGCACCTACACCCTCGACGGTCGCCGCATCAGCGGCCAGCCCACCCAAAAGGGCGTGTATATCGTGAACGGACGTAAAGTAATCATTAAATAAAAAAAGGAGGACACAACAATGATTAAGAAAGCAACGCCACACTTTGACTTCGAGTCAAAGAAAGCATACAAGAAGCCTTCGATGAAGGTCATCAAGATTCAGCACTCCCAGATGCTATGCAGCAGCCCTGGTGTCAGAAGCGTCAGCAACAGCGACGGCCTCGGCTGGAAGACCGACGGCTTCGCCGACGACGAAGGCGACTATTAGGAAGTCGATACAGACCCCGCCCCCGACCCCTCCCCTTGAAGGGAGGGGAGCGGCTACCGCCCAAACGAGCCGCAGGGCACTCCCCTCCCATGTAGGGGAGGGGCAGGGGTGGGGTCAGTAACCCCTTTCCATTTGAAATTTGCCCCGCCGAAGTCCCCGGCGGGGCTTTTTGCGCCCGGAAAACGGCTACCCGCGCCGCCAAACATACCGCAACGCCGTAGAAACCGCCAACCGCGCCGCGACTGTGACCCTCAACGCCGTAGAAACCGTGAACGGCGAGGCGACCGCGACCCTCAACGCCGTAGAAACAATGATTCGCGCCGCGACCACGACCCTCAACGCCGTAGACACCCGCACCCGAGACTCCGGCGAAACTTTCGACCACGTAAAATACCAAAACTTTCCACATAATTGCCCAAATGTGGGAGATTTTTCGTAATTTTGCACCCAAAATATTGATATAAGACATGAAACAGAAGAAACTGAATTGGGTGCTCGTCTGCTGCCTGATGGTGCTGGTGGCCTGTTCGACCGAAGATACGCCCATAACGCCAGAGCCAGTGCGGCAGCACACGGAGGCCGGCAGCGAACTGATACGGCTGATGGACGGAAATCCAGAGGTGACGGTGTTATTGGAGAAGTCGGAACTACTGAAGCACATCGACGACGAGACCTACAGCCAACTGGCTGCCGCCTACGTCCTGGGCTACAAGGTGACCAAGGCCGACATGGCTGCGAGCAGCCACATCCGCCCCGCCGAGGGCGAGACCGACACGGGTGTCACTATCTGCTACAACACGGTGAAGGACGTGAAGTACGTGCTGCCCATCATTGCCGGCTCCGACATCTGCATCAACCCCGTGAACTGGCGTACCGATGCCACGCCCGCCACGCTCCACGACACCATCACCATCACCGTCTCGCCCGAGCATCACGTCCTCGTGGCCACCGGCTACAGCGCATCGGAATATCCTCCGTTTCGTGGCTTCCTGAACGTGGGCGACATCCACAGTTGCGAGCCGTGGCTCTACAGCGAGTGCCTGCAACGGAACATCAAGGTACGTGCCAAAGAGTGGCGCAAGATTCACCAGCCGACTGTCACCCGCATCCAGGAGCAAGGCAAGTTGCTGGTGGGCACCACGGGCGACTACCGTCCGCTGTCGTATCGAGAGGGCGATGGCAACTACTGGGGCTTCGGCATTGAGATGGCGGAGAAGATAGCCGAGCGCATCGGTGTAGACATAGAATATGTACAGACCTCATGGCCAACGCTGACCGCCGACGTGCTGGCGGAGCCGCAGGGCTTTGACCTCGCTATCGGTGGCATCACCATTACCGACACACGAAAGGAGACGATGCTGATGAGTGACGGTTATTTGGCCAATGGCAAGACCATCCTATGCCGTGCTGCCGATGCTAACCGCTTTCAGTCGCTGGCCGACATCGACAAGCCGGAGGTGCGCGTGATGGTGAATCCTGGCGGACTGAACGAGAAGTTTGCCAACGAGAACCTGACCCACGCACAGATCATCGTCTGGCAGAAGAACGAGGAGATTCCCACGCAGGTGGCCGAGGGCGAGGCCGACGTGATGATTACCGAAATCACCGAGGCTCCGTGGTATGTACAGAACGACCCGCGCCTCGCTGCCCCATTGTTGAATGCACCCTTCACCCACGGCGAAATCGGCGTGCTGATGCGCAAGGGTCAGGACGATCTCCTCGCCCTCGTCAACACCGTCATCGCCCAGATGAAGGCCGACGGCACGCTCCGCAAACTGCATGAGAAGTATGGGTTGGTGTATGGATATTAGTATGAGAGAATAACGCATCAATAGGTATTGATTTAGGATAACATCATGGGCCTCCCCGTCACATACGCTGGCGGGGAGGCTTTTTCGTTAGACAGGAATGGGAATAGTCCCAGATAATTAAATTTTATTTTTAACAATGAAGCATTTATCATTGATTGCGTCGGCCCTGGCGGTGCTGGGGCTGACGGCGTGTGAGAAAGGGCTCGATGTCGGGGAGGACGTGATGTCACCGGACTTTGGGCAAGTCAAGAACTCCTTATTGCAGGTGCGGACGCGCGGCGGCGGCACGGGCAGCGAGGCGACGGTGGCGTACCCCGTGACGGTGTATGTGTTCCAAGGCGATGAATGCCGGGCGGCACAGACCATCGGCGACGAGGGGCAGACGCTGAACATCGCGCTGACGGAAGGCTCGTACTCGGTGTATGCCGTGGGCGGGGCTTCGGTATCGGACTACGTGCTGCCTTCGGCGAACGATGCTTTGGCGACATCGGCGATTACGCTACGGGAGGGGCATGAACATTCAGACCTGATGGCGGCACAAGCGACGGTGACGCTCACGGACGGCGAGGCGAACACCGTGACGCTGGGCATGGAGCGGCGCACGATGCTGTTGCAAAGCGTAGTGATGAAGAAGGTTCCGACGGCGGCAACTACGGTATCGGTATCGGTGTCGCCGCTGTGGCAGTCGCTCATGGTGGGCGGCAACTATGCAGGGGCTGGCGGCTCATACACGGTGGCCTTGGAAAAGCAGAGCGACGGGCGCACATGGCAGTCCACAGCGACGGCCTATCTCCTGCCGCCATCGTCTTCGCCTGCGAGTATCACAGTGCGTATTACTACGCCCAGCGGCACTCGCAGTTACACCTATTCAACGAGCAATGAATTGGAGGCAGGCTACAAAATCAGCATCGAGGGGACGTACACCGAGGCCGTGGGCGTAACACTCAGCGGCACCATCACGGGAGCCGAATGGAAGGGTGAGCGCACCATCCGCTTCGACTTCGACGAAAACGGCTCGTCGTCGGGCGATGGCGACGGAGGAAACGGCAATGAAGAAGGTGGCGGCGTGAGTGAGCTTCCAGCCGTCGGCACACTCTATCAGGGCTGCTACGTTTTGGCCAACAATGGCACCACTGCCACGCTGCTCTCGCCTAACGAAGCGTCGATAGGCAAGTCGCATACCGCATATACCTACAACGCAGAGGGGCTGAGTGAGGACATCAGCAACTTGATTGCCACTACAGCCGTGGACGGCATCAGTGGCTGGCGACTGCCTACGTTGGCAGAACTGAACGCCATCTATTCGGCCAGCGAAATGGCCAATGCGCTGTTCAGTGCCGACGGTGGCACGGTGCTCACCAATGCCCGCAGGTACTTCTATACCGATGCAGACGGCAACCTGCTTTATCGTATGCTTAGCACTCCCGACACGTCTGGCGACACAGACTTTCCCTCTACAACCTACGTGCGGCCTGTAACCACCATCACCAAACAATAGCAAACCATGAAGAAGTATTTGTTTATCGCCATCGCCCTGCTGATAGCATCGTGCGAGAAACCCATCCTCGACAGCGAGGATATTTCCAGTGCGAAGGAGGCCAACGTCATCCTTCACATGACACAGTTTGAGCAGACGGTCTTCACCCGTGCCACCACCGACATCACCGACCTCTGTACCCGCCTGAACGTCGCCATCTTCGACGCTGACGGCACGAAAGTCAAGACCGTGGCGCAGAAGGACACGGACAGCAACTTCGGCTCCGTCGCCCTGACGCTCACGGCTGGCACGTACCAGCTCGTGGTCATCGCCCATTGCTGTGACGGCAGCGCCACCATCACCTCGACCGAGAAGGTGACGTTCCCCAACAACAAAGTGACCGACACCTTTTATTATTATGGCGACCTCGTGGTGACCGACAGCCAGCAGTCGTATGACCTGACGCTGACCCGCGCCGTGGCCATGTTCCGGCTCGTGCTGACCGACGAGGAAATTCCGTCGAACGTCGCCCGCCTGAAGTTCTACTACACGGGTGGCTCCTCGACCTTCAGCCCGTCGGCTGGCTACGGGTGTGTGAACTCGAAGCAGACCGAATACCGTACTATTGCCCCCGGCCTCTCGGTCTTCGACATCTACACCCTGCCGCACACCGAGGAGGACGTGCTGACGAAACTCACCGTGACCGCCCTCGATGCGAACGACAACACCGTGAAGGAGCGCGTCTTTGAGAACGTCCCCGTCACCCGCAACCAGATCACCCGCTACACTGGCAGTTTTTTCGGTAACGGCGGCAACGGCCAGTCCACCGACGGCACCTTCCGCCTGACCGCCGACCCCGACTGGGACAGCGTGAACGGCTACACGTTCTGATGCTTTTGTCGATTTTTTAATCGATGACTAAAAAGATGTGAGAAGTACATACCCTGTACCTCTCACATTTTTGCTGTTATATCATAAAAATATTTAAACCGCCAAAAAACCGCCAAAAATCTAATAGTAATTCTGCTTGAAAACAAGAAAGTGGCTGAAAATCAACCACTTTCTCCGCTTTCCGACTTTGTGCTTGTCGGGATGAGGCGACTCGAACGCCCGACCCCTACGTCCCGAACGTAGTGCGCTACCAACTGCGCTACATCCCGATTTTGCGGTGCAAAGGTAACACAATAAATCGAGAAAGGGGCATGGGGGGATAGATATTTTTCCGTTTTTAACATTTACTTAATGCCTGTTGCGGTCCATAAAGGTCTTGTAGACATCACAATTAGAGATGAAATCGGCAGTGGGCATCGTCGTGGACTGCTCAAACTTCTCCAAGGCGAGGAGTGCCTGGAACTGAGATGACTCAGGATGCTCGACGGTATCCATCTGATAGGTGGTGTTGTTCCACTCGTCGGTAATCCACTTGCTGGGATTAAGATACCAGTAGCAGAGTCCGAAGAGTGCTTTCTCTTTCAGTCGCTGGTCCTTTGCCAGACTTGCCTTCTGCAGTAACTGACGGGCAATGGCGTTGAAGTCTTTCTCGTTTTCTCCTACCACATTCTCATCTGTGCTCTTTCCATAGTGGGTCAAGAACCAGCAGTCTCCCGAGTTGCATGCCTGTGCATAGCGAACGGCAAGGTCGTAGTAACGCTGATATTGGGCATCGCCCTTCATGATGGCGGCCTCATTCTCCCAGGCAAGCATCTTGCGTGCGAAATCGAGTTTGTAGTTTGACTTCAGGTTGACAGTCTTCTCGTAGTCGGCATCGCTAAGCCACTGGCGTGTAATCCAAGGGGCGACATCAACGCTGCGGTTGATGGCATAGATGGAGAAGTGCTGCTTGTTGTAGAACGACACAGGTACTCTCTCCAGCCAGGGAATAGCCTGCTCCCATTGGCAAACACGCAGGTGCTTGGTGCCTACGAGGTCGTCCATGCTGGTCGCATCGTAATGGATATTGGCAATGAGATAGGCATCCAATGGATTGTCGGAGGCTCCCTTGGCATACTGCAGGAACTTCTCGAGCCCCTCGACCTTCATGCTCTCGGTCTGTGTGCTAAAGTTGCCATTGCCAGTAACGTTATACAATCCTAATAGCGTGCTGGTGCGACGCTCGTATTTTTTAGACAGAATCTGGTTGACGGTACGTGTCATAGCAGCATCCTTGAACCAATGATGCTTATCCGGATCCTTAAACCATTTCAACTCTTCGGTAAGCCATGTGTCAAACTGGTCGTTGAGAGGCGCTATGTCGGACTTGATATAGAAGTGGATGAGACGTGCTGTCAACAGCGCATGCTCGGAACCAACCATGTGTGTCGCCTGCTGGATGTCCTGGTAGCCCTGCTGTTTCTTGCCGAAGAGATATTCCAGCCAACCCTGTGCCGCCTTCCACATGGCGGGGTTGTTGGTCTTTCCCTCTTTGACGACCTGACCGGCAAACTGTACCATCTGCATCGCCTCTGTCTGTTTGATGTCACGGACGAAGAGTTTTCCTCCCTCTGCTCCATCCACCGCCTCTTGCGAGTTGTTCACGAAGTCCTGCAAGAGGAAAGGCAATGCCCCAGCATTGGGATTGCGAAGATACTCCTGACGAATAGCCTCGTATGAGCGACGCTTATAGAACTGGGTCATCAGACTGTTATAGTCGCCTTGTTCGGCGAAGATCTCCGCTGCCTCGGCATCACGTCCAGTCTTATAGAGGGCACCGGCATAGATGTTCTTCATCATGTCCTTGTAGACGGTCTCGATAAACTGGCTTGCCGTTCCCTCCCAGAAAGCGACATTGTCTTTGTTCAGTCCCAGCACCATGTTACAGCGCATATACAGCAGGGCATGCTGGGAGCGTAACTTCGTCTTCACCTTGCTGAGGGCATACGCCTGAATGGCTCGCAGTGCCTGGTTGCGCTGGGCAAGTTTCTCCTTGGTGGGATAGTCCCACTGGTCGTAGCGTACCTCGTCGCATATCTTCAGGTACTTCTGCAAGTTCTGCACGTAACTGGCCATCAGGGCGTCGTTCTTAGCACGAGCCGTCTTGATGACCTCGTCGGCATTGAAATAGTAATACTCGTCAGTATTACCGAGATACGCCTTCCAGTTGTCGCGTGTGATCTCGTCAACACGCTCACTGAACTCCTTGCTATCGTAGACACGATACAGGTAGATGTTGTCTGTGCCATACCAGCCACAGCCAAGCATCGGCAGGGCGAGTAGTGCCAAAAGACTAATGAGAATAGATCTTTTCATAGGTTTCGGTTTTATATCTGTTAATATTATCATTTGCTAAGTCATAAGTGAGGATGAGGCGTCTCAGTTCTGGACGCTCCTTCTCCACGGCGGTCTTTACCTTGAGGATCTCCTCAGCGGTAGCGACATGCTCAATATCCACACCCTGAATGATGCGATGCCAGAGGAAGACGGGATAGGCGGCTGCAAGGGGCAGGTCGTAGTCTTCCAAATATCGCAGATAGGGTGCCACGTCACGGATGTCGAGGATGGGGTTACGCTCCATGAACTTCATGGGATGTCCTGTGTTGTAGAGCATCAGTACACCATAGTCGACAGGTGGCACCTTCATCGATAACTGATGCAGGCGGATAGTGGTCGATAGTTTGATGTTTAGTGTTGAGAGTTTAGCGTTTAGCGTTGTCAGGAAATCGTAGTAGTTCTTACGGCTCTTCGCGGTATAATCACAGTCGATCTGTATCTCCTTGACACCCTTGATATCGTTCGTCTCGTTCATCTGGAGAATCCTTTGGACAATCTTCTCAGCCAGTCCCTCAGGTTTTTGGTGCATACAGTTCTCCACGATAAAGACGGTGGGAATAATCTCAATGCCTTTGGGTAAACTGTCGCTGAAGGTAATAGTGGCATTGGGCATGGGTCCTAAGGAGTCGTCCATCACCACATCGAAATAACGACAATACACCTTATCTATATGATACTGCTTTAGGAAGGCACGCTCCGTAGCGTCCAACCGCAAATCCGTACGCCAGTAGTAGACGGCATTCCCCTCTTCCATTGGCGACGGTTTGTCGTGGCAGGCAACCATCAGGATGGCGCAGACTATCAGCAGCAGTCGGTGTGTCATAGTAGTGCTGGCAACTCAAAGAGTTTGTTACTGTTACTTCCCTTGATGAGGATGTAATATCCTTGTGGCTGCTCTTGTGCTATCGCCGCCTTGACTTCCTCCACGTCGTGGAAGAGGCTAGCGGTTAGTGTTGAGCGGTTGGTGTCAGTATATTCGTCACCCACCAGCCATACCTTGTCGAAATGGGCGGCGGCAAGCATATCTACCACCTTCTGGTGCTCCTCTTGTTCAACATCACCCAATTCCCCCATCTTGCCGATAATCGCCATCTTGGGCGATACCTCCATGAGTTTGAAGTTTTCGAGTGCCGCCTTCATGCTTGTCGGATTGGCATTATAGGCATCTACGATGAGGTGGTTATGCTCCGTGACCGTCATCTGTGAACGGTTGTTCTGGGGGACATAATTCTCCAATGCGTGGTTGATCATCTCGAAAGGAATATCATTCACGTAACCGATAGTGATGGCAGCAAGCATATTATCGAGGTTATAGGCACCAATCAGGTGGGTCTGCACCTCCATCCACTCACTCAGGTAGTCGGTGTCCATATCCTGCTCCCGCCAGCGGAACTTCAGGAAGGGAGCGCAACTGACGACCTCACCACGAATCAGGATATCGGGGTTGTCGCTTTGTCCGTAGTAATAGATGTCAGACTGTTTGCCACTTGCCGTTTGCCGTTTGCTGATCATTCGCATGAGATGCTCGTTGTCACGATTGATAAAGATAGGACATTCGTGGGAACAGAGGAAATCGTAGAGTTCGCCTTTTGTCTGGCAGACACCCTCGAAAGAGCCAAAGCCCAACAAATGGGCACGCCCCACGTTGGTGATGAGTCCACACGAAGGCTCTGCCGTCTCTACCAGTGTCTTGATGTCTCCTGGATGTGAGGCTCCCATCTCCACCACGGCGATGTCGTGTTCCTCGCTCAGTCGGAACAAGGTCTTGGGTACTCCCACGTCATTATTGAAGTTCCCCTCTGTCGCCATCACGTTGTAGCATTCAGAGAGGACAGCGCGGATGAGTTCCTTCGTCGTCGTCTTGCCATTGGTGCCTGTGATGCCAATGACAGGGATGTCGAACTGGCGGCGATGCTCACGGGCAAGGTCTTTATAGGTCTGCAGACAGTCATCGACTAAGACAAGTTTCTCAGAGATATCTAGTTTTCCTGGATGTTCTAGACTGTCTGGGATTCTTTTCTCGTCAACGATGGCGTAGGCGCATCCTTTCTCCAAGGCGGCAATCGCATAGTCGTTACCATTGAAAGAGGCTCCTTTCAGTGCGAGGAAGATGCTTCCCTCTGGGCAATTCCTTGAGTCAGTGGTGATGCAAGGGTGCTGTTGGTAAAGTTTATAGAGTTCCTTAATATCCATATAGTTTTTGACTTTTATGGTGCAAAGGTAGAAAATAATTATCAATTATCAATTGTTAATTATCAATTATTTTGTATCTTTGTGGCTGATATGGATTATACGCTCAATTGTAACGGACGATTGTTGGATCTCAGCACCCCTCAGGTGATGGGTATTCTGAACGTGACTCCCGACTCATTCTTTGAGGGAAGTCGGAAGCAGACGGAGGAGGAGATAGTGCAGCGTATCCATCAGATACAAGTGGAGGGAGGCAGCATCATTGACGTAGGGGGATGCTCCACACGTCCTGGTGCTGATTGCGTTACGGAGGCAGAGGAGATAGAACGCCTGCGTTTCGCTCTCGGCATTGTCCGTAGGGAGGTTCCAGATGCAGTGGTCAGTGTTGACACCTTCCGTCCTGACGTGGCTCGTATGGCAGTCGAGGAGTATGGTGTTACCCTCATCAACGATGTATCGGAGGGAGCAGAGGAAAAGATGTTCCGTATGGTGGCTCGCCTGCGTGTACCTTATATCTTGATGTCTGTCCAGCCGACGATGCGGGAGATGCTGTTGCGTTTTGCCCGTGAGGTGGATGTGTTGCGCTCCTTGGGACAGAAAGACATCATCCTTGACCCTGGTTTCGGCTTCGGTAAGACGTTGGAGCAAAACTATGAGGTGATGCGTGACTTGGAACAGTTGGGGTTGATGCAGTTGCCGGTCTTGGTGGGCATCTCTCGTAAGTCCATGATATACCGTTTGCTGGAGAGTGACCCCTCTCATGCCTTGAATGGCACTACGGCACTGAACACGATAGCCTTGCTGAAGGGCGCCTCTATCCTGCGAGTCCATGATGTCAGGGAGGCAGTGGAGTGCGTGAGGATAGTAACTGCGACACGGTCGCAGTATAGATGACATAAAAATGAGTTGCTATGTTTTTTGATTTTGGAATAAAGGATATCATTGACATCACCCTCGTCGCCTTGTTGTTGTATTATCTCTACAGGTTGATGAAGGAGTCACGTTCCCTGAATGTATTCATGGGAATCCTCATGTTTGTGGTGTTGTGGCTGGTCGTCTCTCAGGTATTGGAGATGCGCTTGTTAGGTTCTATCATGGACAAACTGGTCAGTGTAGGTGTGATAGGACTCATCGTGCTGTTTCAAGAGGATATCCGTAAGTTCTTCTATAACATTGGCGCTCATGAGCGGATGCGTTCCTTTACCCGTTTCTTCGGAAAGGAGAAGTCGCGCGACAAAGAGGAACTCAAAACAATCATCATGCCTATCGTAATGGCATGTCTGAATATGAGCAAACGCAAGGTGGGTGCCTTGATCGTTCTGGAGCGTAACATGCCACTGGATGACATTGTCAATACAGGTGAGCGTATTGATGCCAATATCAGTCAGCAACTCATCGAGAACATCTTCTTCAAGAACTCCCCTTTGCACGATGGTGCCATGATTATCTCCCACAAGCGCATCAAGGCGGCAGGTTGTATTCTGCCAGTCAGTCATAACCTGGATATTCCCAAGGAGTTGGGATTGCGCCATCGCGCAGCCCTTGGCATCTCGCAGGAGTCCGACAGTGTCGCTATTGTTGTCAGCGAAGAGACGGGTGGTATCACTGTCGCCATCAAGTCCGACCTGCAGGTACGCTTGACAGCAGAGAAACTGGAGAGTATCCTGACAGCGGAGATGATGTAAATAAAGTTTAAAGTTTAGCGTTTAGAGTTTAGAGTTGAGAGAATTTTCGTACCTTTGCATCTCATGATACATCTTAAAACTAATAATAATAAAACAAACTATGGATTTATTAAGTCAAATCGTAGCGCGTGCTAAGGCAAACAAGCAGCGCATCGTGCTCCCCGAGGCAGAGGAGGAGCGAACCCTTTGTGCAGCCGATAAGGTGTTGGCTGACGACATCGCAGACATTATTTTGATTGGTAACCCTGAGAAGGTGCATGCCCTCGCCAAGGAGAAGGGCTTGACACATATCGACAAGGCTACGCTCATCGACCCGGAGAACTGTGAGAAGAGTGAGGAGTATGCCCAGTTGCTCGCCGAGTTACGTAAGAAGAAAGGTATGACTATCGAGCAGGCTCGTGAGTTGGTGAAGAACCCGTTGTATCTGGGTTGTATGATTATCAAGACAGAGGGTGCTGACGGTCAGATTAGTGGTGCGCTGTCTACTACTGGCGACACCCTGCGTCCTGCCTTGCAGATTATCAAGTGTGCACCAGGTATTACCTGTGTCAGTGGTGGTATGTTGCTGATCTCCAAGGAGCAGCAGTATGGTGAGAATGGTGTCCTCGTCGTTGGTGATGTCGCAGTGACCCCCATGCCTGATGCAGCCCAACTCAGTCAGATTGCTGTCTGCACAGCACAGACCGCTAAGTCGGTGGCTGGCTTCGCAGACCCACGTGTCGCTATGTTGAGTTTCTCCACCAAGGGCTCTGCTACCCATGAGGTGGTAGACAAGGTGATTGAGGCTACCAAACTCGCCAAGGAACTTGACCCGTCACTGAAGATTGATGGTGAGTTGCAGGCTGACGCAGCCCTCGTTCCCAGCGTAGGTGCCAAGAAGGCTCCGGGCTCTGAGATTGCTGGTAAGGCTAACGTCCTCGTGTTCCCGAACCTGGAGGTAGGTAACATCGGCTATAAACTCGTGCAGCGTTTAGGTGATGCCATCGCTATTGGTCCTATCCTGCAGGGTATTGCACGTCCTGTCAACGACCTCTCTCGCGGTTGCTCCGTAGAGGATATCTACTACATGGTAGCCATCACGGCTTGTCAGGCAATGGATGCCAAGAAGTAAAAGGTAAAAAAGTAAAAAGGTAAAATATGAAGATATTAGTATTGAATTGTGGCTCGTCCTCTATCAAGTACGCATTGTACAATATGGACGACAAGAGTGTGATGACTAGTGGCGGCGCAGAGCGTGTGGGCTTGGACGGTGCCTTTGTGAAAGTGAAACTTGCCAATGGTGAGAAGAAGCAGATTATGCATGACATCCCTGAGCATACAGAGGGTGTGAAGTTTATCTTCTCCCTGTTGACCGACCCCGAGATAGGAGTCATCAAAGACTTGAAGGAGATTGACGCTGTGGGACACCGTATGGTGCATGGTGGCGAGAAGTTCAATAAATCAGTGATTCTGACTGATGAGGTGCTGAAGACTTTTGAGGAGTGCTCTGACCTTGCTCCACTGCATAACCCCGCAAACCTGAAGGGTGTGAATGCCGTGAAGGAGTTGATGCCTGGTCTTCCTCAGGTGGGTGTCTTCGATACCGCTTTCCATCAGACAATGCCCCCCAAGGCATACATGTATGCTATTCCTTTCGAACTCTATGAGAAGTACGGCATCCGTCGCTATGGTTTCCATGGTACCTCTCATCGTTATGTATCAGCCCGTGCTTGCGAGTTCTTAGGCATCAAGGCTGAGGGTACCAAGATGGTGACCTGCCATGTGGGCAATGGTGGCTCTATCGCTGCTGTCGTCGATGGCAAATGTATCGATACCTCAATGGGTCTCACTCCATTGGAGGGACTGGTCATGGGTACCCGTGCTGGCGATATCGACGGTGGTGCAGTGACCTTCATCGAGAAGAAACTCGGACTGGACGCTGATGGTATGAGCAACCTGCTCAACAAGAAGAGTGGTGTTGCCGGTATCACTGGTGGCTCCTCGGACATGCGTGATGTCGAGAATGCCGCTAAGGAGGGTAACGAGCGTGCTAAACTCGCCCAGGACATGTATTTCTACCGTATCAAGAAGTACATCGGCGCCTATGCTGCCGCTATGGGTGGTCTTGATGTTGTCGTCTTCACCGCAGGTGTTGGTGAGAACCAAGTGTCCATGCGCTCTGAGGTCTGCAAGGACATGGAGTTCCTCGGCATCAAGTTCGACGAGGAGAAGAACAAAGTTCGTGGCGAGGAGGCTATCATCTCCGCAGACGACTCTAAGGTCAAGGTCGTTGTCATCCCAACGGATGAGGAGTTGATGATCGCTACTGATACGATGAACTTGCTGTAATAAGTAGATAATAACTCAATAAATAACGGGCTGCCTTTTGGGTAGCCCGTTATTTATTTACGGTTGGCTCTCTCCTTCTACATATTCCTCTAAGAACATGTGCTCACCATCATAGACGGCATAGGTGAACTGGCTGATCCAGTCGCCGAGGATCATGAGGCGGGTGTGGCGTGCCAGTTTGATGTCAAGTTCGATATGGCGGTGTCCGAAGATGAAGTAGTCGATGTCAGGATGGTCCTCAATATAGTTCTTGGCAAAGAGCACCAGATGCTCTTTGTCCTCTCCTAAGTAGGTGGGCTCATCCGTCTCTTTGTGCTTGATATAACTATGCTTTGCCCAAGTGAGTCCGAAACTCACGCCCCAACGGGGGTGAAGGGCGGAGAACAGCCATTGGCATACCTTGTTATGGAAGATGGCGCGGATAATCTTGAACGACTTATTGGGGTCGCCCATGCCGTCGCCATGCGCCAAGAAGAACTCCTTGCCGTAGATCTCCGTCGTCTCAGGCTTCTTATGCAGGATGACCCCACACTCCTTTTCCAGATACTCGTATGCCCAGATGTCATGGTTGCCTGTGAAGTAATGGATCTCCACGCCCATGTCCGTCAGTTCTGAGAGTTTTCCTAAGAAGCGGGTGAACCCTTTGGGTACTACGTACTTGTATTCATACCAGAAATCGAACATGTCGCCCAGCAGATAGATGGCGGCAGCCTTCCCCTTGATACTGTCGAGGAAACGCACCAGTCGCCTTTCCTGCATCCGTTGATGCGGAATGGCAAGTGATCCCAGATGGGCATCGGAAAGGAAATAGATATTTTTCATTGTCTCAATCAAGTCCCAGTTCAACTCTTGCCTCCTCGCTCATCATGCTCTGGTCCCAAGCAGGTTCGAAGACGAGGTTTACATTGGCACGGGTGATGCCCTCCACACTCTCTACTTTCGTGCGTACATCCTCTAATATAAAGTCAGCGGCAGGACAGTTGGGGGCGGTAAAGGTCATCTCCAATTCCACTGACGCATCCTCCTGTACGTCTATCTTGTAGATCATACCGAGGTCGTAGATATTGACAGGAATCTCTGGATCGTAGACGGTTTTGAGCACATCTACGATCCGTTCTTCCAGTTGTGATTTCTTCTCTTGTGTCATATTCCCTAAATTTTCTGCAAAGATAGGAAAAAATGTTCAATGTTCAATATACAATGCTCAATTATTTAATGTGTAACGCTCGCATCGCATTCAGCACGGCTAATACGGTGACACCTACATCTGCAAAGACGGCAAGCCACATAGTGGCTATGCCAAGGGCGGCGAGAATCAGGACAGCAACCTTCACTCCAATAGCAAACCAGATGTTTTGGCGGGCGATGCGGATAGTGCGGCGGGCGATGCGGATGGCAAGGGCTATCTTGGAGGGTTTGTCGTCCATCAGCACCACATCAGCGGCTTCGATAGCGGCATCACTGCCCAGTCCGCCCATTGCGATTCCTATATCAGCACGGGCAAGGACAGGAGCATCGTTGATACCGTCACCGATAAAGGCTGTTGGCTGTTGGTCGTTGATGGTGAGCAATTTCTCCATATAGGCGACTTTGTCGGCTGGCAGTAACTCGGTATGGTATTCGTCCATGTGGAGTTGCTGGGCGACATGCTCTCCGACGGCTTGGCGGTCACCTGTCAGCATCACAGTCTTCTTAACGCCTAATGCTTTCAGTTGGGCAATGGCTTCAGCACTGTCTTCCTTGATCTTGTCGTTGATAACGATATGTCCTGCATATACGCCATCAATGGCAACATGGATGATGGTGCCCACATGATGACAGTCGTGCCACTTGGCTCCGATAGCCTCCATCATCTTCGAGTTTCCGACACATACCTCACTAGTCTTCACTCCATCACTCCTTAACTCCTTCACTACTGCTTTAATTCCCTGTCCAGCAATCTCCTCTACGTCAGAGAGTTCGCATCCGTCAGTAGCCTCATCGGGGAAGGCGTCGCGAAGGGCGGCTCCAATGGGGTGGGTAGAGAAATGCTCCACATGGGCGGCAAGATGTAACAACTGGTGCTCATCGCAAGAGTCGGGGTGTACTGCCTCCACGGCAAACTGCCCGTGTGTCAGCGTACCGGTCTTGTCGAAGACGACGGTATCGACCTTGGCAAGGATATCGATGTAGTTGGCTCCCTTGATGAGGATTCCCTTGCGGGAGGCACCACCAATACCGCCAAAGAAAGTCAAGGGCACACTGATGACCAAGGCGCAAGGGCAGGATACTACCAGGAACATGAGGGCACGGTAGATCCAAGTTGATAGTTGATAGTTGATAGTTAGTAGTTCGCAGATAATGGGTGGGAAGATGGCAATGGCGATAGCGGCGAAGACGACGATAGGGGTGTAGATACGAGCGAACTTCGTGATAAACGCCTCGTTCTGTGACTTATGCTCACTGGCATGCTCTACCAGTTCGATGATCTTCGATACTGTGCTCTCTCCGAAGTTCTTATTCGTCCGAACTTTGATCACTCCTGATAGGTTGACGCAACCAGAGACGACCTCGTCGTCCACTGTGATCTCACGTGGCAGACTCTCACCTGTCAGTGCCACCGTGTTAAGGGCGGAGGAACCTTCGACGACGATTCCGTCGAGAGGTACTTTCTCACCTGGGCGGATAATAATGACGGAGCCGACCTCCACCTGTTCAGGACTTACATCTTCCGTCTGACTTTTCTTCTCGACATGTGCCACATCGGGACGGATATTCATGAGGTGGGAGATACTCTCTCGGCTTTTTCCTTCAGCATAGCCTTCGAAAAGTTCTCCGATTTTGAAGAACAGCATGACGAAGACAGCCTCGGGAAACTCCGTCTCGGCTCCAGGCAGGAAACCAATCAGGAGGGCTCCGATAGTGGCAATTGACATCAGAAAGTGCTCATTGAAGGCTTCGCCATGGGCAATTCCCTCTGCAGCCTCTTTCAACGTGTCATACCCGATGAGCAGATAGGGGACAAGATAGACAAGCAGTAGTTGCCAAGTGGAGAGTGAGAAATTCTTCTCTATGACTACAGCCAGTATTAAAAAGTTGATATTGACAATGATTAACGACAACTGTTTTACCAATCCATCATGATGATGCTCATGGTGGTGATGCTCGTGCTCGCAGCACTGATGATGATGTTCGTGTGACATACCTTTTACATTTTAATAGTTTTCTGTGTGCAAAGGTATGGAAAGAGTTTCGCAACCTGGTTGCAAATGGAGAAAAAGTGTGATTTTTTGCAACTGGGTTGCAAAACTATCCGAGTCGTCCTTCCTCTTGATAACTGTAATAAGCCCCGTCGGTGATGATAACATGGTCAAGGAAATGGATGCGCATCACCTCACAAGCCTTCTTGATGCTCTGGGTAATCGCGTCATCATGTTTGCTGGGCTTCAGGCTTCCTGACGGGTGGTTGTGGCATACGGCAAGGATGGTGGCATTGGCAAGTACTGCCTCCTTCATGATAATACGTACGTCGACAGATACTTCTGTGATGCCGCCATGGGAGATACGAAGTTCCTTGATGAGTTTGTACCCTTGATTCATCAGCAATATCCAAAACTCCTCCACGTCCAAATCTTGCATGATGGGGTGCATGTGGTTATAGATACGGGTGGCAGTGCCACAGTCGGGACGCTCCTCGGGAGTCTCCATCTGTCGGCGTTTTCCTAACTCACAGGCAGCGAGAATAGAAATTGCCTTAGCCTCTCCGATACCATTATACTGCATGAGGTTCTGGCGAGTCATCTTCCCCAGAGTATTGAGGTTTTGATGACAATCGCTCAACACGCGTTTCATCAAGTCGACGGCACTCTCTTTCGTTGAGCCCGATCCTATCAGGATGGCAAGCAACTCCGCATTGCTCAGTGCCTCAGCACCGAGTCGCATCATCTTCTCACGTGGACGGTCTTCCTCCGACCATAAGGTAATCTTTAACTTATCCATATTGAATAGTTGACGATTAAAAGGGTTATTGATAGAAATTTTTCTCAAATGCTTGAAACTCGTCTTTGCCTTGTACACACCGTTTCCACCAACTCTCGATGAACCCCAGCCCGTAGCCCATCAGTTGGACGAAAGCAGCAGGGATGCTGAGGAGTCCCACCTTCAGGCTCTTATTCCGAAGGGTGGAGTCGATGAGGATGATGAGGCTGTAGAGGATAATAGGTAACCAAGGGCACACGCAGAGCCAGTACCAGCGGTGTACGTCATCATAGTGCATCAAAACACGTCCGACAGCGGAGACAAGAACCAGTCCGATAACGCCTACCGTAAATACTGTTGGTAACAGATGGACGAGTTTCATCGTACCAGGATGGCGTTTCTCCAGATTGATACGGGCAATACCACTGTTGTATACCTGTCGGAAAAACTTACGGAAATCCGTGCGCCGTTTATGCCAGACCCAGGCGTCAGGAAACAACAGGGGCTGGTAGCCTGCCTCTACGATGCGGTAACTGAAATCGATGTCCTCGCCAAAACGCATTTTAGAGAAGCCGCCCAGTTGGAGGTAAATGTCACGACGGATGCCCATATTGAAAGAGCGTGGGTAGAACTTGTCGAGTTTCTTTTTGCCACCTCGAATACCACCTGTGGTGAAGAAAGAGGTCATCGAATAAGAGATGGCCTTCTGTACGGGAGTGAACGAGGGATGGGATGCGTCGGGACCACCAAAGGCGGCTGTTGGCTGGGCTGTTAGCAAGGTGTCTACTGCCTGTATATAGCCAGTAGGCAGTACCACGTCGCTGTCGAGTATCAGTACGTATTCACCCTGTGCCCGCTCCACACCATAATTGCGGCTCTGTCCAGGACCGCTATTTTCCTTGTAGTAATAATGCAAATCAAGGATGCTTGCGTACTTGTCGCAAACATCCTTGCATGGTTTCTGTGAGCCATCTTCCACGATAATCACCTCGAAATCTTTGAGAGTCTGGGAGCAGAGGCTCTCCAGTAACTCGTCCACCTCGTCGGGGCGATTGAATACGGGAACGATGACAGAGTATCTCATTTACTCTTTTACACGGTTCAGATAACTGCCATCACGGGTGTCAACCTGGATGAGGTCGCCCTCGTTGATGAATAGAGGTACACGAACCTCTACACCAGTCTCCAGTGTTGCAGGCTTGGTGGCGTTGGTAGCGGTGTCACCTTTAACACCTGGCTCTGAATGGGTCACACGGAGGTTGGTCTTTACGGGCATCTCCGCATACAGGATGGTACCGTCGGTGGTGTCGCTGACAACAGATACCACGTCACCTTCCTTCATATACTCATGACCAATAACGAGATCGTTAGCAATGGGAATCTGCTCAAAAGTCTCCTGGTTCATGAAGATACGACCTTCCTGATCCTCATACAGATACTGGTAGTCGCGATGCTCGATGACTACATCCTCCAGTTTCTCACCGATGTTGTAGCGGCGCTCCAGGACACGACCGTCAGTCACATTCTTCATCTTGATGTTCATGATGGTGTTACCCTTACCTGGCTTACGATGCTGGAAATCGATGCAAACCCAAATAGAGCCATCCATGCGGATAGCGGTTCCTTTCTTAATGTCTTGTGAATTAATCATAATTGTACAAACTATATTCTAGAATTTGGCTGCAAAGGTACGAATAAGTGAGCAAAAAGCAAAAAGAAAACAAGTTTTTCTTTTCTTTTTCGAACAAAAGTACCTTCGAGCACGTCTCAAAGGTACGAATAAGTGAGCAAAAAACCAAAAAAACGCTCACAAAACTTGCGTAATTCGAAAATAATGCGTACTTTTGCAACCCGATTCGTGAAATAATAACAATAAATAGATAAAAAACAATGAAAAGAACATTTCAGCCACACAATCGTCGCCGCGTGAACAAGCATGGTTTCCGCGAGCGTATGGCATCAAAGAATGGTCGTCGCGTATTGGCTTCTCGCCGTGCGAAGGGTCGTAAGAAGTTGACTGTTTCTGACGAGCATCACGGAAAGTAATCTTCGTCTAACGAGGAGTAAAAGGAAGAAATGTCGGGAGAAGGCTGTAAGTCAACTCTCGATTTTTTTTTTGTTTATTATTTGGCATTGTCGATTATTCTTCGTATCTTTGGAAGAATTTCCGTTCTTTCTTTGTATAAAGGCAGTTTGGGAGATTGAGGAAAAATGGGGTTACGATTTGGAGACCGTTCTATTTTTACGGATATCAATGTTGTAGGGAATGATGAGGTTATTTCGGGATATACGATGTAAATAGTTGATACTGCGCTGGTTTGCGGTCGTTCGCGCTTTTGAGATTCTTTCGGATTGGAAAGAATGTTTAGCCTGTTCCGTTACCTAAGTGTTACCTCGGTTGCTGCGTTTGGTAACTGGTAACAGTTGGTGAAAATGTGGAAGTCTGTACAAGATTTCCATAGACCCGGAAAAACATACATATTCTGGCATATTTTGCACGGCAGGGGACGCTCTGAGATAGTTTAATTTTGCAACCCAAAACTCAGAGTATGATGAAAGTAAGCAAATTCAAGGTGTTGCTCTACCTCAAAAAGAGCAGTCTGGATAAACAAGGGAAAGCACCTATTATGGGGCGTATTACCCTTAATAACTCAATGGCGCAGTTTTCCAGCAAACTGTCGTGTACCCCTAATCTGTGGAATCCTCGTTCTGGCAGATTAGAGGGTAAGAGCAAGGAGGCTGTAGAGACGAATGCCAAGATAGAGCGCATCCTGTTCTCCGTCAATTCCGCAGTGGACAACCTCATCAAGCGTAATGTGGATTTCACGGCTATTACGGTCAAGGATATGATGCAGGGCAGCGTCAACGGACAGGTAACGCTCCTACAAGTGTTCGACATCTTGCTGGAAGAGACAAAGAATCGTGTAGGCATAGACAGGACACCAGCCACCTATCGCTGCATCAGACAGGTAAA
>JAFUTI010000049.1 GCA_017471465.1 Prevotella sp. | reverse complement strand
GGTACATCCTGGCATAATGCTGACGGTATATGTCTTCAAATTCTTTTTTCGTCATAATTATCATTCATACACAACAAGGACGATTCAGCGAACCGAAAAACTAAGCAAAACGATAACTTTTTTCAAATTTCCTTCATTTTTCTACTGTCTTTTGTCATTTCGAGCTACAAAGTTACAGAAAGTCCCACGAAAAAGCCCCCGACAAGACCGAAAAAATGCTATCGGGGGTGAAAGTCTGAACAAATGTTCAGAGGTTTAGTGAATATTTGGAATTATTTCTCCGAAAACGTGACGGCCTTGCGGATGCGTGACAACTGTTGGGGAGTGACGCAGAGAAAAGAGGCGAGGTCCTGCAAGGCAAGGTGATGCACGATGCCGGGACAACGACGTAGCAGCAACTCGTAGCGCTCGCGGGCCGTGGCGCGGTGGAGGTCGAGGTAGCGGGCATGTTTCTGATTGAGTAGGTGCTCGGCTACGGCACTGCGCAGTTTCATCGTCTCCATGTTCTGACAGTACATCTGCATCACTTGTTCGCCCGTGACACGGAGCACACGGCTGGGCATCATCGCCTCGATAGTGGTCTGGGCCGGACGCCCGAAGAGGCAGTTGGGATAGTCGGTCACAAACTCGCCCGCGAACGAAAACCACGTGATATGTTCCCTGTCGTCGCTGATGCCGTGAGTCACGTACTTGAAGCACCCCTCGGTGACGAAGCCGAACCACCGTGCGGGGTCGCCCTCGCGCTCCAGCTGTTCGCCCTTGCGGTACTCCACCATCTTGTCCTCGCGCTCGCAAAACTCGCGCAGCGCCTTGATGTCAATGCTGTTTTTCCCGAATTTCTGTTCCATAAGTTAAAAGCGTAATATATATTCATCTTCTTCCTTGAAAGCGTTGCAGCGTTCCATGTAGTCGCGCATTTCCTCAAAGTTATCTCCACGGAGATTGTAGCTGAACAGCCGTACACGCTGGATGGCATTGATCAGCTTTTCAGGGTTGTCCTTTCGGGTGAGTTGGCGCAGTGCACTGAGATAGTCGGTGCGGAATACGGTGGGAATAATGACCTTCGACTGTCCGGCGGCTGTCAGTTCGGCATTCATCATGATGCGGGAGATGCGTCCGTTACCGTCGGAGAACGGGTGAACCTCGCTAATCATAAAGAGCATGAAGAGGGCACGGGCAAAGGGGTGACGCAAGGCGCTATAGACCTCGAAGCCTTTCTTCAGTGTTCCGCGAACCTGTTGGAAATCGACGAAATGGGTTTCGCCAGCGCGGTTGTTCTGTGTCTTGAACATGCCGGGATTGGCTTCTGGACGGGCAGACATCATCACTCGGTGACGATGCTGGAGGATGTCAAGCAGATGGTCGGGCGAGGTGGGCGTGATGGCCATTTCCTTTCGGTTGGAAACGATGTAATATGTGCCCAGCACGTCGTGACTGTCGGCGTTGCGGGCAGGCATCGGGGTACGGGTCTCGATAATCTGTCGGGCATCCTCCACTTCGAACTCGGTGCCTTCGATATAATTGGAAAAATAACTTTCAAAGAAGGCAAAGTTGTTGTAGGCGGCATCCGTCTCGTTTGGCTCTGGGAAATTCTCAAACTCACGCTCGTTGAGTGCAGCCATCAGAATGCTGAAGAGCTTCAGTCGCTGACTGTCGAACGGCTCTCCCAAGGCACGGGCTTCGGCAACCGAGGAAGTGAGAATCTTCGAGGGCTTTGTGGAAAGGATGGCCCCGATGATGGAGTCCAGTTTCTTGTACTCGTCGGTCATGTCGAGCTGTCCGGCTATCTCGCGGGCTGTGTCGCGCAACTTGTTCAGTTCGTCCTCACCATTGGTCTGCAAGACTTTATCCAGTTTCTCTTCGATAACGTCCTGTGGCAGACACTTGGAAACGCCATCGCGGCTATAGCCTGTCTGTAGGTTTTCAAGATAGGCCCTGGCACTGCAAGACATGTGCAGACCTCCCATGAAAGGATAATCGGCGGGAAGGGCTTTCTGACCTTCAAGCAGATGGATGGTAATGCCTGGCAACGATACTTTCTTCGTGTAATTATAGGTGAGGTAGATGTGTCCGTCGTTAGTGGGGCGGCACTCGAAGGCACTACGATGACTCATGACGGCATCGGGGTAGAGTTCGCCAAGGATGAAGAAGAGATTTCTGCGGATGATATTCTCTGGAGTGTCGTTGAGATTGGTAGTGTATATCTTCGTGGCAATCTTGACGAGACGGCCTTCTTTCTTCATCTTCGTAATGAAGTTGTTGGTTGTCTTGTCGGAAGAAGCCATTACGACTTCGTGATTCAATAGAGCATTTTTTTCCATAAATTATTGCAATTATGGTGCAAAGGTAGCAAAACTTTCCAAAAGAACATCCGTTTTATGGAAAATTTTCCAAATTCAAGGTATTATTTGTTATTTTTGGCATTGGATTGCTTATAAAAGCGAGTTTTCACGGGTACAACGGGCCAAACTGCTCGTTGATGGCTACATAAATGGCGGTGCATATTCTTTTTGATAAAATCATGGTCTTGAATAGTGAAAAATGAACTGAAAGCATGAACATTTGTTCAGACTTTCACTTCGATGCCCACATTTTAGATTTGCAAAGGACTTATTGCTTGGTTGTTTTGTAACTTTGCTGTTTTTTGTAATCGGGAATAGTCCCGAATCAATTCAAATTTATTATTACTATGAAGAAAATTGTATTCTTTGCGGCAGTCCTGGCGGTGCTGGGGCTGACGGCGTGTGAGAAGACGCTCGACGTTGGGGAGGATAATGCCTCGACGGGGCAGGTGAAAAACTCGGTGCTTCAGGTACGGACACGTGGAACATCGGGCGACGAGGCAACAGTGGCGTACCCTGTTGTGGTGTATGTGTTTCAGGGTGACGAGTGCAAGGCATCACAGACCATCGGTGACGAAGGGCAGACACTGAACATCGCACTGACGGAAGGGACGTATTCGGTGTATGCTGTGGGCGGTGTGTCGTCATCGGACTATGTTCTGCCTACGGTGTCGGACGCTTTGACAACATCGGCGATAGCACTACAAGAGGGAAAGAAACTGACTGACCTGATGGCGGCTTCGGCTACGGTGACGCTGGTGGACGGCGGGACGAATACCGTCACGCTGGGCATGACGAGGAAGACGATGCAGATTCAGGACGTAACCATCAAGAAGGTGCCCTCGACGGCCACGGCTGTCACGGTGACGATTGCCCCGCTATGGCAGAGCCTGACCATCGGCGGGACGTACAGCACGACGAACGGCAACAGCACCATTACGTTGACGAAACAAGAGGACGGGAGGACGTGGAGGAACAGCGGCAGTGCCTATCTGCTGCCACCATGCAGTCAGCCCGCCAGCATGAGTGTGAACATCACCGTGGACGGCACGACAAAGACCTATACCTACAGCACCAGCAACGAACTGGAGGCAGGGTATAAGATCAATATCGACGGTACCTATACCGAGGCCGTGGGCGTCAACCTGACAGGAACCATCACAGGCGCAACGTGGCTTGGGGAAAGGACGATTAGCTTTACGTTCGACGAGGACGGCAGTAGTACGTCGGGGAACGACAACAACGGTGGGGATAATGGTGGTGATACGCAGGACTTCCCATCGGAAGGCGACACGTATCAAGGATGCTATGTGCTGGCCGTGACGGTGGAAGATGATGGGCAGTCGGCTGAGGTGGTGCTGCTTTCGCCCAACGAGCGGGCGGTGACGAGTGCCAGTGATGCCGAGTCAGCCCTGGCAAGCCTCGGCGTGGACGGTATCAGCGACTGGACGGTGCCAACCAAGGCGCAGATGGATGCCTTTGCTGCCGCACGGAACGACGTGACTCCAGCACCTGCAGGCTGGAACTACCTCTATAAGAATAACAACGGGAATTATTGTCAGTACAATCTGGCCACTGGTGCTACTGGCTCTGCCAATTATATTACAGGCATCAACCTCCGTCCTGTCGCCATCGTTTCTATCACTAAAGACTAAACCGCTATGAAAAAGTATATGTTTATTGCTCTCACCCTGCTGGTAGCAGCGTGCGAGAAGCCTATCCTCGACGAAGAGGATGCAGTCACGAGAAAAGAGGCGAATGTCATCCTACACATGACACAGTATGAGCAGGAGGCGTTTGGCAATAGTGGAAACCGTGCAGCTACCCGTGCCGCCACCGACATCACGGAACTATGCTCGCGTCTGAACATCGCCATCTTCGATGATGATGGCACGAAGGTCAAGACCGTGGCGCAGAAAGAGGGCGACGCGTCGTTTGGCACTGTCGCCCTGACGCTTGCTGCCAGAACGTACCAGCTTGTGGTCATTGCCCACAACGGCGAAGGTTCGGCCACGATTACCTCGACGGAAAAGGTGACATTCCCCAACAACAAAGTGACCGACACCTTTTATTACTATGGTGACCTGGTTGTGACCTCAGAAGTGCAGTCCTACGACCTCACGCTGACCCGTGCCGTCGCTATGTTCCGTATGGTGCTGACCGACGATGAAATCCCGTCCACGGTGACAAAGTTCAAGTTCTACTATACGGGCGGTTCTTCGACATTCTCGCCATCAGCTGGCTATGGCTGTGTAAACTCGAAGCAGACGGAAATCCGCACG
>JAFUTI010000036.1 GCA_017471465.1 Prevotella sp. | reverse complement strand
TTCCTTTAGCCTTAGAACTATTGATAGGATAAACCTTGGCGATACGGTTTCCTGGGTCGTAATACACCTTGTGCTCTATCTTGATAAAGGTCGTAACCAACAATGTCAGCAGACAAAAGACATAGCCGTATTTGATGCGTGCAGCGGGTATCTTTACTCCTGTCTGGCTGTTCTTCGCACTGGGTGAGCAGAAGAGCATGTAGATGGTATTCTGCTTATCAGCAGAGGCACGTAAAAAGTCGTAGATACCGCAGAGGCCGATGGGCAACATCAGCCACGTACCCGTCCACATTGTCTGGAAGCCGCCGTCACTGCCTAAGGGCAGTGCCAGCGACATGATGATGGCGCTGGCTGCAATGGTACGCTTGTCGGTAGTCTTGTTGTAATAGTAGAGGGCACCGAAGAGTCCCAGACCGTTCATCATCGCCAAGAGGGTGTTGCCCAGCATATTACTGCGCATATAGGTGTTCTGGTAGAGGAAGAACACGACAATTGTCAGTCCTAAAAGTCCCAACAGGCGGTTTCTCATGCGGAGTGCCAGACCAGCCACGTTGGCCAGCAGGCAGAACACCGCGAAGTGCCAGATGCAACTCAGGTAGTTGTCTATGTATTTTGTCAGCAGTGCTCCCGAAGCATGAGTGCTGTCGCCGCCAAGGGTCTCAGGAATGGATGTGATAAGTTCCACTGTCAGTTTGTCGGCTCCCCAATAGACCAGGAGTTCCCAGACGATGACAGCCGCGCTGATAAAGCCGAAGCCTATTGTCAGTGCATGGATGGCGCTCTGGCGGAGTTTCAGTTGCATCGTCTCATGGGGCCTGACAAGGAATGGTATGATGAGGAACGCGAGACAGGCGAGGTTCGGCAGGCGTATGAAGACATTGGCGCCTAGCAGCAGACCGCCTCCAAACATCAGAAAGAAGTGTCGCCGTAGCGTTCCTTCGCAGATGAGTATGAGGGCCATGATGCCAATAAAGGCTGTCAGTGTGTTGTAGCCGAAGGGCTTGGGGTCGCCCGCCACGAAGATGGTCTGCAGCAGCAGGCCTATAAGTATCATCTTGGGCTCAAAGTAGCGTTTCAGGTAAAGGTAGACGATGATTTCGGTGAGTGTGACAATCAGCACACCCCAGAGACGCATACCCAGGATACCGCCATCCGGGAACAGATGGTCGAGCGTCCATCCTAGATAGCAAGTCAGGGGATAGCCGCCGGCTCCTTGGGCAAAGTCGATGTCGGTGCCGAACCAGTGGTAGAGCGACATGAGGTAGCCTTCGTCCGTCAGGTCGAAGCCGTGGATGGCACAGTGCACCTGATAGGCGACGGACAATATGATGACCAATATAGCCCCCAATGATTGCTTGTACTGTTTCATAGAATGTCTATAGCGGCATTTTGCGCTGCAAAGTTACGAAAAAGTAGAGAGCAGAACAAAACTTTTTGCTCTTTTTTGTGCAGCTGTTTTTCCCTGTGCTATGATTCTTCTTCTGCAATCTAAAAAAACGAGGCACCTGGTGGGAAATATGATTTTTTTTTCGTGTTTATCGTCACGCCTGATCTATCTGATTGAAAATGAGCGAGTTACGACGTGGTGACAAGGTGGTGGGGTGACGACACACCTTTGCTTTGTCGTCACTTCCTTGTTTTGTTGTCACGTCGCAACTTATTGAAAATCAACGTATTACCACCTAAGTGACGACAAAAGATGTTTCAAATATTTTTTTTGTAGATTCACCACACGGCCTCTCGTAAAAATTTCGCGGCCTTTCGTAAAAATTTCGCGGCCTCTCGTAAAAATTTCACGGCGTGGAAAAAGTGCGTAACAACAAAGAGCGCCCAGCTGCAGCCGGACGCCCCCTTTAAGTAAAGTCAGTGGTCGTTGATTACTTGTACGAACCAGAGCCATTGTTGAAGTTCAGGTAGCACTTCTGGCCTGCGTTGACCTTGACACGAGCCTGGTCGCCGCCACTGGCACGGTAGTCGATGGCGCCTGTGTTAGTGACGACGAATTCCGTCTGCCACCATTCGAAGCCCTCAAGTTTGACGCACATGCGCACTTCAGCGTCATTGACGAAGGCTGGCGACACGAACTTGCCCTTTTCTGTAGTGGGAATGGTGAAGAGGCCCGAGGTGTCGACATTCCAACCTGCGGAGCTGCAGTCGCCAATGAGGTAGACCTCAGGCTTGAGGAACTCGACGATGCGCTCCTCGCCGTTGATGACCTTGATGAGATACCAGCCGGCATTGCCCACGACGATGTTGTTGTCGCCGCTCGGGTTCATGCCTGCCGAGTCGATGATCTTGGCCGACATACCGAAATCGTTACCCCAGCCTGCCTGCGGAGCGAACTTGAACTGCTCACCCTCGTGCAGGTAGATGATTATCCACGAGGTGTTGTTGGCAGTCTCGCCTTCCCATGTCTTGACGAGTACGGGGACGAGAGGTATCCAGCCGTTGTCGCCGCCGCCCCAGTTGTAGTGGTCGCCGGTGAGGTAGAGTATAGGATCAGTGTCGATGATGGTCATGTTGGCGGCCATGTTGGGCTCGACAGTGTAGGTGCTTGTCATGGCGTTGACGGTGATGGTGTAACTATCGGCATCCTCGTCAGCGCTGAACTTAATGTTACCGCCGGCATTGCTGTTCGACAGCAGACCTTCGTAGGCAGGAGTGTCGACACCAACAGGTGCTGAGAAGGCACGGATCCACGAGTTAACAGTACCGTCGGCATTGAAGTCGGCTGCGGGAATCATCTTAATCTCGTAGGTCTCGATGCCGTCTACGGCATCGATGGTCACCGAGAACTCGGGATTGTCGTAGACGTCGCCACCGCTGTTGGTCATGTGGAACGCATCGACGCGTGTACATGTCCAGCCGTCGATATTGCCGACCACGTAGTAGCCATTAGCATCAATATATGGTGCAGCAAGCTTGGCCTTCAGTTGGAAGGGTGACGAGGCACGTTGTACGCTGACATTACCGTCAGCCGTGGCGTTGACAGCAATTGTGACTATTGTAATGTTCAGTGTACGCTCCGTGGGGTTGGCGCCATAAAGCGTCTTGACAGCCTCTATCAGGTCGCTGGTAGCCACGTAGCCGTTAGCATCGGCAGTCAGCACTTCATCGAGCGTCTTGCTGTTGTCTTCGTTAGAGATAATCACGGAATAGTCTTCAGCCTGCTCTGCGGTGAGGTTTGTCGTGAACAGCTGCACCGTCTCGCCCGTATAGCTGGCGAAGTCGATATTGCTGACTTTGGGCTGGATTGTCAGCTCCAGTTCCTGTGCAGCCTCCTTGGCAGCATTGCTCTGTGGACTGCTCCAGTCGGTGTAGTCCTCGGTGCAGGACCATAGTCCTGCTACCAAGGCGATACCAAATAAAATATGTTTCTTCATAATCTTTCAGTCTTTAATGGTTTCTAACTGTTTACTCCTGGGCGCGGATATTGAACTCACCGGTGATGTCGTTGAAGACGATGATCCACGTACCCTCGGCCACGCCGATGTTCTTGCCACCGCCGGTGCCCTTGCCAATGGTGTTCACCTCACCGTCCTCAGAGCCGTAGCCCCAGTTGGTGTCCCACGAGCCGGCAATCTTGAACTTCATCTGCACGGTCTCGCCGGCAGGAACTTCCATGATGTAAACCCATACGTGGTTCTCACCCTCCTTGTTGGCAGGTGTCATGTTGGTGTCGCCCCAGTCGTTGAACGATCCGGCCATGCAAATCTGTGAGTAGACCTTCGGCGTGATGTCCTGCTTCACGATGGAGCACTCGTTGGTGGCCGTGTTGACTGTCACTAAGTAGTAGCCTTCAGGGTCGCACCAGATGTTGCCATAGTCTTTGCCGCCGTTACGATAGAGGGCTTTGTTTGCTTCTGCTGCAGCATCTTCGCTCGATTTGTAGGCCATAAAGCCATAGTCCCAGTTGAAGTCGGCGGGCTGAATCTTCCAGCCGTCGGTGGTGAAGTAGTTCAGGTAGGTAATCTCACCGGTGCCGGTAGCCTTGTCGTAGGCGTAGTCGCTCTGGATCATCATCGGCAGGCTGCTGACGCCAGGATTGTTGCTCCATCCGCCGTCGAGGATATTGTTACCCACGAGATACCACATGATGGGAGCAGCGTCCTTCAGCTCGATGTAATAGGGGTTGAACTTCAGTTCGACGGCGTTCGAGACGACGCTGTTCAGGCGTGTGCCGTTCTCGTCGATGAAGGCGTTGATACGGATGAAGGCCGTCTGTACCTCGGGCACCTCGGTGACCGCCCATCTCTTAATCTGCATGAGAGCCTTGGCGAGGTCGGCTGACACCAGGGTGTAGATGCACTTCGTCGTTGTACGAGCCAGTGCGGCATAGTCGGCCACGGTGGCGCCGCTCTCGTCGGCAGCAGCCTGGTCGGTAGACACGGTGAACGAGTTGGTGGGCGACACCTGTATCTCGTAGGTCACCAGTAGCGGTGCGTTGTCGGCCGTATACTGCGGCTGGTTCCACGTCAGCTGCAGTTCGCTGGTCGTCTCTAAGTCAACGGTCTCATTGACGTATGCCGGCGTGTTCAGCGTGAACCCGGTGGGCTGTATCAGCGACGGGTTAGAGTCGTTGTCGTCAGAACAGGCCGTCAGTGTTGCGGCCAGGCCGCAACCTGCCATGAACACGGTCAGGGAATGAAATATCTTGCTGTTCATAATCTTCAGTTTTCAGTTATCAATTATCAATTTCGTTATAGCCGTCAATCTGGGTCAGGTTCGTATTGGCCATGACCTCGGTCGAGGGGATGGGGTAGACGTTGAGATACTTCTCGAAGGCAGCACCTGTATAGGTCTCGTTACCGCCCTTGCCTTCCCAGCCGTAGGCGACGTCGATGCCACCGAAGCGGTTGTAGCGGATGAGGTCGGGACGGCGGATGCCTTCGAAGTACATCTCACGGGCACGCTCGTCGAGCACGTCGTCGAGGGTGTAGCTGCCGCGGGTGGCAGCGTGTGCACGGGTGCGGATGGCATCCATATACTGCTTGGCCTTGTCGGCAGCACCAGTGTGCAGGGCAGCCTCAGCAGCGTTCAGGTAAGCCTCAGCGACACGCAGCAGGAAGAAGTCGATATCGACGTCGCCGGCGTCATGTGGTGTGCCGCCGTTGGAGTAGTTGTTGTTCCACTTCGGTGTGGTAATGCCGTGCGAGAACTCGCTGTTGGGCAATACTGAGAGCGTATGGTCTTTACCCCAGAAGATGGCACGGTCATCGCTCGACATAGCGCGAATCTCGGCAGCTGTCTTCCCTACGTAAGAGTTGGGGTTGTTTGTGAATTTCTCCAACAGCTGCGGACGGCAGCGCATGCCGGCCCACGTGTTGTTCGTGGTAGCGGCATCCAAACCAGTGACAGTAGCCATGTCGGGATTCCACATAGCGGCGATGAAGAACATCGAACCGCCCCAGGCCTTGGTCTTCTTACCATCCTGCAGCAGGGGGAAGATAGCCTCGCAGCTGGCACCGTTGGAACCATTGTCGCCCATGAAGAGCAGGTCGTAAGGCTTGTAACCGTTACCCTTGGCTGCAGCCGACATCTTGCTCTCGTCGAACAGCTGGTAGCCAGAGGTGATAGCCTTCTCGGCATACTCTAAAGCCTGTGCCCAGTAGGGGTTGTTCTGTCCGTCGTTGTTCAGGTAGGTACCGGCGTTCAGGTAGAGGCGGCTCAGCATGAGCCAGGCGGCTGCCTTGTCGACGCGGCCGTAGTTCGGGTCGCTATCGGTCTTCGGCTGCGGAGCCATCAGGTTGGCCTCGGCCGTCTTCAGCTCGTTCTCAACCCAGCCGAAGAGATACTCTCGTCCCAGGGTCAGCATCTCGCTGCGGCTCATACCCTCCTGGAACTTGCTGTTGTAAGCGTGAGCCTGCTTGGGCATATCAGACGACACGGCGGGGATGAAAGCGGGGTCGCCGAAGAGGTCGAGCATCTGATAGTAGAGGTATGCGCGGATGAAGCGTACCTCGGCCAGCTTCGTCTGGTCGGCCTGGGCAGCATCGAGCTCCAAGTAGTGGTTACAGTAGCTGATGTCCATGATCAGACGGTAGTACAGGAAGCGGATAGCGTCACTGTTGGGTTTCGGTGTGTTTTTTCCATAGTCCTCAAGGCCACCGTCAGTCCACCAGCAGATGCCTTCATCGGTAGACAGCACGTTGGCGTTGAAAATGTTACGCACGAGTGTCGTCTTACCGTTGTCGTCAGACTTGAAGTCGGCATTGCCGTCCATACCTTCCAGGATGAGGCAGGCGTAGCACTTGCTGTAGAGCGCGGTGAGGTCGGGCTCAGCCTGTACGGTAGGGTCGATGTTGCCCTTGTCCAGGTCGTCCATGCAGGAGGTTACGCTGGCAGCCAGGAGTAAGGCTGCAGGAACCATTGCTTTGAAAATATTGAGTTTCATATTGCGTTCTTATTTTATTGGTTGTGTGATTAGAAGTTCAGGTTAAGTCCCAGGAGGAAGGTGCGGCTACGCGGATAGACGCTGCCCTCGAAACCGGAAGCCTGTTCGGGGTCAAGTCCATCGTACTTGGTGATGGTGAAGACGTTGGTGCAAGAAGCATAGATACGTCCGCCGAGACCTTGGTAGTTGCCTATCTTCAGCAGATTCTCGAAGTTGTAGCCCAGGGTGATGTTGTCGCACTTCAGGAACGAGGCGTTCTGTACGAAGTAGTCTGACAGCGGATAGTCGTACGACTTCCACTTCAGGGCAGCCACCTCAGGAGTGGTGTTCTCGTAGAAGTTCTTCGAGGCGTTGTAGCGTACGTCGGTGTTCATACGGCTCTCGATGAGGTCGTTGTAGACGTAGTTGCCGAGGCTGGCACGGAAGTTGGTGCCGAGATCCCAGTTCTTATAGGCAAACTTCAGGTAGAAACCGCCGGTCCACGGGGCGTGGATGTTCTTGTAGAAGTAGCGGTCGTTGTCGTCGATGGCACCGTCGCCGTTACGGTCGACGTAAGCACCCTGGATAGGACGTCCCGTAGCGTCGTACACCTGCTGGTAGACCCAGAAGGAGTTGGCGGGCTGACCCACCTTGTGGTAGGTGAGGTTCTTCTGCATACCGACGGTCAGACCGGCCTCAATCATGTCGCGGCCACCGTACAGCTCCTTCACCTCATTCTTATTATAGGCAGCGTTGACACCCAGCTCTACGAACCAGTCCTTGCTGACAATAGGCTTGCCAGTGAGGGCGATTTCAATACCGTAGTTCTGCAGCTCGCCAGCATTCAGCAGCATGGCGTTGTCGTAGTTCTGACCGGCAGCGATGGTCGGTGTGCAGAGCAGGTCGGTGGTGTTGCGCTTGTAGGCGTCGACGTTCAATGTCAGGCGCTGGTTCCACATGCCGAAGTCCAGACCGACGTTCCATGTCGTGGTGGTCTCCCACGTCAGTTCATTGTTATAGACCAGCGGCTGGAACAGGCGACCGCTGTTGTCGGGACCGATAGGATAGAGACGGTCGGTACCGGTGGTCATCTTGTAGACCGGCGTGTAGTACTCCTTGCCGGTATCCTGCTGACCAGTCTTACCCCAGCCGAGACGCAGCTTCAGGTCGCTGACGGCATCGATGTTCTTCATGAAGGCCTCGTCCTTGATACGCCAGGCGGCGGCAGCAGAGGGGAAGAAGCCCCAGCGATGACCGTCGGCGAAGCGGCTCGAACCGTCGTAACGGGCGGTAAAGGTGAGCAGGTAGCGGTCCATGAGCGTGTAGTTGGCACGTCCGTACCAGCTGACGAGCACCATCTGGCCTTTCCATTCCAGGTCGGTCTGCTGGTTGAGGGTGCCGGCCTTGGGATTGCCGTCGTCGTCAGTACCCAGATAGGTAGAGGGATAGTACGAGGCACCGGTCTCGCCGCCCCAGTACTTCGTGCGGCTGTATTCGTAACCGCCCATCAGGTCGAAGTGATGATCCTTGTTGAAGTCCTTGTAGTACTGTGCATAGGCGGTAGCGATGAGGTTGTACTTCTCCTCGGTGTTCTCGCCGTCCCAGCCGTAGTAGTAGCCGTAGGTAGAGTAGCGAGAGGGCGAGTTGTACTCACCACCTGTTGCATATTCGCCAGCGAGGTTCATGTGCAGGCGGATGTCCTCCAAGCCGTGAATCTTATAGTCGGCCTCGAAGTTACCGAGCAGCACGTTAGACTTCTTGTAGAACGTGTAGTTCTCAATCTGCTCTACGGGGTTCGACGGGGCGTCGCTGTTGCGGTCGTAAGAGAAGGTGGGGTCATAGCTTGTCGTGGGTTTCGTCCACTGCCAGTAGCCGCCCCAGCCCTTGAACGCGTCGCCGTCGCTCATGATGGGACGCGTCGGATCCATGCGGGTGGCGTTGCCAATGGCACCCTGGCCGCCCGGATTCGTCTTCGAGTAGGCGTACTTACCGTTGACGTTCAGGTTCAGGTGGTCGTCAAGGAGCGACGGGTTCAGCGTAAAGCCTGCGGTGACGCGGCTGTAGTCAGAGCCCTTCAGGATACCCTGCTGGTTGGTGTAGCCGGCACTGACGCGGTAAGGCATAGCCCACTTCGAGTTGCCGATGCCGCCGGTGACGCTCACGTTGTGGTCGTGGCTGATACCGCTGCGGTAGATCTCGTCCTGCCAGTCGGTGTTGGCGTCGCCGAGACCTTTGTAGGCGTCAGAGCCTTCACCATAGTAGTCCTTGATGAACTGGCGGTACTCGTCAGCGTCCATCACGTCAAGCTTCTTGGAGATAGAGCTGACGGAGAACGTGCCGTTGTAAGCCACCTTCGGAGCCTGATTCTTACGACCCTTCTTGGTGGTGATGATGATGACACCGTTAGAACCGCGGCTACCATAGATGGCCGTGGCCGAGGCGTCTTTCAGTACGGTGAACGACTCGATGTCGTTAGGGTTCACCAGTGCCAGCGGGTTGTTCATACCTTTCGTGGCGTTGTTGTCCATCGGCATGCCGTCGATGACAATCAGCGGACTGTTAGAGGCGTTCAGCGAAGCGCCGCCGCGGATACGGATCTCAGCACCTTCGCCGGGAGCACCATTGGCCGTGGTGACGTTCACACCGGCAATCTTACCCTGGATCATGTCCTGGGCCGTGGTGACGATACCGTGGTTCTTCTCATCGGGCTTCATGGCTACGACAGATCCGGTGAGGTCGTTCTTCTTAGCCACACCGTAGCCGATGACCACCACGTCGTTCAGGGTGTTGGCGTCTTCCTGCAGTGTCACGGTGACGCTGGGGGCGGCCTGGACGGTAGCCGTCTGGTAGCCTACGTAGGAAATGGAGAGCGTAGCGCCCTGTTTGGCAGAGATGGTGAAATTTCCGTCAAAGTCAGAAATTGCCCCCCCCGATGCCTGTCCGGCAACACGGATGGTAGCTCCGATGATGGGTTCTCCCTGCGAGTCTTTCACATGGCCCTTTACCGTAATCTGTGCAAAGGCGCCTACCGATAGGAACAGCCCAAGAATAAGGCTGAGCATCCTAAGCGGAATTCGAATGTTTACCTGCTTCATCATTACTTAAATTAGTTAATTTTTATAGTTTTAGTACAAAATTCCGGTGCAAAGATAGCTTTCTTTCGCTTTCATTGTACTTTTTTTTGTTTAAATTCGTTATTATGTTAGTGCAAACGTTTGCACTGAGATTATCGGACTTTAACAGTCGTCCGTGAAGGGCTGCATGGGGATTTTTCCTATTTTTGCAGCAGAAAACGTAAACTAAAAACCGAAATGAGCGACAAGACGTCAATCACGATGAAGGATATAGCCCGTGAGTTGGGTATCTCGGTGGCCACCGTGTCACGGGCACTGCAGAACTCACCTCGTATCAGCGAGGAACGGCGGCGTATGGTACAACAATACGCGCGCGAACATAATTTCTATCCTAACGTGATGGGCGAGGCGTTGCGCCACGCCCGGGTAATGCCGTCGAAGATTATCGGTGTCATCGTGCCGGAGTTTACACATTACTATTTCTCTAGCATCCTGACGGGCATTGAGGAGACGGCCATGGCCCGCGGCTATTACATCATGGTGGCACTGAGTGCCGAGCAATATGAGCGCGAGGCCCGCATCTGTGAGATGTTCCTCCGCCAGAAGGTGTGTGGCGTCATCGTGTCGCAAGCCAAGGACACCAAGAGCTATGAGCATTTCCAGCGACTGATAGATGCCGGAATCCCTATCGTGTTCTACGACCGGATATGTACGGGCGTAAACGCGAGCCGTGTGGTGGTCGACGACTATATGGGTGCGTTCAATGCCGTGACCTACCTCATGGATACTGGCTGCCGCCGTATCGCGTTCTATGGCTCGCCCATGCAACTCGAAATCTCGAAGAACCGTTTCAACGGTTACAAGGATGCCCTGCTGAAGCGCGGTCTGCCTTACGACGAGAGTCTGATACGCATCTGCGACAACCGTCAGGACGCCGAACTGATAACGCCAGATCTCTTCGATGGCGACTACTACCCCGATGCCTTCTTTGCTGTCAACGACGATACGGCCATCGGTATCCTCTACACCGTGAAGCGCATGGGCCTCCGCGTGCCTGAGGATATCAGTATCTGCGGCTTCACCAACGGTCAGCGGGCCGTGGCCTGCGACCCGATGCTCACCACCGTCGAACAGCGTGGCAAGCGGGTAGGGGAGGAGGCTGCCGAGATCCTGATTGACAAGGTTGAGGGGCTCATCCCGATGGACAAGGTGGAGAAGCGCGTCGTGCGAACTCGCTTAATCATAAGAGGAACAACAAGATAGGTCTTGATAAACGACAACTTTGACAACCTTGACAATTTCTTTGGCAACAAGAATAAATAAGAGATTTTGTAATGATAGATATTGAGAGTAATAAAAGACATATATTTGATGTGGTAGGGGCTTTGCATGAAGTCCATAAAGAGTTAGGGGCAGGGCTGAATGAGTATTGCTACCAGGAAGGATTTCAGATGCAGTTGGAAGAAAGCCATATTCCGTTCCAGCGGGAATTATCGTTTCATCCTACTTACCATGGCAGGGAGATGTCGGCTGTGTATCGTGTAGACTTCTTGTGTAAAGATGACATTATTGTGGAATGCAAGGCTGTTGCTGAGTTGACAAGCAATCATCGGGCACAGTTATTCAACTATATGCGGTTGTTAGGATGTGTTTGTGGTATTCTGGTAAACTTTACGCCTAAGTTCGCAACTATTGAACGCTATTTTCTTGATAAAGAAACCAATGAAATCGTTGGCACTGATGGTAAAGTCAAGCAATTCCTATAAAAAGTTGTCCCAGTTGTCTAAGTTGTCGTTAAATAAAAAATAATAGTTGTCGTTATGAAACAGAAACCTGATTTGTCGTTTTGGAAGCTCTGGAACCTGAGCTTCGGATTCTTTGGCGTACAGATAGCGTATGCCTTGCAGAGTGCTAACATCTCACGCATCTTCCGCACCTTGGGAGCCGACCCCCACTCGTTGTCGTTCTTCTGGATACTCCCCCCGTTGATGGGCATCCTCGTGCAGCCGGTTGTCGGTACGCTCAGCGACAAGACGTGGACGCGCTTCGGACGCCGCATCCCCTACCTGTTCATCGGAGCAGCCGTGGCGGTGGCCGTCATGTGTCTGCTGCCTAATGCGGGCTCGTTCGGCATGGCTGTCGGCACGGCCCTTATCTTCGGTCTTGTCGCCCTGATGCTGCTCGACACCAGCATCAACATGGCCATGCAGCCGTTTAAGATGCTCGTCGGCGACATGGTCAACGAGCGTCAGAAGGCCAAGGCCTACTCAATCCAGTCGTTCCTCTGCAATGCCGGCAGTGTGGTGGGCTTCATGTTCCCCTTTGTCTTCACGTGGATAGGTCTGAGCAATGTCGCACCGGAGGGTGTCGTCCCCGACTCGGTCATCTGGTCGTTCTATGTCGGTGCTGCCATCCTTATCCTCTGCGTTATCTACACCGTGGCGAAGGTCAGGGAGTGGAACCCGCAGCAATACCGTGAGTATAATCCCGTGGGCGAAGAGCAGGAGGAGAGTGCCAACTGGTTTACCTTGCTGAAGAACGCACCGTCGACATTCTGGCGAGTGGGACTGGTGCAGTTCTTCTGTTGGGCGGGCATGCTCTATATGTGGACCTACGTCGTCGACGCCGTCTCCGAGACCGTCTGGGGTACCATCGATCCGACGACCACCGATTATCAGGAAGCGGCCAACTGGACGGGGGTGCTCTATGCCATCCAGGCTTTGGGCTCCGTAGCCTGGGCAACGCTGCTGCCGCGGTTTAAGAATACGAAGATGGCCTACACCGTCAGCCTCGTCTTGGGCGGTCTGGGCTTCCTGCTCATCCCGTATATCCCTGATATGTATGGTCAGATCCTGCCCTTCCTGCTCATCGGCTGCGGCTGGGCAGCCATGCTGGCCATGCCGTTCACCTTTGTCACCAACGCCCTGCAGGGCTATGGTCACATGGGCGCTTATCTCGGATTGTTTAACGGGACGATCTGCGTGCCGCAGATTGTCGCTGCGCTCTGTGGCGGTACCATCTTGTCGTTGGTGGGCAGCCATCAGTCGTCGATGATGCTTGTTGCCGGTGTCAGTTTCATCATCGGTTCGCTCTGCGTCTTCGGCATCAAGGACAAGAAATAAGATGCAATCGTTTGCACAGAATAATTACTCAATAACCCGCTGGCAGTGAGTCAGCGGGTTGTTTTTTTACTATCTTTGCAAAAAACTAAAAACAGCTAAGAAATGAAAATACTATTTAACCTAGAGTATCAAACAGTATTTGGGGAAGAGTTGGTTCTCAACGTGATGAATGGGAACGATGGTTTGGAGCATTATAAGATGGGGACGCTCGATGGGTTTCATTGGTCCGTTGAACTGTCAAAGACGGTGAAGCCAGGCTCCTCGGTGGATTATTATTACTCACTGGTATGTGGCGAGGAGGAGAAGCGACACGAATGGCTCGTCGTGCCCCATCGGTTGGAGCTGGTTGCCGTCAGCGGTCAGCACTATATCGTCTACGACCATTGGCTGGACATCCCCGAGGATGCCTATCTGTATAGCTCTGCCTTCACCGAGTGTATTGCATACAGCCACTGCGAGCCCAGTCCTATGACGGAGTACCAGTGCACGGTACGTCTGAAAGCACGCGCCCCACAGCTCCGTGTCGGCGAGCGCTTAGGACTGGTGGGCGGCTGTGGCGCCCTCGGCAACTGGGATGCCGGCAAGGCCCTGCCTATGACGGAGCACGATAACCATGAATGGGTTGTCAGTCTGGATGCAGCAGAGTTACCCCAAGTCATTGAGTTCAAGTTCGTGATATTGGGCACAGATCAGCCAATCTGGGAGAACGGCATGAACCGCACCGTCGTCCTGCCCGACATGGAACCGGGCGATGCCGTGGTCTATGAACTGTCTCAGGCGTTCTTCCCTGTCTATCCATGGAAGGGTGCCGGAACGGTCATCCCTGTCTTCTCGCTCCGTACGGAGGGTAGTTTTGGCGTTGGCGACTTCGGCGACCTGAAACTGATGATTGACTGGTGTGACAAGACCTACCAGCGTATTCTACAGGTGCTGCCCATCAACGACACCAATATGACCGGCTCCTGGCAGGACAGCTATCCCTACAACAGCATCAGCATCTACGCCCTTCATCCACAGTATTGCGACCTGCGCCAGTTGCCGCCCATCAAGGATGAGGCGAAGCGGGCCGAGTTCGAGGCCTTGCGTCAGGAGCTGAACGCCCTGCCGCAGATAGACTATGAGCGGATGTTCAAGGCCAAGATGGACTATCTGCATATCCTGTTCTCTCAGGAGTGGGCTACCGTGCAGCGTCGCGACAGCTATAAGCAGTTCTTCGAGCAGAACAAGGACTGGCTGGTGCCTTACGCCGCTTTCTGTTACTATCGCGATGTCTATGGGACGGCCGAGTTTGGCAAATGGCCTGCCGGGGCTACCGTCCAGAACACCCAGAAGCCGGCGTTCAAGGACAAGAAGGTGCTGCAGTTCTGGTATTACGTACAGTACTGTCTTGACCAGCAGATGCGTGGCGCCCATGAGTATGCCCGTAAGCATCGCGTCATCTTAAAAGGTGATATCCCCATCGGCATCAGCCGCGACGGCGTCGAGGCGTGGGTGGAGCCGAAGTACTTCAACCTGAACGGTCAGGCCGGTGCGCCGCCCGATGCCTTCTCTACCGACGGTCAGAACTGGGGCTTCCCCACCTATAACTGGGACGAGATGTTGCGTGACGGCTGTCAGTGGTGGGTGCGCCGCTTCCGCAAGATGGCGCAGTATTTCGACGCTTACCGCATCGACCACGTCCTGGGCTTCTTCCGCATCTGGGAGATTCCCGTGCCCGAGAAGTCGGGACTGATGGGGCAGTTTGCGCCGGCCTTGGGCATGAGCCGCGAGGAGATAGAGGGCTACGGCGTACAGTTCTCCGACGGCCTGTTCCTCGTCGACCACAAACGTGCCGACCGCTGGCATCCGCGCATTGCCGTACAGTATCAGGAGGCTTATCTGCAGTTGTCGGAAGACCAGAAGTTCTGCTTCAACCGTCTGTATAACGACTACTTCTACAGCCGCAATAACCAGTTCTGGTATCACGAGGCCATGAAGAAGCTGCCGCGCCTGACGCAGGCCACGCGTATGCTTGTCTGTGCCGAGGACTTGGGTATGGTGCCCGACTGCGTGCCCTGGGTGATGAACGAGCTGCGTATCCTGTCCTTGGAGATACAGTCGATGCCGAAGGATCCGTCCGTCCGCTTCGGCCATCTTTCGCAGAATCCCTACCGTTCGGTATGTACCATCTCCACCCACGACATGCCGACGCTGCGGCAGTGGTGGGATGAGGATGCCGAGCGTACGCAGGACTACTTCAACACCATGCTCTATCGGGGTGGCGAGGCGCCTCATCCGCTGCCTGGCTGGTTGGCCAAGGACATCGTGAGCCGTCATCTCACATCGCCCTCGATGCTCTGTCTGCTGTCGCTGCAGGACTGGCTCTCTATCGACGAGCGCCTGCGTCTGCCCGACCAGAATGCCGAAAGAATAAACATCCCCGCCAACCCGCGTCACTACTGGCGCTACCGTATGCATCTCACTGTTGAGCAGCTGCTGGCCGCCGATGACTTCAATAACGAGATGAGTACCCTGATTGTGCAGAGCGGAAGAAAATAAAGAAAGAGAGATGAAAAAGATTCTGTTATTATTGTTGATAGCATTGCCTCTGGCGCTATGGGCAACCGAAGTGAAATCGCCTAATGGCAATATCGTGTTGAACTTCACCGTAGAGCAGGGACGTCCTGTCTATAATTTGACTTACAAGGGCAAGGCGGTGGTGAAGCCTTCGCATCTCGGGCTGGAACTGGCCCGTGACAAGCATGCCTCGAAGGGCCTGAAGGAGACCGACCTCTTGGACGGCTTTGTCATCAAGGACGAGGCAACCTCAACCTTCGACGAGACGTGGCGTCCCGTCTGGGGCGAGACAGCCACCATCCGTAACCACTATGTCGACTATGCTGCGACGCTGTCGCAGCCCGCGACTCAGCGCGAGATCATCATCCGCTTCCGCGTCTACGACGACGGCATCGGCCTGCGCTATGAGTTCCCGCAGCAGAAGGAGCTCAACTACTTCCTTATCAAGGAGGAGCATACTGAGTTCGCTATGACGGGCGACCATACCGCTTGGTGGCTTCCCGGTGACTACGACACCCAGGAACAGGAGACGCAGGAGTCACGTCTCAGCGAGATTCGCGGCCGTATGCACGACGCCGTCAACTGGGGCAACTCGTCGGTGGCCGTCTTCTCGCCTACCGGTGTGCAGACTGCCTTGCAGATGAAGACCGCCGACGGCTTGTATATCAATATCCACGAGGCGGCCTGTACGGACTATGCCACCATGCACCTCGAACTGGTCGATGCCCAGACCAAGGCTCTCAGCACCCACCTCGACGGCTCCAGCAATGCCTATACCCCCGCTCCCGCCACGCCTGTTGGCTGTGCTGCGGTGTTGCCGCAGCCCTTCACCTTCGTCAGCCACCTCACCCCCGACGCCACCGGTCTGAAGGGCTGTATGCAGACACCCTGCCAGACGCCCTGGCGCACTGTCCTCGTCTCCGACGACGCCCGTGACATGCTCTCCAGCAACCTCATCCTCAACCTCAACGAGCCCTGCAAGCTGGAGGACACCAGCTGGATTCATCCTACGAAGTACTGCGGTGTGTGGTGGGAGATGATTGTCGGCAAGTCCAGCTGGCATTATACCGACGAGTTCCCCAGCATCAAGCTCGACCAGATAGACTGGGCAAAGGTGAAACCCAATGGGCGTCATGCCGCTAACAACGAGAAGGTACGCCGCTATATCGACTTTGCGGCCAAGAATGGTCTCGACGAGGTGCTCGTCGAGGGTTGGAACGTCGGCTGGGAGGACTGGGCGAATATGTGGAAGCGCGACGTCTTCGACTTCGTGACACCCTATCCCGACTTCGACATCCAGGCCTTGAACGACTACGCCCACCAGAAAGGCGTGAAGCTGCTGATGCACCATGAGACCAGTTCCAGTTCGCAAAATTACGAACGCCATATCCAGGACGCCTTCGCGCTGATGAACCGCTACGGCTACGACGCCGTGAAGACCGGCTATGTGGGCGACATCATCCCGCGTGGCGACCATCACTACTCACAGTCGATGAACAACCACTACCTGTATGTCGTCAAGGAGGCCGCCCGTCACCATATCATGGTGAACTCGCACGAGGCCACACGACCAACCGGCTTGTGCCGCACCTATCCCAACCTCGTTGGCGGAGAATCGGCCCGCGGCACGGAGTACGAGGCCTTCGGCGGCTCGCGTCCCGACCACACGTGCATCCTGCCCTTTACCCGCTTGCAGGGCGGACCGATGGACTACACGCCCGGCATCTTCGTGACCCGGCTCTCGGAGTGGAGCGACAACACGTCGTGGGCACGCATCACCATCGCCGGTTCGCTGGCCCTTTACCTGACGATGTACTCGCCGCTGCAGATGGCTGCCGACCTGCCCGAGCACTATGAGCGGTTCGACGATGCCTTCCAGTTCATCCGCGACGTGGCCTGCGACTGGGACGAGAGTATCTACCTCGAGGCCGAGCCGGCCGACTACGTCACTGTCGCCCGTAAGGCAAAAGGCACCGACAACTGGTTTATTGGCGGCAAGTGCGATGAGAACGGTCATAAGAGCGTCGTCCGTCTCGACTTCCTCGACAAAGGCCGCAAGTACGACTGCACCATCTATGCCGACGCCCGCGATGCCCATTACGAGAAGAATCCCCAGGCCTACACCATCAGCCGCCGTACCGTCAAGCGCGGTGATGTCCTGAAGCTGACGGAGGCCCCCGGCGGCGGTTTTGCCGTTTCTTTAATTGCTAAATGATATGAAGACACTGATGATAGCAGGACTGCTGTCGGTGCTGACGGTCCAGACCGCACAGGCACAAGACTTTGACTTCAATGAGATGGAGTACACGCCGCACCAGACGACGTTTCAGCTCTTTGCACCCGCTACGGGCAAGGCTCCCAAGGTGCGTATCTATAAACAAGGTATAGGGGGTAGGGCCGTGAAGACGGCTACGATGAAGCGATCGGGCGACATCTGGACAGCCACCGTCAAAGGCGACCTGATGAACCAGTTCTACACGTTCGACATCGGACGGGGTGAGACGCCGGGCGTCTTTGCCAAGGCCGTCGGCGTCAACGGACGGCGCGGTGCCATCATCGACGAGGAGAAGACTTTCCCCGACGACTGGTGCTGCGACCAGCACCCTGTCGTCAAGTCGCCTGCCGACCTCGTCGTCTACGAGCTTCACCACCGCGACTTCTCTGTCGCCCGTCCCGACGCCCGTTACCCTGGCAAGTTCCTGGCGCTGACGGAGCCGTGGGCCATCGACCACCTGAAGGAGCTCGGTGTCAATGCCGTCCATATCCTGCCGAGCTACGACTATGGCTCTGTGGATGAGACTCGTCTCGGCGAACCACAGTACAACTGGGGCTACGACCCCGTGAACTACAACGTGCCAGAGGGTTCTTACTCTACCGACCCCTACGACCCCGTCTGCCGCATCCGTGAGTTCAAGCAGATGGTGCAGGCCCTTCACCAGGCCGGCATCGCCGTCATCCTCGACGTCGTCTACAACCACACCTACGACATCGACCACAGCAATTTCCAGCTGACCTATCCCGACTATTTCTACCGCAAGACAGCCACCACTCCCGACGGATCGCCTTCGGGCTACAGCAATGGCTCCGGCTGCGGCAACGAGACGGCCTCGGAGCAGCCGATGATGCGCCGCTTTATGATAGAGTCGGTGAAACATTGGTACAAAGAGTACCGCGTCGACGGCTTCCGCTTCGACCTCATGGGCTGTCACGACATCGAGACGATGAACCAGATACGACAGGAACTCTCAAAGCTCGACCCTTCCATCATTATCTACGGCGAGGGCTGGAGCGCAGGAGCGTGCGCACTGCCCACGGAGCTGCTTGGCATGAAGGCCAACATCGCCCAGATGCCTGGCATCGCCGCTTTCAGCGACGAACTCCGTGACGCCCTCCGCGGACCTTTCAGCGACGACACCAAACCCGGCTGGCTCGGGGGCGCTCCCGACTGTGAGGAGAGTCTTAAGTTCGGCATCGTCGGCTGCATCAGTCACCCGCAGGTGGACATGGCGAAGGTCAACTACAGCACGGCGCCCTGGGCCACAGAGCCTACCCAGATGCTCTCCTACGTCTCCTGTCACGACGATATGTGCCTCGCCGACCGCCTCCGTGCCTCTGTTCTCGGTATCACCGAAGCTGAGCTCATCCGCCTCGACCTGCTGGCGCAGACCGCCGTCTTCACCTCCCAAGGTGTCCCCTTCATGCTCAGCGGCGAGGAGCTGCTGCGCACGAAGCAGGGCGTCCACAACTCCTTTAAGTCGCCCGACAGCATCAACCAGCTCGACTGGACGAATAAAGACAAATACCCGCAGGTCTTTAAGTACTACCGCGACCTCATCGCCCTGAGGAAGCACCATCCCGCCTTCCGCCTCGGCGACGCCCATCTCGTGCGTAAGCACCTGGAGTTCCTTGATGCCCCCAAGGGTGTGGTAGCCTTCCGTCTGAAGGACTATGCCGGTCGCGACGACTGGCGCAACATCATCGTCATCCTCAACGCCAACCGCGCTGAGGCCACCGTCGCCATTCCCAAGGGCATGTACACCGTCGTCTGCAAGGACGGCACGATCGACGAACAGTCCACCAGTAAGATTTTCGGCCGTCGCACGACGGTCAGTCCGCAGTCGGCTTTAATTTTACACGATTAAGATTATGAAGAAGAAACTGTTACTATTAACCGCCTTTATGGCACTGATGTTAACAATGAGTGCAGCAAAAGTGAAAATTAACCGTATTGAACCCACCGACTGGTATGTGGGTATGAAGAACCCGACGGTGCAGCTGATGGTCTATGGAAAAGGCATCCGCGACGTGCAGAGCGTGACGACGGACTATGCCGGCGTCACCGTCGACAGCATCGTGCGCCTTGACTCGCCTAACTACCTGCTCGTCTACCTGAACGTGCGTGACGCTCAGCCCGGCACGATGACGCTGGAGTTCATAGTTAAAAGTGAGAAGTTAATAGTTAAAAGTGAGAAGTTAAAAGTCAAATACGTGCTGAAGGCCCGCGAGATGTCGGGCGACAAGCGGCAGGGATTTACTAATGCCGATGTGCTCTATATGCTCATGCCCGACCGCTTTGCCCAGGGCGCAGGTCACAACCCGCAGGTGGCGGGCATGCGCCCCTATAAGGAAGACCGCACACAGCCCTCGCTGCGTCATGGCGGCGACCTGAACGGCATCCGTGAACATCTGGACTATTTCTGCGACCTCGGCGTGACGGCCCTGTGGCTGACGCCCGTCCTCGAGAACGACTCGCCCGACGACGAGCGCGGCTTCTCTACCTATCATGGCTATGCCACGACCAACTACTACCGCGTCGACCCGCGCTTCGGCACCAACGACGACTACCGGCGCCTGGTGGACGAGGCTCACCGGAAGGGGTTGAAGGTGGTGATGGACATGATCTTCAACCACAGCGGCTTTGAGCATCCCTGGACGTTGGATCCGCCGGCTAAAGACTGGCTGAACCTGCCGGAATGGCTCAAGGAGTCGAAGGGTACTTCCAAGGCTGAGGGGACCAGCTTCCTGCAGACATCCTACAAGCTGACACCCGTCGTCGACCCCTACGCCTCGCAGGTCGACCGGCGCGAGACCGTCGAGGGCTGGTTTGTGCCGACGATGCCCGACCTGAACCAGCACAACCCGCACCTCATGCGCTACCTCATCCAGAACTCCAAGTGGTGGATAGAGACCGTGGGTATCGACGGCATCCGCATGGACACCTATCCATACGCCTACGCCGACGCGATGGCCCAGTGGATGAAAGAGCTCGACGAGGAATATCCCAACTTCAACACCGTCGGCGAGACCTGGGTCACCGAGCCGGCCTATACTGCCGCCTGGCAGAAGGATTCGAAGCTCTCCGACCATAACTCCTACCTCAAGACCGTCATGGACTTCGCGTTCTACGACCGCATCAACCGCGCGGCCACCGAAGAGACCGACGGCTGGTTTGCCGGTCTGAACCTGCTCTACAACTCGTTTGTCTACGACTACCTCTATCCCAACCCGTCGAGTGTCATGGCCTTTATCGACAACCACGATACCGACCGCTTCCTGAAGAACGGCCACGACACGCTGATGCTGAAGCAGGCCCTGGCACTGCTGCTCACCGTGCGCCGCATACCGCAGCTGTACTACGGCACGGAGATTCTGATGAACGGCACGAAGGAGGTGACCGACGGTAACGTGCGTCGTGACTTCCCCGGCGGATTCCCCGGCGACAGCCGTAACGCCTTCACCCGTGAGGGACGCACCCGTCAGGAGCAGCAGATGTTCCAGTGGCTCAGCCGTCTGCTCCACTGGCGACAGGGTAACAAGGTCATCACACAGGGGCGCCAGACGCAGTTCATTCCCTACGGTGGGGTCTATGTCGTTGCCCGCCGTCTGGAGGGACGCACGGTGCTCACCGTCCTTAACGGCACGACGAAGGCGGCCACGATGGAGGTGGCGCGCTATAAGGAGGTCGTCGGCGAGGCAGCACGCGCCCGCGACGTGCTCACCGGCCGCTACTACGACCTGAAAAGCAACATAGAAATGAAGCCTCGCCAGAGCCTGGTTCTGGAGTTCTGATATGGCGATAATTGTTAAAATCACACTTAAACGAAATTTTTTTTAGAAAAAAAGTATAAGTTATTAAATTTTTTATTATCTTTGCCCCAAAATTTAGAGTTGCTATATCAAAAAACGTAGCCAATAGCTGATACTAACATCTTTTATATACTACTTTATTATCTAAAACTTAAAGCTTATGAAAATCTCTAAACTACTCGTTTTGAGCGCGTTGTGGCTTTTTGGCCTTAATGCGAACGCGGTAGACGGGAATGTATGGACGAAGCCTGCCTTCCCAGCTGTACCGGAAGTTTCAGAGTTCACCACCTACCAAGAGGGAGTCGACATCTACCTCTATAACGTGGCAACTCACTTGTTCTACACCAATGGTAATAACTGGGCTACACGTGCCAGTTTGATTTTTGCAACCGGTGGTGATGGCAACGGTGCTACTGCCGGTGAGGCCGTTAAGGGTATTAAGGTCCAAATCACTCGTACCGATGCTGCCATTGAAAAGGGTGACGGCGTCGTAGAAATCAAGGGCGACGTGAAGGGTGCCGGCAACTATCTGAGTTGTTTTGCCGGAGGCTGGAACGATGTGTGGACTGACAACAACGGCCGTGCCGACCGTTTCTGGAAGTTCACTGCCAATGGCGATAGCTGGCGTATTTCCAACGTGGTCAACGAAACCGATAAGTTCCTAGGTTGGAACGGTAGTGACACCCGTCTGTACCTGCTGGCTGCAGATGCCGAGGGTGTTGGTATCGATTGGAAGATCGTGTCGGAGGAAGCATACGCCGCTTGGGAGGCTTCCATCGACGAGAGTGTTCTGCCTGCTATCAAGGAATATGGTACTGCTCTGACTGTTTACGAGACGGCGATGTCTCTGAAGGAGGTTCTTGACGAGGCTGAGAAGATTGGGGCTACAGTTACCGACCAGATAGCTGTCTACAACAACACGGCCAGTACAAAGGCGGATTTGGACGCTGCCATCACAGCTGCACAAGAGGCTATCGCTGCCCGTGAGAAGGAGCTGGCTGAGCAGAACATGGACAATGCCTCTGTAGAGAATCCTATAGATGTTACCTCATTTATTGCTAATGCCAGCTATGATACGAGCAAGAGCACGGGTTGGAGTGGAAGTGTTCCTAGTGGCTACAGCTACACCGCTCCTGAGCAGTATGAGGGTTCTTATACCGCTGCCAATCCCTTTGACCAGTATCAGGACGTTACCGGTCTGAAAGATGGCGTCTATGCCGTAGGCGTTCAGGGTTATGCCCGCGAGGGTAGCACTCAACAGGCTTATCAGCAGTGGGTGAACGGCACGAAAAACGAAGCTACACTTTATGCTACTTCTGGTGGAGAGACGCTGAGCGTGCCTCTCATGAATATCTTCGAAGGATCTACTTCAGAGAAGTTCGGCGTGGGAACTGAGTATGGTCCAAGCGGCACCGCTGATGCTGGTCAGAGCAACTATGTGCCTAACAACATGCAGGCAGCTGCAACCTATTTCGACAACGGACGCTATAAGAACGAGCTGTTCACCGAAGCAACCGGTGGTTCAATCCGCATTGGTCTGAAGCAGCCATCAGTAGTAGGTATGCGCTGGACGATGTGGGACAACTGGACTCTCGTCTTCTATGGCAAGGGTGCTGATGCTTACCAGCTTTGGAACGACAAAGCTCTTGCCAGCTACGTGATGACTCCCGGCGAGGGTGTGCTCTTCACGCAGAAATATGTCGACGATATCAATGCCGCCGTTACCGGCAAGACCGCTTCTAACAAGGCAGATGTGCTGGCAAACATTGCTGCTGCCGCAACTGCTTTGGAAGCTTATAACGAGAACCTCACTCTGTGGAATCAGTGGTCTACCCAGGTTGACGAGGCCATGAAGACCTACAAGGCTAACAGTGATGCACCGATTGACGAAGAAATTAAATTGGCCTTGCTTGACTATATCGAGAGCGAGGAAGGTTTCACTTGTCGTGCCGATGAGTTGAAGGCAGCCTTGAATCTTGACAACGACGGTCTGAAAGCCGAGATGGAAAAGCTGAAGAAGCTTGTTGACGACTTCGAGGATGCTGTCAAAAACCAAGTGAAGCCCGGTGATGACGTAACCAATCTGCTGAAGAACCCGAACTTCGATGATGGCCAGGGTGCTGAGTACGGATGGACAGGCTGGCATAACACGACCAACAGCATGCCTACCACCGGTGGTACTGCCGATAACAAGACCGCTGAGGCATGGAGTGCCAAGTCGTTCGACCTGTATCAGGAGATTGAGAACGCTCCTGTCGGTATCTATGAGATCAGCGTGCAGGGCTTCTATCGCTACGGCCGTGACGACGCTGCCTGGAACCACTATCAGTCTCAGGACGTAGAGTATGTCAAGAAAGAAAGTGCTCCCGTCTATGTCTACCTGAACGACAAACGGACACCGTTCAAGAATATCTATGACGAGGAAAGTCAGAGCATGGACTTCTATGTCACGATGGCCGAGGTTGATGAAGAGGGCACTCCGAAAATTGACGGTGCTACGAATGTCTATGCATGGAAGGATATCCCCTACAGTGTGCAGAATGTGACGCAAGCAGCCCCGGAGAAGTTCTATCCAAATGGCATGGCTTCTGCTGCCCTCTGTTTCAGTGCCGGACTCTATACACAGAAGGCTACGTCTCTCGTGGCCAAGAAGGGTGATGCCCTGCGCCTCGGCGTGAAGGGCTCTACACAGCAGCCTGACCAGAGTGACTGCTGGGTCATCTGGGACAACTTCAAACTGACCTATAAGGGCAAGGCTACCGAGGACGTACAACCTGTTCTTGAAGAGGCAATCACTGACGCACAGAAGATGCTGATAGATCCTGAGACTCAGGAGACTAAGCCTATCGGTAAGGACGCCTATGAGATCCTGATGAACGCCATCTCTGAGGCTCAGGCTGCTCTTAACAGCGGTGACGGTACTCTTATGTTCGACAAACTGGCAGCCCTCGTTTCTATCAATGTCGATGCATCAGCTGCTAAGTTTGATTCGCTGAAGACTGCTTATACTGCGTTTGAGTCTGCTATCGAAGAGGCCCGCTATGCCGATGCCGACACGAAGCCCGCTGACGCTACTATCGCTGAGGCCTGGAGCCTGCAGGAAGAGATTCAGAACGGTATGCTAAACCGCACGCTGACCGATGCCGATGCCGACCGTCTGATGGAGGAGATGGCCGTTATGACCAAGAAGCTGCATATCCCCGCAGCCATGGCCACTGCTACCGATGCCAATCCTACTAATGCTACGAAGATTATTACCAACCCCGACTACGACAGCGCCAACAACAACGGCTGGACCATCTCAGGTGCTACGCCTGGATTCGGCAGCGGTCTGATTGAGGTCTTCAACACCAACTTTGATGAGTACCAGGATCTGGAGCTGCCAGAGGGTACCTACGAGGTGAGCGTCCAGGGCTTCTATCGCTTCGGCGACGGTCTGCGCGACGACAGCACATACGTACAGGCTCCTACGGAGAACAACAACCTGCTGCTCTATGTCACCGTTGGTGAGAACACCGTCAGCGTTCCGATGCCGCGTCTGGCTCAGGATGGTAAGGAGGAGCACACCAGCTTCACGAAGACCGATGACGGCAAGGCTTTCGTAGCAGGCGATGATCTTGAGACTGCTGACCGCTGGCAGTGGATGTGGATTGGCACACCTGAGGCCGATGCCGACAGTCTCTCTGCTACAGGTATCCGTATGGCTAACGGCTTGGTGACCGCATCAACGCTCTTTGAGAATGGTAAGTTCACAGGTACGAGCATCATCTTCAAGGTCGGTGCCGACGGCAAGGCTCGCATCGGTCTGAAGAAGGAAGTCCAGGAAGCCAACAACTGGTGTCTCTGGGACAACTGGACACTGACCTACTACGGCGCTAACAGTACGAAGGAGCCTACCGGTATCGTCAGCACAGTAGCTTCCGCTGCCAAGACAGAGTTCTTTGGCCTGAACGGTGCACGTATCAACAAGCCGACGAAGGGCGTGGCCATCATGAGGCAGACGCTGAGCGACGGCACAGTGAAGACGACGAAGGTCATCATCAAGTAAATGACGAATACGCAACAAGTATTATAATCCAACCAAAAGGGACTGGAGAGGGGGTCGAGACCTGCTCTCCGGTTCCTTTCTTTTACTTTTGGAAAACACGAAACGACACCTGCCGGACCCAACGATGGCGGTCTGGCCACCGGAAGAGAAAAACCTGAAAAAACGAGATATAACCTAATAACAATAAAAACCTAAAACGTATGAAAGAAAGACTAATCGTAAGACAAGGACGGCGCTTGATGCTGGGCGCCTGCGGCTTGCTGATGGCAGTCTGGACGCTACAGTCGTGTAAGGATGACGACATCCTGCTGACAGGGCAGCCCAGCTGGCTCGGCAACTCCATCTACGAGCGTCTGTCGGAAGACGGCAACTACACCACCGTCCTGCGACTGATTGACGACCTGGGTCAGCACGAGGTGCTTAGTCACACGGGCTCAAAGACGCTCTTTGCTGCCTCCGACTCTGCCTACAACGCCTGGTACGGTCATAACGACTGGGGCGTGACGAACTACGGGCAGCTGACGACGGCACAGAAGAAGTTGCTGCTGAACAACTCGATGGTGAACAACGCCTATCTCATCGAACTGCTGTCGAACACCAGCGGCAACCCGCCCGAGGAGGGAATGTGCATGCGTCGCGAGACATCGTCGAGCATCTACGACTCCGTGGAGATTGTCAAGCCGGCACAGATGCCCAACACGGCTGCCTGGCAGCGCTATAAGAACCGCGAGACAGGCATCGCCATTCTGAAGGATGCCACCACGGCACCGATGATCCACTTCCTGCCGGCCTATATGCGTAAGTATGCCATCACTGACAGGGATCTTGACATCCTGACCAACCACCAGGCCAACAGCATCAGTGAGGCCTGGGTGAACGGCAAGAAGGTGGTAGAGCGCGACATCACCTGCAAGAACGGATATATCCAGAAGGTTGACGGCGTCATAGAGTCGTCGCCCAACATGGCCGAGATTATCCGCCAGCACCCGAATATGTCGAAATGGTCGGAACTGCTCGACCGCTTCTCGGCACCTTACTATAATGCCACTGCCACCAAGGAGTACAACCGTCTGTACAACAACGAGGACTCCGTCTACACCTTATATTATTATAGCAAACGCTCGGGACGTGCCAATGGCAGTGAGAACGACACCGACCCCGACGGGAAAACCGTGGATGCACAGCTGAGCTTCGACCCGGGCTGGAACCACTATATCTACTCCAACACGATGGGCTATGACCTGCACCACGATGCCGGCGCCTTGATCGTGCCTACCAACGAGGCACTGGAGAAGTGGTGGAACAACGAAGGCCTGGACCTGCAGACAGAGTACAAGACATGGGACAGCATCCCGCAGAAGACACTCGTCAAACTGCTGAATGTCAACATGCTGCCGACATTCACCGGCGCCATCCCCTCGAAGTTCGGACAGGTGCTCAACGACGCCAAGGAGGTGCTGGGCATCACGCCTGAGGACGTCGACTCCTGCTTCATGGGCTGCAACGGTGTGGTCTACCTGACGAACAAGGTGTTCACACCGGCAGAGTATGCCTCGGTGGCCTATCCCGCACTGGCACATGAGTCGCAGATGAACATCATCTACTGGGCTATTGACCAACTCAATTTCCTGCCTTACCTGCTCTCAATGGACTCCTACTACAGCCTGCTGTTGCCGACGAACGAGGCCATGCAGTGGTATGTAGACCCCGCCTACTACGGACGTACCACCCCCTCGGTGCTGGAGTTCTACTACGACAAGTCGAAGCGTGAGAGCATCCGCATACAAGCCTACCGCTACGATGTCGCGATAGACGAAGAGGGTAACATGACGAAGACGCGCCGCACCATGATGGAAACCGACCAGACGGTCATCAGAGACCGTCTGAACCGCCTTATGGACGACCTCATCGTCATCGGCGACGTCACCGACGGTCATGAGTACTACAAGACCAAGGGCGGCTCACTCATCCGTGTGAGCCACGACGACGAAGGCCGCATCGCCTTCAGCGGCGGCTGGCAGATAGAGAACAATAACATGAAGCTGCCCGTGGAGAACAATGAGATCTATCCCAAGAGCAACGGTACGTCCTACGGACTGAACACACAGATGCCTCTTGGCGCGCAGAACAGCGTCTATATGGTGATGCAGAAGAACAGCCAGTTCTCGGAGTTCTTCGAACTCCTGGGCGGCTCCGGCCTGATGCAGTCGACGCTGCAGCTGGGTACCACGAAGTACACCGCCGGCTTGAGCAGCCAGAACAACCTTAACCTGACGCTCCTCGATAACTATAACTACACGGTCTACGTGCCTACCAACGAGTCGATCCGCAAACTCATCGACGACGGACTGCTGCCAACATGGGATGACTACAACAGCATCGCTACGGAGACATGGGGCACGAAGGCCCTGCGCGACAGTGCTCGCGCCATCGTCCAGGACATCATTCTCGGATTCCTGCGCTACCACGTGCAAGACCACTCCATAGCCATCAATATGGGTGCTGAGGAGTACGACACCAATGCCGACGGCACGAAGACTCCCGTCTATGCCAATACCTACGAGTCGATGCGACGCAACCCCGTCACCGGACGCTTCTATCCCCTCGTCGTCGACTTCTCTAACAATCAGATGAGTGTCACCGACGCTACGGGCAAACAGCGGCACGTGATGACCGACGACGGTTTGTACAACATCATCTGCCGTGAATACTGGTTCAACGGCGCCAACGCCACCGCCACTGTCTACTCGGCCTCCGACGCCGTGGTTCACCAGATTGACGGTCCGCTGCTGTACCAGGAGTTGACGAATTGGAGAGAACAACTTAAAGCATTAGGGAGGAACTAAGCGATGAGAAAACTGAAATCTATCATAATGATGCTGATGCTGATGGCTGCCACGGCGGCGTCGGCACAGACCATCACGTCGGTACACGGAACGGTGAGCGACGATATGGGTCCGCTGATGGGCGCTACGGTCTGCGAGATCGACGGTACTGGACGTATCATCAATTCGGCCATTACTGACTTGAACGGTAACTTCACGATGAAGGTGAAGAACCAGAAAGACAAAATCCGCTTCAGCTATGTCGGTTTGAAGACGCAGTCACTACCTATTGACCGCACGACTTACAAGATCACTATGTCGTCGGCCACACAGATCAAGGAAGTGGTGGTGAAGTCGAAGAAGCGCGTCACCGGCAACGGTCTGCCCATCCCTCAGCGCGAGGTGTCGGGTGCCACACAGTCGCTGTCGATGAAAGAGTTCGAGGGACTGGCCATCACATCGGTCGACGAAGCCCTGCAAGGCCGTATCGCAGGTCTTGACATCATCGGCAACTCCGGTGACCTGGGCTCTGGCTCTACCATGCGTCTGCGTGGCTCGTCGACGCTGTCGTCGCTGACCAGCGGCGAACCTCTCATCGTCGTCGACGGTAACGTCCGCGAGGTGGGCGAGGTCGGCGACCTCACTGGTCAGGACCTCAACGAGAAGTTTGCCGAGCTGCTGAACATCAACCCCGAGGACATCGCCGACATCCGCGTGCTGAAGGACGGTGCCGCAGCGGCCATCTACGGTTCGCAGGGTGCCAACGGTGTCATCGAGCTGACAACGAAGCGTGGTGTGCGCGGTGCGCCGAAGCTGACCTACACGCTGAAGCTCACCGGAACCTACCAGCCCAAGGGCTACGAGCTGCTCAACGGCGACGACTACACCATGCTGCTCAAGGAGAGCTACTTCAACCCCCAGCAGAGCGATGCCGCCAGCAATATTCCTGAGCTGAACTACGACCCGTCGTTCTCGGAGTATGAGCAGTACAACAACAATACCGACTGGCGCGATGCCGTGACGCAGTGGGGTCTGAAGCAGAACCACTATGTCACCGTCAGCGGCGGCGGCGAGAAGGCTTCCTTCCGTATCGGTGCCGGCTACGACCACGAGACGGGTACGATGATCAAGCAGAAGCTGCAGCGATTCTCTACACGTCTGGCACTCGACTATAACGTGTCGGAGCGCATCCGCGTGAGCACGAACTTCGCCATGACGTACACCAAGAACGACAAGAACTATACCAACCTGTTGGACATCGCCCGTAAGAAGATGCCTAACATGAGCATCTACGAGCAGGATGCCAACGGCTACGACACCGGTGCCTACTACACGATGTTGCAGACGGGCTCGGCCATCTTCAATGACGACCAGAAGAAGTATGCCAACCCCGTGGCTGTGGCTAACCTAGCTAAGAACCAGACGACGACCTACGACCTGTCGCCGGAGCTGGTCATCAACTACCACCTCCTCGGCATGGACGAGGACCACTGGCAGCTTAACTACCGTGGGTCGGTCTTCATGACAATTTTCAACCAGTATGACAGCAACTACTACCCGCAGGAGCTGACAACGCTTACCGTGGGTGAGAAGGTCAATACGGCCTATGACAACTCGTTCAAGAGCGTGAACTTCAACACGAAGCATCAGCTGACGCTCATCCCCGCCTTTACCAATAAGGACCACACCGCGATGGTCATGGGAAAATTCGAGCTTAACAGCGGTTCGAACACCTACCAGAACGAGAGTAAGACCGGCGTGCCGACGGGCATCACCATCACCAACGGCGGCGGTCAGATAACGGGCTTCGACTCTAAGTACAACGAATGGCGCAATATCTACTGGACGGCATCGGCACACTATGCCTACAAGGGACGCTACGTGCTGGACGCCTCGCTGCGTGTCGACGGTACGACACGATTCGGACCAGGCAAGCGGTGGAGCTACAACCCCGGTATCTCGGGAAAGTGGATCATCAGCGACGAGAAGTTCATGGAGAAACTGAAGCCGACACTCTCGATGCTGGCTGTCCGTCCGGGCTGGGGACGTGTTGGCAGTGCTCCGCGATATGACTATCTCTATACGTCGAAGTATAACACCGCCGACGCCTATATCGACATGACCGCCATGAGGCCTGTCAACATACGCCTCACGGACCTGCGTCAGCAGACAGCCGACAAGTACAACCTCGGCTTCGACCTCGGCTTCCTCGAAGACCGTCTGACGATGGCCTTTGAAGTCTACCGTGAGGATGTCACCGACATTCTCCTTGAGAACTACCGCATACCGTCGAACAGCGGTTATGCCACCGTGCCTTACCGTAACAGCGGTAAGTTGAGGAACACGGGTTGGGAGTTCAACATCAGCACCAACCGCTTCATCAAGAAGGGTAAGTTCAGCTTGGACCTCAACGTCAACTTCAACAACAACCGTAACGAGATTCTCGAGATGGATGAGTACCTGCTGAACAACCTCAACTCCACCTTCGGTTACAACAACGACGAGTGGCTGCGCCGCGTGCAGCTGCATAACCCGTTGGGTGCCATCTACGGCTTCCGCTACAAGGGTGTCTACCAGTATAACTACTCTACCTTCGCCAACATGAGCGCCGACGAACGTGCACAGTTCCTCGCTGAAGGCAAGACGGCTCCCGTGGCACTGAACGCCAACGGTGAGGTCATCACCGATGCCAACGGCAACCCTGTGCGCATGATGTATCACTATAAGTTCGACGGTACTGGCAAGGACTACCGCTTCAACGGTGGCGATGCCATCTATGAGGACATCAACCACGACGGACAGATCAACAACCTCGACATCGTTTACCTCGGCTCCTCACTCCCGCGGCTGCAGGGTGGCTTCGGTTTCACCTTCAACTACGGAAAGTGGCGTCTGAGCACGCAGTTCACCTACCGTATTGGTAACAAGATTATCAATGAGTCGAGACTGTGGTCGGAGGCTATGATAAGCAACGACAACCAGAGTCAGGCCGTGAACTACCGCTGGCGTAAGGAGGGCGACGTGACGACCATCCCGCGTGCTATGTACGGCTCGACATCGAGCTACAACACGCTCATCAGCGACCGCTTCGTAGAGGACGGCTCCTACCTGCGTATGGGCTACGCTAGCCTCGCATATTCGTTCGACAAGAAGCAGCTGAAGTGGATAGGCCTGAACCGCCTGAGCTTATACGTCAACGCCAACAACCCGTTTGTCATCACGAAGTACACGGGCGTGGATCCCGATGTGGTGGCCAGTGGCTACAACCCCGCTATCGATACCAACCGTACCCCGCGCTCGCGCTGGTACACCTTTGGTCTGAGTGTTGACTTCTAAATGATTAACAAGTTAGATACGAGAATTATGATTAGCTTAAAGAATCAATATATGCGTCGTGCCTGCCACGTGCTCTGCGGTGCCGCTGTGGTGCTCCTTACCACGGGCTGCGAGGACTTCTTTGACATAGAGCCACAGAACGAGATCATACTGGAGCAGTTCTGGACGGAGAAAAGCGACGTAGAGAATATCGTGGCAGGATGCTACTCGGCCATGCAGGCCGACGCCGTTGTCCGCCGCATGATGGTGTGGGGAGAGTTCCGCAGCGAGAATGTGGGCATCGGCATGAACATTGACAAGGATGCTGACTTGGAGAAAGTGCTCAAGGAGAATCTTGACGCCAAGAACGCCTACACTGCCTGGGAGAGCTTCTACCAAGTCATCAACCGCTGCAACACTGTCATCAAGTATGCACCGGGCGTGGCTGCCAGCGACCCCGCTTACACTGAGAGCGAACTCAAGGCCAATATCGCCGAGATGACGGCCCTGCGGTCGCTATGCTACTTCTATCTGATACGCGCTTTCCGTGATGTGCCCTACAGCACGGACGCCTATATCGACGACGACCAGGCGATGGCCCTGCCGGCAACACCTTTTGCCACTGTCCTCGACTCCCTCATCCAGGACTTGGAGGGCGTCAGGGGCGACGCCGTTGAGTACTATCCCACGACGGAACCCCGCTACCAGACGGGACGCATCACCAAGGATGCCATCAACGCCATGCTCTGTGAGATGTATCTCTGGAAGCAGGACTATGACAAATGCATCGCATACGCCGACATGGTGATGGAGTCGAAGAAGAAATGGGCGGAGGAGAACCGTACGTCGTTAACCAGCTACAGCACATCAAGCAGCTCGCAGTATGAGCGCACAGGAGGCTACCCGCTGGTCAACGCCTACAGCAACAGCTACTACGGCAATGCCTATAACACGCTCTTCACCAGTGACGCCTATGTCAACTACTACACCCCGGAGATAATCTTCCAACTTATCTACAGCGACAACCCGCGGGGAGAGTCCATGCTTGCTAATACGGCTGTGAACACCCTCTACGGCAACGCCCGCTATCTCGTGGGATATGCTGCCCCTTCGGAATATGTCATCGACGACATCTCTTCTACAGGCTCGCGCACCATCTTTGCCGAACGCAACAAGAAGATGGACGCACGACTCTATGAGAACTGTAACCTGGTTCTCGGTTCTGTCAACAAATACGTGTATCAGACGGTCATCATCGATGCCACGAGCACCACGCCGAAAGTGGGATACGGCGGACTCTATGCCGAGAATGAAAACGGCTCGAACTGGATTATCTACCGTTTGTCGGACATCATGCTGATGAAGGCTGAAGCCTTGGTGATGAAGGCACAGGACGGTGCTACCACCGAGGTGGCCACAGCCAACAAACCGATTCTCGATGCCGCCTTCCAGATCGTAAACTGGGTTAACAAGCGGTCGCTCTGTGAGACGGAGCTGGTAGACACCTTGCTGCGCTCTGACTACGCTACGAAGGCACAGATGGAGACCTTGGTGCTGCAGGAAAGACAGCGTGAGCTGATGTTCGAAGGCAAGCGATACTTCGACCTCGTGCGACAGGCACGACGCAACGCCTCGACAAAGGATCTCTCGACGGCTATCCTGCGAAAGGTCACCACGGGCGGTGCCCTCATTGCCAACAAGATGTCGAAGATGGATGCCATCTACTGGCCCTACAACTACGAGGAGCTGAAGGTGAACACGAACCTGAAGCAGAACCCCGCGTTCAGTAGCGGCGAGGACGACAGCTATCAGAAGAACTATTAAAAGAAAGGAGAACAACGATATGAAAACAACAGTCTTTAGAAAGATCATACCTCTCTTGGCCGTCGTAGCGCTGGCAGGACCGTTGGCTGTGGTGAGCAGCTGCACCGACGAGCCTGATAAGGAGAACTTCTACTCTTTCACCGGTGAGATGATGACCGACTACCTGAAGAACCGTACACAATACAGCGAGTTCTACAGCATCGTGGAGAAGGCCGGGATGACGGACCTGCTCTCCACATACGGCCATTACACCTGCTTCGTGCCCGACAACAACGCCGTGGACGTCTATCTGCAGAAACGCGGACTGGCAAGTGTCGATAACCTGACGAAGCTCGACTGCGACACCATCGCCAAGACCCACCTCGTCAATAACATGTACACCACCGCTGAGATGAACTCCGACCGTCTGACGACGACGAACATGATGGGACGTGTGCTGGCCACCTCGCAGGGCTTCGATGCCGACAGCAATGCCGTGGTGTTCCTGGAGGGAACGGCACATATCTATTACAACCTGAAGGACGACTCCGTGGAGAACGGTATCATGCAGCCGATAGACATGGTCATCGAGAAGTCGAACAGCTACCTGACCGACATCGTGGAGAAGAACTCCAAGATCAGCACCTACTACGCTGCACTGAAAGCCACAGGACTGCTCGACGAGCTGATGCTCGTGGAGGACGAGACCTGGGAGCCTAAGGGACAGTCAAAGTATTACTATACCTCTGACTTCTGGAAAGAGGTGGCATGGGTCCCCGACACAAAGAAATACGGCTTCACCCTCTTTGCCGTCCCCGACACCATCCTTACCAGTAAGTACGGTATCGCCAAGGGCGACCTGCGTGCCCTCTACGACAAGGCGTGCGAGTTGTACGACCCAGTGTACCCCGGGGATGTCAATGCCGCTGGTCACAGCTTTGAGAACCTGACCGACAGCGTCAATCCTCTGCGCCGGTTCATGCAGTACCACCTGCTGAACAAGAGCGTCGGAGGCACTGCCGACCTGACACCCCTTGAGGTGAGCATCGGTCCGGTGAACGGTGCCTTTGGTATCGAGGAGACGTTGGCAAACCCCGTCGACTGGCACTATACCATGCTGCCACACACGATGATGAAGATAGAGCAGCTGACGCTGTCGGCATACGTCGGTAACGGTACGCTCCGCGAGCGTTACATCAATCGCCGCTATGACAAGACCTACACCATAGAGGGTCAGCACATCGACCCCACTATCGAGACGGAATACGTACACGACGGACTTAACGGACACTATTTCTATGTCGACGACATCGTGGCGTTCTCAAGCGACGTGCAGAATATCGTGCAGAACGCCCGCATACGTATGGACTTCTCGACGGTCTTCCCGGAGGTCATCACCAATGGTCTGCGCTACGAAGGTAATCCCGACCAGGACGACGACTCCGGCTATGCTGACGATGCAGCAACACCAAAGAACGGACGTAACTACTATTTCCCCTTGGGATATCTCGATGGCGTGACCTTCACTAACTGTTACGTCGTGCTGCGCCGACCACATATCAACTTCTGGTCGTGGCAAGGCGACGAGTGGAACCTCTTTGGTGACTACGACTTCTCATTCCGTCTGCCACCGGTGCCCTATACCGGCGACTGGCAGGTACGTCTCGGCTTCTGCGCCCTCGGCACACGAGGTGTCATGCAGACCTACTTTGACGGTGTGCCACAGGGAATACCCCTTGACATGACGAAGAACCTGAATAGCGACCTGTACATCGGCGACGCCTTTGGCAGTACCGATGAGGGCTCCGTCTCCGACTATGACAGCAAGAGCGACGAAGACAAGGCCCAGGAACAGAAGCTGATGAAGAACCTCGGCGCCTACCGCGCACCGCGTTCCATCTTCCACTTCTCGACATCGGCGAAGTATTTCTTCGTGAAGAACCCGCGCACTTACCGCCGCATACTCTGTCAGGTGAGGATAGACGCCACAAAGGACCACTACCTGCGATTCCGTGTGGCCAGCGATGGCAAGCAAGGTAACAACAACGAGTTTATGCTCGACTATCTGGAGCTGGTGCCTAAGAGCGTCTATGGTGTCGACGGCGCCGGCGACCTGGAGGACGATCTGTAAGAATTCGATATTTGTAATTTGAAAATTGAAAGTTATGATTACTAAAAGCATCAAACATACAATAGCTGCGGGGTTGCTGTGCTGCGCTGTCGGTGCGGCACTCACCGCCTGCACCGACACCTGGGACGATCACTACGAGGCGACTCTGCAGGGTGCGCATGAGGGTACGTTGTGGCAGGCGCTGAAGAACAACAGTAACTTCAGCAACTTCGCCAGCGTCCTCGAAGCCTGTGGCTACGACAAGTCACTGGCATCAAGTCAGGTGTTCACCGTCTTTGCACCCACCAACGACCAGTTCGGTGCCCAGGAGGCCCAGACGCTCATCAACAGCTACAATAGTCAGAAAGGTAGCGTCAGCGACGAGGACAACACCGTGGTGAAGGAGTTCGTGCGTAACCACATAGCACTGTACAACCACTCTGTGTCGCCTTCTACCAACGACACCCTGGTGATGATGAACGGCAAATATGCATCCTTGTCGGCAACGGCTATCGCCGGTGCGCCTATCGTGGCCAGCGACGTCAACGGCCTCTACTCTAACGGTGTGCTCTATACCGTTGGCAAGCAGGTGGCCTACGGTCCCAACGTCTTCGAATACCTGCGTAAGGACAACGAACTGGACAGTGTGGCAAGCTTCCTTTATAACAGTCGCTTCTACCGTCGCGAGTTCCAGGCCGACCAGAGTGTTCCCGGCGGACTGGAGAACGGTAAGACGGTGTATCTCGACTCTGTCTTCACACAGGTAAACGAACTCTTTGGAAGCCAGTTCCTTCATGCACGTCTCAGTGCTGAGGACTCTACCTACTGGATGCTAGCTCCTACCAACCAGGTGTGGAAGCAACTCATAGATGAGTATCAGCAGTATTTCGTCTACGACAAGAATGTGGCTGACCGCGACTCTATCGCCTATACCAACAGCCGTCTGGCCATCCTTCAGGGTGCCGTCTTCAGCCGTACGATGAACGGCGACGCTGCACTCAGGGATTCTGCCATGTCGACATCGGCAGTGCCCGCTTCCTATCGTGCGGCATACTGGGGTGCACCCTTCCTGCGCTATTATCAGTTCGGTGACGGAACAGGCTATAGCTCACATAAACCGTTGGAACCAGGCGGCGTACTTAACGGTACTACCAACGTGGAATGTTCCAATGGTGTCGTCATGAAGGCCAGCCAGTGGAATATCAGTCCGCTGAACACCTTTAACAAGTATATCATGGTAAATGCCAACGGACGCGGAAGCATCAAGGAACTGAGTAAGGTGTGGAACGCCTCTCGCAAGGACTATGACGAGACGGTGGAGGCCGTTCCGGTGACAGTCCTCTCGGGCACACCCTATTACAACCAGCTCATTGGTGGCAATAGCTTTATGGAGTTCAAGCCGGGCAACGACACGACGAGTGTTACGTTCAACATCCGTAATGTCATGTCGAACATGGGCTATGACATCTACATCGTGACGCCGCCGGCACTGGCCGTCGATACCACGGCAACAGCCATCCAGCGACTGCCGACAAAGCTCACCTGTTGGCTGTACTACCATAATCAGGAAGGTGAGAAGGACTCTACGCTCCTCGTTTCGGGACAGCCTACCACCCCCGACATCATTGACTACATCAAGTTGGCAGACAACTTCAAGTTCCCCTGTGCTTCCTATGGACTCGAAGAAGAGACACCACAGGTGTTTATGAAGGTGTCGACCAATACCGTCAGTGAGCGTGACAGACTACGCAACCGCTACACGCGTACGATGTATATTGCCTATATCCTGCTCGTGCCGCATGGAACGTCGCTTGTGGATGACGAGAGATTCTACATGATGCCACATAACGACGGCGAGGTGGTCTATGTCTCGAAATGCAACACTCTACTACCAACCCCTGAAGAAGAACAGTAAGCTATGAAAAGATACATATTATTCGGACTAACCATGCTGATGGCCTTCCCCGTAAGTGTCGCAGCACAGGATGATAACTTCGACGACGAGGAGGTCGCCGCACCTGTCGTTAAGAAGAAGCAGCAGAAAAAATATGAGACACGCTCCGTCAAAGGTGTGGTGACGAGTGCCACCACGGGACTTCCCGTGGCCGGTGCCCTTGTCAGTGCCGACGGTGTCGAAGGGTACTCAGTGCTCACCGAGGATGACGGTACCTACGAGTTGAAAGTGCCTCTCTTCACGACAGCACTCTTCGTCTCTACGCCCGACTACAACCCTGTGCGTAAGGGTCTGCAGCCGGAAGAGCAACAACGACAGATAGTGCTCTATCCCACTGCTTTTACTGCTGAGTACAGCAAGCACACTGACGCCCGTACCGACCTGTCGGCGACCGACTTTCAGTTTAGCGGCGCCGTGAACATCAAGGACGAGATACAGCAGCAGCTTGGCGGACAGGTCTATACCATCACGCATAACGGCACGCCCGGCGTGGGCAGCGTCATGTTCGTGCAGGGTCTGAACTCACTGAACGTCAACGCACAGCCGCTGATCGTCGTCGACGGTGTTGTCTACGACCAGCAGTACAGCCGTTCGATGTTGCACGACGGATTCTATAACGATATCCTGACGAACATCAATACTGCCGACATCGAGAAGGTGACGGTGATGCGCAACGGGACTGCCCTCTATGGCGCCAAGGGTGCCAATGGCGTCATCTTCATCGAGACGCGCCGGTGTAAGTCGATGGCAACGCGCATCACGGCAAGCCTCTCGGCAGGCGTGACGCTGGAGCCGAAGTCGATGTCGATGATGGGGGCTGAGGAGTATCGCGGCTATGCCTCGGAGCTGCTCAAGACGTCAAACACCCGCATACAGACCTTCAAGTTCCTCAACGAGGATCCCAACTACTATTATTATACGCAGTACCATCAGAACACTGATTGGCGAGATCTGGTCTACCACACCGCCATGACCCAGAACTACGGCATCAATGTCGAGGGCGGCGACGCCGTGGCTACCTATAACCTCTCCGTGGGATATGTCAACCAGCAGAGTACGCTGAAGTTCAACAGCATGAACCGCCTGAACGTGCGCTTCAATACCGACATCTCGCTGACGCCGAACTTCGACATACGCTTTGATGCCTCCTTCGCCAACACCAACCGCAGCCTGCGCAATGACGGCGCTCCGGAGACCTACGATGAGGGTACACCGACGGCACCCGGCTTCCTGGCTTATGCCAAGAGCCCCTTCCTGAGTCCTTACAGTTACGGTATGGGTCGTCTTAGCGAATCGCACTATGATACCGATGAGGAGACGTACCTCTCGGAGGCACTGGCCAATGTCACCAACTACAACTGGCAGTTGGGCAACCCTGCCGCCATCAATGAATATGGTGACGGTGAGGTGAAGAATCATTTCGAAAACTCGATGCTGAACCTTGCGGTGACACCTAAGTACAGGTTCACCGACAACCTCTCGCTAAGCGAGCACTTCAGTTACAACCTGGTGAACACCAACGAGATGTATTACATCCCTATTAACGGTACGCCGAAGTACTATGTCGCCAGTGTGGGCGCGTATATGAACAATGAGGTGCGCTCGTTGGCATCAAAGCAGAACTCCGTGATGAGCGATACGCGCCTTGACTGGCAGAACCGCTATGACGCCCACTTCGTTCACCTCTTCGGTGGCGCACGCATCAACTGGGAGAGCTATTCCATGACCTCCCTTCTGGGTTACAACACCGGTAACGACAAGACACCCTACTTGAGCAGTAGCCGCTCCAATCGCGACGATGTCGGAACGAGCGACAGCTGGAACTCGCTGGCAGCCTACGTCCAGGCAGAGTATAACTATCTGGGACGTTACTTCCTGCAGGCAAACCTGACAATGGAAGGGTCGTCGCGATTCGGACGTGACGGCGGCAATTTCCGCCTCTTTGATGCTGCCTGGGGACTCTTCCCTGGTGTGCAGGCATCGTGGGTGCTCACCAACGAGAAGTGGCTGTCGAATATCGAGGGCCTCGACTACCTGCGTCTGTCGGCAGGATACGATGTCAGCGGTAACGACGACATCGACTACTACGCTGCACGCAGCTATTTTAGCGCCGTCAATTTCCTGCGTAGCATAGGCGGCATCGTCTTCTCGGGCATCGGCAACACAGAGATACAGTGGGAGACGACACGCCGTTTCAACGTCGGACTGGAGACCAGCCTGCTGAAAAACCGGTTGGGTATCACGTTCAACTATTTCCGCTCTACCACCGACAACCTGCTGACGCGACAGAGCGTAGGATTCCTTAGCGGATTGGATGAGAACTGGTCGAATGGCGGCCAGCTGAAGAACGAGGGTTTCGATGCCAGTGTTACCGCGAAGTTGCTTGCTGCGAAGGATTTCCAGTGGCAGGTGGGAGCCAGCGTGGGTCACTACAAGAATAAGATTACGGAGCTGCCCGAGGGTAAGGAGTATATCGACAATACGGTCTACGGTGCCACCATCCGCACGCAGGTGGGACAGGCAGCTAACCTGTTCTATGGCTACAAGACGTTGGGCGTGTTCGCCACGACGGCTGAGGCTGAGGCAGCTGGGTTATACACCATAGCCGACAACGGCGTAGACAAGAACTACTTCAAGGCTGGTGATATGCACTTTGCCGACATTAACGACGACCATCAGATAACAGAGGCTGACCGTATCGTCATTGGCGACCCCAACCCCGACATCTATGGAAACATCTTCACTACGGCAGCCTATCAGCGCCTGAAGCTCGACCTGCGCTTCAACTACTCGCTGGGCAACGACGTGTTCAACTACCAGCGTATGCAGCTTGAAAGCGGTTCACGCTTCATGAACCAGACGACAGCCCTGAACCGTCGTTGGCAGGTGGAGGGTCAGCAGACAGACATTCCGCAGCTGTCATTCCAGGATCCTATGGGCAACGCACGTTTCAGCGACCGCTGGATTGAAGACGGTTCCTACCTCCGCCTGAAGTCGGTTACGCTAAGCTACGACCTCCCAATGAGCTCCGAGTTCATTCAGGGTTTGCAGTTCTGGGTGCAGGCTAATAATGTCTTCACGTTGACACGCTATTTAGGCACCGATCCTGAGTTCTCGACGACCAGCAGTGTTATAGGACAGGGCATCGACGCCGGACAGCTCTCGCAGAGCCGCTCCTTCGTAGCAGGAATAAAAATCAACCTCTAATACTTCAAGATTATGAAACGTCTCAAAATATTCGTAACTGCTATCTGCGCCATTTGTGGTTTCGTCTCCTGTTCCGACTTTTTCGATCAGGAGTCAGAGCAGGTCATCTTTACCGACAAGAACCATCTCACCAATGCCACCGACTCAGCCTATAGTGTACTGGGAATCCTTAACAAGCTACAGGCTATCGCCGACCGTACAATACTTCTTGGCGAGGTCAGAGGCGACTTGGTGGACCTTACGACGACGGCCAACAGCGACCTGCGTGACATAGCCCTATTCAATGTCGGTGACGATAATCGCTACAATGAGCCGCGTGACTACTATGCCGTTATCAATAACTGCAACTACTTCATTGCCAACGCTGACACGGCGCTGAAGAACAACCGCAATGAGTTTATCTTCATGAAAGAGTTTGCTGCCGTGAAGGCTATCCGTGCCTGGACATACCTACAGCTCGTTACCACCTATGGCAAGGTGCCTTTTGTCACCACGCCTATCCTTACGAGCCAGGAGGCTGAGAAGGACTATCCTATGTACGGCATAGAGCAGATATGCCGCTATTTCATCAGCGATCTCCAGGAACTGCCGGAACTCTACTACCGCGACTATCCTAACTATGGCACCATCCGTAGTGTGGACTCACGGCTGCTGTGGTTCCCCATCAACATCGTGCTTGGCGACCTGAACCTGTGGCTCGCCTCCGTCACCGGTGAGAAAGCTACTTACCGTGAGGCAGCACTGCGCTATTACAAATATCTCAGTCTGCGCAACGGCGACAACTCCTACTATGCTACGGGCGTGACACTGCGTACCTGGACACCGGGCTCGACCAACTGGATCAATACGACGACATGGGGCACCTTCAACCAGTTCAGCAGCGAGAGCGTCACAAGTCAGGGTGAGCTTATCACACTCATTGCCGGCGACTCCATCCGTGCTGAGGGTAACTTCAGTGAGCTGCGCGACCTCTTCTCATACAACGGTCCCAACAATAACGGTCACGTGAGCATCGTTCCCTCGCAGAATATGTTTGACATCTCGACAGCTCAGGAGCATTGTTGCGTCACAAAGAGCACTACCCCTGATGTGTACTATGCTCCCAAGACGGGCATGCAAGACTTTATGGCTGGCGACTTGCGCTTGAGTCAGGTCTATAGAACGACCTATGGCATCGAGGCTTCCACTGGCGAGCGTTTCGAGACGAGCAACATTAGTAAGTACAGCACGCGCAACGTGCATATCTACCGTAGGATGATGGTCTATCTCCGTATGGCAGAGGCACTCAACATGGGCGGACTGCCTCGTATGGCTTTCCAGGTGTTGGCTAACGGCCTGAACAACGAGACCGTCAGTGAGAATGTCATCCCTTACTGCTCGGCTTCCGACTCTGTCTTTGCCAGCCAGTTCGACTTCCCCGCCATCCGTTATGGTCTCTTCACTGTCGAGCACCTGGTGAACAACCAAACGACAGGACTTATCAATACCATTGGTATCCATACCCGTGGGTCGGGCTGGACACCGCTCAACGAGTATTACCAGCTGCCTGACGACACGCTCATGACAGAGGATGAGCTGCGGCCCATTCAGCAGGCTTTCGTCGACAGTCTCATCCTGAACGAAGGTGCTCTTGAACTGTCATTCGAGGGTACGCGTTTCTACGATCTCATGCGTTACGCCCTGCGTCAGACGAACCCGGGACAGACACTTGCCGACTATGTCTATGCCCGTCGTGGTAAGAATAACAGCGAGGCCATGCGTGGCGAGATCCGTAAGGATCTTACCGACCAGCGCAACTGGTTCCTCCAGTGGAACGGCAGGATAGGTGAATAAAGATTTGATGCCGTATTATGATAGCGTGGTCAGTCAACACTGGTGGCCACGCTATCTTTGTTTTCAGTAGAGCAGCAACAGTCCGGCAAAGGCGGCACAGCCGATCATCAGGATGGGGTTGATCTTCAGATAGCCCGTGCCGAAGGCGGTGGCGGCAAAGAGTGCTATGCTGACACAGAACTGCCATGTGTCCTCTGTCGGTGCCGAGAAGTTCTCTCTGTTGCAGAGCAGGAGTGTCGCTGCTGCCAGCAGGCCGACGACAGCAGGGCGCAGTCCGGCGAAGACCGACTGCACGGGGCGTGTGTTCATAAACTTCATGAACATGCGGCTAATCAGGATCATCAGTATCAGCGAGGGCAGCACCAGCGCAAAGGTCGCTGTTGCTGAGCCTAATACCGCCATCAACTGACCGAACCCTGCGTTATGGACGGCACTGTAGCCACAGTAGGTGGCCGAGTTGATGCCGATGGGGCCTGGTGTCATCTGCGAGATAGCTACGATGTCGGTAAACTCCGCCGTCGACAACCAGTGATGGCTCTCTACCGTCTCGTGCTGTATGAGCGAGAGCATACCGTATCCCCCGCCAAAGCCGAACAGCCCTATCTTGAAGAACGTGAAGAATAAACTGAGGAATATCATTGGTTAATTTTTCCGTAGAGATAGCCACCAATACCCGCTATCAGAATAATATAAATAGGTGAAACGCCTAAAAGCCAGATGGCCAGTGCCGAGACGACGGGAATCCAGATGGTGTGTCTGTTCAGCTTAGCGCGTTGCCCCAGACGGAATGTCGGTACGGCGATAAGCGCCACTACAGCGGGGCGGATGCCACGGAACATGGCGGCCACAACCCTGTTGTCCTCAAACTGCTTGAAGAAGATGGCAATGGTCAGGATGATGAGAAACGAGGGTAGGGCCGTGCCTATCGTCGTGGCGATGGCGCCGCGTGTCTTCTGCAGCTTATAGCCGATGAAGGTGGCAATGTTGATGGCGAAGACGCCAGGACAGCTCTGTGCGATGGCTATCAGGTCGAGCATCTCATCCTTCGACACCCACTTGTGACGGTTGACGACTTCCTCCTCTATCAAAGGAATCATGGCATATCCACCCCCGAGGGTGAATATGCCAATCTTAAAGAAGGTAGTAAAAGCCTCCCCCAACCCCTCCAAAGGGAGGGGGGCTTTCGATTCTTTTTGTATTTGTTGAGTCATAGCGGAGTTTATTCTCCCCTCCTTTTGGAGGGGTTGGGGGAGGCTCCCTCCACCCACTTACGTGCGTTGACGAAGGCCTCAATCCACGGTGTCACCTCGTCGTTGCGGCGGTCTTCGGGATACCAGGCGTTCTGCCAGGGGAAGACGGCACGCTCCAGGTGAGGCATCATGCAGAGATGGCGGCCGTCCTCAGAGCAGATGCCTGCCACGTCGTAGTCAGACCCGTTGGGGTTGGCGGGATAGCCGTGGTAGTTGTACTTCGCAATGATGTTGTAGGTGCTCTCTCTTTCCGGCAGCGAGAACTTTCCTTCTCCGTGGGCCACCCACAGACCGAGCTTCGAACCGCTGAGCGAGCCGAACATCACGCTGTTGTTCTGAGGGATGCTGAGGCTGATGAACTCCGACTCGAACTTATGGGAGTCGTTGTGCAGCATCTTTGCTCCTGCTGCGCCTGTCAAACCGAGTTCCACCATCAGCTGGCAGCCGTTGCAGATACCCAGCGACAGCGTGTCCTTGCGGGCATAGAACTTGTCGAGGGCCTCCTTCGCCTTCGGGTTGAAGAGGAAGGCGCCGGCCCAGCCCTTAGCCGAACCAAGCACGTCGGAATTTGAAAAACCGCCGCAGAAGACGATGAGGTTGATGTCCTCCAGCGTCTCGCGGCCGCTGATGAGGTCGGTCATCATCACGTCCTTCACATCGAAGCCTGCCAGATAGAGGCAGTAGGCCATCTCGCGTTCGCCGTTGGTTCCTTTCTCACGGATGATGGCTGCCTTGATGCCCGTCGGCTGGCGACGGTCAGCGCTGATGCCGTACTGGCTGAGCTTGCCGGTGAAGTTCTTATTAAACGTCATCTCAATAGGCTGATTCTTGTAGTTCTCATAGCGCTCCTTGGCCTTGCCGTTGAAGCTCTGCTTGCGGTCGAGCAGATAGGAGGTCTTGTACCATGTGTCGCGCAGGGCATCGATATCGAAGGTCAACTCCCTATCATCAGCCTTTACCACGATGGTGCGGGCATCCTCAACAGGATAACCTATCTTGGCGAAGCCTACACCCTGCTCTTCCATGAAGTCCTTGAACTCCTGCTTGTGCTCGTCGCTTACCTCGATGACCACGCCCGGGTTCTCGGCAAAGAGTGTTTTGACGATGTCGCCGTCTTTGCAGATGTCGTGCAGGTTGATATGCAGTCCGCCCTTCGTGTTGGCGAAGCACATCTCCAAGAGACAGGTGATGAGACCACCGGCCGAGATATCGTGACCAGCCATAATCCAGCCCTTCTCAATCATCTGCTGGATGGCCATGAAGGCATCAGCGAAGTACTCGGCGTTCTTAACGGTTGGCACGTCGTCGCCCACCTTGCCCAGCGACTGCGCGAAGGCCGAACCGCCAAGGCGCTGCTCGTCGAACGAGAAGTCGATGTGGTAGAGTGATGCGTTCTTATCGTTCACCAAGACAGGTGAGACTACCTTCTTGACGTCGCTGACCTCACCGCCGGCACTGACGATGACCGTTCCCGGCGAGATAATCTTCTCGCCGTTGGGATACTGCTGGCTCAATGAGAGAGAGTCCTTGCCCGTAGGTACGTTGATATGTAGCTCGCAGCAGAAGTCAGACAGGGCCTTGACGGCACTGTACAGACGAGCGTCCTCACCCTCCTGTGAGCGACACGGCCACATCCAGTTGGCGCTCAGGCTCAGTGAGTCCATACCATCGGCCAGTGGTGCCCACACGATATTTGTCAGGGCTTCGGCCACCGAGAGGACGGAACCAGCCTCGGGCGAGGCCAGTCCGGCCTGAGGCGCATGGCCGAGGGCGGTGGCGATACCCTTCTTGCCGCGGTAGTCGAGGGCTACGACGCCGCAGTCGCTCAGTGGCAGCTGTATCTCGCCCTGACACTGCTGGCGGGCTATCTTGCCGGTCACGCTTCGGTCAACCTTGTTCGTCAGCCAGTCCTTGCAGGCAACAGCCTCCAGCTGGAGCACGCGCTCCAGATATTCGTTGATATTGTCCTGTGTGTAGGTGACGTCGCTATAGTGGCGCTCCACGGTATTGTCGCGCATGATGGTCTTCGGCGAGTGACCGAACATCTGCGCCACGTCAAGGTCGAAGGGTTTTACGCCGTCGCCTTGCTTAAACGAGAAGTGGGCATCGCCCGTCGTCTCGCCGACGACATACAGTGGGGCACGCTCGCGCTCGGCAATGCGGCGTACGTGGTCGATATGCTTCTCGTCGATGAGCAGGCCCATACGCTCCTGGCTCTCGTTGGCGATAATCTCCTTCGACGACAGTGTCTGGTCGCCGATAGGCAACTTCGTCATGTCAATCTCACCGCCGCACTCTTCGACGAGCTCCGAGAGACAGTTCAGGTGACCGGCAGAGCCGTGGTCGTGGATGGAGACGACGGGGTTGACATCTTCCTCGCAGAGGGCACGCACCAGGTTGTAGGCACGCTTCTGCATCTCGGGGTTGGCACGCTGCACGGCGTTCAACTCGATGCCGTTCGAATAGCGACCGGTGTCAACTGACGATACAGAACCGCCACCGAGTCCGATGCGGTAGTTATCACCACCGACGACGACGACCTTGTTGCCCTTCTGGGGCTCTTTCTTCAGACAGTCGCGCTTCGTGCCGTAGCCGACACCGCCGGCGAGCATGATGACCTTGTCGTAGGCGTATTTCTCCTTGCCCTCCTGATGTTCGAAGGTCAGCACAGAACCGCAGATGAGCGGCTGGCCGAACTTGTTGCCGAAGTCCGAGGCACCGTTGGAGGCTTTTGTCAGAATCTGCTGAGGCGTCTGATAGAGCCATTGGCGAACGGGCAGGATGTCTTCCCAATCGCGGACCCCCCTGCCGTCCCCCGAGGGGGACAAGGCCTCTGCGCTTGAGTCTATAGAAGCCCCCTCGGGGGCCGTAGGGGGGGTCAGTCTCGGATACGCCGTCATATAGACAGCCGTACCGGCGATAGGCCATGAGCCGACACCACCGCCCATACGGTCGCGAATCTCACCACCAGTACCAGTGGCAGCACCGTTGAAGGGCTCCACCGTCGTAGGGAAGTTGTGGGTCTCAGCCTTCAGCGAGATGACGCTCTCGATATCTTTTACTACAAAGTAGTCGCTGGTGCTCTGGTCCTTCGGTGCAAACTGCTCTACAACAGGACCTTGTGCAAAGGCCACGTTATCCTTATAAGCAGAGAGAATCTTGTTGGGATTCTCCTGCGTGGTCTTCTTGATCATGGCGAAGAGGCTCGACTCCATCTCCTTACCATCGATGATAAAGGTACCACCGAAAATCTTGTGGCGGCAGTGCTCGGAGTTGATCTGTGCAAAACCGAAAATCTCGCTGTCGGTCAGCGGACGTCCGTTCTGCTTTTCCAGTCCGTGCAGATAGGCTATCTCCTCGGGACTCAGTGCCAGACCTTCCTGCTCGTTATATTCCTCCAGATTCTCAACGTGCTTGATGGGCTCGGGCTTGATGTTGATGGTAAAGATATTCTGGTCCAGCCCGTCGTACATGCGCTGCAGCATCTCGTCGTGCTCGGTATCCTTGCTGTCGACGGCAAAGTACTCCTCAATACGGCGGATGCCTTTCAGACCCATGTTCTGGGTAATCTCCACGGCGTTGGTAGACCATGGGGTGACCATCTCGCGACGCGGTCCGACGTAGTAGCCGGACAGACTGTCGCTGTCCATCAGCTCAGCGTTGCCGTAGAGCCAACACAGTTCCTTGACTTCTTCTTGGGCGAGTTCGTGGTCTACCTCGGTGGCCACCACGCTCTGTTGTGGGGTTTTGAAAAAGCGAATCATGTCTCTTTTTTTTATTTTGTTTTTTAGTTCGTTGTTTGCGTCATCTGCCGTAGCTGTTCCCTGACGGCGGGCGAGGTGGCTCTCTCTGTCATCTGTCTGACGACCGTCTGCCGGAACTCGGGGCGACGGTTCTCGGCCAGCAGGTCCATGATACACTGCTCCAGGGTCTGCCGGTCGCGCGGCGGCATGTTGGCGGCAATGCTGATCATGTGGCTGATGGCTGTCTCCATGATGAGGGGATTCTTCTCTTTTACCATGTCGCGGTAGAGTTCGCCGAAGTAGCTGGGCGGTATGTTTCCCATAAGGTAGTTGTCGTACAGCGTCAGCAGCAGGGCATAGCGGTGCAGGTCGCCGCGGGTGACGATGAGTCGCAGCGGCAACTTCTGGCTATAGGCCTTGTCCAGTGTGAAGCGTCCGTAGCCGCGCCCGCTGTAGTTGGGGATGATGCTGCTGGGCTGGTGGGCCAGTTTGATGCTCACCGTGGGATGTGTCATCTCGACGGTGATGGTGCGGCTGCGCTCCAGGTCGTAGATGAGTCTGATGTCGAACTTCTGCGGCCAGAAGATGCCGCGTCCGAGGGGGTCGGTCTGACTGATGATGAGCTGGCCGTCGCGGTAGGTGGTGTGTATGACGGGCATCCCCTTCTGCTTCACCCAGACGTCGCTGAAGGTCCTGACGCCGGCCTGCGGAACCTGCTGGTCAAGGATGGCTACCAGCTCGTCCCACGAGGCATGCTTGAGATAGTTGTTGCGGATAAACTGCTGCAGGGCGCCCTGTAGCTGTTTCTGACCCACGATGTCGCCCAGGGCGCGCATCATCACCGCCGACTTGTCGCAGACGATATCGTCGCTGAGCAGTGCCGCATGGTTGTGCTTGCCCGGATTCCAGGCTATCGGATGGGTAGCGTCCGTACGGTCAAAGGCCAGGGCCCGGGCTTGGTGGACTTGCAGGAAGTTCAGGTCGCGGTCGCCCTTTGGCAACTGCTGACGTGTCATCTCGTCTGCCAGAAAGTTGGCCAGTACCTCCTTGGCCCACGTCTCTTCCGTGCCGTTCTGTGTCACGATGCTGCCAAACCACTGGTGAGCCACCTCATGGGCTACCACTCCCAGACGTCGCTGCTGGTCGTCACGCGACGGCTTCTCGTTGGGGAAGAACACCTTGTCGGACAGTAGCATGGCGCCGGGACGCTCCATGTCTTCGGGTACGCTTGGGAGAATGGCGATGTTCACCGTCTCAAACGGGTATTTTATGCCGGTATAGCCCTCCGTCCAACGCAGTGCCTGGACGGCCTCTTCCATCAGTTTGGGCAGCTGCTCCTTCTGTTCCGCTGTCAGGTCGCGGTAGAGCACTCGCAGGTGGCGCTCGTCACGCGTCAGCTGCTGCTCTTCGAAGCGGCCTGCCATCAGTGCGTAGTGACTTGTGGACATCGGCGTCTTCCCGTCGCTCACCAGGGCCTTCCATCCCTCCGGCATGTTCGTCTGTGTCGTAAATGTGGCACGCAGGTCTGGCTGGTCGAAGCAGGGGAACCACTGCCTGGCGCTGCCCGGAGTCGTCAGCGTGTACAGGTAGTCTTTATGACGTTTCAGGGCTTTCTCCGAACTGACGAAGTTCATCTCCACGCTGTTAAGCCCTTTCTTCGTTATCTTCTTCGGGATGATGATATGCTCGTGGCGCATCGTTGCCACACGCTTCTTGCCGTTTACCAGGCAGGCGCCCGAGAAGCGGCCTTGGAAGTCGAAGGTCACGTCTGCCTTCTCCTTGAGGAGGAAGCTGACGATGGCCGTCCCGTGGAGACGCTCCTTCGGCGTGGCGGGTATGTTGAAAGTCAGGTCGTAACGTACGTCGGAGATGGTTGCTGCACGCTGTTCCGGCAGCGTCATCGTGACGCCTTTCTCGCGTTTCTGTGCACCTGCGCCAAGGGTCAGCAGACAGAGCAGTATGGTCAGTATCTGTTTCATCGTTTCATTTTTCGTCGCAAAGGTACAAAAAAATTTTTAAATAAACATAAAGAAATCAACTATTCGCTCGTTTTGTCTGTTCATTCATTAAATTTGCAGCCGAAAAACCGTGTGTCCCCCGTGATGCACATCTATTCACTAACAGAAAACGATTATGAAAAAGCTTATCATCATGAACCTCGCAGTGGCAGCCATGCTGCTGACCAGCTGCGCCAGCAAGAAGGCACTCACCGAGTGCCAGACGGAGAACAAGTCTCTCTCGGCCAGTCTGCAGGCCAGTAAGGAGGACCTCGCCGGAAAGAACGCACGTATCACCAGCCTTGAAGAGCAGCTCGCTGCCCAGCGTCAGGCCCTTGCCGAGCAGAAGAAAGCCTACCAGGCTCTGCAGTCGTCGCTCGACAAGAGTCTTACCAATGCTTCTCAGAACAATGTCTCCATCGAGAAACTTGTCGACCAGATCAACGAGTCCAACCAGTACATCCGTCATCTCGTAGAGGTGAAGTCGAAGAGCGACTCGCTGAACCTCGTCCTGCAGAATAACCTCACGCGTTCGCTCTCGAAGGAGGAACTCAAGGAGGTCGATGTCCAGGTGCTCAAGGGTGTCGTCTATATCTCCCTGGCCGACAACATGCTCTATAAGAGTGGCTCTTACGAGATTAACGACCGTGCCGCTGAGACCTTGTCGAAGATTGCCAAGATCATCAAGGACTACAGCGACTACGACGTGCTCATCGAGGGTAACACCGACGACGTGCCCATCACGCGTGAGAACATCCGTAACAACTGGGACCTCTCCTGCCTCCGTGCCTCCAGTGTCGTCCAGGCTCTGCAGACCCGCTATGGTGTCGACCCGAAGCGTCTCACCGCTGGCGGTCGTGGCGAGTACAACCCCATTGCCGACAATGCCACGGCTACCGGCAAGCAGCGTAACCGCCGCACGCAGATTATCATCACGCCGAAGCTCGACGAGTTTATGGATCTCATCGGGCAGGCACCGAAGGAGTAACCATATTTTTTGTATATATACGGAAAGAGGGGATGCTCACGTTGGCATCCCCTCTTTTCGGTTTGTCTCAGACGGCGTTGTGGATGTCGTCTTCCTCGTAGTTGTCCGGGTCGACAGATATAGAGTTGCCGTTGCTGTTCAGGCTGTTAGGCGATCCGGCGAGAAGCGTGCTCGGCTTCAGGGAAATCTGTGTCGTCGCGGGTGTGTTGTATGTCTTTTTCTTCATGGCTCTTCCTCCCTTATTTGATAATTACTTTCTGTCCGTTTCTGATATAAATACCGCGTCGGGTGGGCTGTGAACCTAACAGGCGGCCGTCGGTCGCGTACCACCTGTCAGCCGTCTCCGTTGCTTCCACCGTCTTGATGGCCGTAGCGTTGTCATCAAGCACCAGACGGGCTGACGCGCCGCCCGGCACGATGAAGTAGGCGCGCAGTCCTTTCAGCGTGCTACCGTTGCTATTGGCTTTCTTCAGGGTGCCGCTGGCCGTCAGGAAAAGTCCTGTGCTGCCGATGTCCGTGGGGTCGAACACGCCTGTCATGCTGGCGCCGTTGAAGGTGACCGTCCTTGTCTCTGCCGTGATATTACCCTTCAGGTCTGCCAGCGGGAATTTTGGGTCTACAGATGTCTCCGCCAGTTTTATCAGGAATGGTGTGCCGGCAGTCACCGTGTCAACTGCCGCGAAGGTCAGCACATCCTCGCTAAAGCCACTGAACGTACGCAGACTGACACCATCTACAGCGTTTCCCGTAGCCTGCGCAATCGTGTTCTTGCCTACATCAAACGGCAGGCAGAGCGTATTCCATACACCTGCTGCCAGCGTCCGTCCCACCGTCACGTCCGCCACCTTTGTCACTAACGAATTCACTGCATCGTCCGTCAGCGTCACACCATCGGCCGTCGAGATGATGACGTCGTCTAAGACGAAAAAGCCACCGTTAGTACTTGTTAATGTAAATGTTACCGAGGAGGTGGTATTGACACCAATAAGTTTCACAGTGTTATTGTTAAACGTTTGTTGGGCAGTTTCGATAGTGGTTGAAATTGTCTTTTTCCCATTTGGAAAAGAACCATCGCCATTGATGGTAATTTTGAAACTCGCTTTGTTTCCGTTTGTATTAGAGTCTCTAAAGGTCATCACAGCATTATGTGATTCTGTAAGGTTTGCAAATGTTGGTGAGGTCGCGTATGCATTTCCGTAGGTTTTGTTTACATATTCCAATTTGATGGTTCCAGCATAGGCTCCTGCCCCTGTAGAACATCCATGAACGATCCATCCTTTCTTTTCTGTAGTTGAAGAATTCGCATAAAGTCCGGTAAACTCCGAGAAGCCTTCATTAATAATATCCCCTGTAGTCGCCTTTGCGGAAGTCACCATTCCACAAAGCAGGTATATGAGAAATGCGATTTTGTAATGTTGTTTCATCATGCGTTGTCTATCGTTAAATGTAAATTTCGCGTACAAAGATACTACTTTTTTTTATATTGATTAAAGAATTATCAAAAATTTTTTGTTGCTCATGTTTTTGTTTCTTGTTCCGCTATCTCTTCCGCCATGGCGTTGAGTGCAACGCAGTCGGCACGGCTGATATGCCGTTTTCCGCAGTCATACGGCCAAGGGCTGAGAATGAGCAGACGTCCTTCCGCACACGCATCGAAGAGGAAGTCGGCAGGCTTGTAGTAGTCGCGGAAGCCGTTGTCTGTCAGGAGAATAAACGGATGTCGCTCGCGCAGCAGGACCTGCATCACCTGCTTCTCGTCTGGCGAAATGAACGGCGATACCATCACCACTCCGTCGCGCGCCTTCAGCACACAGCTGTTCTTGTAGTTGCGCAGCGGTTCAGTACTGCCATGGATGGCCTGCTCCACCAATAGTCGGCGTACATGCACGGTGGTATACCGCTCGTTCATCAGCAAGGCCAAATTCCCCACGCCGTCGTAGCTTCTGTCGCCGATGACGATGCTTTTCTGTACGCGGAAGAAGCCTGGCTTCAGGCGTTTGGTAGCCAGCCGCTGGGGGTTCATGTCTATGTAGCGGATGGTGTTGGGCAGTTGTGAGTAGTGAACCATTGGCCGTATGAAGGGCATTTCTGTAAACACTGGCGCCAGGCGGTAGTAGGCCTCGTCGCCTATCTGCTCGCGCAGTGTGGCGGCGAACGCCTGCAGCCGCCGGCTCTCTTCTTTTAGTTTCTCCCGAATGTCATTCGGGGTAATGAAAGAAGGGGCAGAGCTGGCGAAAGAAGGGGTAGAGCAGGCACGGCCCAGCTTTTTCGCTGCCTGCCAGAAGCCCCTCGCTACCGTCCCGATGCCCTTGGGCATGGACCGCTGTACATACAGCACGGCGTGCAGATGGTCGGGCATAAGGCAGAAATGCAGCACCCGTACTTCTGGGTGATGCCGTGGTATGCTCATCAGACAGTCCACCAGTGCGTCGCCTAAGGCTGTGCGCACCACAAATGTTTTGGCAGGGTCGTCATGAGGTGTGATGAGCCCGCCCAACACTGGCTGACGGTCGGTCACCGTCATGGTGATATGATACAGGGCGGCTCCTTTCCATGCGGTGCCTGGCGTCTGCCATTGCCATTTCTCCTTGTCTGACATGTCGTCTCTGTTCGTGATTTGTGTGCAAACATACATATAATTCCTGAATTATACAACTGTTAGGGCAAAAAAGTATGAACTACGGCTCTTTTTCTGTCAGCACCTATGGGAAGAGTTTTTTATATAGTTGCCTCTTTATTATATATTTATAAAGGTGTAACGCCTTTCGCATTTGACGTAAATCAAGAGGCGAAAAAAAATAGGCGATTTTTGCGAAAAAAGTCTCGAAAAGTTTTGGTGGTAACAAAAAAAGTCGTACCTTTGCACCCGCTTTAGAGAACACCACTCGACAAGCGACAAAAGAAAGAGTTCTTTGAAAGATTTCCATAAACAGAGACAAGTAGTACAAGAAGCGAGTGCTGTGTTTACACAGTACTTGGGTTAATTGAAACGAACCGTCAATATGAAATTGAAGGACAGTTGTTCTGGGTGCAGAGAATTTCCTTTATTGGAGAAGAGATATTTTATACAATGAAGAGTTTGATCCTGGCTCAGGATGAACGCTAGCTACAGGCTTAACACATGCAAGTCGAGGGGCAGCATGAGATT
>JAFUTI010000035.1 GCA_017471465.1 Prevotella sp. | reverse complement strand
GTATTGCGGCACCCACACCCCGCAGGGCTACGAGAATCTGGAGGCCAAGCGCGTGATAGACCTTGACAATCCTGTGCCGACGGTCCTCGCAGAGATTGACTTCTCCAAGCAGGAGGCTTCAGGTAAGTATGTCTGCTCCGTCTGCGGCTATGTCTATGACCCCGCAGAGCACGACGGCGTAGCCTTCGAGGACCTGCCCGACGACTGGCGCTGTCCGCGTTGCAAACAGCCCAAGTCGAAATTCAACAAGGCGTAAACCGTCTTGAGTCCTGACGGTATAAACCTTATTTTTAGGTATTGCACCGTCAGGATTTATATTGTACCTTTTCAGTCGATTATTAAAACGCGAAAATGAAACAGAAGAAACTATGGATGCTCGCCGCCATCTTCGTATGTCTATTGGCAAGAATTATTTAGAATATGAACATCATTGTATCACAGGAAATTGAGCAGGTGTGCCCCGGGTTCGTTGGCGCCAGTGTGGAGGCCAGCGTGGTGAATACGCCCTATTGTGCCGAACTTTGGGACGAGATACATGCGCTGGAGGAGCGGTTCCGACGGGAGTTGACTACCGAGTCGCTGAAGATGCTGCCGGGCATTGCCGCCACGCGTGCGGTATATAAGAAATGTGGAAAGGATCCCTCGCGCTATCGGCCGGCGTCGGAACAGCTCATCCGCAGGATGTTACAAGGTAAGGAACTGTATCAGATAGACACGCTGGTGGATCTGGTGAACCTAGCCTCGATAGCATACGGCTATAGTATCGGTGGCTTCGATGCCGACAAGATAGTTGGCGACACACTGACACTGGGCGTCGGCCGCGAGGGTGAGCCTTACGAGGGCATAGGCCGTGGACAACTCAACATTGCCGGCCTGCCCGTCTACCGCGATCGTCAGGGTGGGGTGGGTACCCCCACCAGCGATAACGAACGGACAAAGATGACAATGGCCACGACCCGTCTGCTGGTGCTCATCAACGGTTATGATGGTAACCGCGAACGTGTCGAGGCCAATGCCCGCTATATACAGCAGCTCATCGTGAAGTATGCCGCCAGCGACGGCGGCACCGTCACAATTTACTACTGAAAAGACTTTCGTTTCGTTATCGCAGTTTAGTCGAAGAATCCCGGCTGTTTGTACTGGATGCCTAGCTCACGGTCGACGGTAGCAAGGATGCCCTGTACCTGTCCGAGGGCGAACATGCGTCCAAGGAGAGTGTAGCCGGCGTTGTGGCCGTGACTCGATTCGTCCATGATGCCACCAGGCTCGTCGGTGAAGGTCATGCCGTGGTCGACACGCATGGGAAGCTGCGGGTTCTCCTTCTCAAAGATGCGGCACAGTTCGATGAGGTCGGCACGTCCGCCCAGGTGGCTGGCCTCGGTGAAGTCACCGTTGGGGAAGATATGGCACGAGCGCAGGTGTACGAAGTGCGTGCGTGAGGCGAACTTACGTGCCAGGTCGACCACATTATTATATGCTCCTGCAGAGAGACTGCCTGCACAGAAGGTCAGGCCGTTATGCTTGTTGGGCACAGCGTCGAGGAACCACTGGATATCCTCCTCTGTGCGGACGATGCGGGGCAGACCGAGAATCTCGATAGGGGGGTCGTCGGGGTGAACACACATGTTCATGTTACATTCCTCGCACACGGGCATGATGGCCTCAAGGAAGTACTTCATGTTGGCGCGTAGCTGAGCCTTGTCGATGCCTTTATAGAGGTCGAGGAACTCACGGAACTTCTGTACGGGAGCCTCGTCGTTCTCGCTGAAGTTGCCTGATACAAAACCCTGCGTCTTGATGACGATGTTTTCCACCAGCTTGTGGTCTTTCTCAGGCGTCATGGTCTTGGCCAGTTCGTCACATTCCTGTAGAACGTTGCGACCTTCGCCCCATCCCTCAGGGAACTGGAACTGTGCCCACTCCTCGCGTGCACCCTCACGTTTCAGGATGTAGATGTCGAAATAGGCAAACTCGGCGTAGTTGAAGTACAGGTTGGTGGCACCGTTTGGATTATTGTGGAACAAGTCGGTGCGGGCCCAGTCGAGTACGGGCATGAAGTTGTAGCAGATGCAGTGGATGCCCTCTGCCGAGAGGTTGCGCAGCGACTCCTTGTAGACTTCTATCTGCTGGTCGCGGTCGGGACCGCCGTACTTAATGGTTTCCACTACGGGTAGCGACTCGACGACACTCCAGCGCATGCCATAGCTTTCGATATACTCGCGCAGGTCGCGAATCTTCTCGCGGGTCCATACTTCCCCAAGGGGTACGTCGTGCAGGGCAGTAACGATGCCTTCCACACCAATCTGTCTCAACATGGCAAGGGTGATCTTGTCTTTCTTGCCAAACCATCTCCAGGTTCTTTCCATTGTCTATACGTTTGTTTTAGATTAATTTCGGTGCAAAGATATGATTATTTTGGGAAAAATATCTTTGAAAAATGTTCAAATGTCTGTCTTTTTGTGTCAATACCCCAGTTTTTTCCGCTCTTTCTTGGTCATGAGGTAGTAAAAAGGTGGAATCTTGGTCTCGCTGGGCGTCAGTGGCAGTACCATCCTTGGGGGCTTGGGCGATGCAGGCAGTTGAACAGCTTGGCTCTCGTTGCCGTAGCGGTCGATAGCCGTGACGGCATAATAGAGGGTCTGTCCCTTGGTGTGGGGGATGGTGATCTTCTCAGCCTGCAAACGAGTGATGACGAGATTGCGCGGCTCGCTGATGTCGACGCCAGGAACGGTTGATGCGTATACATTATATAATAAGTAGGGCGATTGCGAATGGTCTCTCGCGCCGCTCCACGACAGACGGTCGGCTGTCTGTGTGCGTCTGACGTCAAGCAGGGTGGGGGCGTCAGGTGCCTGGTTCCATGCCCACGTCATTGGCGGAATCAGGGCGGGAGCCTCGTCGAATTGCCGGACGAAGTCGTAGATGCCGCGGGTGTTGTCGGTGAGGAACTTCGAGCGGAAGTAGGCGTGGCCGATACCGTTCTGGCGCAGGAAATGCATCTCGCGGGTGACATCCTGCAGTGTCCAGTTGCCCTCATGTGGTGAGAGGAAGTAGATGCCAAGCCCCGAGACAATGGTACGTCCGCAGGCACGCTCCTGCCAGTCGAGGGCAAAGGGGTAGAAGTTGTTGCCGCGGAAATACATCATGGGGTAGAGCTGGTCCATCAGTCCTTCGCGCAGCCAGCCCTGGGCATCCTGGCATACGGCGTTGTAGGCATTCCATCCGCCGGAGCGGTAGCGGCTCAGATCGCCCGACTTCCCGATGGGCGAACACGACAGTTTAACCCAGGGCTTGAGTTGCTTGACGGCGCTGTTGATCTTTCTGACGATACTCGTAATCTTCTGACGTGCCTGTTGACGGGGAATCTTGATTTTCCACGTTTCAGGGTAGCGTATGTAGTCAAGATGTATGCCGTCGATGTCGTAGCGGCGGGTCACCTCAGCGCAGATGCGTGCCAGGTAGTCGCCCGTAAGAGGGTTCTCGGGGTCCATGTAGCCGTCCTGTCCAATGGTCTTGGTGAGTGCAGGGTTCTTGCGCTTAAAGTCCTTGAAGCGCTGCTCGCTGGTCTTGCCAATGGGGATGGTTACTATCCAGGCGTGGCACTCCATGCCGCGTCGGTGACACTCATCGATGATGTACAGCAGGGGGTCGTATCCGGGATCTTTGCCATGTTTTCCGGTGAGACATAGGTCGAAAGGTTCAATAGAGGATGGATAGATGGTTGAAGCGCGAACACGCGTCTGAATCATCACTGTGTTCACCCCTGCCAGCTTCAGTTGGTCGAGAATCTGTTTCAGTTCCTGTTTTTGACTGTCCTTCGTGTGACTCCGAGGCCAGTCGATGCCTCCGATGGTGGTAAGCCAGACAGCTCTTACTTCGTACTTCTGAGCTGACGCGATAAGGCTCAGGAAGAGCATGACGATAACTAATTTTGCTTTCAATTCCTTTATTTGTTCTTAATTTGGGTGCAAATTTACGTATTTTTTTTCGTTTCTCAAATAAAAGTATTAACTTTGCAACATAAAACTTTAATATAACACTAAGAGAATGATTTCGTTTACTCTGAGCTTTGTAGCTCTTATCTTGGGTTATCTGCTCTATGGACGCTTTGTTGAAAAGGTGTTCGGGCCAGACGACCGAACGACGCCCGCCGTGGCTAAGGCCGACGCTGTCGACTTTATGGTTCTTCCTTCTTGGAAGATTTTCATGATTCAGTTCTTGAACATTGCCGGTACTGGTCCTATCTTCGGTGCGATTATGGGTGCGATGTACGGTCCTGCGGCTTATCTTTGGATAGTGTTTGGCTGCATCTTTGCAGGTTCTGTCCACGATTATTTCTCCGGCATGTTGTCTATGCGTCATGGTGGTGCCAACCAGCCTGAGATTATAGGCAGTTATCTGGGTAATACCACCAAGCAGATTATGCTGGTGTTTACGATTTTCCTGCTGATGATGGTCGGTGCGGTGTTTGTATACAGTCCCGCCAAGATTCTCGGCGACATGTGGGAACCAGCCGCCATCGTTGAGAGCGCGGGGCAATACACCTTCTGGATTGTCGTCATCTTCATTTATTACATCGTAGCCACGATGTTGCCTGTCGATAAGATTATCGGTAAGATATATCCCTTGTTTGCCTTCTCGCTGCTCTTTATGGCCGCTGCCCTTACGATAATGTTGTTTGTCAAGTGGCCCTCCATTCCCGAAGTTTGGGAGGGACTGACTGTAGAGGCTATGACTCCGAAGAACATCTTCCCATGCTTGTTCATTACCATCGCCTGTGGTGCTATCAGTGGTTTTCATGCCACTCAGAGTCCGTTGATGGCCCGTTGTCTGAAAAGCGAGCGCATGGGGCGTCCTATCTTCTACGGTGCCATGATTACCGAGGGTGTTGTCGCCCTCATCTGGGCAACCGTTGCCATGTATTTCTTCTACAACGAGCCTACACCGGGCTATCAGTTGGTGTCTGGAGGGCAGGATGTGGTGAAGGATGCACCTTCTATTGTCAACATTATCTGTAACGACTGGCTGGGTGTGTTCGGCGGTATCTTGGCTCTGCTGGGAGTCGTTGCGGCACCTATTACCAGTGGTGATACCGCTTTGCGCTCATGTCGACTGATTATTGCCGACTTCGTTAAAATGGAGCAGAAGTCTATCCGCAAGCGTCTGTATATCTGTATTCCTCTGTTCTCTGCCGTCATTGCTCTGCTCATCTGGCAGATGTCCGACAAAGAGGGTTTTGGCAAGATCTGGAGCTGGTTTGGCTGGAGCAACCAGACGCTTTCGGTATTCATGCTCTGGGCGATTACGGTTTATCTGGTGCAAAAGAAGAAGTCATTTGTTATCACGCTGATTCCTGCGGTCTTTATGACAATCGTATGCACGACCTTCCTTCTGAGTGAGCAGGTCTTCAGCCTTGAACTCTCGTATGCTCTGATGATTGCAGCAGCAGCGTGTGTAGTGTCGGTGGTTTGGTTCTGCCTATGGTATCGCAAATATCAGAAATCCATTAAATAACTTACAACTATGAAAAAGATTGCAATGATTGTTATGGCGCTGGTGATGACTGTTTCGGCTAACGCGCAGTTTGAGCAAGGCAAAGCCTATGTTGGTGCATCGCTCTCGAGTTTCGACCTCAGCTACTCTGGTCTGACAGAGGGTTCTATAGCCTTACAAGGCAAGGTGGGCTATCTGCTGGCCGACAATCTGATGGCCACGGCTCAGTTGTCATACGCAAAACAGAAGGATGTCCCGGCCGTTATGTCGGTCGGTGCCGGTGGCCGTTACTATATCGTTCAGAATGGACTGTATCTTGGCGCATCAGCACTGTTCAAGCACAGCAAAGGCTATGATGACCTGCTGCCCAGCGTGCAGGTGGGCTATTCCTTCTTTGTCAGCCGTACGGTGACGGTAGAGCCTGAAATCTATTATGAGCAGTCATTCAAGAACCACGCAGACTTTAGTAAGATTGGTCTGCGCATAGGTATTGGCGTCTATTTGTTCCAGGATCCTAAGCAGAATTAAAGCCTTACGATTATGCTGAGCGTAGATGAATTGGTAGACAGGCTCATTGACCTGTCGTTTGCCGAAGATATCGGCGATGGCGATCACACCACCTTATGTTGTATTCCTGAGGATGCGATGGGCAAGTCGCATCTGCTCATCAAGGAGGATGGCATTCTGGCTGGTGTGGAGATAGCCAAAGAAGTGTTCCGCCGCTTCGACCCCACGATGAAGGTTGAAGTGCTTATGCAGGACGGTGCTCGCGTAAAGAAGGGCGATATAGCCATGATTGTGACGGGCAAGGTGCGCTCGCTGCTCCAGACGGAGCGTCTGATGTTGAACATCATGCAGCGCATGAGTGGCATCGCCACGATGACCAATCGCTATGTCAAGTTGCTGGAAGGTACTGGCACGCGTGTGCTCGACACCCGAAAGACGACGCCAGGCATGCGCATGCTGGAGAAGCAGGCCGTGAAGATAGGTGGCGGATGCAACCATCGTATCGGCCTTTTCGATATGATTCTGTTGAAGGACAACCACGTCGATTTCGCAGGGGGGATTGTCAATGCCATCGACCGCTGTCATGCCTATCTTGCAGAGAAGGGTCTCGACTTGAAGATAGAGATTGAGGTCCGCTCTTTTGACGAGCTGCAGCAGGTGCTTGACCGCGGTGGCGTCGACCGCATTATGCTCGACAACTTCTCTGTGCCCGATACGAAGAAAGCCGTCGAAATGATTAATCATCGCTTTGAGACGGAATCGTCAGGAGGTATTACGTTTGAGACCATCCGTGCCTATGCTGAGCAGGGTGTGGACTTCATCAGTGTCGGTGCGCTGACACACAGTGTGAAGGGGCTTGATATGTCGTTTAAGGCATGTTAAGTGTCGTTGTCAGTATCTTATTAAGTATCTTTACCCCGCCAGTGGACTATGACATCTCATTGGCGGGGAACTTTGGCGAGCCCCGTCCCAACCACTTCCACGGTGGGCTTGACATCCGCACAGAAGGTGTTGAGGGCAAGCACGTCTATGCCATCGGCGATGGCTATGTGTCGCGTATCACAGTGGGAAAGTATGGATTTGGCAATGCCGTCTACATCACCCATCCCACAGGGCAGACCTCGGTCTATTGTCACCTGAAGTCGTTCTCGCCACGTATCAAAGCCGCCCTGCGTCGTTACCAGTATCAGCACAAGACCTGTGAGGCGGACGCCCGTCTGACCCCATTGGACGTACCCGTCAGTCAGGGACAGTTCATTGCCCTGAGTGGTAATACAGGTCACTCTACAGCGCCGCACCTGCATCTTGAGGTACACGATACGAAGACGTGGAATATGCTCGACCCGTATCAGTTCCTCAGTGAGTCTATCGAGGATTCGTTAGCCCCGCAGATACATGCTGTCATGGCCATTCCCCAGAAAGGTGGCACGTTTGACGGCATTGCCACCCCATCGACCTTCAGCCCTCAGCGGCCGGCGGCAACGGCGTGGGGCAGGGTAGGATTTGCCTTGTGGGCCGACGACTACATGCAGGGCAGCTACAACCATTATGGTATTCACGAGACGCTGCTCTATGTCGACGGCAACATGGTATTCCACAGTGTTGTGGACGATATCCCTGTTCGTATAAACCGCATGGTCAATGCCTGGGGCTATTACGAACACTGGCTGCGGCATAAGACCTGGTATATGAAGTCATACACTGAACCGGGCAATTTCCTTGCATGCCTGCAGACAGACGGTAATCGTGGCGTTGTCGACTTCGACGAAGAGCGTGACTATCATCTTGAATACGTGCTGCACGACTTTAAGGGCAATGAGACCCGCTACGCCTTCACGGTACAAGGCCGTAAGGTTCGTGCTGCCGGCAAGTCAAGGCAACCGGCGGCTACCCTTCGTTGGAACCGTACCAACAGCTACAGCCGCCCGGGTATGCAGCTCATCGTGCCTTACGGCTACGTGGCGGCAGATACGCCGTTGACTCCTGTCGTCAGACGGCAGCCGGAAGCCTACTCCGATGCTATCCAGCTTACAGCTTCGTCGTGCCCGCTGCTCTACGATGCCGAACTGAGCATCTTCGTACAGCGCGATGTCGCCGACCCTTCGAAGCTGTATGTCACCGACGAGAACGGCCGTTTCCTGGGCGGCGACTTTCATAACGGATGGGTGACGGGCCGCATCCGCGAGCTGGCCAGCCGTTTTGAGGTGGCCTACGACGACAGCCCGCCGGAAGTCACTCCGCTCTCCTTCTCAGGCGAACGCCTGCGACTGAGTGTTGCCGATGGCAAGAGTGGTATCGCTTCCTGGACGGCTACTGTCGACGGGCGGTTCATCGTTTTCGATGCTTTAGAGAAATCATCCACTTATGCCTGTGAGTTGCGTGAGTCGTGGCTCCGTCCGACAGGACGTGACCATCGTCTCCGCTTTGAGGTGACCGACAACTGCTCTAACACCCGCATTTACGAAACATCATTTACCTATTAAAATATGAAACGACAAATTATCCTTACTGTACTGTCTGCGGCAGCCATTGGTGCCGCTGCATGCACTAACTTCATCGTCGGGAAGAAGGCTTCGGCAGATGGCTCTGTCATCTGCAGCTATAATGCCGACAGCTATGGTGCTTTTATGCATCTGTATCACTATCCGGCTGCCAAGCACCAGCCGGGCGACATGCGCAAGATATATGAATGGGATACCAACAAGTATCTTGGCGAGATTCCTGAGGCTGCAGAGACCTACAATGTCATCGGAAACATCAACGAGTGGCAGGTTACCATCGGTGAGACTACTTTCGGCGGACGTGAGGAGATGGTGGACACGACAGGCATCATCGACTACGGTTCACTGATCTATATCGCACTCCAGCGCTCGAAGACTGCCCGTGAGGCTATCAGCGTGATGACGACACTCGTCGAGAAATATGGCTATTGCTCTGAGGGTGAGACCTTTACGATCTGTGATCCTGACGAAGCATGGATTATGGAGATGATGGGCGCATGGGTTCCCGACTCTGTGAGGAACAGCCTGAAACCTGCTGCCAGAAAACAGTTGGGACGCACCGTGTGGGTGGCGCGTCGCATTCCTGATGACATGATCTGCGGTCATGCCAACCAGAGTCGTATCACCACTTTTATGCCAGCCAAGAAAGAGAAGAAAGGCCAGGAGACCGTACTGTGGTCGAAGAATGTGGTGAGCTATGCACGTCTGATGGGCTGGTACACGGGCAAGGACCAGGACTTCTCTTACAATGCTGCATACGCCAAGCCCGACTTCTCTGGACGTCGCATCTGTGATGCACGTGTCTGGCAGTTCTTCAACCGCTACGCTGACGGTATGGACAAATACATACCCTGGGCAAAGGGCCGTGACGCTAATGCTGAGCCGATGCCCTTGTGGGTGAAGCCCAACTGTCTGCTCAGCGTTCAGGATGTTCAGGCTGCTATGCGTGACCATTTCGAGGGGACACCATTCGACGTGTCGGATCAGTCGAAGGATAAGAATGACATCGGTGGCGGCATCTGGCAGATGCCCTATCGGGTGACACCGCTCTATTTTGAGGTTGACGGCAAGAAGTGTTTCAACGAGCGTCCGACGTCAACGCAGCAGACCGCCTGGACTTTTGTGTCGCAAATGCGCTCCTGGATGCCTCGTGAAGCAGGCGGCTGCTTCTGGTTTGGCAACGATGATCCCAACATGGTGGCTTATACGCCCGTCTACTGTTGCTCTACCCGTCAGCCCGACTGTTATAGCGGCAAGGATGCCGACGACATCACTTTCTCGATGAATAACGCCTTCTGGGTAGAGAACTGGGTGTCGAACATGGTCTATCCGCGCTATGCGGCATTGTTCCCCGACCTGAAGCTGGTGCGTGACTCACTGGAGCACTCGTACTTTGCTGCCCAGGCAGATATTGAGCGTCAGGCGCAGGCTCTCGAAGGAGCAGCACGCCAGAAGTTCCTGAACGACTATACGTGTAAGAAAGCCGACGATATGATTGCCCGCTGGCGGCAGTTGGCATTCTTCCTCATTGTACGTCACAATGACATGGCCGTGCGTCCGGTTGACGGGCAGGGTAACTTTAAACGTAATCAATACGGCTTAGGTGAGCGGGTAGAACGTCCCGGTTATCCCGATGCCTATAAAAAAGAGCTCATCAACCTGACGGGTGACAAGCTCCTCAAACCTGCTGAATAAGCAGGTTTTTTTTTGTCGTTGACTTAATAGCTGCGGGCGATGATGACGCGGTGCTTCGAGGGTTTGCCGCTCACCATATCTACGCCGGGTGTCTGTTCGTAGGCAAAGGGTACGCAACGGATGGTGGCCTGTGTCTCCTCCTTGATTTGTGCCTCGGTCTCGGCAGTGCCGTCCCAATGGCAGAGGAAGAATCCGCCGTCTTTAATCTTCTCCTTGAACTCCTCGTAGTTGTCACACTCGTAGACGTGCTCGTCGCGATACTTGCGGGCCTTTTCGAAGATATTCTTCTGGATGTCCTCCAACAGCTGTTCTACATACTGGGCAATGCCCTCAATAGGACGGGTCTCCTTTTCAAGTGTGTCGCGGCGCATCACCTCGATAGTACCGTTCTCCAGGTCGCGGGCACCGAGAACCAAGCGTACGGGAACACCTTTCAGCTCGTAGTCGGCAAACTTGAAGCCGGGGCGTTTGTTGTCGGCATCGTCGAACTTGACGCTGATGCCCTTCGAGCGCAGTTCCTCGATGATAGGAGCAACCTCCTTGTTGACCTGCTCCATCTGCTCGGGCTTGGTGGCTATGGGGATGATGACCACCTGGATGGGAGCCAGCTTCGGAGGCAGCACAAGACCGTTGTCGTCAGAGTGAGTCATGATGAGGGCGCCGATGAGTCGGGTAGAGACACCCCACGAGGTGGCCCACACGTACTCCGGCTTGTTCTCCTTATTAAGATAGGTGACCTCGAAGGCCTTGGCGAAGTTCTGACCCAGGAAGTGCGAGGTGCCGCTCTGCAGCGCCTTGCCGTCCTGCATCATCGCCTCGATGGTGTAGGTGTCGAGGGCACCGGCGAAACGCTCCGTCTCGCTCTTCACGCCCTGAACCACGGGAACGGCCATCCACTCTTCGGCAAACTTGGCGTACACCTTCAGCATCTTCTGTGCCTCCTGCTCAGCCTCCTCGCGGGTAGCGTGAGCCGTATGCCCCTCCTGCCACAGGAACTCCGAGGTGCGCAGGAAGGGACGTGTGCGCATCTCCCAGCGCATCACGTTGCACCACTGGTTGCACATCAGGGGCAGGTCGCGCCACGAGTGGATCCAGTTCTTATACGTGTTCCAGATGATAGTCTCTGACGTCGGACGTATAATCAGCTCTTCCTCCAGCTTGGCAGCGGGGTCGACGACGACACCGCCGTCCTGAGCCTTCAGACGGTAGTGGGTCACCACGGCTGCCTCCTTGGCGAATCCCTCCACGTGCTCGGCCTCGCGGCTGAGGAACGACTTCGGGATCAGCAGGGGGAAGTAGGCGTTCTGCGCGCCCGTCTCCTTGAACATCTTGTCCAGTTGCTGCTGCATCTTCTCCCAGATGGCATAGCCGTATGGCTTGATGACCATACATCCACGTACGGCAGACTGCTCTGCCAGGTCAGCCTTCACCACAAGATCGTTGTACCACTGACTGTAGTTGTCGGCTCTTTTCGTTAAATCTTTTAATTCTTTTGCCATATATATTCTGTTTTTATCATTCGAGAGTGCAAAATTACATAAAAAATCTCAATTAGCCTGCACTTATTATAAAATAATTGTTATCTTTGCACCGCAAAAAGGAATATTAAGTCTAACAACAATAAAATTAGAGCAATTATGAAAAGTATGAAAACTATGGTCATCGCCCTCTGTGCAGGTATCGTGATGGCTGGATGTAACAACATGGCTAAGGGTACTGCTATCGGTGCTGCCGGTGGTGCTGCTCTGGGTGCTATCGTGGGTAAGATTGCTGGTAACACTGTCGTAGGTGCTGCCGTAGGTACGGCAGTAGGTGCTGGTACTGGTGCCCTCATCGGTCGTCACATGGATAAGGTGAAGGCTCAGGCTCAGGCTGTGGAGAACGCTCAGGTAGAGTCTTATACCGATGCTAACGGTCTGCAGGGTGTGAAGGTTACCTTCGATTCCGGTATCCTCTTCGGCACTGGCAGTTCTACACTTCAGGCTGCTGCCAAGAATTCTCTGACTCAGTTTGCTAATAACGTGCTGAAAGTCAATACCGATTGCGACGTCGCCGTACAGGGTTATACCGACAATGCCGGTTGGAAGAACTCTACCGCCGAGCAGAGTGCTCAGAAGAACATCAACCTGTCGCAGCAGCGTGCGCAGGCCGTGACCAGCTACCTGCTGTCTCTCGGTGTCAGCGCCAACCAGATCCGTTCTACCACAGGTTTCGGCGAGGCCAATCCTGTTGCCGACAACTCTACTGCTGCCGGTAAGGCTCAGAACCGTCGTGTTGAGGTGATCCTCTATGCCAGCCAGGCTATGATTCAGGCTGCTGAGGCAGGAACACTCCAGTAATCATCTTGTCTCCATTGAAAATAATCAAGAGAACAATACGTTGGATCGTGGTGGCATTTTTTGCCTCCACGATTCTTTCTGTTGTAGTTCTACGCTTTGTTCCCGTCTGGTTTACGCCGTTGATGTTTATCCGTTGCTATCAGCAAGTGAAAGAGGGTAGGGAGTTACGGCTAAGTCATCATTGGGTAGCCCTCGACAAGATGTCGGAACACATGCCTGTTGCCGTCATTGCCAGTGAAGATGCCAACTTCATGAAGCATCACGGCTTCGACTTCAAGGCCATTGAGCACGCTGCCAAACGCAATAAGCAGCATCCTGAGAAACGAAAGCTCGGCGCATCGACAATCTCGCAGCAGACCGCCAAGAACGTTTTCCTGTGGCCCGGACGTTCCTGGGTGCGCAAAGGTTTTGAAGTCTATTTTACTACTTTGATAGAATTGATGTGGCCTAAGGAGCGCATCATGGAGGTCTATCTGAATTCTATAGAGACCGGTGAGGGCATCTATGGGGTAGAAGCCATCGCTAACGAGAACTGGGACCTGCGTGCTTCACAGTTGTCGAAAGCCCAATGTGCGCTGATAGCCGTTACGCTACCCAATCCCCGCAAGTTCTCGTCAAAACACCCCAGCGCATATATGCAGAGGCGCCAGCAGCGCATCCTCCACGAAATGAAGTTCGTGAAGTTCTAAGCAGCTGTCATTGCTAAAAAAGTCCATTATCCGCTTATCCTACACCCGCTACTGATTATCAGGCATTTAGCGCGAAGTTATCCGCTCGTTATCCGCCAATTATCCTACACCATATTAGGAATTAAGGATTAAGAAAGTCCGACAGGTACGGATAAAAAAGTCTCAAAGCTCCCGACGAAAATCTCAAAGCTCCCGACGAAAATCTCAAAGCCCCAGACAAAAATCTCAAAGCCCCAGACAAAAGTCCCAAAGCCCCGGACAAAAAGTCCCAAAGGGGGCGGACTTCTACCACACTGCTAAAAAACGCAAATGGCAAAGCTGCTTAAAAACGTAAATGGCGATAAGCGTTTCTGCTTACAGTTGGTGACGGATAATAAGCGGATAATGAGCGGATAATTTCGTGCTAAATGCCTGATAATCAGTAATGGGTGTAGGATAAGCGGATAATTGCCTTTTTGAGACCTGTATTTAAAGACAACTATTTCTCTAAAGAAGCGAGGAGGTCCTTGACGTATGGGCGCTGCCAGTCGAGCAGGTGTCGGCGTTCTCCGTCATACTCCAGCAGGTCGAGGTCGATAGGTACGATGCCTAATAGGCGCTTGGCCTGGGTACGTCCGAAACTGAGTTCCGTCTGTTTCAGCCAGACGTTTAACGCGTCTTCATCCAGTTCCGTAGTCCCTCTGGCCAACTGGTTTAGGTAGTCGTCGCGGCGCACGGCGTTGCCGATGGGCTTCGTCCAATGCTCATCGCTGAAACACAAGTCAGAAAGAATCTCTTCAAGGCAGCGGCGTGCCTTGGAGAGATTCGTTTTTTGATAGCGGTTGGACGCTAAGGATATGATAACCTGATGCGGCATTTACTTAGCGGCGTTGATGCGTGATTTCACCTTGTCGACGTATGCATCGATGGTGGCTACTGCCACAATGTTGACGACGTCGCGGACGGAGGCTCCGAAGTCGATGAAGTGGATGGCCTTGTTCAGACCCATCTGTATCGGGCCGATAATCTCCACGTCGGCATCGAGCATCTGCAGCATCTTGTAACTGGAGCGGGCGGAAGTGAGGTTGGGGAATACCAGTGTGTTTACCTTCTTACCATTCAGACGGGTGAAGGGGTACTGCTCGTTGCGCAGCTCGTCGTCCATAGCGAAGCCCAGTTGCAGCTCGCCGTCGATGGGCAGGTCAGGATAGAGTTCCTGCATCTGTTCCACGGCCCGTTTTACCTTCTTGGCACCGGCACTCTGGCTGGAGCCGAAGTTGGAGTGCGATACCATGCCGATGACGGGCTTCTCGTTGAAGAATCTGACGGCTGTCGATGCCAGTTTGGCAATGTCCACCAGCGTGTCAGAATCGGGATTCTCGTTTACCAGCGTATCGGCAATGTAGTATGTACCTTTCGGCGAGTTGATGATGTGCATGGCGCCGAAGTGCTGGTATTCGGGACGTATGCCGATGACCTCGTTCACCACCTTGATGGTGTTCGAGTATTTGGTGTAAAGGCCGGTGATGAAGGCATCGGCCTCTCCCGTCTCTACCATCATCATGCCGAAATAGTTGCGTTCGAACATCTTGTCGTTTGCCTCCTGGAAAGTGTAGCCTTCGCGCTGACGCTTCTCGGTCAGGATACGGGCGTAGCGCTCACGGCGTTCCTGTTCACTCGGATGGCGCAGGTTGACAATTTCAATACCTTCAAGTGAAAGGTCAAGTTTCTTGGCTAACTTTATGATTACCTCGTCGTTACCGAGCAGGACCGGATGGCAGATGCCCTCGGCCTTGGCCTGTACGGCAGCCTTCAGCATGGTGGGGTGTACGGCTTCTGCGAAGACCACGCGCTGAGGGTGGGCGGCAGCTGTGGCATAGAGTTTCTGCGTCAGCTTTGTCTCCTGTCCGAGGAGTACCGAGAGCGAATCCTTGTAGTCGTCCCAGTCCTCAATCTTTTTGCGGGCCACTCCACTGTCGATGGCGGCTTTAGCCACGGCTGCTGAGACCTCGGAGATGAGGCGCGGGTCGACAGGTTTCGGTATGAAGTAGTCGCGGCCGAAGCGCAGGTTGTTGACCTTGTAGACATCGTTCACCACGTCGGGCACCGGCAGTTTGGCCAGGTCGGCAATGGCGTGGACGGCAGCCAGCTTCATCTCTTCGTTGATGGCTGTGGCGTGTACGTCGAGGGCACCGCGGAAGATGTAGGGGAATCCGATGACGTTGTTAATCTGGTTGGGGTAGTCGGTGCGTCCTGTCGACATGAGCGTGTCGGGGCGTGCCTCCATAGCGTCCTCATACGAGATTTCAGGCACGGGGTTGGCCAGTGCGAAGATGACAGGATCCTTGGCCATCGTCTTCACCATCTCCTTCGAGAGCACATTGCCTTTCGACAGACCTACGAAGACGTCGGCACCGTTGACGGCCTCTGCCAGTGTCTTAATATCGGTACGGTCGGTTGCAAAGAACTTCTTCTGCTCGTTCAGGTCGGTACGGCTGGTGGAGATGACACCCTTTGAGTCGAGCATCACGATATTCTCTTTTTTAGCACCGATGGCCATATAGAGCTTGGTGCACGAGATGGCGGCAGCACCGGCACCGTTGACTACAATCTTCACCTTGGCGATGTCCTTGCCGATGACTTCCATCGCATTCTTCAATCCGGCGGCGCTGATGATGGCAGTGCCATGCTGGTCGTCGTGCATGACGGGGATGTCGAGTGTACGCTTCAGGCGCTCCTCAATGTAGAAGCATTCAGGTGCCTTGATGTCCTCCAGGTTGATGCCGCCGAAGGTGGGGGCTATGCGCTCTACGGCCTCGCAGAACTTCTCGGGGTCTTTTTCCGCCACCTCGATGTCGAAGACGTCGATGCCGCCGTAGATTTTGAACAGCAGACCCTTGCCTTCCATGACAGGCTTGCCGCTCATGGCGCCGATGTCGCCGAGGCCCAGGACTGCCGTGCCGTTTGAGATGACGGCCACGAGGTTGCCCTTGTCGGTGTACTTGTAAGCGTTGTCAGGGTCATCCTGAATCTCCAGACAGGGGTAAGCCACGCCTGGCGAGTATGCCAGCGAGAGGTCTGTCTGTGTGCGATAAGCCTTGGTGGGCTTTACTTCAATTTTGCCAGGTCGCCCGCTTTCATGATATTGCAGTGCGGCCTCTTTTGATATTTTTACCATTGTTTACGTGTGTTATGTTGTTTTGTGTCAAATTATCGGTTTGCAAAAGTAATAAAAACTTAGGAAAAAGCGGAGGTTTTTTTTTATTTTTTTGTACCTTTGCAGCCAAATTTCAAATTTATGCAGGAAATAAAGAATCTGACCGACTATAAACTGTCACTTTGTGACCGCATACTTGATACTGCCATCAAGGACTTTGTACGGCGTGGCGTCAAGGCCGTCAAGATGGATGACATTGCCGCCGCCCTTGGCATCTCCAAACGTACACTCTATGAGCTATACGACACGAAGGAGCAGGTCATTCTCGAGGGTCTGAAGCGCCACCATCGGCTGAAAGACGAAGAGCTGGCTGTCTATGCGCAGAATCTTCAGCATGACGTGCTGGATATCATCATCTTCATTTACCGGCGTCATATCAATGATGCGGTTGTCTTGAATCCGGCTTTCTATGACGACGTCAGCAAATACCCTCAGATAGTGGATTACCTGAAAGAGCAAAACCGAAGCCGCCAGCAGGACTTTATCCGCTTTATGCAGCGTGGGGTTGACGAAGGCTTCTTCCGCGACGACATCAACTATAAGATAATCAGTCACGTCTATGAGGCATTAGGCAGCTATATGCAGCGTACCCGCCTTTATAATGAATATTCTTTCGAGGAGTTGTTCTTTAACATGCTCTTTGTCACGCTGCGAGGCTTCTGCACCGCCAAGGGAATCAGCAAGCTCGACCAGTTCTTCGCTACCATCCGTCCATGAACCAATCCGCGCGTACCTTTACGCTCATAGGGTTGGTGGTTGTCCTGCTGCTGGCTCTTCACCTGCTCCCCGGCATTACCGTTGCCGGCAGCGAGTTGCGAGCCGTAAACATCCTGAGCGACATCCTGCCTGAGGTGTATCGTGAGAAGTATGCTATCGACGTCGTCCCGCGTCCGGAGCCGCCCAAGCCCCGTCAGGCGGTCGTCGCTGACAGCACGCAGCAACAGCCTCGACACGTTGAGGAGTACCGCCCCGAAGGTGTCACTCTCATCGATGACTATAGCGACGGCCAGCCCGGCGGCATGGATCACTTCTACAAGATGCTGTCACAACGCAACACGGCAGGACGCCCCGTCCGTATTGCCTATTTTGGCGACTCGTTCATCGAGGGCGACATCTTCACCGCCCATCTTCGTCAGCGCCTGCAACAGAAGTTCGGCGGCTGTGGAGTAGGGTGGGTTGACCCCGGTAACAAGATTAACGGCTTCCGGCGTACCATCGTTCAGAAGTTCCGGCTCTTCGATGAGCATGAGGTCGTGGAAAAGCCCTTTAGCTATGCTTTCGAAGGTATCAACCAGCGCTATTTCATTCCGCAGGAAGGGGCCTCTGTCTGGACTCGCGGTACCGACTACTGTCCGCTGGCTGCTACGTGGCAGCAGTCGACACTCTATCTGCGTACGGCCAACGGTGTCAGCGTGGCTTTCAACCAGAATGACGAACAATGGCTGCCGCAGCATCTGGCGCCTTCTGGTCACCTGCAGACCATCGTCTCGTCATGCGACACCACCCGTAGCATTGCCTACCGTTTCACCAATGTCAGTCACGGCACCTATGTCTATGGTATGGCTCTCGAAGGACGCACAGGCATCACGCTCGACAACTTCTCGATGCGTGGTTCATCAGGCGCCACGCTCAGCAGCATCCCCTCCGATGTGCTGGCCGACTTTGCCCATCAGCGGCCCTATGACCTCATCGTCCTTCACTTTGGACTGAATGTCGTCAGCGACCGCAGCCATGCTGCCAACTACAAGGCTTATACACGCCAGATGCGTAAGGTCGTCGCTCACTTGCAGCAGGCGTGGCCCGAGGCCAGCATTCTCATCGTCAGCGTCCCCGACCGCTGCCAGCGTACGGCTGCCGGTGTCCGTACGATGAGTGGTGTCGAGTCGCTGTCCGCCTACCAGCAGATTCTGGCCTCCGACTGTCATATTGCCTTCTTCAACCTCTTCCAGGCTATGGGTGGCCGCGAGAGTATGGTGAAGCTTGTGGAGCGCGGACTTGCCAACAAGGACTATACCCACCTGTCGCACGGGGGCGGCAAAGTCGTCTCGCAACACCTGTACCGCAGCCTTGATGCGGGCTACATCAACTATCAACGCCATCATACGCCATGAACGACGCTGTCATCAACGAACTCCAGCAGATGGGCGGTCGCGTCCTGCAGCAGCTGACCTATAACCCCGACGAGCCGCTACTCTTCTCCTCGGGTCTCTTCTTGTTTCTCTTCCTGGGCTTCACGTTTGTCTATATGCTCCTGCAGCGCCAGCAGACGCTACGCCTACTTTTCGTCACCTGCTTCAGCTACTATTTCTACTATAAGTCCTCAGGACTGTATTTCTTCCTGCTGGCTGTCGTCACCGTCAGCGATTTCCTGCTGGCACGCCGTATCAGCAGTGCCGTGAGACAATGGCAGCGGCGCTTCTGTCTGATAGCCAGTCTTGTCGTCGACCTCGGGCTGCTGTTCTATTTCAAGTACACCAACTTCTTTGCCGCGACGTGGGCCGACATCGTCGGCAGCAACTTCCAGCCCTACGACATCTTCCTGCCCGTAGGCATCAGCTTCTTCACCTTCCAGTCGCTGTCCTACACCATCGATGTCTACCGCCGTCAGATGAAGCCCCTCAGGGGCCTCCTCGACTATGCGTTCTACGTCTCGTTCTTTCCGCAGCTCGTCGCTGGTCCCATCGTCCGTGCCCGCGATTTCGTACCCCAGATTCGCAAGCCCATCATTGTCACCGACCGTATGTTCGGCCGTGCCGTCTACCTCATCTGTGCCGGACTGCTCAAGAAGTGCGTTATCAGCGACTATATCTCGCTCAACTTCGTCGACCGCATCTTCGACAACCCCACGCTCTACTCCGGTGTAGAGAACCTGCTGGGGGCATACGGCTATGCCCTGCAGATCTATTGCGACTTCTCGGGCTATAGCGATATGGCTATCGGTCTGGCCTTGCTGCTCGGATTTCATTTCCCCCAGAACTTCAATGCGCCTTATCAGAGCCGTTCTATCACCGAGTTCTGGCGGCGCTGGCACATCTCGCTCTCGACTTGGATACGCAACTATATCTATATCTCACTTGGCGGCAACCGTCACGGTCGCGTCCGCCAGTATTTTAACCTGATTGTCACCATGCTCCTTGGCGGGCTGTGGCACGGAGCCTCCTTCAACTTCGTCATCTGGGGCGGACTTCACGGCATGGCTCTCGCCGTCCATAAGCTTTTCAGCCAGCAGATGCTCCATCGAGACCGCCACTATCAGAGCCAGGGCGTCAGGCGATTTTTTGCCGTGCTGTTCACCTTCCACTTCGTCGTCTTCTGCTGGATATTCTTCCGCAACACGACGCTCGATGCCTCGTGGACGATGGTGGGCCGCATCTTTGCCGATTTCCATCCCGAGTTGCTGCCACAGGTCCTGAGCGGCTACCGTTATGTGTTCATCCTCATAGTCTTGGGATATGCCGTCCACCTGCTGCCTCTTAATGCAGAAGAACGCCTTTCGCGGTTCTTTGCCCGCTCAGGCGTCCTCTGTTGTGCTGTAGCCTTGGCTGCTGTCATCTACCTTGTTATTCAAGTCAAGAGCAGCACCATACAGCCGTTCATCTATTTCCAGTTCTGAGTCACTTCCTGGCTTTCAGGGGCTCTGGTCCGTTCAGGGTGGGAACGACCTGTACGATGTGTCCCTGCTTGTCGAATGTCAGGCGGTCGATGCACACCTCGCGGTGTATGCCCGGCTCCTGGTTCACGTAGTTCTTGTTGATGCGGTGGTAGACGATGTACCACTCGTCCTTGCCGGGAATCTGCAGGATGCTGTTATGGGCCGTACCGTAGATCTTGTCCTCGGGCTTCTGCTTGATGACCAGGTAGTTCTGCTCGTCGATGGTGATAGGGCCGAGGGGCGACTTGGCAGTGCCGTAGCACACGTGGTAGTTGGGCGACCCCGTGTCGTCGACACTCCACAGGAAGTAGTAGGTGCCCTTGCGGTAGAAGACGTAGGCACCCTCGCGGAAAGCCCATGTCTGAAGGTTTCCGCCCTTGGGAGTCATGTAGGTGATGGTCTCCTTCTTCACCGAGAGCATGTCGTCGTTCAGTTCAGCGCCTGCCATGAAGCCGTTACCCCAGTACAGGTAGTACTTGCCCGTCTTCGGGTCGCGGAACACGTCGACGTCGATGGCCTGTCCGCCACGAGCCGCCTTCGGACGGTCGGCATCCGTTATGATAGGGGCGCCCGAATCGACGAACGGCCCTGTGGGGCTGTCGCTGACGGCCACGCCAATCTCCTTGCGGCTCGACTTGGGATTGTTGGCTGAGAAGTAGAAGAAATAGAGGTGAGAGGTGAGAGGCGAGAGGTGAGAGGACAGTTCTGCGGGCAGACCGGCTAAGCGTGAGCGGTTGCAAGGCACTTCAATGATGCAGGGAGCCCATGCGTTGCCGCTGGCCCACTTCACCTGGTCGCTCTTCACGTCGAGCATCTTCCCCTCATCCGTCCAGTCGACGAGGTTTGTCGATGAGAAGACGCTGAAGTCCCAGCCGCCCCAGCCAGGCCGGCCGTCGGTGGTGCTGTAGATATAGTACTTCTTCGTCTTGTTGCTGTAGAGCACCTCCGGGTCGGCGTGGAAGCCCGTCAGGATAGGCTGCTTGTAGTTGGGGAACGCCTTCAGCAGTCGCTCCTTCTCAGCCCGTGTGATGGGGATGATGGTGCCGTGACGCGGTGTGAACTTACCCTTCGTCTCAGTGTTCTGCACAAACTTGAAGGTCTTCAGGTCTTCCGACCGGCAGAACTGGTAGTGGCCGTTGCCGTAGCAGTCGTACATGATGATCCACGACTTGCCGTCGATGGCCTTGCAGACGCCGACACCCTCTACCGACTCCTTCGTCTGCTCCACGTTGCCGTCGAGCATCTGCCACTTGTCCGTCAGCTGCTTGGCCACGGCCTGATAGATGCCGCGTCCCGACTCCTGCTTATAAAAGAGGTGGTACAGCTGGTCGGCCTCGTTGTAGACGATGTCGCCGTCGATGGTGGCGTTGCCGGCATCGAAGAGCCAGCGCGGCTCACCCTCCAGGTCCGTAAAATCCTTGTTGGCATACTGGTAGTAGATCTTGTCGTACGACTTCGGGTCGCTGGTGCGCAAGGAATAAAAGACCATGTACTTGCCGGCCTTGTGGTCGTAGATGGTCTCTGGTGCCCATACGCGTATGACGTTCTTCCACGTCTTCGTGTAGCGTGTGGGGAAATTGATGGCCGAGTGCTGCCAATTGATAAGGTCGGTCGACTTCAGCAGCACCATGCCGCGGTTGCTCGACCAGCCGAGACTCGACTTCATGTCGGTGACCACCATGTAGAACGTCTTGCCGTCCTCACAGCGCAGGATGTGTGGGTCGCGCACGCACTGTGTCAGGGCTATCGTGTCGCTCTCAATGACGGGTGCTCCCATGTTCAGCGGCGTGTAGTTATAGCCGTCGTCGCTGATGGCGTAGCATATCTGCTCGTCCTCAGGGGCGTTGCTGTTGAAATAGGTGAAGAGGTAGGCCACCATCTCGTCAGGGTCCTGGGGCTGTTCGGCGGCAGTCTTTTTCTTGCCCGCCTGGGTGGTGGTGGCAGCAGCCAACAAGACGGCCAGTAGAAACATAATTTTTTTGTTCATAGTCATTAGGTTTGATAATTTTCTGCAAAGTTACGAAAAGTCGAGAGCAGAACAAAAGATTTTAATCTTTTTTATGCCGAGACAGAGTAACTTCGCGACTTTTTGTCGCAAAGTTACGAAAAAGGTTGTAAAGAACAACGGATTTTGTAGAATTAACGCAATTCGGCATGAAATAAAGGCAATACAGGGAATAACGAGGAAGTTCAAATTTGGGTTAAATGCAAATTGGCGAGGATTGGTGAAGGAGATAGGTTGCCAAATCGATTTCTAAGATAAAACCAAGAGAATGCCCGTTAATAAAGTTTAAAGGACGTTCTTTTTTCTTCTTTGTTGACAAAATCCACTAATTCTGCTGTAACGGAAGACCTTGTTTTCGTTACAATTGGTGCGCGGTTC
>JAFUTI010000034.1 GCA_017471465.1 Prevotella sp. | reverse complement strand
GTCTTGAAGCGTTTCGCATTTGTTTTGTTTAGCGACTACAAATTTACGAAATTTTTCTCGATTTCTGTTATATTTTGCAATCTATTTCATATTCAATTCTTCATTTTTCAGCACCACCTCAAAAGGTGGGAAACTTCAGAACATTAACAACAAATATCGAAATGAAAACAATGATACTCTGGAGAATTGTTTTTTTGATGCTTGCTGCTTTCTCCCTTGCCTCTTGATTTGGATTCTGATGATAAAGAAGAACTTGTATTTCGGATAGTTTCTTGATACTGACAGTCTTACCGTTTCTTGCCTGTCATCGTGACGATGGGTATCATCATCTCCTCAAGCGAGATGCCGCCGTGCTGGAAGGTGTCGCGGTAGTAGCTGACGTAGTAGTTGTAGTTGTTGGGATAGGCAAAGAAGGAGTCGCCCGTGGCGAAGACGTAGCTCGTCGAGAGGTTGGGCGACGGCAGCTGGGCTTTCCGCGGGTCGCGTATGACAAAGAGGTCGCGATCGTTGAAGCTCAGACTCTTGCCTAACTTATAGCGCAGGTTGGTATTGGTGTTGCGGTCGCCAATAATCTTGACGGGCTGCGTACAGCGGATGGAGCCGTGGTCGGTAGTGACGACGACATGATAATCCGACTGTGCCAGCTGTCGGAAGAAGTCGGCAATGACCGAGTGGCGGAGCCACGAGAGGGTGATACTGCGATAGGCCGACTCGCTGTTGGCGAGCTCTCGCACCATTCTACTCTCAGTACGGGCATGACTGAGCATGTCGATGAAATTAAAGACGACAACGTTCAAGTCGTTCTTCTCCAACTGGCGGAACTGCTGCATCAGCTTGTCGGCATCTGTCGAGGTGTTGATCTTGTGATAAGAGAACGTGTCATGACGGCGATAGCGCTCTATCTGCGTCTGAATCAGCGGTGCCTCGTTCAGGTTCTTACCTTCCTCTTCATCCTCATCGACCCACAAGTCGGGGAACATGCGGGCAATCTGGTCAGGCATGAGTCCGGAGAAGATGGCATTACGCGCATATTGTGTTGCCGTAGGCAGAATGGAGCAGTAAAGATTTTCGTCGATGTCAAACAGGTCGCCAATCTCCTGGGCTAACATCCGCCACTGGTCATAACGGAAGTTATCCATCACAACGAGCATCACCTTCTGACCATTGTTGAGCAGGGGGAAAACCTTCTCCTTGAACACGCGGTGCGACATCAGCGGCGCATCAACCCCTTCAATCCAGTCCATATAGTGCTGCTTGACAAACTTTGAGAAGCCCAGGTTGGCTTCTTTCTTCTGCATATCAAGCATCTCTGTCATACTACTGTCGGTGGAGCTGAGCTGCAGTTCCCAGTGCACAAGCCGCTTGTACGCCTCAACCCAATCCTGCCACGTCCGACAGTCCATAATCTGCATAGCTATCTGCTGGAAGTTCTGCTGATACTGGCTCTGTGTCACCTCGGTCTCTATCTCGCGGCGGTGGATATTCTTCTTCAGCGCCAGCAGGATCTGGTTGGGATTGACAGGCTTGATAAGATAGTCGGCAATCTTCTGACCGATAGCCTGCTCCATGATGTTCTCCTCCTCACTCTTCGTCACCATCACCACTGGCAGTGCCGGCTGCAACTCCTTGATGCGCTGCAGTGTCTCAAGCCCTGAAAGGCCTGGCATCTGTTCGTCGAGCAGTACCAGGTCGAACGACCGTTCGCGGCACTGGTCGATGGCATCAGTACCGTTAGAGACGGTCACCACCTCATACCCTTTCTTTTCCAGGAAGAGTATATGTGCACGCAACTGTTCTATCTCGTCGTCTACCCAAAGCAATAGTCCGTTTGTCATATTCAGTCTGTTTTTGTTGCAGGTATCACCAAAAATCCTCACCAAAGTCAAGGTCGCCGTTCTGGGGCGTTGTCTTCTCTTCTTCCATGCCATCTGTCAGCTCTTCTGCCGAACCGTCTTCAACATCAGGCTGTTCGATCTGCGTGGGTATCGTCAGCAGCTGTTCGTTGCTGACAGAAAGAGGCTGGAAGACCGACGCGTAGAACTTGGCATAGTCGTCGTAGCTGAAGCGGGTGCCAATGAGTGCAAGGTTCTGCTGGCTGATGACGAGACTTTGGCAGTGATGCAGATGCATTGCAAGCGACTCGGCAGCATAAAGTTTCCTGGCATACTGCAATGCTTCGTCGTAATTCATGAAGCCACTGATCACTATACGATGTAACAGCCCTTCCTGCTCTATCTGCAGGTCAAAGTTCCTGACCATAAAGCTGGTAAAGTTATAGCGTGCCAGCTCAAAGAGTAACTGGTTCTCATTGACGGAGTCTGGCTCAAACGCCAGAATGAAGAGGAAGGGTACGTCACGGTCAGCCGACAGGGTGTCAGTGGCAGCGGAGTCCGTCTGGTTCAGAGTGACGTCACGCCGTGACCATACATCGCCCAAGTCGAACTTCCCGCCGTAGAGGCGTCGGCCTTCCTGTACGCCCTTCACAATCATGCCGGCCATCTCAGAGACCTCGCTCTTCGGGAATTTCTCCACGACTTGTTTCAGCCGCACCACACAACCGTCACCATCACCTTCATTCAACATACTCAGTCCACTGACAAAGAGGAATTTCGGCTGATTGGCACCAAGCGGGAAACGGTCGATGGCTAAAGTAGCATTAGCCTTGGCCTCATCATAGCGGTTATCCTTGAAGGCGGCATAGGTGGCGGCATAGAGCGAATCCTCGATATGCACACCGAAGCGCTGGTTCTCGACGAAATGCGGATCGGAGAGCAAGACAGTCCACTGGCTCTCAGGATAATCTGCCTTCAGGTGGCTCAGGCAGGCATCTGTCAAGTCCTGACGCCCCTGCAGCGAATACAGCAGGAAGAGATGATACCAAGCCTCGTCGTTCTGTGGGAAATCAGGGAATTTGCCCGTCAGCCGCAGCAGATAGCGCTCGCTGAGGCGCAGATTTCCCAATTTGTCCTTGAAAATGATACCGGCATGCAGCAGGGCATCTTTGATGATATCGTTCGAGGCAGCGACCTGCTCTTCGGTAAAAGGTATCTGTGCCAAGTAGTATTCGCGGTTATGAGGATCGTTAGCCAAGCTGTCGGCAGCCTCGTCAGCAGTAGCAAGGGAATCGCTGCCAGCCGTCATTTCACCGGCAAGTGCTAGACTGTCATTTGTCTCTTCCGCCATCGCCGGCATAAGACTCACCACCGTCTGGTTCACGCGTCGCCAGTCATCGGCATTCTCACGCTTGCCCCACTGACGCTGGAAGGTCTGCTTTCCCTGGTTCACAGCCATCGGATTATAAAAGTACCATTGCCCGTTGCCTTGAGTAGCCGCCCCTGGCGTCTGGCGGTTGGGGGTATTGTTACGCCCGGCAGTGGCGCCACGCTGCTGAAGGGTCTTCTCGACTTCTGCCTCACGGGCCTTGTCAGCCTCTTCCTTCTCCTTTTTCTTCAAGGCATCGATAACACGGTCGATGGCCGCCAGACGGTCCTTCTCTGACATCTGCGCCAGCTCCTGCAGTGAGTCCTGCAGATGGATAGCTTCCGTATAGGGCACCAGCTCGTCGAGCATCTTCGATCGGTTCGACAGCTCCTCGTAATCGGAACGGCTTTTGTCGAGCAGGCCGATAGCCTCGCCATAGCAGCGCTGAGCATCGGCATAGCGTTCACGTTCCCAGTAAAGTCCACCTAGACGCAGCAACAGTACACCCTTCTCGATACCAGCACGGGTGGCTTTCGCGGCACCCTTCTCATAAGCGCCGATTGCGCTGGCCGTATCTTTCTGGAGCAGGTAGATGTTGCCCATGGCATAGTAAACCTGATCGAGATAATCCTTGTTGTTGTCGTTGCGTGCCATCCGTTTCAGCCGACCTATCATTCCTCTGCTGTTACCAGATGCCATCACCTCCGTCTGGGCGATACGGGCATTGAACTCCAATTCGTAAGGCGGATTTTGCCTAATCACATGACGATAGGCCTTATAAGCCTCCTGACGATGGCCGAGCCGTGTCTGTATCTGTCCCATCAGAAACCACTCGCGAGCCTTCTGATTCTTACGGCGTTCGTGGCTGATGACCTTTCTCAGATAAGGCACGGCACGCTCCAGGTCACCGCTGCGCAGGTAGTAGTCGGCGTATGTATAGTCCCAGTCCTTAACAGCACGGTAATGGATAGAGTCACGGCTCATCCCACGTATAACATCCTCGGCATCGTAGAGCCATTCCAACTCCGTATAGCACTTAGCTATCCATGCACGGGCTATCGTGTTTTGAAGGGGCTGCGACTGATACAGACGGCTCATATAGGCGAATGTGGCGGCAGCCTCGTCGAACTCGCCCTTCTGGAACTGCGCCTTTCCCATCAGCAACCATGCCTTCCAAAGGAAGGGGTTATACTCCTTTCGCGACAGCCATTCGCGGTCCTTCGGTGTCTTGCGACGCGACTTCTTCCACTCAGGACGAACCTTGATGCTGTGCTGTTTGATGGCTTTCTCCATCTTCTCGATAGCCCGGTCATACTGTCCGCCGCCCAGTGTGCGACTCTGCTTATTGCCTACAGTATAGAGTGGTAGCAATTCGGTATAGTTATCCTTGTTGCCCTTCTCCTTCTCCAGATTGCCATCTATAAAAGCCTGTGAGCCGTTATAATAGGTATTATAGCGCGCTGTAAACGAATGCCACAGGCGGCTCTTCGAAGTGTTGTGCTTCGTAGAGCAGCCTGCTACCAGCAGTGTAGCAGCTATTATTATTAAGAGGTACGCGCGTCTCCGCATGTTCGTTTCTTTTTCTCTTCCATCAGACAGTGCAGCTTGCACGAGCCGTCATCGGCCGACGTACACGTGCTGCAGTCGTGGCCAACGGCAATCTCGTCGCTGCCACCCTGGAGGCGGGATGCCACAGCCGCCACAATGCCCAACAAGACAAGAGCTATTATACAAACAACGGCAAAACTCATGCTTTATTTTGTTTCAGCAATAATAAAACCGGCATTTCGCAGGTCGTTCCAGAAGTGTGGATATGATTTTGTGACCACCTGAGGATCGTTGATAACGACAGGCTGGCGCAGACTGACGGGAGCAAACGAGAGGGCTATGCGATGGTCTTCGTAGGTATCGATAGCGGCTGCGGCTGATGGTTCACAACGCGTACCATCCCAGATGAGTTCGCTGTCATTCTCGTCACGCAACACATAGCCCAACTTCTGCAACTCTGTCTTTAAGGCCTCTATGCGGTCAGTCTCTTTGATCTTCAGCGTCGACAGACCGCGGAAGTGAAATTTGACGCCCAGCATACAGCAGGTAACGACAATCGTCTGTGCCAGGTCAGGGGAACCCGTGAAGTCATACTCCAAACGGGGTACGCACCGGCTGCTCTTCTTGAGCGTCACTTGCTGAAGCTGTCCTGTCTGATGGGAGGCAAACACAGTCTTGACACCTAACAGACTGAAAAGATATTTCACCACCGAGTCACCCTGTTTCGAACCGTCGGTCAGCCCTGTCAGTTCCACTGTGGCATCCTTGTCTTTGGAGAGTGCCACCATCTCATACCAGTAGCTGGCCCCACTCCAGTCGTTTTCAATGAAATAGTCTCTGCTTTGATAAGGCTTTGGCTTCACGACTATCGTGTCACCAGAGGTCCATTCGGCGTCAGCGCCATACTCACGCATAATCCACAAGGTCAGGTCGATATACGGTTTTGAAATAATCTCACCTGTCAGTCGCAGTTCCAGGCCATCTTTCAGCACAGGTCCTATCATCAGCATCGCCGAGATATACTGTGAACTGACATTCCCCGGAATCTCCAACACACCTCCCGTCAGTGTACGTCCTGTCACACGGAGCGGAGGGTAGCCCGCCTCGCCAACATATTCTATGTCGGCTCCCAACCTGCGCAGGGCTTCTACCAAAACGCCTATGGGACGGTGCTTCATACGTTCCGTGCCAGTGATGGTATGCACCCCACGCATAACGCTCAGGAAGGCCGTCATAAACCGCATAGCCGTGCCTGCCGCTTTGACATCAATTATCTCCGGCATATAGCGTATGGCATCGATTATGACGTTCGTGTCATCACAGTCGCTTAAGTTCTGTGGTAACGTTCGCCCACCACTCAAGGCGTATATTATCAAGACGCGGTTGGAAATACTTTTCGAAGCAGGCAGCTTAATTTTTATGTCCAGTTTTGATGGTGCGTTGACAGTAAATTGCATGATTGTTGTCATTATTTCGGTACAAAGATACGTCAAAAATGAAGAAAAACAAAAAAAGTTCCTATAAAATTTGCAAATGTCAGGAAAAGTATGTAATTTTGCACCCGCAAATGACGAAAAAGGTCAGATGCTAAGCTAAAGGATCGGGATTTAGCGCAGTTGGTAGCGCACACGTCTGGGGGGCGCGAGGTCGCTGGTTCGAGTCCAGTAATCCCGACAGAAAGAATCGCTAAGAGGCTGATAATCAGTTGCTTAGCGATTTTTCTTTTTCGTAATTCCCGTGGTATTCCCGTGACAATGGTTGTGAGAGCTCATAAAGGTGGGGGCTGCTGTTATTTATCTTTGTCGTAAACAACCTCATTAACCATATATTGCCCTGTCTTGCGACTGCCTACTCGTTTGACAAGTCCAACTGCCGTCAGGGCAGCTATGCTACGCTTAATTGTAGAAAGACTGGGATTGTCAATTCCTTCCAACTTAGGTATAAGATCTGCGATGTCTTGGGCTTGCGCACCACCATTGCGCCTAATAACATGATAGACGCGTTGGTCACCAAGTGATAGTCGGCTGAGTGTCTGGGTAATTTCAGAAGGAACATCCTTGTTCAAGTCGTTTAACTCCTGCTGTATGATTGCAACCTTAGTATTATGCCTTTCTTGACGTTGCAATTCTTTTTCACGAGCAAACAATCTCTCATCCTTTGTTGAGATACTTT
>JAFUTI010000048.1 GCA_017471465.1 Prevotella sp. | reverse complement strand
GACGAGAAGAACCTGCACCACGCCGAGTACAAGGACATCACCAAGCGGATGCAGGACATCAAGTTCGACTGCACGAAGATGGGCTCCAGCACAGACAACTACATCCAGTTCTTCGACAACGACGGCAAGTACCGCTGGGTCATCCGCCACGCCACGGGCGCCGACCTGAACAACGGCTCGCAGCCCGCCCCCACGTCACGGTTGCAGGGCAAAGGCGTCAAGGACTTTTACCGCTACTACGAGGAGTACGAAGACGAGTGGACGAAGCCAGGCCCCGACGGCAAGAGCGACAAGCCCGAGGTGACAGGAGACGAGAGCGACTCGCGCTGCTACTACCATGCGGGCGACGTGGTGCGCTACAAGAACCGCCTCTACATCTGTGCCTCCGACCATATTCTGAACGGCGAGGCCCGCTTCATCACCCTGAACGATCAGGACGACCATACCATAGGCACCTTCAACTGGAGCGGCGTGGGCAAGGACAGCGTCTATACCGACGACATGGCCTCGGCCCAGACCCTGGCCTGCTGGGTGAAAAACGTGCTCTACGACGACAACCGCTACAAGAGCGTGCGCGCCGCCCTGCAAGCCAAGGGCATCGACCCCGGGCAGTGGGACCAGGTCATCCCGGAGACCGACCAAAAGCGATATGATGCCCAGTTCACCCTGATGGATCAATACAAGTTCATCATTGACTGCACCCAAGAGCCGAGCAGTGAATTTACTGACCTGGTAGGTAGTTTTAAAGCATCACAGATGTCCAACGTCATTTACCACGAATGTGAAGGAGACGAATTGAGCGGTCCCGACTTCGACCCCGATGACGAGGCCAACATCTGGAAGATAAGCTGCGGTCTCCCCCTATTCCTGGCCAACAAGGTGCGCTACAGCGATCACCTGACAGGCAGTTCTGACTATTGGATGCCCTACATCTTCATTGAACCGGAGAAATGGTTCCAGAAGTATGAGCAGAGAATGAACGACATGCCCTGCCTCTCCACCCTCAGCCCCAGCCACTTCAAGTGGGCCGACTTGGGCGTCCTGAACATCCCCGCGAAAATCAAGGTCCCCGATGGGATGCAAACCAATGGTTGGCCGGACATCAGTGCCGGCAAATACCACATATTGCTGGTGGCCGTCTATTGGAGGCACGAGATGGTGGTTGCTTCGCTCAGAGCCAAATGGCGCATACTGATGAACGCCACGGTCGATTTTGCATGGAAAGGTGGCAAATTTGTTTTTGACGAGAGTTTGTGGGATCGCCGCAGCATCACCAGCCGCGAGTACGTCGTCACCGACAACGGCAAGAAGAACTCACGCCTGGAGAGCGTGGCCGTGCAGAAGGAGCAGTAAAACTGAAAGGACTTCCTCGCGGCACGACCGCGCAAGACAGGAATAGACATTAAGATAAAAACATAAAAAAGTAAAGATGACGAAAACAATGAAAAAACTGATGAACTTCTGGCTCCTGGCCGCCCTCGTGTGCGGTCTCGGCCTCGGCGTCACCTCCTGCAAGGACGATGACGACGGGCTGACAGCCGAGCAGCAGGCCGAGAAGCAACAAGGCGAACAACTGGAGAAGGCCGCCAAGTTCTGGAACGTCGTAGGGCAGCTCGTGGGCACCAACAACACCCCCGACGACTACGCCTCGCAGACCTTCGAACCCACCATCGGCGAGCCTCTCAGCGGCAACGCCACCGTGCGGCAAGTGGCCACCAACGACCTGGAGGCCGCTGCCCAGCGCTTCTGCAACCTGGCCGGACTGCCCGAGGGCACGGTGACGCAGGAGACCGCCGCCTACACCTGGAGCGACCCCGACGTGGGTTCGCTGACCTATACCAAGAGCACCGACGAAAAGTCGCTGGCCACGGTAGATGTGAACATCCGCCAGGTGCCAGCACTGCGGCAGCTGGTCTATCTCACCCCCGAGCAGGCCGGTCACAACGCCAACTGGACAACGTGCTACTATCGCTTCGGCGACGTCATCAGCCGTGTCCGCCCCGACGACGGCGTCAGGGAGTTCTGGGTGTGCGTGCGCCCTTCTTTCGAACCTGAGGGCAAGGACAAGAGCCACTGGATCTCGCTGTCGCCGCTGCCCTCCGACAAGCTCATGGTCTATAAGGCCAGCAACGGCAACACCTATAAGCTGCCGAAACTCCTGGGTGTGAACAACGAGCAGATGGGGAACCTGGCGGAGATGCTCTTTGCCATGCTCAACCCCGAGAAGTGGCAGGAAAACATCTCCTATAATCCCTACAAGAGCGTGTTCAATAAAGGCATCCCCATGTTCCACGACTTCGACAAGTCGAAGATAAGGTATAACAGCAAGCACTTCTGGGCGCGTGTGGCCACAGGATGGGACAACACCCAGGTTGACCTCACCACCGGCAATCGTGTGAACCTGTGGAAGGCCATCTTCGGCAACACCCACGAGTCGATGGACCGTCTCTACATCCAGGGCAAGATGCCGCTGAACCTTATCTGCAGCAGCTCTTCATGGAACACCTGGACCAGCAACTCGCCCACCATCTACGAGACCGTCTTCACCAACGGCGCGGACAAGGAGAGCAACATGCACCACAAGGAGTCAAAGGAGCGCACCACACAGGTGGTTGACAAGCGCAACCCCGACAACAACATTCAGTTCGACGTGACGCAACTCAGCACAGAGGACTCGCCCGAGATTATCTACGACGACTACTTCAAGGACAACGGCGCCATACACTACTGCATACGCCACGCCACCGGAGAGGACCTGGCAAAGTTGAGCCGTACAAAATACAACACAAAGACCCCCATCAGCGGGTTCGACGAGGTGTTCTGCTACAACAAGTACTACTTTCCGCCCCTCGGCTACGACCTGAACACGGCGCCAGAGATTATCTCAACCGACCAGGGACAGCACAACCTGGGCGAATACGACGGATTGGACAGCTACTATCGTGCGGGCGACGTCTATCGCGACGATGAGGGCAACCGCTGGTTTGTCGTCAGCATGTCGGGCCAATTAGATAATTTTGGCGAGAAGTCGCCCTATTCTGAACTGATGACCTTCGACAACATCCAGGTGGCCAACGACGGCAGCCACGCCAGCAACCTGCCTAACCGTGACATGGCCATACGCGGCTCCCTCTTCCTTTGGCAGTTCAATACCTATACGATAGATAAAAAAGAAGATGTTATAAGGAGTCAGCCTAAATATTCTTATAGGATATGGGAAAGCATCTATGACTATGCTGGCGTGGACTTGCGCCAGTTACACCAGATAGTGGCGTCACATAACCATAATCAACGCCAAAATTCTTGGCTCTACAGCGTGGCCTATAACGACGGCACGAACCAGCAGCGACTGCTCAGAGTCACATCCGATAACCAGAGAGACGACAACATGTTTACCTTTAGTTACTGGGACCACTATGTGAGCAGCCCCGACAGCGTAACACGTTTCTACCCTCCCGAGGCTTTCTCGAACATTGGCATCTATCTCAGCGACCTGGCCGACCAGCGGAAAATAGATGCGTATGCACTCGACACATACGCCATGCAACCCCTGCTCAATTGGACGGGGGGCGATGGAGTGTCTAAGCGCAACTGCCGCAATACAACCGACGAACGTGCCAAAGACGTGAGGAACTACCTCTACAACCGGCCTGTATGGCAGGCTTTTGAGAATCCCAGGGACATGTGGAATGCACCCATCATCTTCTTCCGCATGACGACGGTTTACGACCGAGGCTCAAGTGACTATTCGATCATCACCACCGATGGCCGCCGACTGACCCGTGTGAATTCCATTAAACGTGTGGATGATGACGGATGGGGACGCGATGTTGACGATTTCAAAAATTTCAAGGGAGCCACCGCCTTGGTCTATGAGAGCATGACAAGTGATTTAAATACACTGGACGGCAAGCACTTTGCCATACCCAACTGGCGCACCATTCCGAACTATGGAAGGTGACAGATGGTAAAATAGTGAAGTCATCAGGTAAAGCCTATACATTAATTATATATATAATATAAAAACAAAATGAACATGAAAAAAAGAATGAACTTCTGGCTGATGGCCGCACTGGTGTGCGGTCTCAGCCTCGGCGTCACCTCCTGCAAGGACGATGACGACGACAACGGGTCGGAGAAGACTTCG
>JAFUTI010000033.1 GCA_017471465.1 Prevotella sp. | reverse complement strand
GGTCTCGGCATCTTCCCGCTGCTTTTCTTTCCACCTCCGCTCTTCCTCTGCTATTTCTATGAGATAACGGTGTTTCTTCTTGTCTTCCAACAAGAACTTAATGTACTTCTCATAGAGTACCACCTTATATATATAAGAGAAATAGGGATTCTCGGCATCATAGATGGTATTGTCTTTCTTGAATGCCTGAATGTCTGCTTTTAACGGATTACGATACCACTTATTAACAGCATCAGGGCCAATGTTCTCTATAAACAGACTGTCCCAAATGAAATCAGGTTTATCGAGAGCGTCTTGGATATGCTTCACATGAGGGCATTCTGCGTAGGTATCCGTAAGGATCTTTACCGCTTTTGCATATTCTTCCTCTTCCAACTTAACCATATACTCGTCTGATGCACCCTCGGCAGTCCGTATCAGACGTTCTTCAAGACTATCAAGTGCTTCTTTTACAAAAGTCTTGATGATATTCTCCTTTTCATTTATGACTGGTTCCCAGCAATTCTGCGTTTCCATCTTATCCTGTATTTAATCTTTTTAGCCTGCAAAGGTACTCAAATTATAGTAGAATAAGAACAAACAAGAGAAAAAGAATGAAAGATTAACAGTTCGCTCGTTTTCTTTTTCTTGGTTAAGATTAACGCCTTATTAACACCTTTAGAAAGCAAAATCCCCTGCAAATCGTTGATTTACAGGGGATTTTCGGATGTTCCGAGTAGTCGATAGGGGAATCGAACCCCTATGCCAAGATTGAGAATCTTGTATCCTAACCATTAGATGAATCGACCAACTGTTTCAAAGAAGTGCTCTCGCAGAGAAATCCCCTCGGTGCGGAAGGAGGGGGATTCGAACCCCCGGTACGGGAACCCGTACGGCAGTTTAGCAAACTGCTGGTTTCAGCCACTCACCCATCCTTCCAGATGCTTTGTGCTGTCAACCGTGGGGTTATCTCCTTGATTGCGGGTGCAAAGGTACGCATATTTTTTGGAACCTCCAAATATTTTCCCATTTTTTTTCGAGAAACTTTGTATTTTAGTTGCTTTTGAAGGCCACGACATGTGTCAGTTGCTCGTCCAGATAGTAGGTGTCGCTATATTCTGCACCGTAGATGGTGTAGGTGATGCGGGCTACGTATAGCTTGCGTCCGATAGGACTTTCGTCGTACTTGATGGGCTTGGCAGAGTAACGGTGAATAGTGTCGGCATTAGTACGCATGACGCAGATGATGGAGTCGCTCAGCACGCGGGTGGAGTCGAACTTTACGATGCTGATGGAGCTGCGCGAGGCAGGCTCGGTGACGTACTCGTCGACAAACGTCTGGATAACCTCCTTTGCCTGATGCTGCTGTCCGCACGAGGCGAACAGCAGCAGGCTTATAGCAGTTATGATATATAATGAGCGTCTCATGGTCTTACTTCTGCGGTATTTGTTTGAGAATAGCCAGCAGGTGGTCCCATACCATCTGTACGGTGGGAATGTGCAGGCGCTCGTCGGGAGTGTGGACGAAGCGCAGGGTGGGACCAAAGCTCACCATGTCGAGGTTCGGATAGCGCTCCGAGAAGAGGCCGCACTCCAGACCGGCGTGGATGCCGCGCACCACAGGTTCCTTGCCGAAAAGCTGCTTGTAAGTGTCGACCACAATCTGCGTGAGTTTCGAGTCGGCACGCATCTTCCAGGCGGGGTAGCCGTCGGAAGACACAGCCTTGGCACCGGCCAGTTCGAACGTGGCCTGAATGGTGGCGCATATATTGTCGAGGTTCGACATCACGTTGGAGCGCTGGCTCGACAGGATTTTTATTTCCGTATCCTCAGTATGTACGCTGGCGATGTTGCTTGACGTCTCGACCATGCCGCCGAGGGCTTCGTCCTGGCAGATGGCGTAGATGCCGTTGTCGACGGCCTGGATGGCCCATACGAAGTTCTTGGCTACGGCAGGCTCAATGACCGTCTGAGCGTCGGCGCTCTCCATGAGCCACTGCATCTGCGTGTCGGTTACGTGGAACTCGTCCTCCACCTCAGCGGCAAAGATGTTCCAGTCGGCGCGTACGTTCTCCTTCACGTCGTTAGGAACGGCGATGATGAACTCTCCGTCGCGGGGGATGGCGTTGTGCAGCTTGCCTGAGTGGAACTGTGCGAGGCGCACCCCGTCGTAGCGGCGCATGGTTTGGAAGAGAAAGCGTCCGAGCACCTTGATGGCATTGGCGCGTTTCTTGTTGATATCGTCGCCGGAGTGTCCGCCGACGAGTCCCTTCAGCTGGCCTCGCAGGAAGAATGAGCCGGCGGGAGCCTTCTCGCGCTGGAAGGTGAACTGCGCTTGTGTGTTGCGGCCGCCGGCGCAGCTGACGAATATCTCGCCCTCGTCCTCCGAGTCGAGGTTGATGAGGTAGTCGCCGGTCATGAAGCCGGCCTTCATACCTTCGGCACCCGTCAGTCCTGTCTCCTCGTCGCGTGTAAAGACGCACTCGATGGGGCCGTGCTCAATGTCGTCGGAGTCGAGGATGGCCAGTTCTATGGCGCAGCCTATGCCGTCGTCGGCACCGAGGGTGGTGCCCTCAGCCGTCAGCCATTCGCCGTCGATATAGGTGCGTATGGGGTCGTTGTCGAAGTCGAACGCTACGTCAACCAGTTTGTCGCACACCATATCCATATGGCTCTGCAGTATGACCGTCTTACGGTTCTCGTATCCCTTGGTGGCGGGCTTGCGTATGATGACGTTGCCCGTCTCGTCAACCTTCGTGTCCAGTCCTCGGCTCTCACCCCAATGCTTGAGATATTCTATCATTTTCTCCTCGCGTTTTGACGGGCGGGGAATCTCGTTGATCTTAGCAAACTGCAGGAAGACGCCAGCAGGTTTCAGGTCTTTCTTTTCCATAGTTTCGTATTATTTGTGTGCCTGATAATATTCCAGTGCTAACTGCACGTTCTTGATGATAGCCTCCGACGAGAAAGTGGCACCCGTCACGCCGTCCACTTTTTGGCTGACAGCGTCCTTCACTTTCAGGCCGTCCCACTTGTTGATGAGCGCCTTCTTCACACGTGCCATATATTTCGGAGTCTCTTGGTTCTTAAGGAACTCTACCTTTTCCACTTTGTTTTTCTTGATATAGACCTTGACGGGGGTGGATGCAACATATCCCTGCACATCCTTACCCAGCTTGGTGGTGTTCACCACGTACATGCCGTTCTCTTTGGTCATTACCTCGTCGCTCTGTTGAGTGGCGCTCTGAAAGGCAAAGCCCAGCACGAGTAGTGCCAGACAGCCGAAGATGGTTTTCTTCATGTTATTTTATTTAATGATTACTTTCTTGTTGTCTTTGACGTAAATACCCTTCATTGGTTTAACGACACGACAGCCCTGGAGGTCGAAGATCTTGTTTTTGGCAGCCGATGAGTTGCAGACGTCATTGATACCGGCCAACTCACTAAGTGATGGGACGTTTTTCCACGGGCCCTCGAAGGGGATGAATTGCAGTGAAGCTGCTGTCGTGTTGAGCAGCTCTGCGATTTTGTTTAGGTTTTTGTCACTTATGGGCAGGTAAATGTGTTCGCCTTCGCCCAAGTCGCAGTATTGGTAGTTATCGGCGGCATGGTTCTCGTCGCGCAGGAATCCGGGTACTCCGTCCTTGACGGTGTACTTATAGAGAAATCGGTCTTTTTTGTATGCCGTTCCTGCTTCCGCCATCCAGCTGATGACTGTTGAGTTGATGCGTCCCGTCACTTCGGCGTCGGTCAGTTTCAGCGTGTAGGTTCCTGGCTTGGCAACCAGGAAAACGCCACTGCTGCTATTGACGGAACTGCCTATTACCACCTCGTTAAGATTGTATACTGTGAAATAGAGTCCTGAACTTTTAGAATCGAAACAGCTGCAGACGGTGATGTCAGCAGGACCTGTGAAATTGCGGCTGGGCTTGATTGGTAACAGGCCTGTCTCAGGCACGACAACGGTCGTGTCCTTGTCTTCTTCGGCCAGTGCTATGTTGCTTGTCATAAATAAGGCAGCCATGAGTGCCAGAGTTTTTATTGGTGTAGAATTTCTCATTGTTGTTATGTGTTTTGATTAATAATAGATGCCGATGGAGGCGCCGACGGTGGCACTGTAAAGCGAGTTGTCGGTCTTCATGTAGTCGCCGTAGGCACGTACGAACCAGTCGGTGTGTGTGCCTTTGACCGACAGCGGGAACTGATAGGTCAGTTGCAGATGGCCGTGCCAGTAGTTGGCTTCGTAGTAGGGCATGTCTGTCAGCCATACCTGTTTTGCCATGTCGGTAGTGGCGTCTGCCAGTGCAAGGTCGGCCTTGTTTTTGATGTGGTAGCCGGCTTTGGCGTCAATCCACAGACGTTTGCCGAAGAGCGCCTTACCACCTTCCAGTGTGACGTCTATATTGTTGTACTTCAGCGACGACTCCGGCAGCAGATGCTTTGTCGCAGCATGGTTGAGAGTTGCTTTGATGCCGGCGTAGGTATCGACGGCTGATCCGTCAACAACATTGTAGCGGTAGTGCAGGCGGGCGTTGAGGTGCTTCACCTGATAGCGTTTCTTAAACTCGATGAGCGTCTCGTAGCGGTAGCTGGTGTAGCCTCGTTCTGCGTCGCGCTCCTGGATGAGTTGCTGGCGGTATTCGTCGGCGTAGGCCTGCTCATAACCGATGCTGAGGTCTGTCTCGTGGAGCGCGTTCACCGTGCTCAGGCGGTTGCGTGAAGTGAAGCCGTATCGGTAGCTGACGTAGTGTCCCGGCTCATACTTATATTGTCCTAACACGTCTTCGGAACCTCGCTCAATCCCTAGGCTGCTAAGACTCTTGAGGGTTCCGTTGTTGTAGCCGTATGATAACTCGGCGCCGAATCGGTGATCCACCCACTCACGGCTGAAACCTCCATATCCGCCTGTAGTACCCACAGCCTGTTCCATACCCGACATCAGGTAGTACTTCAGGTTCGGGTCTTGCTGGACGGTTGTCATTCCGGGAATTTTCTCTTTGCGGCGGTTATAGTGTCCTGAGAGTCCAACGGTGTGCGGCTCTGACGTATAGGTCAGCGACGGTGTCAGCCTGTAGTCCAGCAGCTCGGAGCGTGAGCGGGGGTCGCGCAGACGGCTCAGGTCGCCAACTTTGTAGTCTAAGCGCAGACCGGCGGTGACACCCCACATCTGGATGGTGCCTATAGCGGCGGTGAGGTCGAACTGCTGTGTGTCGTACTTGCCTGCAACACTGCTTCCCGAATAGTATGGATTCGAGTTGTAGGGGCGCATCACATCGCACCACGAGCGGTCTTTCGTCCGGTCCATATCGAAGCGGAACGAGCCGTATGCCACAAGAATAGGATTGATGCGCTGGTAGCGTTCTGTATAGAATTCCAGTTGGTTACACTGTCCTCCCTCCTGCACCCGATGGTAGTCACCTTCGCGGTGTTGCAAGTCGAAGTAGGCTATACCGCGGTTGCCGGCAGAGTCAAGCGACAGTCCGGCAGCATTGTCAGTCAGGCGCCAAAGCTGTGTGGCGTCGGCATAGCGGTAGTGGGCTTCCTGTGCCAGGCTGGGTGTGTTGCATAGAAATACCAGAAGTACTAGAAGTACTAGAGATTCTAGATGTACTAGTAGTACTGGCTTGACTGTTGATACTGTCTTTTTATTCATCGTACTGGCGTGGTTTAATCGTTGTTGAGACGTGGAAGTCGTTGCTTGAGTTGTTGGTGTCTATCAGTATCAGGTGGCCGTCATTGGCGCGTTTGTCGCCGGTGCGCCGGTAGACTACTTCGCCGGTCCATCCGCTGCGTCCTTCAATGTTGGTGTAGCCGGCATCAATGGTGGGGTAGAGGCGCTTGGTGCTGACGTCTACACCTGTTGCCTTGTTTGGCAGTATTTCAACTCCGTCGACAATGTAGCGTATGGGCAGCAGCAGCCACTGGTTGCCCGTTGTCTTGCCGTAGGCGTATGTCGTCGGCAATGCTGCCACGTCTTGGTCGGTGCGGAAGATGACTACTGAGCAGAGACCGTTCTGTACAAGGTTCATGTTCGAGATTGATGGGTACATCGTGTAAGTCAGCTCCAATGCCGGCACCGCCGGGTTGTTCTGCGTTCTTCCGCTGACGTCTTTGGCCTCGAAGTCGGCATCGCTCAGGTCGTTCTCCATGTCGTTGCCGTCGGTATGGTCGGTAGCGCTGTTGGCGAGTAGCACGGTGCCGCCGGGCTTCACCGTGAAGGGCTGGTCGGCAGGGATGCGGAATACTTGTTTGGCCAGTACGACTGAGTCGGCATACTGGTCGTGCAGGTTCTGCAGCGTGTAGGCTTGCGTGCTCTCGCTCTCAATGAGCCCGATGTAGAGTCCGCTGATGTCGACCGTGTCGTTGCTCTGGTTGTAGAGCTCAACATATTTCCCTGGCATATAGGTGCGGTTGTTGTTGTCCTTTGAGCCGGCAAAGAATACCTTACCGATGATTATGTCGCGGTTGATGCTGAGATTGGTCGACAGCTGTATGGTCTGCTCTTCACGGATGAGGTGCGCGTTGAGTGAGCCTGAGACGGTGCAGCCGCTTACGATCTGTTGATCGCCAGTCAGCTGCTGATACTGTTCGCCGTTGATCTCCCAAGAGCAGGAGATGTCATAGACGTCAGGTATCAGGTCTGTAAACGTTGCCACGCCGTTGGCATCGGTCGTACCCGTCAGTCGGGTGCTGCCTTGTACCAAGACTATTTCGTGGCCTTGCAGGTCGCTGCCGTTGACGAATTCAGCCGGCATGGCCAGTTGAATGTGAGCAGTTGTTTCCTTGGTGGCATCGTCGTAGTCGATGCAGGAGTTGAGGGTTGCTGCTGCGCCGCAGTATAGCAGCCAGGTGAGAATATGCTGTTTTCTGGTCATTGTCGTCGGTCGTTTTACAGATTAATTGACAGTTCCGCTCCGAAGGCAAACTTGCCGGTGTTGCGCTGGGTGAGCGTTGAGGTGTTGTTGCCTTCCATATAGGGTTCGTAGAAGAGGCAGTTGTCGACATAAAGCGACAGGCTGCCAAACTTGCTCAGTTCTTTTGTGAGTCGGCCAGAGAGGTTCCATGTCGTTGGCGACTCGTTCGGCTCGTTGTCGGTGTAGCGCAGCTTCAGTTTCTCGTCGTTAGTGGCAATGCGTCCGCCGTCGAAGGTGATGTAGTCGGCAGTGTTGATGTCGTGGTATGTGAGGTCGGCATCAATCCATCCGATGGGGTCTTTGTCGGCTGTGTAGCTCCATGTGGAGTTGTGCCAGATGACCTGTGCGGTGAACGATGCCACCATGTGCAGCTGCGGGATGTGGGTCACGGCTCGCAGCGTGTTGACAAACCGTCGCAGGCGGGTGTAGTCGAGTCCTGATGGATAGACGATGCGAACGGGCGAGATATTCATGCCGGCGTATTTCGTTCCTGTCAACAGGGTTGTCGGCACGGCTGTCGTGTTCTGTCGGGTACTCCAGTTGGTCTTCGTCTCGTTCCAGGCACCGCTGAAGTAGAGGCTTGTCTTCAGCATCTTGATTTCGCCGAGGTCGAAGTCGAACTCTATGCCGCGGTTCACTGTCTTGTTGGTGTTCTCCAGCAGGCCTGTCGTGGCGAAACCTCGGAACTGCTGAGCGTAGCCTGTCGAGAAGTCGGTGATAGGCAGTGTGGCCGTATTGTCAAACAGGTTGTACGTATAGGTGAAGTAGTCGGAGGCGACTTCGAAGCCGTTGGGGGTACGGTCTTGATAAGCCAGCAGACTCAGCTTGCGGCCACGTGGCAGCTTGATGTCCAGCCCGGCCTCAATCTTTGTTGTTGTGGCGTTCTTCAGTCCTTCTGACCGCCTAACGTCGTAGACCTCGGTATGGACGTAATAGGCTGGGGTAGTGGCCAGCGTGTAGTTGCCTACGATATCGTCGATGTACTTTTTGTCTGGGTACAGATGGTTCAGGCCGGGCGTTTTGGAGTTCATGCCGATGCCGCCGCGCAGGTCGAGCCACTTGGTCAGGCTGAAGGCGACGTTCAGTCGGGGTGACAGGGCCGTCGTTGCCAAGTCGCTGAAGGGCTGAAGTGCCGTGAAGCGCAGACCGAAGTTGACGCGCAGCCGGTTCACCTTATTTATATTATAGGTAAACTGGTCCTCAGCAAATGCCGACAGCTGGTGCAGGCCTGGAATGTCGTCGAACGCGCGTGGTCGTCCGTTGGCGTTAGGGCGGTAAGGCAGCGCGTCGTCTTCGTTGTAGTAGCCTTTGCCGCTGTTCCAGTCGTAGTGGTAGTCAACGCCGATCTTAAACGTCTGAACTGTCTTGCCCAGTCGCAGGAAGAAGTCGTCGGTCAGTTTCAGGAAGATGTTTCCGGGTCGGCTCTCGGTGATGCCTGTGGCCAGATACGACGAAGTCTTCCAGGGCACGCTGTAGTAGCCTGTCTCACGGGCAGTGATGATGGGGAGCAGTCCGCTTGAGACGGCCACGTAGCTGGTGTTTCGGTTGTCGGTCTTCGACAGGCTCAGGCCGACCGTGTACTTCAACGAGCGCATCAGCGGCAGGTCCGTTTGCAGACGTCCGTTATGGTTCAGCCCGAACACGGTGGTCGTGGCTTTCGTCTCGGTGCCGTCGTCAATAGCGTCGGGGTCGTTTCCGCTCCAGTCTCTCGATTGCATCAGCCGCACTTTCGTGTCGGTGTGCCACTTCCGGGTGACATCGTAGCCCCATCCTATGTTGGCCGTGTAGCGGTCGTACGAACGGGTCTTCTGCCGCGGGTCGCCCCAGGCCTTGGCATAGTCCAGGTTGGCATTGATGATGCCGCCTTTGCCCAAACGGACACCTTTGCCTACCGAGAAATTCTGCAGGCCCGGATTGAGCTTGGCTTTCACCTGCCATGGCGTGACACCCACCTTCGAGTGGACAACTACCAGACCGCTTGTCAGGTCGCCATATTCGGCTGAGGGTATGCCGCGTATGACTTCCACCTCGTCGATGTTGTCGGCCGATACCTGGCGCAGGTCGGTCCCTGCGAAGGCCGTGCCTGAGAACGTGCCTTGCGACATCTCGCCGTTGTTCGACATCGGCATGCCGTCGACAACAATACTCGTGCCGAAGGCCATCGTCGAGTTGTTTTGCAGCGTACGGAGCTGCAGACCCTGCTGCTGAGTTAGGTCGGGACGGTCTATCAGCTGACCGGGTATGAGCTGCATCACGTCGGCCAGCGACGTTGCCTGCAGGTGATCGATGGCCTGGCGACCGATGACGCTGCTGGTTGAGGCGCCGCTCTCACGGGTCTTGGCCGTCACCGTCACCTCGCGCAGGGCCAGCGATGTCTCCGTCAGCTGTACCTTCAGGTGCAGGTCGCGGTTACTGATGCTAACGGTCGTCTTGTAAGGCTCAAAGCCTACGTAGCGCACGATAAGCGTGTACTGGCCCCTGGGCACGTTGCTGATGATGGCCTGTCCCTGCAGGTCGGTCACTGCCGACTGGCCTGACGGCTCCAGCATGATGGTGCCCATGACGACAGGCTCGTGAGTGGCTTTCTCGGTCACCGTCAGGCTGATCTTCTGGTTCTGGGCGCTGACAATGGCTGCGAGAAGTGTTGATAGTATCAGTATGAATTGTCGCATAAACGATTACTTATTTGTTCTCTTTACATTCGTGAGCTGGCGGAATTGTGGCTTTGATGCCGGCGGCCTGCACGGCCTGCAACAGCTTTTCGGTCGACGTGTCCTTGTTGACGTATGTGATGGCCAGCGTGCCGCGCTTCGGGTTCACGTTCACGTCGTCGACACCGTCCATGGCCAGCACCTCCTCGATGGTAGCCTCCGTGCAATCCTCCTTGGGAATGTCGAAGTAGGCAAAACTGATGTCCTTGCTCGTATAGTAGTTCACCGGCGTAAAGCCCAGCCCCAGCAGCGCCTGGCGGATGTCGGCCTTGCTGGTCTTGTTGGCATCGTATCGGATGAAGAAATAGTGCTTGTCAAGATGTGGCCCGAGGCTGTCGATACCCTCCATAGCCTGCAGGCACCGGGTGATGCGATCGACACAGTTCTGGCAGTGCATGTCGGCCATCTGCAGACCAATGCCGCGGTGTATGACGTCGGTCTTGCTGTAGGCCGTCGGCTTGTATCGGCCGGTGCGGGCCAGTCGCTGCCTGATGGAGTCGGTACAGGTCAGTGCTGCGTCGTATTCCACGGTCACAGTCCTTTTCTCCAGGTCGAAGTTCATGCTCTCAATACCGGGCAGCTTCTTCAGCACCGTCGTTACCTTGTGGGCACACTCCTCGCATCTCATTCCCTTGATGCGCAGTACAATAGTCTCGTTGGCAGCTGTTATAGTGATTGCAAGTAACATGGCTGCAGCCAGTAGAATCAGTTTTTTCATAAAACGGGCTGTTTTTATTATTATGGGTGCAAAATTAATCAAAATTTATGAATTATGCAATAATGAAAAGTAGGTAAAAGCGTATTTTTAGTTAAAAAGTTTGGTCGTTTGAAAAAAAAACATTTATTTTGCAAAAGTTTACGAACAAACATCCATTAAAAGATAAGATTTATGAAGAAAGTATTCACAGCTATCGTAGCAATGATGCTGGCCGTGCCCTCGTTCGCACAGTATGCCAGTGGTGGTTTCGAACTCGACAAGCAGAATCTCTATTACGGAGCCCGTATGGGTCTCAGTCTTGGTATGATGTCTGGCGACAACGACGCAACAGGCATGAAGGCCGGTCTTAACCTCGCCGGCATCATCGGCCTGCGCGTGTCTCAGACGTCGCCCGTGTTCCTTGAGAGTGGCCTCTACTACACCCAGCGTGGCGGTAAGAACGGCGACTACACGATGAATCTGAAGTACCTCGAGGTGCCTATCGTCATCAAGTACGGCGTCAAGGCTACCGACGACATTGCCCTGCTCCCCTTCATCGGACCCTACTTCTCTTGGGGTATTGGTGGTAAGTATGAGTATCCCAATCCGGTGATTGACCAGGCGACGGGTGCTGTACTCCGTATAGAGACAGCCGATCGCAGCTCGTACGACTTGGTGAACCACGGCGATATGGGCTTGAAGATTGGCTGCGGCGCAGAGTACGACATGCTCTACCTTGAAGTGGGCGCTCAGATCGGTATTGCCAACATTGCCGACGGCAACGGTTCCATCCACAGCAACGCCATCTTCGCAAACTTCGGTATCAACTTCTAGCGTTTCATAAATAGCGTTAACGTTAGGGCAATACAGATACAGATATTACAGAAGTTTTAGGAGAATACTTTCCTGCGTACGTGCGCGCATGCACGTACGCAGGAAAGTTTTTTTATAAAAAAGTGTATTGATCTGTATGTGTATAAAAAGTAAGAAGAAGGAATGAGTAAGTTTTCGGAACGCGAAAAAAAAAATTGGGGCCGCGAGATTTTTTTTCGCGGCCCCAAAATATTATTTTACAGGAACGAGTCTCTCTCGTCGGGCTTGTAGGCCTTGTTGTTGTCTAACACGTAAATCTGCAGGTCGCTGAAGTAGCCGGTGGTCTGTATCTCCTTCAGCTGCGACTGTGCCAGTTCTTGGTCGTTAAACTCCTTGGCGCTGGCCAGGTGGTTGGTGAACTCCAGTTTCTTCTTCTCGGTGTCGAGAACAGAGATCCATTCGTCCTTGAGACGGTCTCCGATTACAAATTTGCTCATAGTTCTTGTATTTTCAGTTGATGATTGTTTGTTGTCGTTTTCCGACTGCAAATTTAAGCATAACGTTTGGATTCTTTTGCCTTTTTGGCAGAAAAAATCATGCAAACGTTTGAGATTTTTAGGCAAAATCCTTGCAGTTTTCGTTGATTTTTTGTAACTTTGCATTGCAAAAACCCGAATTGAGACTTTTTACTATAACTACTTACTAAAATTTAAAGCTTATGAAAAGAATTACGCAATCTTTACTTGCCTTGCTGCTGGTCGTGCTGGGTAGTACGAATGTCAATGCGCTGGAGACCTACGACTTCCAGGACTTGTGTATGGCGCTTGGCAAGGGCGGCCCCTGGGCTGCGAACGACGGCGGCGATGCCGGCTTTACTCTTGGAACCGATGAGGCTCCTGTGGTGATGCACTTCCTGGGCGACTACACGGACCAGAACTTTACATGGAACAAACGTTTTGCCTACGAGTATGTGGAAGCAGAGAACGCCAATCCAAAACTGTGTTTCCGCAATAAGAACAATAAGAAAGATGGCAATTGTGGCTTATTCTCTTGGGATGCTGCCCATATCTTTTCTGTTCTTGACCTGAAAGAAGGCGACAAGGTGACTGTAACTTGCCTGAACGGTTCGACGACTCTCATTTCTGACAACGTGGAAGGAATAGATGCCGGCACCGAGTTTGGCAAGGTGGCAACTACCTACATCATTGCCAGTGGCAGTCGTCTTGACATACAGATGGCAATGGCCACCCTCATCTCGAAGATTGAGATTGAGCCTTACGGTGTGGAGACTGTGCCTGTCATCAGCGTAACCCCTGCCACCCTGAAGCTTATCCCCGGTGCTACCGCCAAGCTGACGGCCTCTGTGTCGCCTGCTGCCGAGACCCAGTGGAAGAGCAGCAACGAGGCTGTTGCCACGGTGGCTGCCGACGGCACCGTGACTGCCGTGGCTGCAGGCGAGGCTACCATTACCAACTACTGGCAGTCGGCAAGCAGCGATGCTACCGCCGAGGCTTCGTGTGTTATCAGCGTGGCTGATGTTGACCTTTCGGCTTACACCGTTGCCAAGAGCTATGACTTTACCACGATGGGCGATGTCACGCTGGTGCTGCAGACAGAGGCTGCCGGAGCTATCTGGAATGCCGCCAACAGTAAGAATAATGACGTGTTTTTCTGCACCAACGAAGGGCTTGACCTATTGGCCGTTCAGGCAGCTGCTGATGCTGGCGGCAAGGGCTGGAGCATTGTCGACGGACAAGGACTCTTCCTTGGCACGGGTGCAGGCCGCTGTGCTGCCATAGGCGGTATCAAGGCCGGCCAGATCGTGGAGTTCGTCTACACTGGTGAGGGGTTCTACACCCGCAGCGACGATGACGGCATTGAGAAGACCGCCCTCAACGAGGGTGCAGGCCGCGCTATCTATCAGGCCGGCGAGGACGGCATGGTAGGCTTCGAGCTGAACAAAGGCAACGCCGTGAAGCAGATAATCATCTACGCGCAGCCTGACAACAGCTACAAGTTCCTGGCCAGCGAGTGGATAGCCGGCGACGCAGGCCGCATCTCGCCCGACAAGGTTGTGGCCGACGCACAGGCTAATACCATCACCGTAAGCCAGACCGGCACGAACAACGTGGCGCTGATTTTCCGCTCAACCAACACCTACAGCGTGAAGGCCAAGCAGCGCTATTTCGTCATCAAGGCCACCGGCCTGAGCACAGCTGCCGGCGCAAGCTATCTGTGGTGGCTGAACAACACCAACAACGGCTCGCAGATTGAGCCTACAGCCATCTATGAGGAGGACGGCCAGACCGTCTTCTCATGGGACTGCGCACTTATTGCCATCGGCGGTCAGTTGGGTGTCAGCGATACCGAGCTGACCGACCAGGGGGGCTGGAGCACGACTTTCGGCATGACGCTGGCCGACGCCGACGTACCTGCTGTCATAAGCTTCATTGGCTTCGAAGAGAGCGTTCCCGACCCCACTCAAGAGTTTGAGTATGAGTTTGTTGCCAGCGACTGGCCTGCAGGCGACCCGGGACGCATCTCGCCCAGCAATGTCACTGTCGACGAGGTGGCCAACACCATCACCGTCGATGCCAAAGGCGACAACAACGTGGCTCTGAACTTCAAGACCGACAAGGTGTACTACATCACCAAGCCCGTTAAGTACTTCGTCATCAAGGCCACCGGCCTCGCTACTGAAGTGGGCAAGTCCTATCTGTGGTGGATGAACGCCAAGAACAACGGCGGTCAGGTGGCTCCCTCTGTCGTCAGCACCGACAGCAACGGCATCACCGTCTTTGCATGGGACGTGACCGCTGATGCCACCTTTGCCAGCGGCTTCAACCCCGAGGGCAAGAGCTATCTCGACGGAACGGGTGCTGCCACGTGGGGCTGGACTACCACTTTCGGTATGACCTTGGCCGATGCCGACGTGCCTGCTGTCATCAGCTACATTGGCTATGAGCCGGCCGACTCGGAGATTGTTACTTCCATCAGCACCGCAAAGGCTGCACAGCTTCATCAGAACGGCTCAGTCTACAACTTGGCCGGACAGCGGGTCGCCAAGGCTCAGAAGGGCATCTTCGTTGTAGACGGAAAGAAGTATATTGCGAAGTAAACGGTCGTAAGTGCATAAAGTAAAAAACACTAAGCCCCGGCTGGTCATCCTTCCAGCTGGGGCTTAATGTTGCAAGTGGGCTCGATGTTGCAGGGGGGCTAGAAAAAGATTGTGCTGCTAGAGTCCCAACTCCTGTCTGAGAAAGCGTGGCGTGTAGCCCTCCTGGCTCATGGCTACCTGCTCGGGAGTGCCTGTGGTGAGGATCTGTCCGCCGCGACGTCCGCCGTCTGGTCCCATGTCGATAATCCAGTCGGCCTGACGGATGACGTCGAGGTTGTGCTCGATGACGATGACAGTATTTCCGCGGTCGACAAGCCGGCGCAGCACCTGCATGAGGATGCGGATGTCCTCGAAGTGCAGACCAGTGGTAGGCTCGTCGAGGATGTAGACGGTCCGCCCGGTGTCGCGCTTCGACAGTTCGGTGGCCAGTTTCACACGCTGGCTCTCGCCGCCTGAGAGGGTGGTGGAGGGCTGTCCGAGCTTGATGTAGCCGAGGCCTACGTCCTGAATGGTCTTGATCTTGTGCAGGATGTCGGGCACGTTCTCAAAGAACTCTACGGCCTGGTTGATGGTCATGTCAAGGATGTCGGCGATGGACTTGCCCTTGTAGCGCACCTCCAGCGTCTCGCGGTTGTAGCGCCGGCCGTGACACTCCTCACAGGGTACCTGTATGTCGGGCAGAAAGTTCATCTCGATTGTCTTGTAGCCGTTGCCGCCGCAGGTCTCGCAGCGCCCCCCCTTCACGTTGAACGAGAAGCGGCCGGGCTTGTAGCCGCGAATCTTGGCTTCTGGCAGCCCGACGAACAGCGAGCGTATGTCGCTGAAGACGCCGGTGTAGGTGGCGGGATTGGAGCGCGGTGTGCGCCCCAGTGGCGACTGGTCGACATTTACCACCTTGTCTATCAGGTCGAGACCCTCGATACTGTCGTAGGGCATCGGACGTTTCAGCGAGCGGTAGAAGTGCTGGCTGAGAATGGGCTGTAGGGTCTCGTTGATGAGTGTCGACTTGCCGGAGCCCGAGACGCCTGTGACGACGATGAGCTTGCCTAGCGGGAACTCTACGTCGACGTGATTCAGGTTGTTGCCGGTGCAGCCGCGGAGAACGATTTTTCGAGGAACGAGGTTCGAGGAACGAGGTTCGAGGTTACCTTCTGCCTCAGAACTATTTTCGTATCTCGCACTCCGCACCTCGCACCTCGCGTCGCCCTTCAGATAGCTTGCCGTCAGCGTGTCGGCCTTCAGCAGTTCTTTGGGCGTGCCCTGAAAGACCACTTCGCCGCCCCGTCGTCCTGCCAGCGGCCCTATGTCGACGATGTAGTCGGCGGCGAGCATCATGTCCCGGTCGTGCTCGACGACGATAACCGTGTTGCCCAGGTCGCGCAGCTCCTTCAGCGAGTGGATGAGCCGCTCGTTGTCGCGCTGGTGAAGCCCTATCGACGGCTCGTCGAGGATGTAGAGCACGTTGACCAGCTGGGAGCCTATCTGCGTGGCTAGACGGATGCGCTGGCTTTCGCCGCCGCTGAGCGATGCCGACGGGCGGTTCAAAGCCAGATAGTCGAGACCAACCTCAAGGAGGAAGTCCAGTCGCGTGCGTATCTCCTTCAGTATCTCAGAGGCTATCTGCTGCTGCTGGCTGTCGAGTCTCTCATCTCCCCCCTCTCCTTTCTCCTCTAATTTGTCTAGCCACTCACGCAGTTCGCTGATGTCCATCGCAGACAGTTCGCCGATGTTCTTGTCCCAGATCTTGTAGCTCAGGGCCTCGCGGTTGAGCCGCTGTCCGTGACAGACGGGGCACTCTGCCTCGGCCAGAAACTGGTCGGCCCACTTCTGTCCGGCGGCAGAGTCATCGTTCTCCATGACTTGACGCAAATATTTGACAATGCCGTCAAAGGCCACGAAGTAGTCGCTGGAGGTGTGTACCAGCTCTTTGTCGATACGCACGTTCTCCAACGAGCCGTAAAGCACCTCTTGCAGCGCATCGTCGGACAGTTCGGCAACAGGCGTCTTCAGCGTGAAGTCGTGTTTCTTGAGGATAGCGTCAATCTGCCAGAAGATCATCTGGTTCTTGTATTTTCCAAGGGGCGTGATGGCGCCTTCGTGGATGCTTAGCTTGCGGTCGGGGATGACTTTGGCAAGGTCGATCTCGTTGATGTAGCCAAGTCCCTTGCAATGAGGACAGGCTCCTTGGGGAGAGTTGAACGAAAAATTGTTAGGCGCTGGGTCGCTGTAACTTATGCCTGTCGTGGGACACATCAGGCGCTTCGAGAAAAACTTCGCTTCGCCGCTGTCTTTGTCGAGAATCATGACCAGTCCGTCGCCCTGCTTCATGGCCAGCGCCACCGACTTCTTAAGACGGTCGTCACTCACCTCCGACCTCTCACCTCTCATCTCTAACCTCTCACCTCTCACCTCTAACTTGTCTATCACCACCTCAATGTCGTGGTTCTTGTAGCGGTCGACCTTCATGCCTTGTGTTATCTCAAGCAACTCACCGTCGACGCGGATGTTCAGATAGCCCTTGCGGCGCATGGCCTCGAAGAGCTCGCGGTAGTGGCCCTTGCGGCTGCGAACCAGCGGTGCCAGGATGAGGATGCGGCGGCCGGCATAGTTGTGCTGGATCATGTCGACTACCCTTTCTTCGGTGTACTTCACCATCGGTTCACCCGTCATGTAGCTGTACGCCTTGCCGGCACGTGCATAGAGCAGGCGCAGGTAGTCGTAGATTTCGGTCGTCGTGCCAACGGTGGAGCGGGGGTTCCTGTTGGTGGTCTTCTGCTCGATGCTGATGACAGGCGACAGACCCGTTATCTTGTCGACGTCGGGCCGCTCCATACCGCCGAGGAAGTTACGGGCGTAGGCCGAGAATGTCTCAATATAGCGACGTTGGCCCTCGGCAAAGATGGTGTCGAAAGCCAGGCTTGACTTTCCGCTGCCGCTGAGACCGGTGATGACGGTGAGCGACTGGCGCGGAATCTCCACGTCGATGTTCTTCAGGTTGTGGACGCGGGCGCCGAAAACTTGTATCTTATCTTCCATTGATGTCGTCAGTTGCCGGTGGAAGAATTGGTCGACGTGCCTTCGATATAGCCTCTCAGCAGGTTGACGTCTTTCTTGATGTTATACTCACGCCCGTCGGCACCCCTGGCCTTTACCAGCACGAAGTAGACACCTTCCTTGACGGGACTGCCCTTGTAGGTGCCGTCCCATCCGCCGTCGATATCGGTCCATTCGTAGAGCTTCTGCCCCCAGCGGTTGAAGATGTAGGCGTGGAACTCAACGATGCTCTTGTATCCGTCTGTGCTGTGACCGGGATTAATCTTTGCTCCCTTGGCAGCATAATACTCGTTGATCTGGTCGCCGTTAGGCGAAAAGGCGTTGGGCATTTCCAGACGGCTCTCGCTGATGGTCACTTCGATACTCTTCTCGTCAAGTTCGCTGTCGTTGTCCGTCAGGCGTGTCTTCAGCGTCACGACAAACGTGCCCGACTCCAGGAAACGGTAGGACGTGTCCTCCTCATAGTGTACCACCAGGTCTGTCGTGGCTTCTTTTCGCTTGATGTGCCACTCGTAGGCTGCCGTGTGGCCCTCCATCTTCGACGGGTTGGCCCTGAAGGTCACATCGAGCGGTGCTTGTCCTGAAATGTTCTCCCATTTCTCTGTCGTCTTCTCGTCTTCCAGATAGCTTGCCGTCGGGGCGACACTCTGAGCGGCAACTGTGGCTGACAGCAGGGCGACTATGAAGGTTAAAAAGTGTCTTGTTCTCATGTATTCGTCGATTTTGGACGCAAAGATACAAAAAAACTTGAAAAAGGGTTGAAAGTGCCGTGCTTTTTTTGTAATTTTGCAGCGTTAAAATAGAAAATCAGCAAATGAAACGGATATTTTATGGTTGTTTTATTGCCTTTCTAATGGCTTTCGTCGCACAGACGGCATACTGTCAGACACAGAAATGGCGTGAGATCCACAAGGTGAAGAAGAAGGAGACCATCTTCGGCATTGCCCGCCAGTATGGCATCACCATTCAGGAACTGGTAGATGCCAATCCTGAGATGAACACACCAGGCTATGAACTCAAGAAGGATAGCTACATCTGTATTCCCTATCCCAAAACCCAGAATAGCAGCTCACAGACGGTAGAAACTCCCGTCAGCGTGAGCCGTCAGCCAGTGCAGGCTCCGCTGAAAATGCGCGTCAAGGGCACACCCATACGGCTTGGCGTGATGCTGCCGTTGCACGACATCAACGGCGACGGACGACGTATGGTGGAGTACTATCGTGGCATACTGATGGCCTGTGACAGTCTGAAGAGGATGGGCATCTCAGTCGATGTGCACGCCTGGAACACTCCCGACAATGAGGATATCGCACCCGTGCTGCGCGAGAAGGCCGCCCGCCAATGCGACCTGATTATAGGTCCGTTGTACTCAAAGCAGATGGCGCAGCTCTCCGAATTCGTTGCCGAAAATGGCATCAGGCTCGTCATACCTTTCTCTATCAATGCTCCGCAGTTGGCGACGAATCCTAACATCTTTCAGGTGTATCAGTCGCCCGGCACGCAAAACGAGGCGACGATAGCGCAGTTCGTGAAACGCTTCGGCGGGTGTCATCCCGTCTTTATCGACTGCAACGATTCAACGAGTACGAAGGGTGGCTTCACCTCGGGCTTGCGAAGGAAACTGGAGGCAAGCGGCATAGAATACAGCTTGACAAATCTGAAGTCATCAGAAGCAAACTTCGCAAAGGCATTCAGCCGCATCAAGCCTAACGTTGTCGTCCTGAATACGGGACGCTCACCAGAGCTGAATGTAGCTGCCGCCAAACTGAACGGTATGACGGCTACTTATCCTGACTTGAAAATCACGCTCTTTGGCTACACGGAGTGGCTGATGTACACCAAGCACCAGCTAGACAATTTCTATAAGTACGATGCCTATATCCCGTCAACATTCCATTATACACCCTTGACATCGAACACCCTCCGCTTTCAGAAAAAGTATATCTCAAACTTCCATCAGGACATGATGAACTCACTGCCGCGTTTTGCAATAACAGGCTTCGATCATGCGATGTTCTTCCTGATGGGTATCTATCGCTTCGGCAACGACTTCACGGGAGCTCCAGGTCTGTTGGGCTACGATGCCATACAGACACCGCTGAGATTCCAGCGCGTTGGCAGTGGCGGGCATCAGAACAATTCTCAGGTGTTTGTCCACTACTTGCCAGAACATCGTATGGAGGTCATCAATTACTGAGTATGAGATACAGATTCCTCTTATTACTGCTGATGACCCTTCTTTGCGTGCGCAGCACAAAGGCACAGATTGGTGAGTATCGCAATGAGTTTGCCATCGGTGTCAATGGCGGCGCATCGTTGAGTACCGTTGCCTTCACACCTGAGGTCCCGCAGAACCAGCTCGTCGGCAAGACCCTGGGACTCACGCTGCGCTACAACGGCGAGAAGTATTTCAAGAGCATCTGCTCGGTCGTGGCAGAGGTGAACTATACCCAGATGGGCTGGAAGGAGCGCATCTGGGACGTAAACGACCAGCCGGTCATCAACAGCGCGACGGGCGTGGCTGAGGAGTATTCACGTATCGTTAACTACATACAGGTGCCATTCTTCGCACGACTGGGATGGGGACGCGAGCGACAGGGACTACAGGCCTACTTCCAGATAGGACCGCAGCTGGGATACTATCTCAACGAGAAGACAGAGGCCAACTTCGACCTCGACCATCCCAACACCACCGACCGAGTGTCGCACGTTTCAGGTCCCGACATCGGCGAAACCCATTTCTCAAATATGTACCACATGTCTGTCGAGAACAAACTCGACTACGGCATAGCTGCGGGTCTCGGCGTAGAACTGTCGTTACGAAACGTTGGCCATTTCATGGTCGAAGGACGATACTATTTCGGACTGGCTAATATCTACGGTAACACTAAGCGAGACTATTTCGCCAAGTCCAACTATCAGGGCATCGTCATCAAGGCCACCTACCTGTTTGACATCATCAAGAGTAAAAACCCTAAAATAAAATAAGTTATGTTTGAAAACCAACCTAAAGGACTTTATGCGTTGGCACTGGCCAACACAGGCGAGCGCTTCGGTTACTACACCATGCTTGCCGTCTTCGCACTCTTCCTACGTGCAAACTACGGACTCGACGCCGGTTGGGCAGGCGAGATCTACAGTGACTTCCTGATGCTTGTCTACTTCCTCCCCATCGTGGGTGGATGGCTGGCTGACCGCTTCGGATTCGGCAGGATGGTCACCATCGGCATACTCATTATGTTTGCCGGATATCTGCTCCTCTCAGTTCCTCTTGGCGGCGACACGCTGGCACTCGTTGTGATGTTGGCAGCATTGGTACTCATCGGTCTCGGGACTGGTCTGTTTAAAGGTAACCTCCAGGTGATGGTGGGCGATCTCTACAACGACCCGAAGTATGCCGGGCAGCGCGACTCTGGTTTCTCCATCTTCTACATGGCCATCAACATCGGCGCACTGTTTGCGCCGACGGCAGCAGTGAAGATTATGGAGTGGGCACAGCAGAATCTCGGAACATCGGTGAACGACTCCTATCACTTTGCCTTCGCCGTCGCTTGCGCATCGCTCATACTGAGTATCGCCATCTACTATATCTTCCGCGGAACATTCCGCCACGTGGAGGGCGGCAAGAAGACGGCTGATGACAAAATGGCTGCTGTCGAGGAGCTGTCGAAGGAGGAGACAAAGGCACGCATCGTCGCCCTCTGTCTCGTGTTTGCAGTGGTCATCTTCTTCTGGATGGCATTCCACCAGAACGGTCTGTCGCTGACGTATTTTGCCGATGAGTTTACGGCACGTACCTCGACCGGTGTTGAGGGCATGGCCTTCAATGTGTGGAATCTCGTGGCCGTCATCTTTATCGTCTACGCACTCTTCTCACTCTTCCAGAGCAAGACCGGTAAGGCGAAAGCCATCTCGGCGATTGTCATCGGCATCGCTCTGGCGTTCCTGTTCCTGCAGTACGACAGCACCTCAGGTGAGATTGTCGCTGTGTCTGCACCGATCTTCCAGCAGTTCAACCCCTTCTATGTGGTGGCTCTGACGCCAGTGTCGCTGGCTATCTTCGGCTCGTTGGCTGCCAAAGGTAAGGAACCCTCAGCTCCACGTAAGATTGCTTATGGTATGGTTGTTGCTGGATTAGCTTACTGCTTGATGGCTGTCGCTTCCTTCGGACTGCCCTTGCCGCAGACAACTGTCGGCGCCGATGGTGAGACCGTAGCTATGCACATGGCCGATGTGACACCTCAACTGCTGATCTATACCTACCTCATCTTGACATTTGCCGAGCTGCTCCTCTCGCCGATGGGCATCTCCTTCGTCTCGAAAGTGGCACCCCCGAAGTACAAGGGCTTGATGATGGGCGGATGGTTTGTAGCTACCGCCATCGGTAACAAGCTCGTAGGCGTGGGCGGCTATCTGTGGGGTAATATTCCCTTGTGGGCCGTATGGAGCGTCTTCATCGCACTCTGTCTCATCTCGGCCGTCTTCATGTTTTCTATCATGAAGCGCTTGGAGAAGGTCTGCTAATAAATCTCGCCCCTCACCGGCGCTGTTGTAGCCGGTCTGGGGCGAATAATCAAGTGTTGTGTTCATTAGTTTGCTGCTTTCATCGTGGCTTACGATGGTGGAATTGAACTGCGAGAATCTGTTTGACACGCGTCACGACTCGCTGAAACAGGACACGGAATACTTGCCAGAAGGCCTACGGCACTGGACGCGAAAGCGCTATTGGCGTAAACTGAATAACATTGCGCAGGAGATTCTGTCGACGTGCGATAGTGGGATTCCCGATCTGGTGGCGCTTTGTGAGGTTGAGAACGATACCGTCTTGCATGATCTGGTTCACCGTTCGCTGTTGCGTAATGCGGGATACGACTATGTTATGACCGCTTCGCCCGACCTTCGTGGCATTGATGTGGCCCTGGTGTTCAATCCTTTTTCTTTCCGCCTGCTCGACAGCTATGGCGTTCGGGTCACACCGGTCAAGAACATGCGTCCTACGCGTGATATCCTCTATGCCTCTGGCTTGCTGACCAGCGGCGACACGCTGCACGTCTTTGTGGTTCATGCCCCCAGTCGTTATGGGGGAGAGCGCTATAGCCGTCCTTTCCGAAAGGCGGTAGCCGACAGGTTGTGTGAGTCGGTCGACTCCGTTTTTGCCACGACTTCTGATGCTCATATCGTCATAGCCGGTGACTTTAATGACGAGGTAGACAGTCCTGCCTTGAAAACAATTTGCCAGCACCGCCTGCGACATCTGACGAAAGAGGCTAGGGGGCAAAATGGTGTCAAGGGCACATACCGCTATCAAGGCCGGTGGGGAAGCATTGATCACATTCTTGGGTCACGTTCACTCTATAATAAGGTCGATACGGCTTTTGTGCATGCACCAAAATTTCTGCTTGAACCAGATAAGCTCTATGGTGGTAATCGTCCCCGTCGCACCTTTCTTGGCATGACTTATCAGCCTGGCTATAGCGACCACCTGCCTTTAGTCGTCCGCTTCCGACTCTAATTCTGTTTTTTTCTTGATGTTTGGAAGTTGCAGGCTGTATCCATTGCGGCGGTCAACAATAAGCATGACTACAGCAACGGCGGTAGCGCCAAGGGCGGTAAAGCCGAAGATGAGCATCGACGTGGTGTAGGTGGAGTCTGTCTCATTGGCACGTCCCACAAGCATGGGTATGATGGCACGCCCGAAGTTCTGAATAAAGAAAATCATGGAGTAGGCTGTGCCTAAGCATTTCAGCGGGATAATCTTAGGTACGCATGGCCACAAGGCGGCGGGAGCCAGCGAGTAGCCAATGCTGAGTGTGATCATCAGCAGAATAGCCACCGTGCTGCTGTGCAAGGGCAGTGAGAAACCGAAGTGGACGACAGTCAGCAGCAGGGCTCCCGTGATGACTAGCGTGACACCGCGTCCATAGCGGTCGTAGACAAATCCGAAGAGGGGTGTCAGCAGGATGGTGCCAAAGGGTGCTATGCTGGAGAAGAATCCGGCAATGTCTGCATCGACGCCGTATTTCATCACCATCAGCTTGGTTGAAAACTTCAGGAAAGGCGAGACAGCAGAGTAGAAAAGTACACAAAACAGCGTGATGAGCCAGAATCCCGGTGAGCGCAAGGTGACACCGATGTCGCCCCAGCGGAATTCTTCGTCGGAATCAGACTGGTTTGGCAGACCGGAAGTATAATCCAGCCGCTTGTCCATCACACAGAACACCAAGAAAGCTAACAGCCCGATTATCAGCAGCCCCAAAGACAGCAGTAGTGGGGCCGACAGCGTGAAGTGGCGCGCTATGGGAGCCGAGATACTGAGGGCAGCAGCAGTGCCCAGACGGGCCATTGCCAGCTGGATGCCCATTGCCATTGCGAGCTCGTGGCCTGTAAACCAGCGCACCATCGCTTTTGACACCGTAATACCGGTCATCTCGTAGCCGACTCCAAAGACCGAGAAGCCCAGGGCAGCGAAAACTACCGTCATAGGCAGTCCGAAAAGCTGGCCTGTGGGGGCTGTGCAGACAGCATAATACTTAATAAGTGTGCCAGCCACCATTAGCGAACAAGCCAACGTGCCGGTAAACCGGATGCCCATCTTGTCCAGAATGATGCCTGAGAAGAAGAGCATCAGTAGGAAGACGTTGATGAAACTGCCGGCACCCGAGAAGAAACCGTAGTCGGTTGGTGTCCAACCCAGACCGCCCTCAGAGCGCGGCATCTCCAGCAGTGTCTCCAAGGGCGACATCACATCGTTGACAAAGTAGCCCATCATCATAGCAGTAGCTACGATGAAAAGCACGGTCCAGCGTGCTACGCCAGAGTCATTCAACCGACTTTTCACTTCTTCCTCACCGGATCACAGGTCAGTCCGCAGCCTAGCTTCTTGAATATCTTGCGGTCGACCTCACTCAGCATAACCGTAGAGTGAACCTGACAGTCGCGCAATTGCGGCAGTTGGGCCAGTGCTCGGCGGCAGAGATCGTCGTTCTCCGACAGAACACTCAGAGCCACCAGTACCTCATCAGTATGCAGTCGTGGGTTCTTGGCACCCAGATACTCTGTCTTGGTTTTCTGCACAGGCTCAATGAGACTCTGCGGAATGAGCTTGGCTTCGTGGTCGATGCCGGCAAGATGCTTCGTGGCGTTCAGCAGCAGAGCAGCACTGCAACCCAGCAGTGGCGACGATTTGGCAGTGATGATGGTGCCGTCGGCCAGTTCGATGGCAGCTGCCGTATGACCTGTCTCCAGCTTCTTCTCGTAGGCGGCTGTCGTCGTGCGGCGGAAGGCCGTCGTAATCTTGGCTTGGTTAAAAAGCAGGCGAATCTTGTTCACCTCGCTTTCGTTGTCAGCACCGTCGGCCATCTTGTTGGTAGCATCATAGAAGCGGCGGATAATCTCGTTCTTTGAGGCATCGCAGCACACTTCGTCGTCGCTGATGCAGAAGCCCACCATATTGACGCCCATGTCGGTAGGCGACTTGTAGGGATTTTCGCCATAGATACCTTCAAACAGGGTGTTCAGTACGGGGAAAATCTCAATGTCGCGGTTGTAGTTGATGGCGGTCTTGCCGTAGGCCTCTAGATGGAACGGGTCAATCATGTTGACATCGTTCAAGTCGGCCGTGGCGGCTTCGTAGGCAATGTTGACGGGGTGCTTCAGTGGCAGGTTCCATACGGGGAACGTCTCGAACTTAGCATAGCCTGCGCGTATGCCGCGCTTGTTCTCGTTGTAGAGTTGACTGAGACAGGTGGCCATCTTGCCGCTGCCGGGACCGGGGGCGGTGACGATGACTAGTGGCCGGGTGGTCTCTACATAGTCATTCTTACCGAAGCCCTCGTCGCTTGCAATCAGTTCCACGTTGTGGGGATAACCGTCAATGGGGTAGTGGACATACGATTTGATGCCCATCCGCTCCAGACGGTGGCGGAACTGGTCGGCGGCGTTCTGGCCGCTGTAGTGAGTGATGACTACCGAGCCAACCATGAACTGGCGGTTCATAAACTCATCGCGCAGACGGAGCACGTCTTCATCGTAGGTGATACCCAAGTCGGCGCGCACCTTGTTTTTCTCAATGTCGGCAGCACTGACCACGATGATAATCTCAATCGAGTCACGCAACTGGGCCAACATTCTGAGCTTTGAGTCGGGCTTGAAGCCGGGCAACACACGCGAAGCATGGTGGTCATCAAAGAGCTTGCCGCCAAGCTCCATGTAGAGCTTGCCGTCGAACTGGGCGATGCGCTCCTTAATGTGCTCCGACTGAATTCTGAGATATTTGTCGTTGTCGAAACCTATTTTCATACAGAGTGACGGTAGTTAGAGATGTAATAAAACGTTATTTTTCAATGTTTGGCAATTCCAATCCAAGACCCTTCTTGCGGTCAACAACCTTCAGTACGAAACCGAGAACGAGGGCAGCAACGCCCAGACAGGCCAGCATGATAAGAGGTGCCGTGTAGTTGAGCTCTGTAGGACTGGTGCCTTCGGGGTTGGTAGCGTCGAGCACCTTGCCGATGAGCAGCGGGAACAGCCACAGACCGATGTTCTGAATCCAGAAGATGAGGGCGTATGCCGAGCCGATGACCTTGGCATCAACAAGCTTGGGAACGGAAGGCCAGAGAGATGCAGGAACCAGGGAGAACGATGCTCCCAGCACCAGGATGGTGGCGTAGGCCACGATGATGCCCCCCACGGCGCTACCCTTGAACAGCGGCAGGACGAAAGCGAAGGTTAGGTGGCAACCGATGAGCAGCAGCGACCCCAATATCAGCATCGATACGGCCTTGCCGTGATTGTCGAGATAGTTACCCAGGATAGGTGTGATGAGTACGGCCAGCAGGGGGAACACGGCGAAGATTGACTCTGCTGTCTGGCGCATGAAGCCCATATAGCAGTAGGTTATGAGGGCGATGATGGAGATAGCCAAGAGTCCGTATTTCTTGGAACTGGTTTTCTGGAAATTGCTGGCAAAACCGGCGGCTGCTACCAGCAGCATGATGACGTACTGAACGATAGTTACTGATGGGCTTGACCAGAAGGAATCGGCACCGGGCTCGGTGAGCGTCAGGTTGCACTGCAACATGTTGACGGCATACTTCTGGAAGGGGAAGATGGCGGAATAATAGAGCACGCACAGCAGCGCAACGAGCCAGAAACCGCTGTCGGAGAGAATCTTGCCGATATCAGAAATCTTAAAGGGGTCGTCCTTCTCTTCTGCTTCGCCGGTCTGCGCATCAAGCTTCTGGTCCATCACGAAGTAGACAATGGTCATAATCAGCGCAATGCACATCAGCACTACGCCGAAAGCTACCGAGCGCGAGACACTGACCTCACCACCCAGACGGGCAAAGAACGGCGAGAATATCATGCAGGTGGCAACTCCCAGACGCGCCAGTGCCATCTCACTGCCCATGGCCAGTGCCATCTCCCGGCCCTTGAACCATTTCACAATACCGCGCGACACCGTGATACCGGCCATCTCGCAGCCGCAACCGAAAATCATGAAACCGCAGGCAGCAAACTTGGCCGAGGCGGGCATTCCCTCGTAGAAGGGGCTGACACCCAGCTCGTCGAACAGAGGTATGTAGTTCAGGTTCTCTGTAAACCATGTCTCCAGTCCGCTGCCAGTGAAACTCTCGCTAACGGCAAACCACTTGATGACCGCGCCGACAAGCATGACTGCTGCCGACAGAACAGCCGTGAAGCGTACACCCATCTTGTCGAGAATGATGCCGGCGAAGATGAGGAAAAAGGCAAACACATTGAGGAATACCTCTGACCCCTGCATGGTGCCGAAGGCCGTTGAGTCCCATCCGCGGGTCTCCTGCATCAGGTCCTTGATGGGCGACAGGATGTCCATGAAAATGTAGCTGCAGAACATGGCCAGAGCCAGCAGCAGTAAGGCTGTCCAGCGCATAGCGGCGCTGTCGCGAAGTGTCTTTTGAATAGCTTGTGACATTATCTTTCTTTTTTGATTATTCGAAATATATTTCTCTATTTCAGCCAACGGTCAAGCCAGTTGAAGTAGGTGCGCTGCCAGAGAATACCGTTCTGGGGTTTCAGCACCCAGTGGTTCTCATCGGGGAAAATGAGCAGTTGGGCCTCTATGCCACGCATGCGGGCGGCGTTGAAGGCCGACATACCTTGTGTGGCATTGATGCGGTAGTCCTTTTCACCGTGGATGCAGAGGATAGGGGTGTCCCATTGGTCGACAAAGCGGTGGGGGGACTTCTCGTAGGTCTTCTTGGCGTTCGACGTCTGATCCTTGTTCCAGAAGGCATCGTCGTACTCCCAGTTCGAGAACCAGTTCTCCTCGGTCTCGGTGTACATGGCCTCCAGGTTGAAGGCGCCGTCGTGGGCAATGAAGCACTTGAAGCGCTTCTCATGATGACCAGCGAGGTAATAGACGGAGAAACCGCCGAACGAAGCGCCTACAGCACCTAACTTGTCCTTATCGACATAAGGAAGATTGTTGACGGCATCGTCGATGGCTGCCAGATAATCCTTCATGCATTGTCCCGTCCAGTCGCCGCTGATCTCCTCCAGCCACTCTTGTCCGAAGCCCGGCAGACCGCGGCGGTTGGGAGCAACGATGACATAGCCCTGAGATGCCATGATCATGAAGTTCCAGCGGTAGCTCCAGAACTGTGACACTGGCGACTGAGGGCCACCTTCGCAGAAAAGCAGGGTGGGGTACTTCTTTGTCTTGTCGCAGTTTGGCGGCAGGATAATCCATGTCAGCATCTCCTTACCGTCAGAGGTTTTCACCCAGCGCTGTTCAACGGTGGGCTTGTCCAGCTGCGAGAGGATATGTTCATTCTCTTGGGTGATCTGGCTGGCAACGGTCTTTTCCGGTTTCTTGGTGTTCGGGGTCACGACGTAAAGGTCGGCGGGTGCCGTGTAACAGTGGCGTTCCATGACAAGCTGCTTTTTGTCGTTAGCCAGTTGCAGACTGCCGAAGTCGTGCCATGTGTCAGTCAGTTGCTTCACAACGCCCTTCTTGTCGATGGCGTACAGGTTCTCTGTAGCATGCCACACGCCGATGAAGTATATCGTGGCGTCTTTCGTGTCGCTCCACACAAAGTCGTCGACATTGGAGTCGAACGCCTCTGTCAAGTACGTCTTCTCACCTGTCAGTAGGTCGTAACGGCACAAGCGCTGGCGGTCGGCCTCATAGCCGTTGCGCTCCATAGAGAGCCAGGCAACGTAACGACCGTCGGGCGAGAACTTGGGATTCTGGTCGTAGCCTACATTGTTCTTGAGGTTCGTCTTGTCGTTCACCTTCTGGTATTTCATGGTCTTCGTCGGCTCTATCTGTGGCTCGACATACCCTTCCGGCTTACAGAGGTTTTTCGTCGTTCGCGATGATAAATCATAGAGGTAAATATCAGAGTCGGTGGAGATGGAGTAGGCCGTACCTGTCTTCTTGCGGCAGGTATAGGCAATCTGCTTCGAGTCGGTGCTCCAGTCCAGCTGCTCGATACCTCCGAAAGGCTCCATCGGGCACTCGTAGGGTTCGCCCTCAAGAATGTCTGTCATCTGCTCCGTACTAATCGTGCCGTCTTCAGCGATGCTGGCAACAAAGGGATGCTGTATAGATTCTACATAGTGGTCCCAATGGCGATACATCAAGTCGGTAACCAGACGACCAGTGGCTTTCGGAAGATCTTCTGGATTTTCTTTAATGACTTCGTGGAACGGTATGGATTTCAGGATGATAACACTCTTTCTGTCGGGCGAAAACTTGTAACCCTCTACGTTGCCTTCGGTCTTCGAAAGTTGTTTGCGCTCCGAGCCGTCGGCCTTCATTGTCCAGATTTCACCGCCTGTAAGGAAGGCGATGGTCTCGCTGTCAAACCAAGTGGCATCGGTCTCGTTCTTGTCGCTTTTGGTGAGCATTGTCTTGCCGCTACCGTCGATATTCATCACGTAGAGCACGTGGTGACTTTTGTTGTGTTTCACACTGTAGTAGCCTACCTGATAGACAATCTTGGAACCGTCGGGCGATGCTGAATAGCCACTGATGCGTCCCATGGCCCATAAGGCTTCTGGCGTCATGCGCCGGTCCTTGACACTGATGTTTTGCTTGCCGATTTTCACGTCGCTTTCCGCTGATAGGGTTAACGGGGCCAGAATTGCTATGAGCCCCAAAAGGAATGTCTTTCTCATCGCTTTTGTTGATTCATTCGTTGACGTTGTAGTTCCTCGGCCTGCTTCTGCATGGCCTCTAAGCGCGCGGCGAGGCCGCTCTGCTTCTTGGGGTTTGCCTTGTTCTCCTTGTAGCGGGCTTCGAGGATGGCTAGGAGCTTCTCGTCGTTCGTCGTCTTGCGCAGGGTCCACATGATGGCAGCCGAGAAGAACAGCGAGATGAAGTAGTAGAAGTTCAAGCCAGAGCTGTAGTCGTTGAACATAAAGAAGAACATCAGCGGCATCAAGTACATCATCCACTGCATCATCTTCATCTGCTCGGCCTGGGCGCCTACCATCTGGTCCTTCTGCTGGCGCATAGTCATATAGCTGTAGAGCACGTTGCTGACGCAGAACAGGATACAAGTGAGCGACAAGTGGTCACCGATACCCCAGATGTGGGTGCCCCATTCCACGATGGGGTCGTAGGTGGACAAATCGTCAATCCACAGGAATGACTCGCGGCGCAGTTGGATGGCGTTAGGCACGAAGTTGAACATGGCAATCCAGATTGGCATCTGTATCAGCATGGGCAGACAGCCGCTCAACGGGCTGACGCCGTACTGCGAGTAGAGCTGCATCATGGCCTGCTGCTTCTGCATCTGGTCTTCGGGCTTGTCGTACTGCTTGGTGGCCTCATCGAGTTTCGGCTTCAGCACGCGCATCTTGGCTGACGACATGTAGCTCTTCTTCACCATAGGGAAGGTGATGGCTTTTAATAATAAGGTGATAAGGATGAGCACCACGCCCATGGAGAATCCCCACGACGTGAGCCAGTCGAAGACGTAGATGGTGAACCAGCGGTTGATGATGCGGAACAGCGGCCAGCCTAAGTAGACCAGCTGCTCCAGGTCGAGATCCTTGCCGAAAGTGCTCTCCTCCTCGACGTCCTTGATCAGTCGGAAGTCGTTGGGGCCGATGTACATCTCAAACTCTGAGGGCTGACGGCCTGTGGGGTCGAACTGCGTCTTCATCTTGGCAGCAAACTGCTTCAGGTAGCCCGTGCCTTTCTCCTGCGGGATGCTGGTCATGAGCGAACCGCCTTGGAAGTCGTCCTTCGAGATGAGGGCAGCTGAGAAGAACTGGTTCTTGAAGGCCACCCAGTCGAGTGTCTCATCTATTTTCTCGTTCACCTTCTCGCTGGTCTCGCTGAGGTAGTCGGTACCGCCGTTCTTCTCTTTGTATGTGAGGGTGGAGTAGCGGTTCTCAAACATGAAGCCGCGCTCCTGCTGGCGGGCCATGTCGCTCCATTCAATGTCCATCTCCTTATAGTTGGGGGCGAAGATGCCACTCAGCCCCTTTGCTTGCAGTGAGAAGTGCAACAGGTAGTCCTGGCCGAGGGTGTAGTTCAGTACAATGCTGCCGCCACCAGCAGACTGGGCCGTCATGGTCACCGTAGTGTCGCTTTGGTTCGACGGTGTGAAGTACAGGTCCTGGGTGATAATGTTGTCCTGCTTGCCGGCCAGCATGAAGTTCAGCTGCTGGGTCTTCTGGTCGAAGAGGGTCACTTCGTCCTTCGAGTTGTCGGCGTTCTTAAAGCCCTTGATGACGGCTTTCGAGATGGTGCCGCCCTTGGTCGAGAAGGTCAGTTCTACCTTGCCGTTCTTCAGCACTACGTCCTGGCTCTGTCCGTTGAGGGCGGCGTAGAACAATGCCGTCGTATCTTTCTTGGCAGCAGCTTCAGAGTCAGCCTTCTCTTTCTCTGCATCGACCAGGGCCTTCTTTACTTGTTTGTCCTGCATGGCAGCAATGCTGTCCTGCTGTCGCTGGTAGGCTTCCATCTCTTCTTGAGAAGGCTGGTTGTACCAGCTGAAGCCGATGAGCACCAGACCGATGAGCAGGAAGCCAATCAATGTGTCTCTGTTCATTATTTTCTGTGTTTTTTTATGTTCGCGAATAAATCAAGGTGCAAAATTACAAAAAATCTGTCGAATATTTGCAAACTGTGGCTAAAATTCTTAACTTTGCACGTAAATTATGCGCAAACAAGTATTATCCATCGCGGCAGTCTGTGCGCTCAGCGCCAGCGCCGCTCAGCCAAACGATACGGTGAACGCCAGTCTTTATCGGCTGTTTACACCGTTGACGTTTTACCATAACGTGTCGGCAGGAATGTTGTCAATCGACTGCCAAAACAATGATGTTGAGGATGCTGTAGACCAGGCCCTGATGAATGTCTACCTGAACCGTCCCGACCTGGTTGAGGCTACTGAGACACAGTTGGAACAGACGGGCTCCTTGCGTGAGGACATCGATGAGCCTATCGCACAGACTGTGGCGCTGGTCGAACATGTGGCACCCATGCCAGAGGAGCCCGAGGTATTGCCCGCCGCTGAGGTGGTGGTGACGAAACCGAAGTTCTGGACGCGAAAGGGCGACGGCTTCCTGCAGTTCATGCAGAACTACATATCAGACAACTGGTATAAGGGCGGCGAGTCTACTTATTCGCTGCTGGGCAGTCTGACGCTTGAGGCCAACTACGACAACAAGGGTAAGTGGAAGTGGGATAACAAGCTGGAGGCCAAGCTGGGCTTCCTGACGGCAAAGTCCGACTCGCTGCACAAATGGAAGTCGAACGAAGACCTGCTGCGTCTGACGTCGAAAGTGGGCTTGCAGGCCTCCAAACGGTGGTATTACACATTGCAGCTGCTGGCGTGGACCCAGTTCGCACGCGGTCTGAAGTCTAACGACCACCGTGTCTACTCTGACTTCTTCTCGCCTTTCAACCTGAACGTCGGCTTGGGTATGGACTATAAGGTTGAGGCCTTTGACAAGAAACTGACGGGTACTGTCAACTTGTCGCCTATAGCCGTCAACTACCGTTATGTCGATCGCACGGCTTTCCCCAAGCAGAACTCTGCTACGCCTACCGATTACTCGTGGTTCCCCTCGCGTCATGGCATTGATGATGGTAAACGCTCGCTGGTCGACCCCGGTTCGCAGTTGACGGCCGACCTCACGTGGAAACTGTCGGAGACGGTGCAGTGGAAGAGCCGCTTCTGGGCCTTCACGTCCTATAAGCGGGCTGAGATAGAGTGGGAAAACACGTTCCAGTTGAAGGTGTCGAAGTATATCACGGCAAACATCTTCCTCTATCCCCGCTTCGACGATGGCAATGCGCCTGACGATGACTTAGGCTATTGGCAGTTCAAGGAATACACGTCGATAGGACTGTCTTATTCCTTCTAAACTAAAAAAGAGTGGCGATTGCCACTCTTTTTTCATTTCTTCTCTTCCATCTCACCTTCAATGTAGAGACGGGTCATCTCGACCTTGCCGTTGGTGCGGATGGTGATTGACTTCTTGAAGTGTCCGGGGAACTTGCCCGTGCCGTTATAGGTCACCTTGATAGTGCCTTTCTGTCCTGGCTGGATGGGATCCTTGGTGTATTCCGGAACGGTGCAGCCGCAGGAGGCGACGGCCTGATTGATGACTAACGGCTTGTCGCCCGTGTTTGTGAATGTGAAGGTACACGTTACAACAGGCGATGCTTCCGAGAACTTGCCGAAGTCGTGGGTCAGCTTGTCGAATTTGATCTCTGCCTGAGCTGAGGCAGCAATGATGCTGCATACAAACAGCAACGTTGAAAATACTATTCTTCTCATAGCTTTTTTATTTCTTTGATGTATTATTTCTTCAAAAGTTTAAAGTACTCGACGGCGCCTAGGAGGAAACAGCCCGTGCCGTAGTCCTCGAAGTCGGGAACTTTGTCGTACGACAGCGGCTGGCCGGCAGAAGGGTCTTTGCCCGTGCCCTGCATCCAGCCGAGGAATCCGTCGCGGTGGACGGCGGCTTTCACCATCGCAGACCAGGCGCGGTCGCAGACCGGACGGTAGACCTGAGCTTTCAGATAGCCCTGCTGGATACCCCAGGCCATGCCGTAGAGGAACAGGGCGGTGCCTGACGTTTCGGGCATGGCGTAGTTGGTAGATACCAGCGACGGATTCCAGAAGCCATCCTCGCGCTGGCACTTCAACAGACCTTCCGACATCATCAGGAAGTCCTTCTTCAGTTCCTTGTACTCCTTCGACTTGCGTGGCAGCTCGTTCATGCAGCGCACCAGGGCGGCATATACCCAGCCGTTGCCTCGGCTCCAATAGCAGTCCTTGCCGTCGGGCTCCTTGTAGGGGGGCACGTAGTCGGCATCGCGCCACCACAGACCGTCCTTCACGTTGAACAATCCGCCGCCGCACTCATTGCGGCTCCAGCGGTACATGGCCATGCCGTGGTCGCGGTATTTAGTCTCACCTGTCAGGCGGTACATCTGCATATAGACGGGCATTGCCATCTGGATGGCGTCAATCCATGTCCACCAGCCGTAGAGCGAGGGCTGGCTGCCGCCGGTCTTGGCTGTGGCGTTCTTCTTGTCGTTGGGTGTCTGCATCTGGTAGTCCAGGTTTGCGCGTACCTTATTAATCATCTTCTCGTCCTTTGTCTGGGCGTAGCGTATGAGATAGGTCTGGGCGCAGCACTGGTCGTCGGCGTCGCACGACTTGATACCGTTGCGTGGCGTCCACTGGTGGAAGTCGGCCCAACGGTCGGTGTAGTCGATGTATCGCGGATCCTGGTCTATCTCGTAGAGTGCCATCAGTCCTTCGTAGTAGACGGCACGTGTCCACAAGCTTGACGGACGCACTTTCTTCACATTCGTGGGGATGGTGGGGTCGGCATATTTCGCCATAAAGTAGTTGTTGGCCTTGCGGGTAATGCTGAGCACGTCGTCAGCCGTCGTCTGTGCTGCCATCGTCAGCGTCGAGGCGGCCAAGGTCATGAGGGTTACCAGTCGTTTCATGTTGTCTGTATTAGTAGATTAGTATTAATGTCCGATGACGATTTTGCGCCCGTCGACGATGTAGATGCCTGCCGGCAGCCGGCGTAGCCCCTGAGGTGTGGTGTCGCCGCTGATGCGTCGGCCGTCGACGGTGAACACGCCACTGCCTGCCGTGTGTCCTGTCGTCTGGAGTGTACTGATGCCTGAGACGGGCAGTTCGGCAATCTTGAAGCGTGTTTTGTCGAGATAGTTCATACGCTTGGTGAACCAGGTGGTCAGGTATTCCATCTCGGTATCGAAGTTGAGGGTCTTCCTGTCGATGTCGGTGTCGCCGTTCCACCTGTCGTATTCGCGCTGGGCAGCACCGCAGAGCTTAAAGCGGTTCAGATAGGTACGGAACCGCTCAAGGATACGGTCCGTAGCCAGATGGCCGTTGCGCAGGTCGCGGTAACGCAGTCTTACCTGCATGTTGAAGTCGTCGGCATCGGTGTCGCGCAGCCTTTTGAAGAGGTTGTAGTCACCGTGCTCGTTGATGCTGATATATTGTGCGTAGTCCTGCTCGGGCTGCATGCCCTCCCAGTGGTAGTAGGCGTCGCTCCAGCGCTGTCCGCTGGTGGCGTCCATGTCCCACACGCCGAAGGTTACCCTCTTGTCCTCCTGCTTGTCGTAGACGGCGAAGAACATGTTCTTGCCGTGGTTGTCGGTAGCCAGGATGGTCTCCATGAGGATGTAGTAGTCGATGACCAGCGGCAGGTCGAAGTGCTCCTTCACCTGACTCTTGAACTTGGCATCGGTAGCGTGGCAGACGAAGTCGACAGCGTCATAGAGCGTCGACCAGTCGGTAGGACTGACGTCTTCGAGGGCAGGGTACTTCACGTTGTACTGGTCCCACATCTCGCTGTAGCCATCGGTAGCCGAGAGGTCGTATTTGGGCCAGTAGCTACCGTCAGGACTCGTGCCCATCATGGTGGCGTAGGTCCATTCCTTCGACTTCCACAGTTGGCCGTGTACCGTCTGTGTCTGTTCGTCGTATTTCTTCAGCTTCATCTGCTTGCGGTCCATGTTCTCGGTCATGCAGTAGATGCCGCGGTATTCGCCGTTGAGTATCAGTTCAACAAACTGTCCGCGGGTGCCGGTCATGGCCTTCTTCTCTTTGTCTATATAATAAGGTGGGGTGGAGTAGTCGTTCCACAGGTCGGTGAGCACGCGGTTGCGTATGCGGCTCATGTCTACCTGGCACGACTCCAGAATCCACGAGTTGTCATTCCTAAGGCCGAAGAACTTCTTCTCCAGTTTCTCGCCGTTCTCGTCGAGCAGCTTCACATGGTAGTTGCGCTTGTGTTTGCCGTTGCTGTTGGTGATGCCGCCGCGCCACTTGGCTTTCATGTTCAGCAGGTCGGCGGCAGCGTCGGCTCCGGGCTCTATGACCTGGATGTAGCCGTTGCTGTAGATGTCGTTGAATGTTCCGTAGAGTTTTACGATGGGCAGTGCCGTGAACGTGATGTCCTGCTCCTCACGGCCGGTGCCGCTGGTCTGGCTGACGGCAAGCTTGTAGGTCTCGCCCGCTGCCAGCTGCGAGAACGTGTAGGTAGTGCCGGAGGCGATGGTAGTGCCGTTGATGGTCAGGTCGCCCCATCCCTCGCGCTTCTCGTAAGTGATGGTGGCTGTCAGGTTGTTGCCGAAGGCCTGCTCGGCGACGGTGCCCAGATAGAGGCCTGTCGACTCGACGTAGGCTATGGAGTTGCCGCCGATGCAGAGGTTCTTCACTCCCTTGGCCAGCGGATCGGCCTTGGGCAGTTGCGCCACGCTCTTGCGCAGGTTCTCCAGGGCGTCGAAGTCGTTGCCGCTGGTAGCAATGAGGGCTTCTGCCTCGGCATCGCTGTAGTAGTCGGCCAGTTCGGCTCTGACCTTGGCCAGTTCGCCGGCAATGAGCTCCTCGGCCGTTCCCTGGAAGTAGAGCCTGAAGTTGTCGGTTGCCACCCAGTTGGCATTGGTGTTCTCGATACGTACGCCCAACGTTGCCGTGCCGTTGCTGCCGACGGTGAAACCGACGGTGTAGTGCTCAGGCCGCTCGTTGTGGGTGCCGGCCTCGGTGCGCTGACTGCCGACGTAGAGGTAGACGCCGTTGCCTACTTCCTCTTGCTGGCCTCCCCACCAGCCTGACGATGCCTGTCTGACGGCGATGATGTCGGCTGCCAGCACATACTTTCCTTCGGCCAGGTGCTTCAGCGTCTGACTGATGGCGTTGTTGGGCAATGGTCCGTTGTTGGTGTCGTTCCACCGTTCCAGGAAGGGTGACACTACCGTGGCGCTGCCGTTGACGTAGTTGCCGAAGCCGGGGTCAGTCCATGCGTCGGTCTGGAAGGTCCACCCGTCAGGCGATTCCGTGGTTGCCTCCAGCCACGACGACACGTCGAAGCCGTCTTCCGTGGCGGGCGGTACGACGCGCTCAACGACCCTGTTGCCCAGCTCGTCGTAGAGGCTGAACCGCTGGTTGTTGTTGCCCAGGCCAGTGTTGGAGTAGGTGCCTACGCAGTAGCTGTCGACGCGGACATCCCAAATGTGGTCCGTCTGCTGTGCGTTGCGGATGGCATAGACACCCTCCGACTGCTGCTCCAGTGTCCACAGCGAGTAGTGCCCGTTCTGCTCGGCAGTCATGCTGACGTAGCGGAGCAGCTGGGGCTGATCCTGGCGGACGCCGTCGTAGGTGATGTATTTTCCTGTCTTGGCGTTCTTGATAGCGAACAGCCCTTCTTCTACTTCCGTAAACAGCCAGTAGGTCTCGTCGTTTGTCGTCGCCGTGGGCAGATGGTAGAGCGGCGTCTGCTGGTTGACAGATGCGCCGTCGGCCACGCAGCCGCTCGCGAACTGCGTGCAGACGATGTGGTATCTCTTTCCTTTGACAATGTCGGGTGTGGCCGACACGCAGAGTGCGGCTGTCAGGATGAGCAGAAGCAGGACTATTCTTCTCATAACTATCTGTTAATAAGCGAAAAGTGGGTATTCCTTCATCTTGTCGTTGACGCGCTGGCGGACACTGGCGATGACGCTCTCGTCCTCAGGAGCGTTGAGCACCTCTTCTATCCAGGCGGCAATCTGTACCATCAGGTCTTTCTTCGCACCACGGGTGGTGATGGCGGGAGTTCCCAGACGGATGCCGGAGGTCTGGAAGGCCGAGCGGCTGTCGAACGGTACCATGTTCTTGTTAACGGTGATGTCGGCAGCAACCAGGGCGTTCTCAGCTACCTTACCCGTCAGGTCGGGATATTTCGAGCGCAGGTCGACAAGCATAGAGTGGTTGTCGGTGCCGCCGCTGACGATGCCGAAGCCGCGCTTGATGAGCTCGTCGGCAAGCACCTTGGCGTTCTTCTGAACCTGGCTTGCCCACTCCTTGAACTCAGGCTGCAGAGCCTCGCCGAAGGCCACGGCCTTGGCGGCGATGACATGCTCCAGCGGACCGCCCTGCTGACCGGGGAAGACCGCCGAGTTAAGCAGGGCCGACATCATCTTCACCTCACCCTTTGGCGTCTTCAGACCCCAGGGATTCTCGAAGTCCTTTCCCATGAGGATGATACCGCCACGCGGACCGCGCAGCGTCTTGTGGGTCGTGGAGGTGACGATATGGGCATACTTCACGGGATTGTCCAGCAGTCCGGCGGCTATCAGACCGGCGGGGTGGGCCATGTCGATCATCAGCAGGGCACCTACCTTGTCGGCAATCTCACGCATGCGCTTGTAGTCCCATTCGCGGCTGTAGGCCGAACCGCCGCCGATAATCAGCTTCGGCTTGTGCTCCAAGGCCAGCTGCTCCATCTCGTCGTAGTCGACGCGGCCCGTCTCCTTGTTAAGGTTGTAGCCAACGGGCTTGTAGAGGATGCCCGACGTGTTGACCAGCGAACCGTGAGAGAGGTGTCCGCCGTGAGCCAGGTTCAGACCCATGAACGTGTCGCCAGGCTGCAGAACGGCCAGTAGAACGGCGGCATTGGCCTGGGCGCCGGAGTGGGGCTGTACGTTGGCATACTCGGCGTCGAACAGCTTGCAGACGCGCTCGATGGCCAGCTTCTCGACCTCGTCCACCACCTGGCAACCGCCGTAGTAGCGCTTGCCGGGATAGCCCTCGGCGTACTTGTTCGTCAGGTACGAGCCCATGGCCTCCATCACCTGGTCACTCACGAAGTTCTCACTGGCAATCAGCTCAATGCCCTTCAACTGGCGCTGATGCTCTTTCTCAATCAACTCGAAAATCTGGTTGTCTCTTTTCATTTTTGTGGTCTATTTGACTTTTATGGATAAAATCTGTGTTTGAGGGTGCAAAGTTACGAAATCTTTATCGAAAACAGCCGTCATTCGCCTAACTTTTACACATTATTAATAAAGTGACAAAGTCTCACTTCCTGAAAAACCATTCACACGAACCGATTCCTGCTGATGCTCAGCCGTTTGCGGTGAAGGATGGACGGTGACCGGCAGGGACAGCTCAGGTGCCGCTCAGGTGCCGGTCTTGCGATACACCCACGTCGTTCCCTGTTTTTCGCGGTAGTACTTGGGGTATGGCTCGTTGACGAGGGCAGTCAGCATCTCGTCGGCCTTGTAGCGCGACACCTTGAACAGAAACTGGAAGGCGCGCCGCGTGAACGACCCGTTCTGGGCGCAATAGTCGGCCAGCGTCTTCAGCAGTTGGCCGCGTGGGATCTCGCAGTTGTACGACCCCTTGTCGCGCACGAACTGGCAGTTGTCGGCGTCTATCGCGTCCATCATCTCCTTGTCGGGAACGAACGAGATGCCGTCGATACACAGTTCGCGGGCGGTCAGCTCGTCGGGGGCGGTATAGGTCTTTGTGCGCCAGTGGCCCGCCGCGTCCTTCTTCTTGACGGTGCCTATCTGCAGACTGAAGCGGCCGATGCCGTCCAGATGGACGCTTTTGCCCATCCGCAGCTGTTCGGCAAGCTCTTTTTTCAGTGTGTGCATCACCATCTCGAACAGACCGCCAGTGATGAGGGTGTAGTCGGCGATGTGGGTCTTCAGCCGTTCGCTGTGTATCACCTCGCGGATATTTTGTCTTGCGTGGTAGGTCTGCGTCGTGTCGCCGGGCTTCTTCGGCGTGGGGTGGACGCTGTAGTGGATCTCGTATTTGCTGCTCATAATCAGTGGCTATTGTTGATGATTGTTGATGATTGTTGATGATTGTTGATGTTTGCAAAGGTACGCTTTTTTTTCGGCATGTGCAAGGATTTTCTCCTGAATCTTCGCGAAATTTATTGCTGACCTTGGTCGGCAACGATCCTGACCAATGTCGGTAACGTTGCTGACCAAGGTCGGCAAAGCAAATGGCGGCTCCGGAATATCATGAGGAGCCTTGATGTTTTTGTTTTGTGACGGTCTTTAAAACAGCCTGAAAACCAGTCGATTAGGATTCCTTTTGCTTGCAAGTGCCCCTTCCGTTTCGTATTTTTGCATTCGAAAAGTTATTAATTTTCTACTTTAAGCATTATGATCAACATCTTTAATCTGACAAACAAGTTGCAGCAGTGCAACACCTACATCGGGCAGCTGGAAGAGCAGAACCGGCTGCTGAGTGAGAACCTGACAAAGGCCGCCGCCGCCGACACCGCCGACGAGCAGGCGCGCTACCAGCAGCGCAAGCGCGCCCTGCTGAGGCCTATCCGCGAGATGACCGACTTCGTGAACCGCGAGTTTGAGTTCCGCCACAACGTCGTCCGCGACAGCTACGAGTACCGCCGTCGCGACGGGGCGGGGGAGTGGCTGCCCGTCGACGAGCGGCAGATGAACACCATTATGAATAATGTGCAGGATGAGGGACAGGTCTTTTGCTTGAAGAGCCTCGTCCAGCAGCGCATACGCTCGGAGATGGCCCGCGACTACCACCCTGTGGCCGACTGGCTCGACACCGTGCGCGGCACGTGGGACGGACAGGACCGCATAGCCGACCTCTGTGCACGCATCAACCCCAGCGACTACTGTCGCGAGATGATGACCATCTGGCTGCGCGCCGTCGTGGCACAGTGGATGGGCGTCGACGACCGCCACGCCAACGCCGTGATGCTGCTACTGGTGAGCCCCACACAGGGCCTGCACAAGAGTACCTTCCTGCATGAGCTGCTGCCGGAGGAACTGGAGTCGTACTACACCGACGACTTCGCCCTCTCCTCGAAGGGCAATGCCGAGCGCAAGCTGGTGGAGTTCGCGCTGGTCAGCATCGACGAGTTCGACAAACTGCCTGTCAAGAAGATGCCCGACCTGAAAACGCTGATGCAGACACTCCGCCCGTCGTTCGTCAAGGCGTACAAGACCAACTTCAACCTGTTGCCGCGTATCGCCTCGTTCGTGGGCACCAGCAACAGTCGCCAGCTGCTCTCCGACCGTACCGGCTCGCGCCGATTCCTCATCCTGGAGCCACAGGGCGTCATACCCGTCGACGGCATCGACCACCGCCAGCTCTATGCCCAGCTGGTGACAGAGGTGGAGCAGGGACAGCGCTATTACTTCACCAAGGACGAGGAACAGCGCATGCAGCGACAGAACGAGCAGTACTACAGGCTTTCGCCACTGGAAGACCTCTTCCTGCGCTTCTTCCGCGTACCGCAGCCTGATGACGTGCCTGCCGGCGAAGAGACCGATGCCTCGTCGCCCCGCGTCCAGCAGCTCTCAGCCTCGCAGCTCATGAGTCAGCTCTCGCGCCACAGCCCCAAGCTGCTTAAGGACGTCAGCGAGACCGCCTTCGGCAAGATGATGACACGTCTCGGCATCCCCCGCGATCATCTCCATACGGGCAACTTCTACCGCGTTGTTGCCCTCTGATAAAAATAGAAACGCTTCACCGGAACAAACAGATTTTCAGCTGTTTATCACGCCGGTGAAGCGTTATTTTTTTTGTGTGGGACTATACTAAGCAGAAGTCCAGCTCGCGGGCTATCAGTTCTTTGTCGAGGTGCTGGCCGATGAAGACGAGCTTCTGCATACGGTCGCCATACTGCTCGTCCCAGTCGCGGCGCAGGCTGGGCTGCTGTTCCATCAGCTGCTCCAGCTCGTCCTTGGGCATCGTGGCATACCACTGTCCGGCATTGCGCAGACTGACCTGTTTGCCGGCCTGTTCGAAGACGTAGCAGATCTCCGGCTCGTCCTTGAACCAGCAGATGCCCTTGGCGCGGATGATGCCCTTGGGCCATTTGCGGGCGACGAACTCGTCGAACAGTCCGATGTGGAAGGGACGGCGGGCGTAGTAGACGTAGGTGCCGATGCCGTATTCCTCGGCCTCGCCTTCGTCGTCGTGGTGGTGATGGTGGTGGTGATGATGCTCATGCTCGTGTTCGTGCTCATGTTCGTGCTCATGTTCGTCGTCATCGTCGTCGTCATCGTCCTCTTCGTGGCGCTCCACTTCCTGAATCCAGGTGGCCGACGTAGCCACCTCGTCGAAGTCGAACAACTGGGTGTTGATAATCTTGTCGAGTTCTACGTCACCGTAGTTGCAGTCGATGATCTCGGCCTTCGGCTGTATCTCACGGACGATGCCGCGGATGCGTCCCAGTTCGTCGGCGCTCACCTCAGCGGCCTTGTTCAGCAGGATGATGTTACAGAACTCTATCTGCTGGATGACGAGGTTCTCGATATCCTCCTCCTCGATGTTCTGGCGTTTCAGGTCGAGACCGCTGCCGAACTCGTCCTTCATACGGAGGGCGTCGACAACGGTGACGATAGCGTCAAGACGGGGCTGGCACGCCATGTCGGGTGCCATCTGGGGAATCGAACAGATGGTCTGGGCGATGGGGCCTGGCTCGCAGATGCCGCTGGCCTCGATGACGATATAGTCGAAGCGCTCCATCTCGATGATGTCCTGCAGCTGTTTCACCAGGTCCATCTTCAGCGTGCAGCAGATGCAGCCGTTCTGCAGGGCAACCAGCGAGTCGTCCTGCTCGTTCACGATACCCCCTTTCTCAATGAGGTCTGCGTCAATATTCACCTCGCCGATGTCGTTGACGATGACGGCAAACTTGATGCCGCGCTTGTTTGACAGTATACGGTTCAGTAAAGTCGTTTTGCCGCTGCCCAGATAGCCTGTCAGCAGCAGCACAGGAATTTCTTTCATGTTCATAATCTCGTTTTTTAACTTTTGGGGTGCAAAGTTACTTATTTGTTTATTATCAGCCAACTTTTTTAGACTATTTCACAAAATAAGTTGCCCATTTTGTTATCACGAAGACCGACTTGAAGACAATCGTTAGTAAGAATGTCGGAGATGACAAGTTCAATGCTATCAAAAATGCATTGGCAAAGGATATACCAGGATACCTTGCAAAGTGGAGCCAAATCGAGGCTTTTTGGCCTTCAAAACACCATTTTTATACATCTTTTTAATAATGCGGCGAAAGCGACACCGACTTCCCCAGACTTATTGATGCCGCCAGAAAGGCTGTAGCCTTGGGCTATCGTGTATATCTGCTTCCCAATCCTCATGGCATCAGAACTGCTGACTTCATCTTTGAACGCAAGGGTCTATATCGATTATATGACTTGAAAACCGTTTATGGCAAGACTTCTGTGGATACTCAACTGCTTGACTCTGTTGGGCAGGCAAACCGCATTATATTGAACATGACATCCGACTACAATTCGCGTCGTTTGGCAAAAGATGTCAGGCGATATTTTGAAAGAAACGCCAACGCCGTTGAGGTATTGATCATGAAAGGGGCGCGGACAATCTCCGTGATAAGAGAGGACACCATAGGCCAGTCGTATATCAGGAACTTCATGATGAAATACAGGCTTTCTCTTATCTTCCAAATTTTGGAGCAGTAAATTCAAAGAAAAATCCGGGTGCACCCAAATAAAACAATAAAAAACTGATATACTGGAGAAGGTGATCGTTTTCATTGCACGCTTGCTGAATGAGCCTATGTGCATCTTTTTCCGAAGAAACAAGCATTTAAAAGAAAAAGTATTCGTTTGTTCGGAAAAAATGATTATCTTTGCGGTGTTATTAACGTGCAATGGAAAAAATGGCATTTAGGAGTTTTTTTTTAATAGGTGTTATGGTCGTGCTGATGACAGGCTGCGCTGACGGGCACGACGGTCAGAAGCGCGACGGTTCAGCGATAGACGTGAAGCAGGCGGCGGCACAGGTGATGGAACTGACTGCCGACAGGCCTGAGCAGGCACTGCAGACGATTGACTCGCTGCGCGCCGAGGGGATGGCGGACTACGAGACCGACTGGCTGCGCGCCAAGGTCTACTGCCAGTCGTTGGAGAGCACGCGGCTGGACTCGGCCATCGCCATCTGTGAGCGGCTGATGCTGCTCGACGTGGCCCGCGAGAACCATGAGTACCGTCAGGATGTATTAGAAACCCTCGTGAATGCCTGCCGGCGGAACAACGACGACGCGCGGATACTGAGATGGACGGCCGAGCTGGTGACGCTGTTCCATGAGAACGGCGACGAGACGGAAGCCCTGAGGAGCGAGGCTGAGATGGGCGTGGCGCTGACTCATACGGGGCATCTGCGGGAAGGACTTGCCAAGATAGACAGCGTGATAGCCGCTCTTGACGGCAAGAGGAAGTTCAACGAACTGGATGCCTCCATGATAGCGCTCAAACGTAAGGTGGGTGTATTGAATGAGACCGGGCGTCATGCCGACATCATTCCCGTTGCCCAAAGCATGTTGGACAGGCTCGCCGACTATGAGCAGCACCCCGACGACTATCGTGACGGCAGTTACCGCGAACCCGCCGACGAAGACCGCGCCGGCTATATCGACTTCTATCGCAACAGGGCCTACGGCTATCTGGCCGAGGCGTATGCCCGACAGGGCAATCAGCAGCAGTCACGCAGGTATCTCGACCTCTACGAGCAGAGCGGCTATGGTCAGACGCAGGCAGGGCGTCATTTCATCATTCCGACGCTGTGCCTGCTGGGCGAGACCGCCAAGATGGACTCCATTTTTCATGACCTGGACGAAGCTCGCTTCCGAGACTACGAGCAGCAGATGGAGATAGAACAGCACAAGACTGAGGTACATTATGCACGCCAGATAACCATCGGCTTGTCTGTAGTAGTAGTGCTGTTGCTACTCATACTGTTCATCCTCTTTCGCCATCATCGCATCATCCGGAAGAAAAACCGCGTTATTGCCAAGCAGATTTCAGAACTGCTGCCGCCTGAAGAGAAACACAAATCTGTTGAGAGAGAACACATCACAGCAGAACAAGAGCCTGAGACGACGGCTGAAATCTCCGAATCGATGACAAACGAGCAATTGTTCCTGCAAATCAGTCAGGCCATCATCAGCCAACAGTTGTATCTCCAACCGCTGTTCGACCGCGAGGCCGCTGCTGCTCATTTCGGCATCAGCAGTCGCCGCATCGGTACAGCCTTCACACAAGGCAGTCCCTACAAGTCGTTGCCTGACTTCATTCGCGAGTGCCGGTTGAAGTACGCCTGCCGACTGCTGCGCGACTCCACCATGAGTATTGCCGATATTGCCGCTGCCTCAGGATTCTCGCGCGTTACCACTTTCAATCACGACTTCAAGGTGAAGTACGAACTCAGCCCCAGCGAGTTCAGGGAGTTGCAAAAGCAGAACTAACCAAGTGATTCAACCGAATAACAATCCCCGCAGTTTGTTTGCTGTGGGGATTGCTAATTTTTGCAAACGACTTGCTTATTTTTGTACATTATTGCGCGCGTGTGGGAAAATATGTACCTTTGCGGCCAAACAGATGTCCATAGGGACTATAACAGAGGTATGAAAAGACTATCCTTGCCATCCTTGGCATTCTTGGCATCCTTGGCGGCGTTGCTGCTTGCGGCCTGCACGAAGGACGGCGACATCATCTATGAGCCTGACCCGAACGACCAGAGCAGTGGGGCGCCGCTCGTCACGGTGCTCTATGCCCCCGACGGCATTGGCGACCAGTCGTACAACGACCTTGTCTATCAGGGCGTAGAGGAGGCGGCCGCCATGATGGGGCTGCGCACGCTCCACCTCTCGCCCATCACCGGCGACGGTGGACGCATCTTCCTGGAACAGACCATCGCCGAGATGAGTGCCGCCACGGACACTGTGCGCCGTCTGCTCATCGTGGCCAGCACGCTCTACGATGAGGAGGTGCGGCAGAACAGCCAGCGTATAGAGGCCAACCCGCGCGCCGACCTTCTATACTTAGAGACCAGCACGCCGCTCAGCGGCAAAGGCTCTACGCTCTATATGCCCTACTACGGGGCGATGTATGCTGCCGGAGCCATTGCGCCCATCGTGGCCGGCGACGTGCTGCTTCTGGGAGCCAACCCCAAGGACAAGGCCGTGGCCGAGGCTATGCAGGGTTTTGCCGACGGTTTCGGTACAGACTACATCACGACCGATGACGAGAAGGTGCTCGTCAGCGGATACATAGCCGAGGAGAATGGCGATGGCTTCAGCGTGGCCGATTCCACCGCCCTTCGCATCATGGCAGAGCCGGAGGAGGAATGGGAATCCTCTAACCGTCTGCTCATGCCTGTCTGCGGCGGCGCGGCAAACACGTTCTTCCGCCTTACAGAGTTGATCGGCGGCTACCAGTATGTGGGCATCGACAGCAAGAAGACATCAGCCCGATGCCATTACTCGGTGGTGAAGCATGTTGACAATGCTGTCATCAGCACAATCGGCAGCTGGTTCTCGGGCGAGGGGATGCCGAAGCACCAGTCGCTGGGCATGGCCGACGGCTACACGGACGTCATCCTGCATCCCTACGGTACAACTATGCAAGAGGCTTTCGATGAACTACTGCCCGACGCGAAGTGGGAGGGCATTCGCGAGGAAGCTATTAGGAAGGAGGCAGAATATGAGAAGTAAGAAGTATGATGTAAGAAGTAAGAGGTTTGTAGCAGCAATACTGCTCCTGCTGACACTCTTCGCTTCCTGTAAACAGGAGGACGACACCATCGTCTATCAGCCGCAGCGGCACTGGGTGGAGCGCACGGTGGCCGTGGTGGCGCCGCTGGGCGATGCCGCTACGAAGGAGCGGCTGGAGCGCACGGCGCAGTGGTTCCTCGACAACTTCCGCGAGGCGCAACTCAATGACACGCTGACCGTAGCGCTGAAGCTCGAATGGTACGACGAGCAGAGCGAGGACATGGCTGCCCTGAGCAGACATCTGGCTGCCGACACTACGCTGACCGCCATCATCGGTCCCTTCGCCAACGATGACGTAGCCATCTTCGCCGCCGCCTGCCAGCCGACGCTCAAGCCCCTCATCGCACCGACGGCCACCAGCGAGGAGGTCATCCGCCGCTATGCCGTCTCGAATGCGGGCAGCGCCAGTCAGTTCAACAAAAAGCCCTTCCTCTGGGCGCTCACCGAGACCGACGTGGCCTTCACCGACGTGCTCATGAGCGGCTACGCCACTGAGGTGCAGTATTACAGCGGAGTCATGAGAGCCGAGGCCGCCGTCTTCGCGCCCGAGGGCGTCTATGGGCAGACCTTCAACTACTGGGCGCCTTTCTACGCCGAGGACGGTGGCATCACGCTGCTACGCAACGAGCAATATGCCGGCACCGAGGACTTGACCACAAGGCTGAAGAGCTACATGGACGAGGTACGCAAGAGTACCGGTGCAGGCACCACCGCCACCTTCTGCGTGGTGGAGTCGGCGCAGCAACTATACGACGTAGCCCGCCTGCGCCGGCAGTGGTTCACCTCCGACGAGACCTTCAGCCTCATCCTGCCCTCCACCGACCCCGACGACCCTGCCAACGACGAGCAATGGCAGATGTTCGCCAACACGATGCAGACCTACTTCGCCTTCAACGACATCAGCGACGACATCACAGATGCCCTCGGCGAGCGCGGCGCGGCCGTGCTGCAGGGCTACCAGGGCTTCTCGCCCTATGCCGACCCCACCACGGGCTTCGAGACCAGCTACCGCGCCAAGTTTGGCCAGAGTCCCACCTTCGCCGAGTGCAAGTTCTACGACGCACTGATGCTCGCCGGCTTCGCCGCCTGCTATGCCGAGCACAACGACCTCGAAGCGGTCATGACCCGCAACGAGAGCATCATAGCCTCTATCATCTATCTCACCAGTGTCTTCAACGAGAACGCGGCGCTCACGGCCTGGGCGCCCACCCCCATGGCGCAGTATCTCAAAGCCATCGAGGACCGCCGCAGCGAGCAATACACGTTCCGTGGCGCCTCGGGTGCCATACGCTTCGACCTGGAGACCTACACCACCGCCACCAGCACCACCTATCTGCACTGGCAGATACTCGACGGACAGGTCATTCACCGCGGTTACTTCGGCGACGTGGGCAGCGACAATGTGGCCAGTTCCAACGCCGCCTGGAAATTTATCTACGACGAGAAGGCCGCCCTCGAAGCGTTCAGCGAGATGGCCACCGAGAGCACCGTCCCGCAGTACCCCCCGGTCACCGACCGCTACGCCGTGCTCGTGCAGGGTTCTAACGGGTTGACTAACTACCGCCATCAGGCCGACGTGCTCAGCGTCTATCAGATGTTGCGCCACGGCGGAATGGACGACGACCACATCATCCTCATCATCGACCGCGCCTTGGCTTCCGACCCCGAGAACCCCGAACAGGGCATCATCCGCAGCAGCGCGTTCGGTCCTGACCTCTTGGGCGGCACCGACGCCGTCGAGGGCTGGCCTGCTGCCGTGGTGGATTACGCCGCCGCCGACCTGACACCTGCCGACATCGCCAACATCCTGTTGGGCAAGGCGTCCGACCGCACCCCCACCGTGCTGCCCGCCGATGCGGGGCAAAACGTGCTGCTCTACTGGAGCGGTCACGGCCGCAGCAAGGCTGCTGGCGGCGCCGACGAACTGGTGTGGCGCGACAATGCCGCCGGGCATGGCTTCACTGCTGACCTGATGCACGAGACCGTAAGCCGGATGCAGGCCGAGGGCCGCTACCGCAAGATGTTCATCGTCACCGAGCCATGCTTCAGCGAGAATGTCATCCGTCGAGTCGAGGGCATCCCCGGCGTACTCGCCATCAGCGGTGCCAACGGCAGCGAGCAGTCGTGGGCCGAGAATTGGAACCCGTCGATGGGACGATGGGGCACATGGATGTGCGACCGCTTCACCCGCAACGTCGTGAACTGCCTCACTGCCGCCCCCACGACCACCTACCGTGACCTCTACCTCTACTGCGCCCGAAACACCATCGGCTCGCACGTGAAGATAGTGAACGCCGCCCGCTTCGGCAACCTCTATGCCACCAGTCCCGCTGAATTTATTACAACAGATAATTGATTATTCACAATAAAATCATTAACATAATTACAAAACAAATGAAAACGAAGAGATTCCTATGGATGCTGGCTGCCATCCTGACAAGCAGCCTGATGACCGCGACGTTCACCGCCTGTTCATCGGACGATGACGACAACAACTCGAACACCACCGATTCCTATGCCAACATCGAGGAGAGGGTGAAGAGCATTCAGCCGACGGAATCGGGCATCATTGATTTGTTCGAGTATTACCAGAATGCGCTTCAAGAAGCACAGTCGGGCAACGGCAGCGAGAATGAAATCGCATACTACCAACAACAGTTGGCCGAGATGGAGCACGTCCGTGACTCCATACAAAACGCCGAGGGAGGTAATGGTATCCTCGGATTTGGCAAACTGAAATATGAAGTGATCTCTGTTCCAACCACTTCTTACGACGGTTCCACCATCAACATGTCCACTTTGGTAGCATATCCTGCATTTTTTGGTTTGAAGACGACTGACCCGGAACATGTCATCCTGGTAACCCATTGTACGGTGACCAGCGATGCCCAGCGTCCCACCACCTACGGCCTGACAAGCCTGGCATCAGATTTTGCCGTTGCTGTCAACAAATGGGCCGGATATTCTGCCTTTGGCACTGACTGCCTTGTCATTGTACCTGACTACGAAGGCTACGGCAGCACCAAAGACCGGGTTCACCCCTATCTCAGCCGCGAGGTACAAGCCAAGCAATGCGTCGATGCCGCCTGCTGGGGACAGGCATGGTTCAACACCAACACCGGACACCATCTGAAAGATAATTGGACAATTGTCTCTGTGGGCTACTCCCAGGGCGGTGCCGTCTCGGCAGCCTCCTACCGTTGGTGGCTCGACCATCCCGAGATGCACTGGGTACTGCCTCGTTGGACGGGTGCTATCTGTGGCGACGGCCCATACGATCCATACGCCACATTGAAATCCTACTGCGAATTAGACTACCTTCAGATGCCCTGTGCGCCGCTGCTGATGCTCAATGGCCTGTGCAAGACCGACCAGGAGATGATTACCGCTGGCATACAGCCCGGTGACTTTTGCACCCCGTTGGTCACAGAGTCCGGAATCTTTGAGGCAATGGACAGCAAGGAAAAAGCAACAGATCAACTGGACATGCTCATCTTCGAACGGAATTTTCCCAAATATCCCGCAGGACATGAGTGGGCAGGCAAGCCACACGCACGCGGTGTGCTCAACGACGACACCTACTTCTACTTCCTCGACGGCACCGTACCCTCCAATGCCACTATGGCCAGAAAACTGCAAATCCTCGAGCACTGCCTCAAGAAGAACGCCCTTTGGTACAAGGAGGATGGCGACAGGTGGACACCCCCCGCAGGCTCCAAGTTCACTTTCTTCAGTGCCAAAAAGGATCTTGTGGTTCCCTACGATAATCTGCTCTCGGTGATAGGACATTGGGGCTCTGATAACAATTGCTGCAAATATGAGATCAACGATTCCAACACCAAGGACCACGTCAGCGTAGGCACAGCCTTCTTCTTATACTACCATGGCGATTATGTAAAGGAGATGCTGAACAACAAATGGGAATCGGGCATACGCTATTTCAGCAACATCCTCTGGTAATAACTTCCACACAACCGAGCTTAAATAAATAGATTCAACTTTCTGAAGTAGTAAAGTAGTTAGTAGTTAAAGAAGTTAAGCCAAATGTCTGGCGGCAGAAACCAGCGAGAAGAGTAATGGCTTAACTACAGTCCGAAAGGACGAGCGAAGCGATAACTACTTAACTCCTTAACTACAAAGAAGTTGAGCAAATGCGAAACTTGAATAAATAGACAAATGAAACAATACAAATTCTGGATGCTTACCGCCATACTTGCACTCTGTGGCCAGACGGTGATGACCTCGTGCAGCAGCAACGACGACAACTCCGTGGCGCCCGCCAATAACGACGGCGTACCTGGCACGGCTCAGCGCAGCTACAGCCTCGACTGGAAGATTCTGAACGATGACCGCCAGTTGGTGGCACTCGACGGTGCAATGGGCAACATGTTCCGCGCCGAAATGAACCAAATTCAGTTTGAATACACCAGTGTAGGCCCCGACCTGAAGACCCCTGTGCGTATGACTGGCACCATCAACATGCCACGCCACATCTTCAACAAAACGGAAGAGCCCAACCAGTTGATCATATTCCACCAGTGGACTCATGCTCAGAAAGACGAGCAACTCTTCGATGCGGGCTATAACGATATTGGTATCTACATGAACGATGACTTCAACGTTATCCTCATCAGTAGCGACTACTACGGCTGGACGCTCACCAAGGACAACCCCCAGGCCTACTGCTGTCACGAAATCAACGCCGTGGCACAGCTCGACTGCTACGATGCCGCCATGGAGATTCTGAAGCAGAAGGGCTACAATGTGGACGGCCTGCCCATCAACAGTCTGGGCTACAGCAGCGGCGGCATGCTCGCCGTGGGCTTCCAGAAGTACATCTCAGAGCACCGCCCCGATATTCACATTGCTTTCACAGGCATCGGTGCTTCACCATACGATATCAACACTGTCTATGAAAACTATGTCGAGACCGACTTCACCGGCTACGTGTGCTCCATGCCCCTCATCATGGTAAGCTTCAACGAAACCTACAATCTGGGCCTCGACTACAAGGACATCTTCCTGCCACCACTCTGCGACCATATCTCCGACTGGATTCTCTCCAAACAGTACCTCACCAGCGAGATTAACGAGCGTATAGGCATTGACAAGAAGGTGAGCGAGATTCTGACACCCGCTGCCTGCGACTGGACAAAGGGCATTGGCAAGGTGATGCACGACAAGTTTGCTGAGAAGTCGCTCTGTGGTGCCAACGCTACGTGGCAGCCCGACACGCAGACCTCCTACTACGTGATGCACAGCACCGGCGACCTCTACATGGACTGGCACGTCAGCGAACAGATGGCTAACTATCTCAAGAGTAAAGGCTGCACCAAGCTGACTACCGACTTCCGCGACTTCGGCAACCACTGCGAGAACGGAGTCCCCGTCTTTCTACTCACCACCGCCATGCTCATGTATATGCAGGATGATGAGTACAAGACAGACCAAGATCTCGTTGACCTGCTCGACGGGCTGGCCGACCTTGTCATCAACGTAGCCTCCAATCCGGAGCTGTTTGCTGAGTTAGCCGGACTGTTTGACCTGTAATTAATTAGAAAACGAGACAGATGAGACAAATGAAACTATGGATGTTCGCCTCCATCCTTACCGTCTGCGGCGCAGTGAGCGTGAATGCACAGACCCGTCAGGGCGGGTGGTTCTCATCGGCTTGGTTGGGTGCATCGTGGTCAACCTTCGCGGGTGACATTGAGGACGCTAAAGGTCGCATCGGAATTGCTGCGAATGGTGAGATTGGCTACAACGTGACCGACTGGTTCGCCCCGTCCATCGGATTGACCAACGTCTATCAGGGTGTGAACTACTCGGTCATCGACAAGAATATGTATTTAGATGTCCTCAGCGTTCCGCTGTTGGCCAACTTCATGGTTGGCCCCATCACGCTGAAGGCCGGCATTCAGCCCGACTTCATACTCTCGGCACGCATGAACGACATCAGCTACACCGACCAACTGAAGACGGTCAGCCTTTCGGTGCCGGTGGCCCTGAACTGGCAGTTCTACACTGACAGCGATGATGACCTCTGGTTCGTGGAGTTGCGCTACCACCTGGGCCTGACGAAGATGAACAAGGGCGACATGTTCAGCAACGGCTGGCGCACACCCGGCAGCATCCGCAATAGCTGTCTGACGCTGACCATCGGCTATAAGTGCGACCTGTAAACAGTAAACAATGAGAACGAAGTACAGGCGTTTCAGGGTGTGGCAGGAGAATCCGTTCCACTATGCTATGAACGAGGAAGAGACCCACCGCTGCTGCAACTGCAATCGCGAGTATGTTGGCAACTTCTGCCCGCAGTGCGGACAGAAGGCCACGCTGGGCGCGGTGAACTGGTCGAGCGTCAGGGAGAATGTGATGGAGATATGGGGCGTGGGCACACGCTCCATGACCTACACGCTGTGGCAACTGCTCTGGCGCCCTGGCTACCTTATTCGCGACTATATTACAGGCAAGCGGCAGGTTAGCTTCCCGCCAGTGAAGATGCTTCTCATCGTGGCTATCGTGTGTACGCTCATAGTCAACCTGCTGGGCAACTCGCACGATGAGCCTCAGTCGGTAAAGGGAATGGATGCCGTGATTACCTTTCTCGACTGGGCTGAAAAGAATCAGGGCTGGGGCTTCCTTATCATCTATTCCACGATGATTCTGCCCACATGGGTACTGTTCCACCATTCGCCACACAGCCCACAAACTGCCACAAGGATTCTTCATTCAGGTATTCCTCAGCACGCTGGCTCTTATCTTTGTTACCCTTGCCGAATGTTTCGCGCCTATACTCGCACTCATTCCGCTATATTTCTTCATTACTTACTGCCAACTGTTTGGCTATGGACTGTGGGGCACGCTTTGGCGCATAATGCTTTGCGCCGTAGTGGCAGCAATCGTAGCTCTGATTATTGTGTTTACTGTCATCGATATAACTGATGAACAAATGGCAAAACATCCCGAGTGGCTTGTCAAGTCGATAGCCGTGACCATGTTAGGCATCTGTTGTTCTGCCATACTTGCCGTCGGCTATGCCATTGGCAGGTGGAGTCAAAATAAACAAAAAGTGTAATATGAAACAAATGAAGCTATGGATGCTAGTCGCCATCCTTGTAATCAGCGGCGGAAGTGTACTGACATCGTGTTCGAACGACGATGACCCCATAACACCACCAGCACCGACCGACGAGGTGGAGGCGCAACTACAAAAGATGACGCTGCGCGAAAAGGTGGGGCAGTTGTTCTACGTGCGCCCAGAGTGTCTCGACACCACTATTCACTTTAACCTGGTCAGCACCGTGGACAACAGTGCTGACGACATCAAGGCTATCAAGTTGCAGGCCGTTAACGCCACGATGCTGGGCGTGAACGAGAAGTACCCTGTGGGCGGCATCATCCTCTATGCCCACAATATCGAGGACGAGGCACAACTGGCGGCCTTCATCCCTCAGCTACGTGCCTTGAACGGCTCGCCCCTGCTTTGCATCGACGAGGAGGGTGGCCGCGTGGCCCGTATCGGTAATAATGCGAACTTCGACGTAGAGATATTTGAGTCGATGGATGCCATAGGCCAGACTGGCAACCCTGATAATGCATACTACTGCGGCAACACCATCGGTACATATCTTAAAAAATACGGTTTCGACGTGGACTTTGCCCCTGTTGCCGATGTTAACACTAACCCCGAGAATATAGTAATAGGCAAGCGGGCTTTCAGTGACGATCCTGCTGTGGCAGCTCCAATGGTTACTAACTACCTGCAGGGACTGAAGGATGCCGGTGTGACAGGGTGCATCAAACACTTTCCCGGCCACGGCGACACCAAGGCCGACACCCACTACGGCTATGCCCAAAGCCTGAAGACTTGGGCAGAGATATTGGACTGCGAGATGGTGACTTTCAAAGCGGGCATTACCTGGGGCACACAGCTGATTATGACAGCCCATATCGCCGTGCCCAATGTGACGGGCTCGGACATCCCCGCTACCATGTCGTCTGTCATCCTTCAGGACAAACTGCGTGGAGAGTTAGGCTACCAGAACATCATCATTACCGATGCCATGGAGATGGGTGCTATCACCAGGCAGTACACCAATGCAGAGGCCGCTGTCGGTACGCTCCAGGCCGGTGCCGACATCGTGCTGGGTCCGCAGAACTTCGTAGAGGCTTTCGACGCCGTAGTCAAGGCCGTGGAGGACGGCAGGCTCACCGAACAGCGCATCGACCAGAGCGTACACCGCGTACTGAAACTGAAAAAGCAAATAGGAAGATAAGATATGAATAAATTCAACTTTCTGAAGTAGTAAAGTAGTCAGTAGTTATAGAAGTTCTTGCCTTGCAAGCGGCAGAGCCGAGCGAAGCCAAATGTCTGGCGGCAGAAACCAGCGAGAAGAGTAATGGCTTAACTACAGTCCGAAAGGACGAGCGAAGCGATAACTACTTAACTCCTTAACTACAAAGAAGTTCTTGCTTTGCAAGCGGCAGAGCCGAGCGGAGCAAATGCGAAACTTGAATGAATAAAGCATATATGCAAATGAAAAAGTATTTACTGCTCGCCGCAGTCTTTGCTGTTGTTTGCGGCGCATGTGTGATTACCAGTTGTAACAGCAACGATGACACGCCTGTTGTCAGTCCGACCGATGACAGCAGCCAGTTTGTAACCCTTAGCGAAGCCGTGCCCGACGCCATCCTGGAGATTCGCTACTACGGTACGTACAACTTCGTGGGAGCCCGCATCGACGGCTATGAGGAGCCGACGGCACTGCTCACCAAACAGGCCGCAAAAGCCCTGAAGGAAGTGAGCGACGACGTGATGTCGCAGGGCTATCGCTTGAAGATCTACGATGCCTACCGTCCGCAGAAGGGTGTTGACCACTTCGTGCGCTGGGCTGCCGACCTCTCGGACACAAAGATGAAGCCCTACTTCTATCCTGACCTCGACAAGAGCGTCCTTTTTGAACAAGAGTACATCATGGAGAAGAGTGGTCACACGCGTGGCAGCACCGTTGACCTGACGCTCTTTGATATGGCAACGGAGAAGGAGGTGGACATGGGCGGCACCTTCGACTGGTTCGGTCCTGAGAGTCATCCCGATTTCTGCGGCAATCCCGAGACGGGCGAATACACCGGCGATAACAGCAAGAGTCCTGCCGAGCCGAAGCGAAGCATCACCGAGCAGCAGTTCAAGAACCGCATGATCCTGCGCCGCGCCATGCTCGCCCACGGCTTCAAGCCCCTCGACTCGGAGTGGTGGCACTTCACGCTGAAGAACGAGCCCTTCCCCAATACCTATTTCACATTCCCCGTCAAGCAGATTAAATGAAATAGAATTGAATGAAACAGACAAGACTATGGATGCTTGCCGTCATCCTGACACTATTCGGCACAATGAGTGCACTGGCACAGATAGACCCGCAAGTAACGGAGATTATGCGGAAGTGCGAGAAAGTCATGTCAAATCCCGCCGGTCTGGAGATGACGATGACTATGGAAGCGCGTATGGTGGTAAAACTATCGGGTATGACTGCAACTGTGGCCATGAAAAACGAAAAGACGAAAGCCACCATGTTTATGAAAGTATTAGGCAGGGAAGTCAGGACTGAGGAGGGCTTCGACGGGACACAAGAATGGAGTTACCGGCATATCGACCTCAAGAAGAAAGGCAAGGAAGTCAAGGATACCCTCACCATCAAAAAGACAACCAAGAAGTCGGAAAGCGACTATGACATCGACTTCAGTGTGGATAAAGATTATAAGACCGCTACAGTAAAGGTCAGCGGGCGGTACTACGAGTTGACATTCACGAACCCCGTCAAAAAGGACGACCCCAAGAAGATGGTGGTAAAGATTGACAAGGACAAGTACTATTTCCGTGAGATGAAGGCCAAGCAGAGCGGCGTGTCGATGACCATGACTGTGACAAAGATCAAGTTTGGCGTGAGTGACAATGTCTTCAAGTTCAATCCTAAGAACTATCCAAATGCAATCATTGTAAGAAAATAGACATAGAGTGATGAATGTGAAAGTACATACCCCCAAGAGTCTGAAGATGGGTAGCGGCATGGCTACCCTGAAGCAGTTCCTGCTCTCGCTGGTAGCCACCACCATCTCCATCGTGCTCACCTTCGGCACCGCCGCATGGCTCGACGGCAAGAAAAAGGAAGAGGCCAGGCGCGAGATGGTGATGATGATACTCTACGACCTCGCAAGCAGCATTGAACGGGCCGAGCAGTGCGACTCGATGCTCCGTGAGGGCTTCAAGATGCAACTGGCGGTGGCCGAGAATCCAAAGCTGCTCAATGAGAATCCCTTCCTTTTCGTGAAGTCATCACCCTACATCAACTATACCGAGACGGTGGAACGCATCTTCTCGACGAACATCGAGACTATTAACACCCTAGACAACGTGCTCTTCGCCGAGAACGTGTCGGACATCTACCGTCTGCGGCGGCAATACAAGTAGGACATCAGCGACAAGTACATGGCTGAATTTGAGCGGGCTGATGTACGGAAGGATTTCATGGGGCTTACAACTTGGACGGGGGCGGTGCCTAAAAAGACTGATGCCGAGATTGCCAAGAACTATCTTTCGCAGGGCCGAGGCTACGACGCAGGCCGCGGTAGTAGAACATTTTGAGTTCGTCTGTAATGATAAAAGGAACAATGCTGCTATTGAGGCACTCCTTGAACATGATAAGGCGCCCCACGCGGCCATTGCCGTCCTGAAAAGGATGGATGCGTTCAAAGCGTACATGCAGGTCAAGGATGTCCTGAAAAGTGTGATGGCTTGCATGGTAGTCATCAAGCAGAGCTTCCATGTGCTCGGCAACGTCCTCTGGCGGGCAGGTCTTTTCGCCGCCGACTTCATTTGAGGTCGTGGGAGAGCTCTGCCATTATAATGGATTTTCTTCTATACCAGTTCTACTTTGTTAATATCCTGTTCCTTTTCGCAGTAGTGGCAGGTCAGGATGCTGTCGGTAACGTGGAAGTAGGTCTGCATCGGTTCGTTGTTGGTGATGCACTTCGGATTGTTACACTTCACGATGCCACGAATCTCACTGGGTGTCTCGACGGTCTTCTTCTCAACGACCTCATAGTCGCGGATGATGCTGAGGATGACGTTGGGGGCAACGACCGAGAGGCGCGAGATCTCGTCGTCGGTGAAGAACTTGTCGGACACTTTGATGATACCTTTGCTGCCCACTTTCTTCGAGGGGTAGTTGATGCCGATGGTGACAGGGGTGTCAATCTCGAAGAGTCCTAACAACTGGGCTACCTGATAGGTCTTGGCAGCGGGGATATGGTCGATGACGGTGCCGTGCTCAATGGCGGCAACGAGGCGTTCTTTCTTGTTCATAGGATGATGGTTTTGTCGTTACGTACTTCGTCGAGGCTGATGCCGAGGACATCGCAGAAGATGGCTTCGCGGGCAAAGAGTCCGTTGCCTGCCTGCTGGATGTAATAAGCGTGGGGGTTGTCGTCCACCTCGTAGGCTATCTCGTTGACGCGGGGCAGGGGGTGCAGGATCTTCATGTTGGGCTTGGCCAGCCGGAGCATGTCGTTATTCAGGATATAGACATTCTTCACCCGCTCATACTCCATCAGGTCGCTGAAACGCTCTTTCTGCACGCGGGTCATGTAGAGGATGTCGGCATCGGCAATGACCTTCTCGTTGAAGGCTGTGTGCTCCTGGTACTTGATGCCGTGTTCGTCGCAGTAGAGCTTGTACTCCTTGGGCATTGCCAGCTCCTTTGGCGCCACGAAGTGGAACGTGGGGTTGAAGTGGCGCATAGCCATCAGCAGCGAGTGGACGGTACGGCCGTATTTCAGGTCGCCCACCATATAAATATTAAGGTTCTCGAGCGTACCTTGGGTCTTGTAGATGCTATAGAGGTCGAGCATGCACTGTGAGGGGTGCTGGTGGGCACCGTCGCCGGCGTTGACGATGGGCACGGGAGCCACTTCGGAAGCATATTGGGCGGCACCCTCGATGTAGTGGCGCATGACGATGACATCGGCGTAGTTGCTGACCATCAGGATGGTGTCCTTCAGTGTCTCGCCCTTGGTGCCGCTGGTGATCTTCGGGTCGGCAAAGCCGATGACGCGGGCACCAAGACGGTTGGCGGCTGTCTCGAAAGAAAGACGGGTGCGGGTGCTGGGCTCGAAGAAAAGCGTGGCAACGACCTTCCCTTTTAACAGCTCACGGTTGGGGTGCTTCTCAAACTCCTGTGCCATCTCAATCATATAGAGGATTTTCTCGCGGGTGAGATTGGCAATAGTAACAAAATTATGCTTTTCCATCGTTGTTTTTAGTAAATGATGGGGCAAAATTACACATTATTTCCCGATTTCGTGTGATTATTTCAGAGAATTTTGTATTTTTGCACCGAAAAAATGAAAATATGAAAAAGTTTTTCGTTCGTTTCTTGTGGTGCGTGCTTATTCTGGCAGTACTGGCGACGGGCCTTGCTTTCTGGGGCATCAAGGAGGGAAAGATAGGATATATGCCTCCGATAGAAGACCTGCAGAATCCTATTAACCGTTATGCCACACAGGTGTATTCCGCTGACGGCAAGATTATAGGAACATGGAGTTCCGAAAAGGGAAACCGTGTGATGGTTGACTACACCAACCTGCCGTCGTCTCTGGTGCAGGCACTGGTGGCAACCGAGGATGTACGCTTCTACGATCATTCGGGGATTGACTTCTATGCCCTGGGACGTGCTATCGTAAAAAGAGGTATGATGGGACAGAAGTCGGCGGGCGGCGGATCAACGATAACGCAGCAGCTGGCAAAGCAGCTCTTCACCGAGAAACCGGCACACACAACCCTGGAGCGTGTCCTGCAGAAACCGATAGAGTGGGTCATTGCCGTCGAACTGGAGCGGAACTACACGAAGGACGAAATCCTGACAATGTACCTGAACAAGTTTGACTTCCTCCATAACGCCGTGGGTATTAAGGTGGCTGCCAATACTTATTTTAATAAAGAGCCTATAGACCTGACAACCTCGGAGTCGGCAACCTTGGTGGGACTTTGCAAGAATCCGTCTTTCTTTAATCCAGTACGCTTCCCAGAACGTTGTAAAGACCGACGGGATGTCGTGCTGGCACAGATGCAGAAGGCGGGATATATCTCGGAGGAGCAGTGCCGCCAATGTCAGGCTGAACCGCTGAAACTGAATTTCCATGCCTCTGACCATAAAGAGGGCGTTGCCGTCTATTTCCGTGACTTCCTGAGACGCTATATGATGGCCAGAAAACCGGAACGTGCCGACTATCCGTCGTGGGGTGGGGTGAAATACCATATTGACAGTATTAACTGGGAGACAGACCCCCTGTACGGATGGTGTAATAAGAACAGGAAGAAGGACGGTTCGAACTACAATATCTATACCGACGGCCTGAAAGTCTATACAACGATTGACTCTAGGATGCAGAAATATGCAGAGCAAGCTTGTTATGAACATGTTGCAAAATATCTGCAGCCAGCTTTCTTCAGGGAGAATCAGAAGAAGTCGACGTCACCCTTCTCTAACAAACTGACTGCAGCGGAAGTAAGGAAGATCCTGATGCGATCGGTGCGCCAGAGTGAACGCTACCGAGTGCTGAAAAACGAAGGAGCGTCGGATGCAGATATCGAGAAATCGTTTAACACAAAGACACAGATGTCTATCTTCAGTTACCACGGTGAGATAGACACCGTGATGACACCGCTCGACTCCATCCGCTACTTGAAGTCCTTCCTTCGTACAGGATTTATCAGCATGGATCCCAAGAACGGTTACGTAAAAGCCTATGTCGGTGGTCTTGACTTTACGTATTTCGCCTACGACATGGTGATGGACGGCAGACGACAGGTAGGCTCCACCATCAAACCTTTCCTATACTCACTGGCGATGGAGAACGGCTTCTCGCCATGCGACCTGGCTCCCAATGTACAGCAGACTTACATGGTGGCCGGCAAACCTTGGACACCACGCAACGGCAGCCATTCACGCTATGGCGAAATGGTGACGCTGAAATGGGGACTACAGCAGTCGAACAACTGGATATCTGCCTACCTGATGAGTAAGCTCAATCCTGATGCCTTCGTTCAGCTGCTGCATGAATATGGCATCAATAACCCGGAGATTCATCCCTCGATGGCTCTCTGTCTTGGTCCGTGCGAGATTACCGTCGGCGAGATGGTCAGCGCCTACACGGCTTTCGTTAATCACGGAATTCGCGCGGCACACATGTTTGTCACGAAGATTGAAGACAGCGATGGAAACAATATCGCACAGTTCCAGCCTCGGATGAACGAGGTCATCAGTGAAGCGGCAGCAAACAAGATGCTGTATATGCTGAAGGCCGTTGTCGACGGGGGCACAGCTACAAGGTTACGCTATAGGTATAACCTGAAAGGCGAGATGGCAGGAAAGACCGGTACCACCAATAATAACAGTGATGCATGGTTTATGGGAATCACCCCTTCTCTTGTGTCGGGCTGCTGGGTCGGAGGCGATGACCGCGACATCCATTTCGACCGCATGGATATGGGACAGGGTGCTGCTATGGCACTGCCTATCTTTGCTTATTATATGAAGAAGGTGTATGCTGACAAACATTTGAATTATAACGAGAATGCTGTGTTCGATCTTGACGAAGGTTTCAATCCTTGCGAGTTCTCCGATAGCGGCTTGGAAGATGTTAATGATATAGATGAAGTATATGAATAATGTATTGATGCTTGGACTTGGAATGCAGGAGGTGCTTGTCATTGCCCTCATTTTCCTGTTGCTCTTTGGCGGAAAGAAAATCCCGGAACTGATGAAAGGACTCGGAAAGGGCGTCAAGAGTTTTAAGGACGGCATGAAAGAAATCACCGACGAGGAATCGGAGAAGAAAACAGATGAATGAATCCTCGGAGTATGCTACTTTCTGGGATCATCTTGATGAGTTGCGCGCGCGGCTGATTAAGATTTTGTTGGTTGTTGCCGTAATGGTAATAGCTGCGTTTGCTATGAAAGGACCATTGTTTGATGTCATCCTGGCACCAAGAGACAGCGATTTCCTGACCTATAGGCTGCTAAGGCTCACGCCATTCTCACTGCATCTAATAAATACTGGCTTGACCGAACAATTCATGATGCACATGAAAACGGCTATGTATGTAGGACTGTTGGCAGCTTCACCTTATATTATATATGAACTCTTCAGCTTTGTCTCTCCTGGATTGTATGCCAGTGAACGAAAGTATACCGTTTGGATAGGAGGGGCCGCATATATAATGTTCCTGTTGGGAACCGTCTTGAACTATTTCCTCATATTTCCTTTAACCGTACGTTTCCTGGGCACATATCAGGTCAGTGCCGATATCGATAATATGCTGACCCTACAGTCGTACATCGACACATTGATAGGTATGAGCTTTATGATGGGAGTGCTCTTCGAGTTGCCTGTCGTATGCTGGCTCCTGGGACGCTTTGGAATCATTTCTTCTTCGGTGATGGCAAAATACCGCAGACACGCCATCGTTACCATATTAATACTGGCTGCCATCGTTACACCAACTACAGATGTCTTTACACTGTTTGTTGTCGCTTTCCCGATATGGATTCTCTATGAAATCAGCATTTTTCTCGTAAAATAAAGGCGATTTTGTAAACAAACGCGAAAAAAAAGCGTTATTTTGAAAAATATTTTGGAAAAAGTTTGGAGTGTACTGAAAAAGTTTGTACCTTTGCATCCGCTTTCGCCCAAAACCGGGTGTTAGTCGTATGAAGAAAGAGTTCTTTGAAAGATTTCCATAAACAGAGACAAGTAG
>JAFUTI010000002.1 GCA_017471465.1 Prevotella sp. | reverse complement strand
TTCAAGATGCATTCCACTGCTATTAAATATCCTATATCATCTTTGAAATTTTGGCGTGAAGACACTGGTAAAGTATATGCTTATGATGAAGACCTTGAGCAGGAAATGCTGATGTATGATTTCTCGCTGAATAAGGATGAGGTGGCTGACATATTTAGGAAATAATAACATCAAGGTTAACAAGGTGGATACCATCAGTGTCTGCGGAATAGAAAGGCGGCGCATATTCCTTAATTTCGGACTATGGGTAGAAGGTGTAGGTTCTCCAGCTTTACTCTCGGAACCCTTAGGCCATTTGTTTACGGACGGCTGTATATCGCAAATGGTGTCTTGCTATGAGGACGGCAACTGTATCTTTACAAGTCGGGACTTCGATGCCGAGAGCATCACTTCCGCGTCTCAACCGATACGGTTAATCAGAAATCTTCATACACAGGTCTACGACCTTCAGGGCCGCCACCTCGCCGCGCCTCCTGCCAAGGGCGTGTACATACAAGATGGCAGGAAGGTGCTGAAATAAGAATAGTCATTACAAAACGCAACCATTATGAAGAAGATTCTGAGTATTGCACTATTATGCAGCAGTCTAACGGCTCAACTCTATGCCGTTGACGTTGAGAACGGTTACCGAGCGACGCTTACCGAGGGTCGCGAGTGGATTTATAAGGAGCTGCTGCCCGACTATGAAAGTATGACCGAAGAGCAGATAAATAATGGTGAGGTTCCATATACTACAAGTTTCCATTCGCTGCTTGTTGGGAAAACCGTATTGTTTGAAGGCAAGGAATGTCATGAGATTCTGCACCGCAAGGATGACGCAGAGCAACTTTTCGGCTACGCCTACGAAGAAGGCGGCAAAATATTCTTCTATCCACTCTATGCCGATGATGTGGAGGGCTTTTCACAGCCAATAAGCTATAAGAAGAACGAATGGCAGCTTTTATACGACTTCAGCGCTACGCTTGGAGTATCTTCTGAGATGGTGTGGCTGTGGAGTAGTTTTTGCCTCGCGGAAAAAGACATCATCAGCGTGGATGGTTATCAATACACCCGGCAGATCTGGAAAAGTGAGGATAATAGCATCAATCTCATCGTTGAAGGCATAGGCTGTGAAACCGGATTCCTGTACATCGAGAATATCACGGACAATGGGGCATCAACACAATTCGTGGAGTGTAGGGACAAAGGCCAGTGTATCTTCACTAAAGAAAACTTCAATGCGACGTCCAGTATCAATGATTTCAGTGAGACGTTAAATCAGCCTAATACCATGAGCTCAGAATATTACGACCTCCAGGGCCGCCGCCTCAGCAGCCAGCCGCAGCATGGCGGGGTGTATATCCAGAATGGGAAGAAAATACTGAATGATCACAGAACCGTCCCCTGATCAATGGGTTGGAAAAATGTGCCGAGGAAAAAATAATTTAAGATTTATTTTGCTAATTCGCTGAATTGTTGTAACTTTGCAGCCGATTTTCTAAAAAGCAGTTGATGAAGAATGACAAAATGAAGCAACAGTACCGTGTCAACGAACAGATACGTGTACGTGAAGTGCGCATCGTCGGCGACAACGGTTCTACCGTCGTTCCTACCCGTGATGCTCTCAATATGGCTCGTGAGCAGGGCGTTGACCTTGTCGAGATTTCGCCCAATGCCAACCCGCCAGTCTGTCGTCTCATCGACTACTCAAAGTTCCTCTACCAGCAGAAGAAACGTGCTAAGGAGATGAAAGCCAAGCAGGTGAAGGTGGAGGTGAAGGAGATCCGCTTCGGACCGCAGACCGACGAACACGACTATCAGTTCAAGCTGAAACACGCCAAGGAGTTCTTAGAAGAAGGAAATAAGGTACGCGCGTACGTGTTCTTCCGTGGGCGCTCTATCCTGTTTAAGGAACAAGGCGAGGTGTTGCTGTTGCGTTTTGCTAACGATCTGGAGGACGTCGGAAAGGTTGAGGGTATGCCATCGCTCGAAGGAAAGAAAATGTTCCTCTACCTGGCACCGAAGAAGGCCGGCGAGAAGAAAAAGAGCCAACAGGCTCGTGACCGCGAGGCTTCGGAGGCTGTTGCCAAGGAGGCAAAGGCGGCTCAGACTGCTGACATGAAGGATGTTGATACTGAGACACCGGCAAACGGCGGACTCTTTGCCAACGCGAAGATTTCGGCTGATGCGCTGAAGAAGCTGACAGAGACAGAAGAATAAGGTGCGCTGCGCCCGGTATATGCGTTGCCACCGTTAATTTATAAACAATTAAAACATTACAAAAAATGCCAAAAGTAAAGACAAACTCCGGTGCTAAGAAGAGATTCTCGTTCACCGGTACAGGTAAGGTAAAGAGACATCACGCTTACCACAGCCACATTCTGACAAAGAAGACTAAGAAGCAGAAGCGCAATTTGCTGGGTTCAACGCTCGTTGACCAGACAAACATGAAGCAGGTTCGTGACCTGTTGTGTCTCCGTTAAACAACCTATTGTCGAACATTAAAGAAGTAAGAAACTATGCCAAGATCAGTAAATCACGTTGCATCAAGAGCAAAGCGTAAGAGAATTTTGAAGCTCACCCGCGGCTACTTCGGAGCCCGCAAGAATGTTTGGACAGTAGCCAAGAACACCTGGGAGAAAGGTCTGACATACGCCTATCGTGACCGTCGTAACAAAAAGCGTGCCTTCCGCTCACTGTGGATTCAGCGTATCAACGCTGCTGCACGCATCAACGGTATGAGCTACTCTCAGCTGATGGGTGCCCTCTCGAAGGCAGGTATCGAGATTAACCGTAAGGTGCTCGCCGACCTGGCTATGAACAATCCTGAGGCTTTCAAGGCCATCGTTGAGAAGGTGAAGTAAAGCGATTTTTTTTCAAGAAAATAGCTGGAAGTGTTTTGCACTTCCAGCTTTTTTTGTATCTTTGCATCGTTAAGCTAAAAATAGATACAATAATGAAAAAACAATTATTTCCTGTTTTGTTTTCTGCACTCATGCCGTTGACGGCAGTTGCACAGTCATCGGACGCTGGCTATCCAGAAGGAACTTGGATTAACGAGTTGCCTGCCGAGGAGCCGGAAAGGCCATTTTCTGTTGAAATAACAGTGAATCGTGTTACTGAGGTAGACAAAGAGCACAATAATGTGATGAGTTGTGGCTTTGTTGAGGTGGGCGACAACAAAAGTGACAAGATTTACCTGTCGGGACACTTGAATTATGCGGGCAAAGGATTGAGCAATGGTGTCAGCAATGGTGTCTATTATTTTACGGTGACTCCGTCGGATGGACAGAAATGTCAGCTGGGCCTGAAGAAGACAACAGACGGCAAAGTGCTGATGGTTTCGCTGACGGGTCCGTTGAGCAGTCATGCCTTTCTGAAAGAGTCGCTCTTCTTGCAGCCGATGAACGGGTCGTGGGTGCCTGCCACGATAGAACCATGCACGGAGAAGGAACTGCTCGATAACCTTGCAGATGCACTCAACGACTACGACAAGGAGCGCATCGCCTATCGTACACGTGGCTATGGAAACGTGCGTCAGTACGTCAATGCCCATAAGAATCTGGACCCGACGAAAGCGAAGTATGCCAAGCCCAAGGGCGCAGGTGCTGTCAATATTCGTGCTGACCGGAGCACGACGGCAGACAAGGTCGGAGAACTGACACCGGGTGAAACGCTACTCGTGACCGATGAGTACGACGGCTGGTGTCAGGTGTGGATTGCCGACAAGAAGTTTGGCTGGGTGAGCCTGAGCGTGGTGACGCTGACGAACAGCAAGGGTGCTGAACCTGCAGCTGCTACTAAGGCTCAGCCTACTCCCGCTCCTGCTGCCGCTACCAAGCCTGCTGCTGTAAAGCCCTCGTCGTTCACCTTGGCAAATGGTAAGTTGGGTCCGCTCTACATTGGCCAGACGGTGGCCTCGCTGCCCAAGTCGGTAGAAGGACTCTACGACAACTACAAGTACGAAACCTTTGAGGTGGAGAACGACATGGAAGGCTCTTGGACGGAGGAGTGGTGTCATTTCTATAAAAACGGCAAGGAGATCTTCAAGAGTTTTGCTGAAGGAAAGATTCTCTCATCCTTTGTCTTGATGGAGGGCTCGTCGTTTATCAAGACCAGCGAAGGATTCTATGTCGGCTATCCAGCCCGTGACCTGTTCAACAAGAAGCGGATGAGGTGGGAGACCTATTATGAGGGAACCGCCTTTGGCACCAGCGGCCACTTCATCTACCATGTTGACAGTAATGACATCATCGGTGGTGTTGAGACGCCGACGCGTGTGACCCATATCAAGCAGACGGCCAAGATAAAGATGATTGTCTATAACAAGTAAAACTCAAATAAAAAGGGAACCGCGGTTCCCTTTTTATTGGTTATTTCCCCTCAGCCAGCTGCATGAGATACTGTCCGTAGCCGTTCTTCAGCATCGGCTGTGCCAGTTCTTTCAGTCGTTCGCGGTCTATCCAGCCCTTTTTGTAGGCAATCTCCTCGAGGCAGGCCACCTTCAGTCCCTGCCGCTTCTCAATCACCTCGATGAAGGTCGACGCCTCGGCCAGCGAGTCGTGGGTGCCCGTGTCGAGCCAGGCAAAGCCGCGCTGTAGCGTCTGCACCTTGAGCTTCTGCTGGGCCAGATACTCCTGATTGACGGTGGTGATCTCCAGTTCACCGCGGGCGCTGGGCTTGATGTGCTTGGCAATTTCGACCACGCTGTTGGGGTAGAAGTAGAGACCTACGACAGCATAGTTCGACTTCGGGTGCTCGGGCTTCTCCTCGATGCTCAGGCAGTTGCCATTCTGGTCAAACTCTGCCACGCCATAGCGTTCGGGATCGTTCACGTAGTAGCCGAAGACCGTTGCCAATCCGTTCTTTTCGGCATTCTTAACGCTTTGCCGTAGCAGTCCCGTGAAACCAGAACCGTAGAAGATGTTGTCACCAAGAACGAGACAGGCACAGTCATCGCCGATGAACTCCTCGCCGATAATAAAGGCCTGTGCCAGACCGTCGGGTGACGGCTGTTCGGCATACTCGAAGTGTACACCCAACTCTTCGCCGGTGCCTAACAGTCGCCGGAAAGCAGGCAGATCGTTGGGAGTGGAGATGATCAGAATGTCACGGATGCCTGCCAGCATCAGTACCGAGACGGGATAGAAGATCATCGGCTTGTCGAAGATGGGAATTAACTGTTTCGAGATTCCCTTGGTGATAGGGTAGAGGCGGGTGCCACTACCACCGGCTAAAACGATTCCTTTCATATTTTTTTGTTGTTTGGATGCAAAGATACGAATAATTTTTGTAACTTTGCACGCGGTTATAAAAAATATTGGAAAAATGGCATTTTGGAATAAACTTTTTGGAAAGAAGGATGACGGACAGAAAGTCGGCGGCATGGAGGATTTCATGACACTGATTCGTGTCTACTTCCAGGCAGTAATGGCTGCCGACCTGCATATCTCGAACCTGGCAGCGCTGCCCGACCTGAGGGTGTTTAAGCAGACGCTGAAGGTGCCTACGGTGAACAACCGTCTTGGCGTGGCTGAGAAACAGCGTGTGACAAAGATGATGGTGGAGATGTATCAGATGGACGAGTCGTTCACGAAGGAGATTGACCAGAGCATCCGCCGTCGGTGCAAGACGCCACAGGACGTTCAGACGTATATGTATCAGTTCCAAGGGTTTACACAGGAACTGATGATGCTGACGACTAACCTGATGAAGTTCAAACTGCGCGTGCCGAGCATCTTCAAGAAAACCATCTATGCGATGACCGAGAAGACTATCAACGACATCTTCTGCAAGAACGATTTCACTGATGCCAGCGTAATGAAAGCTGTTGTCGACGTGCGTAAGTACAATCAGAAACTGGGATTCTCGCAGCAGTGGGTCACCAATTTCATCTATCGCGTAGTAATGCTGGCAAAGAAGGAAAAGCAGCCGGCTGGCAGCGACAAGAAGTGAACAACTTCTTAATTAATATTAAATAACTGACGAAGAAGCAGTGAGTTACGGGGAAAATCGCTACCTTTGTACATCAAAAAGATGTGGTAATGACCCAAAACGAGAAAGTTTTAGCTGCATTTGAAGGCCGTGTTCGGCAGCTCATCCTCCGCTTTCAGGAACTGAAGAAGGAGAATGAAGAGCTGTACCAGATGGTTGGTAAAAACGAAGACGAGATTAAAACCTTAAAAGAAAAACTTTCGCGGAGTGAGCAGGACTACAACACACTTAAGATGGCACGGATGATGGAGATTACCGATGGTGACTTACAGGGAGCTAAAGACCGTCTGTCGAAGTTGATTCGTGAAGTCAATAAGTGTATCAACGTCCTTAGTGGCGAGAAACAGAAATAATGACAGAAGCAATGGCCGAAGTTAAAAAAGAGAAACAACATATCAGTCTGAATATTTGCGACGAGAAGATTGACATCTATGTACAGCCCGAAACCGAGGGCTACTACCGTGATGCCGAGAAACTGGTGCAGACCACTTACGGCAAGTTTGCCGAGATGTTCAGAGGACGCCGCAGCGAGCGTTTTATTGCTGCGACGGCTCTTCTGGAGATGGCTGTGAAGTACCAGATGGAGCATGTCAGCAAAGATACCGACTCATATAATAATTTTCTTCAGCGTCTGACTTCTGACATTGACGAGGCATTGAAATGAAGAAGATTAACATGTTATATAGATAAATTATGGTTCTATTAATTATCATTGCCGTAGCTGCCCTTATTGTGGGTGGTGTTTGCGGATACATGATTTTCCGTTATGTCCTGAAGGGAAAATACAACGAGATGGTTGTGGCGGCCGGTAAGGAAGCCGAAGTGATTAAAGAGAAAAAGCTGCTGGAGGTGAAGGAGAAATTCCTTAACAAGAAGGCAGAACTGGAGAAGGAGGTGCAACAGCGCAACCAGCATATCCAGCAGAGTGAGAACAAGCTGAAGCAGCGTGAGATCAGTCTGAGCCAGCGTCAGGAAGAACTCGGTCGTCGCAAGAATGAACTTGACAACCAGCAGCAGCGCATCGACAATGAGAAGAAGTTGCTCAGTGTGAAGCAGGAGGAGTTGGAGAAGATGCAGCTTAAAGAGCGCGAGAAACTTGAGGAGCTCTCAGGGCTGAGCGCCGAGGAAGCTAAGAACCGTCTGGTGGAATCGCTGAAGGACGAAGCCCGTACCGATGCCCAGGCCTACATTAACGAAATCATGGATGAGGCCAAGTTGAACGCCAATGCCCAGGCCAAGAAGATTGTTATCCAGACCATTCAGCGTGTGGCCACGGAGACGGCTGTCGAGAACTCCGTATCGGTATTCCATATCGACAATGATGATGTGAAGGGTCGCGTTATCGGTCGCGAAGGTCGTAATATCCGTGCCTTGGAGGCCGCTTGCGGTGTTGAGATTGTCGTCGATGACACGCCCGAGGCTATTGTTATCAGCGGTTTCGATCCTGTGCGTCGCGAGACCTGCCGTCTGGCCCTGCACCAACTGGTGAGCGACGGCCGTATACATCCTGCCCGCATCGAGGAGGTAGTAGCTAAAGTGAAGAAGCAACTTGACAATGAGATTATCGAGACTGGTAAGCGCACTGCCATAGACCTGGGTATCCACGGTCTGCATCCTGAGCTTATCCGCATCATCGGTAAGATGAAATACCGCTCTTCATACGGTCAGAACTTGCTGCAGCATGCCCGTGAGACGGCAAACCTCTGTGCTGTGATGGCAGCTGAACTGGGGCTGAATCCCAAGAAAGCCAAGCGGGCAGGACTATTGCACGATATAGGTAAGGTTCCCGATGAGGAGAGCGAGATGCCGCACGCACTTTATGGTGCCAAGATTGCTGAGACGTATAAGGAGAAACCCGACATCTGCAATGCTATCGGTGCTCACCACGACGAAATGGAAATGCAGACATTGCTGGCTCCTATCGTGCAGGTCTGCGATGCCATCTCTGGTGCTCGTCCTGGTGCCCGTCGCGAGATAGTTGAGGCATATATCAAGCGTCTAAACGACCTGGAGGCCATTGCCATGAGTTATCCTGGTGTGACTAAGACCTACGCCATCCAGGCAGGTCGTGAACTTCGCGTCATCGTCGGAGCCGACAAGATGTCGGATGCTGAGACTGAGGCCTTAAGCGGTGAGATAGCTACGAAGATTCAGAATGAGATGACCTATCCTGGACAGGTGAAGATTACCGTCATACGAGAGACAAGGTCAGTCGCATACGCCAAATAAAAAAGAAGTCCCGCTTAAGGCGGGACTTCTTCTTCTTCTTTATTGTGGGCTTTAATTGTTAAAGTTCCAACCTTGAGCCTTCAGTTCAAACTCCTGCTCGTCGCGGCTTACGAGTACATGACCGAACTTCTGGTCGGTGATATGTCCGATGAGCCTGACATCTTCAAGCTGCTCTATCTTCTCGTGGTCGCCAATGGGGATAGTGAATACCAGTTCATAGTCCTCGCCGCCGTTCAGGGCGCAGGTCGTTACGTTCATGTTCATTTCTTCTGCCATGACAGCTGTCTGGTAGTCAATAGGCAATTGTTTCTCAAAAATGCGGCAGCCAACACCCGACTGCTTGCAGATGTGGCGCAGTTCGCTGCTGAGTCCGTCGCTGACGTCCATCATGGCAGTGGGGTGGATGCCAGCCTCGCGCAGCTTCCGGATGATGTCGCCGCGAGCCTCGGTCTGTAACTGTCGCTGCAGGAGATACTCCTTACCACTGAAATCGGGCTGGAAATCCGGCACAGGTTTTCCCTGCTTCTTGGCTTCATCGACCATTTGATAGTAGACGCTCTTTTCGCGCTCAAGCAACTGAAGCCCCATGTAGGCGGCACCAAGGTCGCCGCTGACGCAGATGAGGTCGGTGTCCTTGGCGCCGTTGCGATAGACGATGTCTTCCTTGCGGGCGTCGCCAATGCAGGTGATGCTGATGGCCAGTCCCGTATAGCTTGAGGTTGTGTCGCCGCCGACGATGTCGACATGCCATTTGTCGCAGGCCAGCCGGATTCCATTGTAGAGCTGCTCAATGTCCTCCACGCTGAAGCGCTTGCTGATGGCTAATGAGACGGTCAGCTGGCGCGGGGTGCCGTTCATGGCGAAGACGTCGCTCATGTTGACCATCGCCGCCTTGTATCCAAGGTGCTGCAGGTCAATGTAGGTGAGGTCGAAGTGGACTCCCTCCATCAACAGGTCAGTGGTAACAAGCACTTCGCGGTCAGGATAACTCAGCACGGCACAGTCATCACCGATGCCGTATATCGTTGATGTGTTCTTGGGCTTGATTTCGTTTGTCAGTCTGTCGATGAGACCGAATTCTCCTATTTTTGCTATTTCCATAATTATATTCTAAGTGTTAACGGAAGCTGATGGTCTTGGGCTTCGTCGTTTCTGGCTTCTTGGTCTTGTGCTTATGGCTATCCTTTTGCTGAGCCACAATGTGATTACGTGAATTCTTCATGACATAGCCAGTGATAAGGTCGTTAAAAGCCTCTTCCTGGTCGAGCATGAAACTGATGTGTAAGGGTTGCACATAGAGACTCCTAATAACCTCTTCACTAAAGCCCTCTGCCTGGGTCAGTCTGGCAGCATCTTTTTCTGTTGTGATGATACACTTAGGCGCGGGCATGGCCGCAAAGGTCTCATTTAGTAGTTTTACATCCTTGTGGCTGAAATTGTGGTGATCGGCAAATGTCAATGGCGTGATACTCTTTACCAGTGGCTTGATATCCTCCATCAGTTGCTGCGGTGAAGCGATGCCCGTTAGAAGCAGCACGTTCTGCATTGATAGGTCGTCAGGAGTCTTGGAGACTGTCGCAAATAATGGTCGCAACAGGTCGTAGTCGAGCGTAGTGAAGAAGAGGTGCTGGTAGGGATAGAGGTTCATGGCTTTCGTGATGACACGGAAATTCATGGGCTTAAGTTCCTTCGGACATTTGGTGACGATAACGATGTCAGCCCGATCTTTACCCTTTAGTGGCTCACGTAGTCGGCCTGCCGGCAGCAGTTTGTCATAGATGATGAGACGGTGGTAGTCGACGAGAAGGATATTGATACCCGGCTTGACATACCGATGTTGAAAGGCGTCGTCGAGCAAGATAGCGTCAGGAGCCTGAGGGCTACTCTCCAGCAGGTCAATACCGCGGGTACGTTTTTTGTCAACGGCAACGGTGATGTTTGGGAACTTCCGCTTAATCTGAAAGGGCTCGTCGCCTATGAGTTTCATCGGCGTCTCTTCTGTGGCAACCAAGAAGCCTGTGCTCTTGCGCTTGTAACCTCGGCTGAGCACTGCCACTCGCATCTTCTCATGCAGAAGACGGACAAGATATTCCACATGAGGCGTCTTTCCTGTGCCGCCGACGGTGATGTTCCCCACTGAGATGACAGGTGTCTTAAAAGCACGGCTTTTTAGAATCCCCACTTCGAAGAGGAAATTCCTGAAGCCTACTCCTACTCCGTAGAACCAGCTCAGTGGCAGCAGCCACTCGTTGATTTTGATGAAGTCGCCTTCCATCATTAGTGGTTAGAAGTTCAAAAGAAACGGCAGACGTGCCTGCAGACGGTTTCGCTGTTGGTCGCGACGGGCATTGACGAACGGCTGATACAGATCGCCAAGAACGGCATGCAGCTCTTCATCGAGATAGGTGCCCTTTTTCTCTGTCTGGTCCATCAGTCTGTCAAACCAATTATCAGGCTCGGGATAGTTCTTTGTGTGATAATCACTGACTTTGGCCAGTTCGGCAGCTTTTTTCACAGCATCGTCTAACGACCCGAGCTTGTCGACGAGCTTGATGGGCAGTGCATCGGAAGCCAGCCATACGCGGCCCTGGGCAATCTCGTGAACCTGCTCGCTGCTCATCTTGCGGCCCTGGGCCACAATGTTGAGGAACGACTGGTAGCCCCTGTCCACATAGCTTTGCATGAATCCAATCTCAGATGCATTGTCATTGCTGAATATCAGGTTCTCCTCATAGTCGGTATAGCGGTTAGTCTTCGTCCCGTCGAAAGTGATGCCTAACTTGTCCGTCACCAAACCTGTGAAATTGGGAACAAGTCCGAAGATACCGATACTGCCGGTAATAGTGGTCGGTTCGGCAAAAATGTAGTTTGCACCAGCGCTTATCATATAACCCCCAGAAGCAGCGAGGCCGCCCATGGATACCACCAAAGGTTTCTTCTCCTTCAGCTGGTTCAGCGCGTGCCAAATCTGTTCGGAAGCCACGGCACTGCCGCCAGGTGAATTGACGCGCAGGACGACAGCCTTCACATTGTCATCTTTTGCCAGCTTGTTCAAATCCTCAACAGTCTCCTGGCCGATAATGTTATGCTCGGTGGCAAAGAGGTTTGTTGTCTGGTCGATGATTTCACCATAGGCGTAGTAGATGGCCACTTCGCTGCCTTTGTCCCCGTCTTCTGTTGGCATAGCCGTCATGTCACCGAGAAGTAACTGGTTGACCTCGTCGTCAGTGCCAAGTTTCTGCTTGATGATGTTGACAATGCCTTCGGGGTAAAAGAGTCCATCAACAAGACCACTCTTCAAGTAGTCATCAGGAGCGGCAAAGGCCATGATGCTATCGCTCACCAGCTGGTCAATCTGCTCTGCTGTCAGTTTCTTTCGGCTGGATGCCATGTCCTTTAGCATGTGGTTCCAGATTCCCTGTTGGTAAGCTTCTGTCTGCTCACGGTTTTCGGGACTCATATCCTTACGAGTGACAGTCTCTACCGCACTCTTGTACTTGCCTACTCGCACAGCCTGGTAGCGTACGCCAAGCTTTTCATACAGACCTGTCATGAACTCGCGTTTGCCGCCGATACCCTTGAGTTCAATCATTCCCGTGGTATTTAGAAACACACTGTCGGCAACAGAAGCCACATAGTAGCCCTGCTGAGAGTAGTTGTCGGCATAGGCAATAACCCATTTCCCGCTCTTGCGGAAGTCTTTCAGAGCATCACGTATCTGTTGTGCTGTGGCAGGGGCGTCGTAGCTGGTAATTCCTCCTTCCAAGTAGATGCCTTTGATGTCCGGATGATTCTTTGCTTTCTTGATGGCGTCAATGATGTCATTAAGTCCCATGACGCTCATCTCGTTGGTGTTAAGTAGGATATCAATAGGCGTCTCTTCCTCTGCACGCTCTTGAACGATGCCATTCATCTTCAGCACAAAGACGGAATTGTCCTTTACGACAGGTGCTGTTTTCTCGGATGAAGCCATACCGGCGATGACTGCAAAGAAAACTATTCCAGCGATAAATGTAAAAACAAACAAGCCACAGATGGTGGCAAATAGATACTTAAAGAAGCTTTTCATAATGGTCAAAATAGTTTTATGCGGGCAAAGTTAGTTATTTTTTTGATAATATCGCTAAAATATGGAATTATTTTCTTATTTTTGCAGCAGAAAACTATTGCTAAAACATGAAAACGATGAATTTCAGAACTGTTTTGTTGCTGATGCTGGCTTTTGTAAGTATGGCGGCTGTCGGCAAAAAGAAAGTGCAGAACCCTCAGTTGTGGCCAGACGGCACGCCCATCTCCGAGTGGTTTAGCGACACCACTCGTGTCGATTTGTCAGGATTGAAACGCTATGTCGTCACCGACTATGGCGTCAGTGGCTATAGTACAGATGTGCAGACGGAGAAGCTACAGGCCGTCATTGACCGCTGTGCACAAGAGGGTGGAGGTGTTGTCGTCATCCCCCGCGGAACCTTTGTCAGCGGTGCCCTTTTCTTCAAGCCGAAGACCCACCTGATGATTGAGGAGGGCGGCGAGTTGCAGGGGAGTACGCGCATCAAGCACTTCCCCGTTGTGAAGACACGCATGGAGGGACAGACACTCGACTATTTCGCTGCATTGGTTAATGCAGACGGATGCAACGGATTTACGATTACTGGTCCTGGCACTATCAACGGTAACGGCCAGCCTTACTGGGAGGAGTTCTGGATTCGCCGTAAGTACGATAAGAACTGTACCAACCTGGAAGCCCTTCGTCCGCGTAATGTGTACATTTCTAATAGCAAAGATGTGACAGTACAGGATGTCAAAATCATCAATTCACCTTTCTGGACCAATCACCTCTATCGCTGTGAGCGCGTCCGCTATCTGGGCTGTTTTATCTATGCACCGACAGAGAATGTGACGCCTGTTGATCCGAAGCGTGGTGCACCATCGAGCGATGCTATTGATCTTGATGTCTGCTCCGACGTACTTATTCATGGCTGCTATATGCATGTTAATGATGATGCCGTTGTTCTGAAGGGTGGCAAGGGCACTTGGGCTGATAAGGATACGACGAACGGTCCCTGCCGTAACATACTTATTGAGGATTGTACCTATGGCAAGGTCCATGGTTGTCTGACTCTTGGCTCAGAATCACTTGACGACCGTAATGTCATCCTGCGACGTATCCATGTAAAGTCGGCTACACGTGTACTATGGCTGAAGATGCGCCCCGACACGCCACAGCACTACGAGTATGTCACCGTCGAAGATATTACAGGACAGTGTGGCTCGTTCCTTGTCGTCCGTCCCTGGACGCAGTTCTTCAAGCCCGGAGACCGTCAGGATATGCCGCTGTCACAGTGTAACAACATCACCATTCGCAACATCCAGATGACTACCAAGAACTTCTTTGATGTCGGCAAGAGCGACAAGTACAAACTGACGGATTTTACTTTTGAGAACATCAACGTTAAGGATGACAAAAAGGCCTTTGAGCCCGCTCTTATTGATAACTGTAAGGTTAAGGATGTTAATATCCAGTAAGTAAAAAGGCTGTCAAGTCTTATTGTGCCATACTGAAAATCGTGCCAAAATGTCAGTTCTGACGTTTTGGCACGGTTTTAGCTTGTAATGTGTCAGACAATTTATAAAACATTCAATAAAAACAAAGCATTATGAACATTAAACCATTAGCAGACCGTGTGTTGGTATCGCCAGCACCGGCAGAAGAGAAAATCGGTGGCATCATCATTCCTGATACCGCCAAGGAGAAACCCCTGCATGGCACTATCAAAGCCGTAGGTCAGGGAACCAAGGATGAGCAGATGATTCTGAAACCTGGCGACGAGGTCCTCTACGGAAAGTACAGCGGCACGGAACTTGAGTTTGAAGGTGAAAAATATCTGATGATGCGTCAGAGCGATGTGTTGGCAGTGATTGAGAAGTAAATTATAGTTTATAGTTTATAGTTTTTTATAGTTTATAGTTATGGCAAAGGATATTAAATTCAATATTGAAGCGCGCGATGCTATGAAGCAGGGCGTCGATCAACTGGCAAATGCAGTAAAGGTGACTCTTGGTCCTAAGGGCCGCAATGTCGTTATTGAGAAGAAGTTTGGTGCTCCCCAGATAACAAAAGATGGTGTGACTGTAGCTAAGGAAGTTGAACTGGAGGATAAGTTCGAGAATACCGGTGCACAGCTTGTGAAGAGCGTCGCTTCGAAGACTGGTGACGACGCTGGTGACGGTACAACGACTGCAACTATTCTCGCTCAGGCCATTGTTGCCGAGGGTCTCAAGAATGTCACCGCAGGCGCTAACCCTATGGACCTGAAGCGTGGTATCGACAAAGCTGTGAAGGCCGTTACCGACTTCATCGCCAAGAATGCCGAGCAGGTTGGCGACAACTACGACAAGATCGAGCAGGTGGCTACCGTCAGTGCCAACAACGACAAGGAGATTGGTGAGTTGTTGGCTGAGGCTATGCGCAAAGTGTCAAAGGATGGTGTCATCACCATCGAGGAGTCGAAGAGCCGTGATACCCACATCGGAGTGGTCGAGGGCATGCAGTTCGACCGTGGTTATCTGTCAGCCTATTTTATGACTGATAGTGATAAGATGGAGTGCGTGATGGAGAATCCGTACATTCTCATCTACGATAAGAAGATATCTAACATCAAGGACTTCCTGCCCATCCTGCAGCCCGCTGCCGAGAGTGGCCGTCCGCTGCTCGTCATTGCCGAGGATGTCGACTCTGAGGCTCTGACGACTCTCGTTGTCAACCGTCTGCGTGGCGGCCTGAAGATTTGTGCAGTCAAGGCTCCTGGTTTCGGCGATCGTCGTAAGGCTATGCTCGAAGATATTGCTACCCTGACCGGTGGTGTTGTTATCAGCGAGGAGAAAGGCTTGAAGCTTGAGCAGGCAACGCTCGACATGCTGGGAACCTGTGACAAGGTGACAGTGTCGAAGGACAACACCACTATCGTGAACGGTGCTGGCGACAAGCAGGCCATCAAGGATCGTATCTCCCAGATTAAGAAGGAGATTGAAGTGACAACCTCTTCTTATGATAAGGAGAAGTTGCAGGAGCGTCTAGCCAAACTGGCAGGTGGTGTCGCCGTACTCTACGTCGGTGCTAACAGCGAGGTTGAGATGAAAGAGAAGAAAGACCGTGTCGACGATGCTCTCTGCGCTACCCGTGCCGCTATTGAGGAAGGTGTTGTCGCTGGTGGCGGTACAACCTATATCCGCGCTCAGGAGGCCCTCGCCAACCTACAGGGTGACAACGCCGATGAGCAGACAGGTATCAATATCATCTGCCGTGCTATCGAGGAGCCTCTGCGCCAGATTGTCACCAATGCCGGTCTTGAGGGTGCTGTTGTCGTACAGAAGGTCCGTGAGGCCAAGGGTGACATGGGTTACAATGCCCGTCTCGACAAGTATGAGGACCTGCGTGAGGCCGGTGTCATCGACCCTGCCAAGGTGGCTCGTGTTGCTTTGGAGAATGCCGCTTCTATTGCCGGTATGTTCCTCACCACCGAATGCCTCATCTGCGACAAGCCTGAGAAGGAGCCCGCTATGCCGATGGGTGGTGCCCCGGGCATGGGTGGCATGATGTAATTTTGCAATCTACAGTAGTCAAAATAGGGGGGAAGGGTCATTTTGTCTCTTTCCCCCTTTGACATAAGTCAAATATGAAATGTTTTGAGACATTTTTATTTGGTAAATATCCGAAAACGTAGTAATTTTGCACGCAGAAAGGAAAAAGATATTTTTGATTTGTTTTAGTAGATTAGTTTTTAAGTAGTTTGTTTTTGAAACGGGACGTCGTGGTGACGTCTCGTTTTTTTTGTATGCGTAGCCTCTTCTTTAACTTCTTTAACTTCTATAACTTCTTTAACTTCTTTTTTCTTCATATCTTTGCAGACGTATGAGAAAACTATATCTACTACTTGCCTTTTTGACAGGCACTGTCGCCTATGCCCAGAAGCAGAAGGTGGGCGACTTCATCGAGTCTAAATCCTATAACCTCGACAAGATCGGGGTCGAGCGTAGTCAGCAGTATTTTCCTATGGCCAGCGCCTTCGTCTGCGAAAACGGAAAAAATCGTTTTACGCGGGCTCTCTATGGCGGGTGGACGGACTATCGCATTGAGACCAGCGACCGTCCCGTCTTCGCCATTGTCAAGAAGAACCACCACCGTCACCTGCGTTTCGTGGTGAACGGTGTGCCGCTCGACTCTACCGACTATAGCAAGGCCTATTATACGAATGGTATGCGCCGCTATCTGTTGCGCGATGCCCGTTGGGGCGAGCATCAGATGCTGGAGCTGCAGGTGGTTGCCAGTCCTGACAGGGAGGGGGCCGTTTGGTGGTTCCGCAGTTCGTGGTTCAAAGAGCCTGTGCGGATGGAAGCGCGTATGTGCGAGATTGCCAATCCCAAGCTGCACCGCAATGGTGACATCGGTGCCGACAAGCCCGGCGTGTTCGAGGCTGCTCCCGGCGAGAAGGGCTTGCAGCGCTACGAGTGGCTGGCGCCAGCTATGGATGGCAGCCATGAGGGCTACTACAGCGACACTTATTTCGTCATCGACAGCATCAACCAGATTGTGGCGCTGCCTGTCCATGAGGCCCGTGACCGCTTTGCGGCGGCTAACCGTCATAACATGCAGCTTTGTCAGCGCATCAGATTCCAGACCCCCGACCCCTACATCAACACTCTGGGCAGTGCCCTGGCCCTGGCCGCCGATGGCGACTGGGACGGCAAGACGTGGCTGCACGGCTGCGTGGGCTGGCGTATGCCGTTGGCCGGCTGGCGTGCTGCCTACGTGGGTGACGTGTTGGGCTGGAATGACCGCCAGCGCAGCCACTTCGATGCCTACGCTAAGAGTCAGGTGACTGGCGTTGAGCCAACCATCCCGCACCCTTCGCAAGATCCGACGATGCAGATGGCGCGGGCCGAGAAGCGGTGGGGTACGCAGATGTACAGCAATGGCTACATCTGCCGCAACCCTGAACGTAACGACCAGATGCACCACTACGACATGAACCTGAACTACATGGACGAGCTGCTGTGGCACTTCCAGTATGACGCCGACACGCTGTACATGCGTCAGATGTGGCCCGTCATCAAGAGCCATCTGGCGTGGGAGAAGCGCAACTACGACCCCGACGGTGACCACCTCTACGACGCCTACTGCTGCATCTGGGCCAGCGACGCCCTCTACTACAGCGGCGGTGCCGTCACCCATTCGTCGGCCTATAATTACCGTGGCAACCGGCTGGCGGCACGTATTGCCGACATCATAGGTGAGAATTCCACGCCCTATCGCGAGGAAGCCGACGCTATCCTCAAAGCTATGAATGAGCGTCTGTGGATGACCGATAATGGCGTCTGGGCAGAGTATCAGGACGTCATGGGGCTGAAGCGCCTCCACGAGAGTCCCGCCGTCTGGTCGGTCTACACGCCTATCGACTGCGGTGCCTGTTCGCCCGAGCAGGCTTGGCAGGCCACGGGGTGGGTGAGCAGCCATATTCCGCATATCGACGTCGAAAAGACTGGCTATCAAACCATTGCCACCTCCAACTGGATGCCCTATTCCTGGAGTATCAACAATGTGGCGGCGGCCGAGGTCATGCACACGGCGCTGGCCTTCTTCGAGGCAGGTCGCAGCGACGAGGGCTACCGTCTGCTGATGGGCAATGTCATGGACCAGATGTACTATGGACAGTGCCCAGGCAACTTCGGGCAGATCAGCTATTACGATGCCGCCCGTGGCGAGTGCTACCGCGACTTCGGCGACTGCATCGGCATCTCGTCGCGCACGCTTGTGCAGGGGCTCTTTGGCATCATTCCCCAGGCCCTCGACGGCTGTTGCATCATCCGCCCCGGTTTCCCCAGCACATGGGACAGCGTCAGTGTTACGACGCCATACCTATCTTATAAATATACGCGTAAGGATGGGGTGGAGCACTATGATATTTCCCAGAATTTCCGTCAGCCTTTGAAGATTATTATCCGCCAGAACTTAGACAAAGGTCAATATCGCGATACCGAGGGGAGCAGCGAGCTACATCAAGTTATTGAGGTAACCCAGGCTGACCGTTCTATGAGGTTGAACGGCCCGAAGGCGAACGAGAAGCCTCGCTATGCCAATGCCGCATTGGCAAGCACAGCAAAGCCGCGTCTCCAGAAGTTCGACAAGGTGTTCAACGCCCGTGTTGACGAGATCTTCAAAAACCAGTATCTCTCGCCCCGTCCGCAGACCACGACACTGCAGATTCCCGTGCAGGGTATCGGCGAGTGGTGTCATCCGCAGCTGACGGCCGACATCAACGACTCCGTTTTCCGTTCCTTGATAGTGCGCGATCATATCGTAGTCGCGAACATCCCTTTCCATACGCCAAGACAAGGTCCTAATATCGTTTATACCAGCCTTTGGGACAACTATCCCGATGCGGTGGCGATTCCATTGAAGGGCAGTGCCGCGGTAGCTCACCTGTTGATGGCCGGTAGCACCAACCACATGCAGAGCCGCATCGCCAATGGACTTGTTATTGTTTCCTATCAAGACAATACGACCGACACGCTCGTGCTGCGCAATCCCGACAACTGGTGTCCCATCGAACAGGACTACTACATCGACGGCAAGGCTTTCTATGCTGCCGATCCCCGTCCCTTGCGCGTCTGTCTTGGTAAGGCTACAGAAGACGGGAAACCGGTTGTGAGCCGCAATTTGGGCCGTGTGCTGGGCATCAAGGGCGTCTATGGTCGTGAAATACCTGGTGGTGCAGCCCAGATACTCTCCATGCCGTTGAATCCTCAGAAGAAACTGCGCAGCCTGACTGTCCGTACGTTGTCTAACGACGTTGTCATCGGCCTCATGGCTGTCACGTTGCAGTGATTCGTGGTAACGGTTACTCGCTCATATTCTTGATATACGGCAGTTCCGGCAGTTGATGGAAATCATAGAACCGGCGGGCATTCTCGTCCAGGAAGAGCCGTTTCTCCTCGTTGCTCAGTTCGGCTGACTTCTTCACGAAGTCGTACGACATGCGATAGGTGATGGCGGTGATGGTGCGTGGATAGTCACTGCCCCACATCAGTTTGTTCCAGCCCACCAGATTGGCAGCTTCGCGGATGGCACGCACGGCCGTGGGGTAGGGGTAGAACTCGCTGTTGTAGAGCCATGTGATGCCGCCTGTCTCCACCATCACATTCTCATGACGGGCCAGCAGCATCTGTTGGCGCCATGCCTCATTCTCCCAGCACGGTGTCTTTGGTGGGGCTGCCATGCCTAAGTGCCCGATGGCTATCTTTAATTGTGGACACTCCTCAATGACCTCACGTAGCTGTGCCACCTGTTCCATTCCGTCGGCCAGTGTGATAGACAGTAGCCAGTGGTTAGCCTCCATCAGTCGGAACATCTTCATCATCTCGGGGCTGGTGAGTGGCCTGCCTAAGAGCCGATGGCCGGGAATAGCCATGCCGCGGAACCCGTCAACAGCCATCAGGTGGAGTGCCTCCTCGTAGAAACCGTCTTGCAGGTAGTCGACCATAGCAAAGCAGAAGAAGCGGTCGGGATATTGCTGCTGTACCGTCTTCAGATAATCGTTTTGTATGCCGTCGATGAACTCCTGTACCACTACGGCGGCGCCCACCTGGGCGTAGTCCATGTTCGACAAGAAGATCTCGGCAGTGTTACGCCCGTCGGTCATGAAAGGCGGCAACATCTGCACCTCCTCGCCCAGAAACAAGGAGCGGCCGTTGCGCGTAGTGCGGATAGCCTGTCCGTTCCATGTCGTGTCCTGTCTGAGCCACAAGTGGCTATGGGCATCAATAATCAATTCATCATTCATAAAGCTTCATGTGGGTTAATGAGTCTCTTTTTCATATCGCCCACAAAGTTACACATTTATTCCCAATTACGCCACCCGAATGGGTGGAAATTCGTTCTCTTCCTCTTTCTTCTCCACCCATTTGGGTGGTAATTCGGGGCGATTCGGGCAATTCGTGGGGGCTGGCCGTCGTCATCGTCGGTGGAAAGAAGGTCGTGAGATAAGGGTCGCTACGTCGATATGTAAAAAAATCCCGAAAGTGATAGGCTTTCGGGATTTTTTTCGTACCTTTGCCGTCAGTATGGAGAAACTCTTGGAATTATATAAAAGGTGGAGGGGCGCGGAGCCCCTGACAACAGAAAAACTGCCGGGTGCCGGCAGCAACCGCGCGTACTACCGCTTTACTGCTGACGATGGCAGCTCCGTGATTGGCTGCATTGGCACCAGCCGCGACGAGAACCACGCCTTCGTCTATTTGGCGCATCACTTCACCCGCCGACAACTGCCTGTGCCCGAGGTGCTGGCTGTCAGCGACGACGAGTTGCGATACCTACAGACCGACTTAGGGCACGTGTCGCTGTTCGACGCCATCCGCGGCGGACGTGAGGCGGGGGGCCGCTACACCTTGAAAGAACAGGAACTGCTGAGGCAGACCATCCGCCAATTGCCAAACATACAGATTCGCGGTGCTCGCGGGCTCGACTTCTCGCAGTGCTATCCTCAGCCCGAGTTCGACATGGACTCGGTGCTCTTCGACCTGAACTACTTCAAGTACTGCTTCCTGAAAGCCACCGAACTCGACTTCCACGAACTGAAGCTGGAGGCCGATTTCCGTCTGCTGGCCAAGGACCTGACAGCCGAGAAGCAGGAGGCTTTTCTATATCGCGACTTCCAGGCCCGTAACGTCATGTTGGGCCAACATCCCTATTTCATTGACTTCCAGGGCGGTCGCAGGGGCCCGTACTACTACGACCTCGCCTCGTTCCTATGGCAGGCTTCTGCAAAATATCCGCATAAGCTGCGCCGCGAACTGGTCTATGAGTACTACAACGCCTTGAAGCAGTACACCGAGGTGCCCTCGCCCCACAAGTTCGTGGAGCGACTGGCCCTCTTCGTGCTCTTCCGCCAGTTGCAGGTACTGGGGGCCTACGGCTTCCGCGGCTACTTTGAGCGTAAGCAGCACTTCATAGAGTCCATACCGCCCGCCATGCAGAACCTGCGCGAGCTGCTGCACGACCGTACGTTCCCTTATCCCTATCTCACAGACCTGCTGCAACGGCTTACCCAACTGCCGCAGTTCCGCCAGATAGAGACCACGGCCTCGCGTGCCGACGGTTACAAGACGACCGACAACAACCCCTACAAGCCCCACCCGCAGGACGGCCCTGCCACCTTCTCGAAATACGATGCCCAGGGTCCACTGGTGGTGAAGGTCTACAGCTTCAGCTACCGCAAGGGCATCCCCGAGGACGAGTCGGGCAATGGCGGCGGCTACGTCTTCGACTGTCGTTCGACCCACAATCCTGGTCGCTACGAACCCTATAAGAAGCTGACGGGACTTGACGAGCCTGTTATCCGTTTCCTCGAGGACGACGGCGAGATACTGACATTTCTCGACTCTGTCTACAAGCTGGCCGACGCCCACGTGCGCCGCTATATCCAGCGCGGCTTTACGAGTCTGATGTTCTCGTTCGGCTGTACGGGCGGTCAGCATCGCTCCGTCTACAGTGCCCAGCATCTGGCCGAGCACATCCACCGTAGGTTCGGTATTGAGGTGCACATCTGTCACCGTGAGCAGAATATTCGGCAAACATTAGGCCGTATCGAATAATTTTTGTAATTTTGCACCATGAAGCAGGCCATGATTTTCGCTGCGGGCCTTGGTACCCGCCTGAAACCCCTGACAGACACGATGCCCAAGGCACTTGTCAGGGTAGGGGGGCAGCCTCTGTTGTGGCATGTCGTGATGAAGCTGCGTGCGGCGGGCTATGAGCGTATCGTTGTCAACGTGCACCATTTCGCCCAGCAGATAGTGGACTATCTGGAGGCTAACGCCAACTTCGGATTCGACATACGCATCAGCGATGAGACCGGCGGACTGCTGGAGACCGGTGGCGGTATCAAGAAGGCACTGCCGCTCTTCGACCCTGCCTCGCCTGTCCTAATACATAATGTGGATATCCTGAGCAACCTCGATTTGAATGCTCTGCCCACTGATGCCCCACTCCTGGTAGTGAGTCAGCGCAAGACGAAGCGTTACCTGCAGTTTGATGACGACCGCCGGCTGATAGGCTGGAAGAACGTTGAGACGGGCGAGGTGAAAGGCCGTGAAGGAACGGCCTTGGCTTTCTCGGGCATCCACCTCTTCCACCCCTCGCTGGCACCCCTGCTTAGCGAGTGGCCTGCCCGTTTTCCCATTATGGACTTCTATCTCAAGGCGTGCGCCAACCATTTGATACGAGGCTACGAAGCTGCCGACCTGCTACTGATGGATGTCGGCAAGCTCGACACGCTTGAAGCAGCTAATGACTTTCTAAAACAATTATAGATAAACAATATGACACAGAAGATTATCATTTTGGACTTCGGCTCACAGACGACCCAGCTCATAGGACGCCGTGTGCGTGAACTGGACACCTTCTGCGAGATTATGCCCTACAACAAGTTCCCCAAGGACGATCCGTCGGTCATCGGCGTTATCCTGAGCGGTTCACCCTATTCCGTGCACGACCCGGAGGCGTTCAAGGTCGACCTGTCGCAGTTTATTGGCCGTATTCCCGTATTAGGCATCTGCTACGGTGCGCAGTTCATCTCCAACACCCTTGGCGGACGTGTGGAGAAGGCCGACTCACGTGAATACGGACGGGCCAATCTGGAGACCGTCGACACCACGAACCCGCTGTTCCGTGGTTTTGAGCAGCACTCACAAGTGTGGATGTCGCATGGCGATACCATCACGGCCATCCCCGCCGACTTCGAGGTTGTCGGAAGTACGAAAGATGTTGTCAATGCTGCTTTCGCGTCGACGAAACAGCCGGTATGGGCCGTACAGTTCCATCCCGAGGTGTTCCACACCATACAGGGCACACAGCTCCTGAAGAACTTTGTCGTCGACATCTGCGGTTCCCGCCAGGAGTGGTCGGCCGCCTCGTTTGTCGACAGCACTGTTGCCGAACTGAAACAGCAGTTGGGGCAGGACCGTGTCATCCTCGGACTCTCCGGCGGTGTCGACTCGTCGGTAGCTGCCGTGCTGCTCAACCGCGCCATCGGCGACCGTCTCACCTGTATCTTCGTCGATCACGGCATGTTGCGCAAGAACGAGTTTCAGCAGGTCATGGACGACTACAAGGTGCTGGGTCTGAATGTCATCGGCGTCGATGCGAGTGAAAAATTCTTCAGCGACCTCGAGGGCGTCACCGAACCCGAGCAGAAACGAAAGATAATAGGCCGCGACTTCGTCGAGGTGTTCAATGCTGAGGCTAAGAAAATTACCGATGCCCGCTGGCTGGCACAGGGAACCATCTACCCCGACCGCATTGAGTCGCTGAACATCACGGGCAAGGTCATCAAGAGCCACCACAACGTGGGCGGCCTGCCCAAGGAGATGCACCTCCAGCTCTGCGAACCGCTGAAGTGGCTATTTAAGGATGAGGTGCGCCGCGTGGGCCGTCAGCTGGGCATGCCCGAGCACCTGATTACCCGCCATCCCTTCCCCGGACCAGGCCTTGCCGTTCGTATCCTCGGCGATATCACCCGTGAGAAGGTGCGCATCCTGCAGGATGCCGACGATATCTATATCCGTGGTCTTCGCGACTACAAGGTGAAACTCAGCGGCGAAGAGGCCCGCAAGGTGCTTGCTGCCGGTGTCCCTGCACAGATGCAGGACGGCGAGATAGAAGTGTCGCTCTACGACCAGATATGGCAGGCTGGCGCCATCCTCCTCAGTACCGTCCGTTCGGTGGGAGTCATGGGCGATGAGCGTACCTACGAGAATCCCGTGGCCCTGCGTGCCGTCACTTCAAGCGACGCTATGACGGCCGACTGGGCTCATCTACCTTACGACTTCATGGCGAAGGTCTCTAATGAGATTATCAACAAGGTACGTGGTGTCAACCGTGTCTGCTACGACATCTCCTCGAAGCCGCCCGCAACGATAGAGTGGGAGTAAAAGCATTTTTTCTTCGAAATAACTGCTTTTTTGTTGGTTGTTTTACGAAAATTGTTTAATTTTGCACCATGATGACTGTAATACATCATTTTCGGGCTGTTGTTTTGGTGGTTTTGTTGCTGTGTGCTGAATGGGCCGCAGCCGTCACTTTCCGCTCGCAGGAACTGAAGAGTCTGGCGGGACGGATAGGTGTCGCCACCTCGGGCCTGACCGACGGCTATAACTACAGACAGGTAGGCGGTCGCAGGGTGTATGTGCGTGTCAGCGAGGGCCGTGTCGACAACATCGGCTACGACCTCTTCTCTGACTTCATGCGCAACGATGCCGGTCAGCGGGTGCTGACGGATTTCCTGGAACGCTATTTCCTGCTGCTGGCCTATCCCCCTGCCGACCATAGTGTGAAGCATATTCTGCGCGACGACCGCTTCAAGTTCGTCTACGGCACGTTGGCAACGGTGGCGACGTTACATCCCGGCGACGGATTTGGCTACAGCACCGATGACAAGAAGTATGTGGCCACGTGGACGCGTAACGGACAGGAGTTGCTGACGGTGACATTCCCCATGGAATACCAGTTGCTGATGGGTGTCAGCAAGAGCGAGGCAGAAGATGGCTTCGAGTATGAACTGACGCGCCAGCTGACGGCCGCGCGCCAGCAGCGGGAACCCGACGCGTCGATGCTGACACCGTCGCCCCAGCCTTTTTATTATACCCATGAGGGGGGCTGGTACCTGCGTAAGACCATCAACGCCAGCACTTACTATTGCCGAAAGTCTGACCAGCGCTACCAGCTGGTGAGTGACGTGTCGCATCCAGCTGAGACGGCTGCCAACATGATGCTCTCGGAGACGGCTCCCGGCAATTATCAGCTTGATGTTACACAGGTACTCTATGGCTTTAAGAACAAACAGTTCAGTGTGTCGCTACGCCAGTGGATAGCCCATTGCAAGGCCACAGGCTGCACGCTGTACTTCGGCATTGAGTCTGTCGACTACGACCAGGTCTGCGCCTCAGTGTTCGCTGTCAACGAGCGGGAATATTACAACCATGTTATGTCGGTCACCATTCCCATGTCGGTCATCGACAACCGTCAAGGGGCTATCAAGGCACGGCTGCACACCTACGTACCGATGCACAACGCCTTGCTGCTGACGCGTAACCACAAGAAAGACAGAGTAAGAAACAAAAAAATATACGAATGATGAAAAAGAAATTAGCATTACTGATCGTATTGTTAGCGGCTCTGCTGCCGGCAAGTGCACAGAATGACGTGCAGAAAGAGATAAACAGGATCAAGTCGAGTCCCAACTACGTCTATGGCGAGGCAACACGGGCTAACCGTGAGGAGGCCCTTGATGCTGCTTTCAACGACATGATGCACGAGGCCGACCGTTGGGCGGCTGAGAAGACCCACGACTCAGATGTGGAGATGAGCGGCGACGACGTGCGCGAGATGGTGCAGTCGTTGGAGACCAAGCGCGGCTCACAGACACGTGTGCTGGTATACGTCAAACTGTCGAAGCTGGCGTCGCTGTTGCGTGAAGCCGGCTATAAGGTGAAGTTTGAGGAACAGCCCGAGGAGGGTGGCTACGAAGCCGCTCCCGCTCCCAAGCCCCGTCAGGCGGCTCCTAAGTCCGACGACGACAGTCTGCCTGTCAGCACGGTAGCCGATGACCGTGAGACGACAAGCGTCCCTGAGGTGACGGTCATCAGTATTGAGGGTCTGAGCGACGAGGAGATCCTCGACGTCTACCTGTACAGCAACCAGAAGATGACCCCCGAGCAGGAGGCTGCCGTGGAGCGTGCTGCCGCACGTCTGGCTGAGCGCCTTAACGTGGTTATCGGAAACGGCACGGCCCTCGATAAGATTCTCGCCGTCCGCTCGTTCTACGACCTGAAGAGCGTGATGGTGCCCCTGAAACTCAATGGCGAGATTACGAAGCTGGGTAAGTACCGCACTATGCGCGAACCCCAGAAGAGCTATCTCATCATCTACGATACCGATGCCCGCATCCGCGCCGTGCTCGGCCCGGGTACCGACCGTCAGCGTAAGAACCTGCGCACCGGTTATAACGACTCTATCTACAACTACGGTGGCTGCGGTGCCATCTGGTTCCAGTTGAACGAATAAACAATCAGCAAGCTATATGAAAAGAATAGTTAACAGCATCGTGGCACTCGTCGCCTGTCTGACGGTGGCCCTTGGTGCTATGGCACAGCCGAGGGGCGCCGAGCGCGTGACCCTGCGAATCAATGACGGTATTTATAATCAGGCATTGAAGTCGAACATCGAACGAACCATCTCAACATTGCTGACAGAGGCCAACCGAGCCAGCAGGACCAGCTCGCCCCTGCAGCTGTCGGGCATTAATATCACCCCCGAGTCGCGTGCCGAGATGACCATCCTCTGGTCGAACATCCACTTCGTCTGCGAGGAGTCAGAGATTGTGGAGCGCTGTCTGACCACCAATCACGGCTATCAGGTGCGCTGCCTGCCCATCATGATGTGGCCTGCCGACAATATCGACGACCGTGACCCTGAATACCAGGAAGCCGTCATCAACTTCAACAAGCAGGGCCAGATGGAGAGTTTCTATCTCACGGTGAGCATGAAGATGTACAGTAACGTGCTGACGGGACAGAACGAGATTACCGACGAGCGCCGCCGTATGGAGATCCGCGACTATGTGGAGCAGTTCCGCACGGCCTACGAGAAGAAGGACCTGAAGTTTATGCAGCAGGTGTTCAGCGACGATGCCCTGATTATCACCGGCCGCGTCATCAAGTCGAAGCCCTCGGAGGTCATCCCCACCGGACCGAAGGTGCTCTACAAGAAACAGACGAAGAAGGAGTATCTGCAGAACCTGTCGAACGCCTTCCGCAGCAACCGCTATATCCGCGTGAAGTTCGACAATGTCTCGATAGAGGCACACCCGACGGACAAGAACATCTATGCCGTCACCCTGCGTCAGGAGTGGAACGCCCAGCGCTACAGCGATGAGGGCTATGTCTTTATGATCTGGGACTTCTCCGACCCCGATGCACCGCAGATTCATGTCCGCACGTGGCAGCCCGAGTGGCTCGACAAGAGCAAGGGCCAGAAGCTGAACCCCAACGACGTATTCACCTTGGGCGACTTCGTGTTGCCCAGCAGTCCCAACGAACGTTATGACACGACATATTAACCACCTACTGCTGCTGCTCGCTCTGGCCTTGCTGCCGACAGCAGCTCTGGCGCAGGACGATGACGACAACAAGGCCGACTTCAGAATAGCCAAGTTCAAGCGTAACATGACCGACCTGACGGCCTCAAAGGCTGCCGTCAGGGATAACAACGGTGTCGAGGGTGCCCTGTTGCGCTTCTCGGCCAAAGACGGACAATTCACCTACACGCCGAACCTCGGTGTGTTAAAGGCTGTTCAGGGCACGGGCGAGGTGCTCATCTACGTTCCCCGCGGTACGAAGCTCATCACCATCCGCCACCCGCGCCTGGGTATCATCCGCGACTACCGCATCCCCGAGACCGTGGAGTCGAAGGCCGTCTACGATATCGTCATCGAGATAATGACTACCGAGAAGAAGCATCCCGTCTATGTCGGTGCTGGCTTCAATGTCGTGGGCATCATGGGCCCGGAGGCCTCCGTAGGCATCAACTTCGGCGGCTTCAACGCTGAGGCCGGCTTCATCTACGGTATCCAGAAGAGCGACGACAAGAGCTTCTACGACAAGGTGTCGCAGGACCTCGTGGCATCTTATAACTACAGCGCTATGCGCGCCTTCCTGCGTTTAGGCTGGGAGATCAAGTTGGCTAACGCCTTTACCATCACGCCGTTGGTGGGTGGTGCCATGAACTTCATCAGCGGCAAGGAACTGAGCAAGCCCAAGAAGAACGGCTATGACAAGACGACAACCATCTCCGGAACGGCTGGCATGCGCTTCCGTTTCCGGCTGGGTGAGCACTTCAGCCTGCAGGCGACACCGGAGTATCTCTTTGCCTTCGATAAGGACAACACGGCCAAGCTTCTGGAGAAGGATAACACCATCAAGTCGTGGACCGAGGGCTTCGGTATGGCCTTGGGTCTGCTCATCTACTTCTAATATATAATAAGGTATAATCGTTTGTTGAGATAAAGATGAAAAAGAAACAACTGTTCCGTGGATCTCTACTGGCAATGGCCTCCCTCTTTCTGATGGGATGTCCTGGTGATGACGGTGGAGGTGCCGACGATGTCACCATCAGCAGTGAGCAAATTATGGTTAGTCCGACGACGCTCGACTTCTCCAGTGCGGCGGGTGCCCAGGAGCGTGTCACGCTGACGGCTAACTGTAAGTGGACGATCACAAACATCCCCAACTGGTTGATTGTCAACCCTAAAGAGGGGTCTGGCAACGCTACCATCACGTTGGAGACAGCCGTACAGAATACCGGTAACGAACGCTCTGAGCAGCTGAAGATCAGCGGACTGGAGCGCTCGGTGACGATGACCGTCCGTCAGCGTGGCGACGGTAGCAGTCCGTCGGCAGGCCTGCCCGTCGTTTCTGCTTTCAGCGTCAGCAATCCCACGTCGACGGGCTTCAGCATGTCGCTGACGTTCACCTCCAATCCTGAGGCTACGGAATATGGTGTCTGCTTCAGTTCGGCTAATACCGTGCCCACTATCCGCGACACGAAGGCGATAGTGAACACGCCCAGTACGGGCAAGACCTTCACGGGTAACGTCAACAGGGACGACTTCCAGGCTGGCGCAACCTATTACGTCAGAGGCTTTGTCACCAATATTAACGGCACGAGCTATTCGTCCAATGTGCTTACCGTGACCATTCCCAACGCGGCAGGCCCGTCGTTGACGCTGTCGACATCAGCGCTGTCGTTTGCTGCCGATGAGACGACAAACCGTACTTTCACCGCTACGGTGTCGCCGACAACGGCTTCACTGACGGCACAGTCGTCGAACACCGCCCTCTGCACGGTGAGTGTCACTGGCGCAGGCGCCACACGCACCATCACCGTCACGCCGAAGGCCAATACAGCCACGTCGCAGCGTACTGCCGTCATCACCGTGACGGCAATGGCAAACGGACAGACAACCTCGCGCACTGTGAATGTGACGCAGGCGGGCAATACAGCAGGAGCACCGGTCATCACGGCGTTCTCCGTCAGCAATCCCACCAGCTCGTCGTTCCAGTTCTCGATGACGTTCTCCGCCAATCCCGATGCAACACTCTATGGCGTCTGCTACAGCAGCGTAAATTCGACGCCGACACTAAGTGACTACTATACATATTCGAGCAGCAGTTCGTCCGGCCGTACGCTTAACGGCACTGTCGACCATGATGTGCTGGTGGCCGGTACGACCTACTATGTACGTGCGTTCGCTCAGAACACCTATGGTACTACCTATTCATCGAACACCCTTATGGTGACGCTTCAGTCGGCATCGCCCAACACACCTAACTCCGGCGACAACCCGACGCCTAATGTCCCGTCGCGCTCGGTGAAAAAATAACCTTAAAACGTGATGATGATGAAGACAAAAACACTGAAATATATGACATCTGCCGTGCTGCTCCTCGTAGCAACGGTCTGTGTGGCAGGCACGCCGCGCAAGGTCAAGGTGAAGTCTGTGGTCAAGGCTTCGACAGGTATGATGAAGGCGAGTGCTCAGCAGCATGCCATCAGCAGTGCATCGGCTCTCGTCGGTACTTTTACCGCTGTGGGCAGCAACCTGCGTGATGTCGACTCATGGCCTGTTACCATTACGCTTGACAACAGCAATAGCAACAAGGTGTGGCTGGCAAACCTCTCGCCATATTTTTATAATATGAACTATGAGGCGCCAGCGTATAACTATTTTTACGGAACACTGAACTCCACAAGGACGGAGCTGCACATTCCTGTGGATCAAAGCATGACAGGAACCTTCAGCTTTACTGGCGGAGGAACGCAGTACACCAACCAGACAGTGTATATCGGTGCCTACGATGAGTATAACTGTGAGGCGGGCTATATCAATGTCCACGACGATGATATCGTCTTCCGAATTGAGAACAACGGCTCCAGACTCGTGCTTACCGACAGCGTGTTTTTCTATAGCATAGGTAGCGACAACACGTTCTGGATGTTGGACGAGGTATTCAACAACACGGTCCTGACCAAGGATGGCGGCAGTGGTATCGTCCTCACCCAGGCTGGAACGCTCGATACGAAGATCTCTGGTTCTGAGGAGAGCCTGACGATCAGCGGTCCGTTGAACGGTGCCGACCTGAAGGTGCTGCGCGACATGGCCGTCGATAAGAACCTGAAGCATCTCGATATCGGTAATACCACGATCGTCGGTGGCAACACCACGAAATACTACAGTAACTATACGGCTTCAGAAAGTAATGTGCTCCCGCAGTACTTGTTCTATAATTCGAAACTGGAAAGCATTGTCCTGCCGAGTTCTATCACACAATTGGCCATAAGTTGCTTAGGGTATTGCACCGGGTTGACACAAGTTACAATCCCGGCATCTGTCAGTAGCATCGCAAGCAGCACCTTTTCAGGATGTTCTGCCCTTACAACCATCGACGTTGAAAGTAGCAGTACCAACTACACCAGCAAATCAGGTGTTTTATTCTCGAAGGACGAAAAGACGTTTGTGAAATATCCAGAAGGGAAGACCGGTACGTCGTACACAGTCCCCACAGGTGTCACGTTACTGCTTGCCAACTCGTTCTCTCATGCCAAGATAACCAGCATTTCGCTGCCAACTACGCTGACAACGATAGGTGGTTCGGCATTCAGGTACTCATCGATAACCTCACTGTCGTTACCAGCTTCCTTGACAACCGTCTATACTAGCTCGTTCAGTGCTATGACGGCGTTGACACAATTCACGGTTGCCTCAGGAAATTCTTCCCTTTCGACGGACTCCCGTGCACTCTTCGACAAGAACAAGACGGTGCTGAAGGCCTACGCACAGGGTAATACGACAACGAGTTACACCATCCCGTCGACGGTGACCGAGATTGAGTACTGTGCCTTCTGGACCAACAGGTATCTAAAGACCATCACGCTGCCCGACAACGTCCAGAAGATTGGTGGATGGGCCTTCGCATCCTGCAACAGCTTGGAGGAGATTAATATCCCGGCCAAGGTGACGTCGATAGATAGCTATGCTTTCTACAATAATTCACAGATGAAGAAAGTGACATCGTATATCGTTACACCGTATGATGTTGATGAGTCGGTATTCGAAACTACTGCAGACGTCGCTACGCTCTACGTCCCCGCCGGCAAGAAGAGTGCCTACCATGCACGCACGGGCTGGAAAACCTTTAAGACCATCAGCGAGATGAGCAATTCCGGCTCTGTCACCTACAACAACGGCACGATGACGGTGACGGTGACGACAGCAGGAACCTTGCAGTCGACCATCGCCAACAGCAGCTATGCCTCTGTCAGCCCGACGAAGCTCGTTGTCAACGGTTCGCTGAACGGTGCCGACCTCAAGGTGCTGCGCGAAATGACGACGACGGGCACGGTGACGACCCTCGACATCGGTAATACAACGATTGTCGGTGGCGACCCCACGCAGTATTACAGCACCTATACGGCTTCGGAGAACAATGTGTTGCCAGAGTACTTGTTCTATGCCTCCAACTTGCAGTATATCACCCTGCCCAAGACCATTACTGAGATAGACTATTATTGCTTTGGCAACAGCACGAGTCTTAAGGAACTCTCGATACCCGCCTCGGTAACGAGGATTGCCGGTTCGTTTGTCAACAACTGTACGAGCCTGACTATCTTCTATGTAGAGGGAGGCAACACTTTCATGGCCTACAACGGCGTGCTGTATTCGAAAGACGGCTTGACGCTGGTGCGTTATCCCGAGGGAATGTCAGCCACGTCGTTCACCGTGAGAAGTGCCGTCACCACGATTGGTGAATATGGTTTCTATAACGTGAAGCTGACCAGCGTGAACCTGCCGGCACAGCTGAAGAAAATAGGCGGATGTGCCTTCTCAAACACTAGGATGACCAGCATCTCACTGCCCACGACGCTGACAACTATTGACTACGACGCATTCTCATATTCAGCCCTCACGACGCTGACCATACCCGCCTCGGTGACGTCGGTCTCTGAGTCGTCGTTCAGTGCGATGAGAGCTCTGACACAGTTCACCGTGGCATCGGGCAATACCATCCTCTCGACGGACTCCCGTGCACTCTTCGACAAGAACAAGACGGTGCTGAAGGCCTACGCACAGGGTAATACGACAACGAGTTACACTATCCCGTCGACGGTGACCGAGATTGAGTACGATGCCTTCTGGACCAACAGGTATCTAAAGACCATCACGCTGCCCGCCAACGTTCAGAAGATTGGCGGATGGGCCTTTGCATCCTGCAACAGTTTGGAAGAGATTAACATCCCGGCCAGAGTGACGTCGATAGGCAGTCGGGCCTTCTACGATAATTCAAAGATGAAAAAGGTGACGTCGTCTATCGTCACGCCGTTTGATGTCGACGAGTATGTATTCCACACGACCTGCGACGTCGCTACGCTCTACGTTCCCGCCGGCAAGAAGAGTGCTTATCAGGCACGTACCGGCTGGAACAAGTTTACGAACATCGTTGAAGAGGGTGGTGGCAGCAGTACCGTCACTTACAGCAGCGGCACAATGACGGTGACGCTGACGACGGCAGGTACCCTGCAGTCGGTTATCGCCAACAGCAACTACACGGCTGCCAATGCCAAGGAACTGGTTATCAACGGTCCGATCAACGGCTCCGATGTCCGTTATATCAGGCAGCTGGCAGGTATCAACTACAGCAATACCGCTGTGACGGCCACGCTTGAGACTCTGAATCTTGCCAATGCCAACATCGTCGCTGGCGGCGAGTACTACAAGTCGCCGGCCTATGCCACGTCCGACAATGTCGTCGGTCTGTCGATGTTTGCCGACACGAAGCTGAAGTTCATCACCCTGCCCAAGACGGCAACGACGATTATGAGTCAGGTGTTTGGCAACTGTACCCAGCTGATAGGTGTCACGGTCTATGACAAGGTGACGTCAGTGCCCAGCAACTTGTTTACCGACTGTTCGGCTCTGTGCTGCATCGACTGGCAGGCTACCCGCAGCCTCACATCGAGCATGCTGCCCACAGCGTCGACGCGCAACCCCAACCTGCTGATTTATGTCACATCAAGTTCGTATGCTCCTTATACCACGCCGAATGTGGTGATTGGCAGCACGGCCAGCCAGGTGACGCTTACCAGTGGTAACGGCTTCTGGGCTGAGCGCACCTTTACGGCAGCCAACATCAGCTACACCCGCTCGTTCACGAAGACAACGGGTAAGGGCTCGGCACAGGGCTGGGAGACTATCACACTGCCGTTCCTGCCGACGACGATCAGCCATGCCACGAAAGGCGAGCTCGTGCCCTTCGGCCGTTGGACCGGCACTTCAGATAGCAGGAAACCCTTTTGGCTTTATGGCTTCGGCGCCGGCGGCTTCACGGCCTCTAACTACCTGTATGCCAACCAGCCATATCTCATCGCCATGCCCAACAACACGAGCTATGACGACGCTTACCGTGTGAACGGCACAATCACCTTCTCGGCTACCAATGCTACCGTCCCGTCTTCCAGTGCGGCCACAGCTACGTCGAACGGCGTGCGTACGCTGAGACCTACCTTCCTGGCGGTGGCTTCTGCTTCCGACAAGTATGCGATGAACGCTGCCGGTTCGCAGTTCGTGACCTACCGTGCCGTAGCACCCTTCGAGGCCTACTTCACCACGACGGCGTCAAATGCCCGCGACGTCATGGATATCTTCGAAGAGCTGCCCACCGGACAGGATGCCATACCGACCGTTGACACGGAGACAGAGACCATCTACGACCTTCAGGGGCGCAAGGTCGAGACGCCGCAGCGAGGCATCTATGTCAAGAACGGCAGAAAGGTTGTCGTGAAATAACCCACACCCGGCGCACCTGGCACTTATCTCGCTGATAATCAGTAGCGTTCGGAGTCGGGTAGGTCGCACCTAAGGTCGCACCAGAGGTCGCACCTGACCAGTAAGAAAATACCGGCCTCTCGTAAAAAAATATCGGCCTCTCAGAAAAAATTCCCGACGGGAAATTTTTCTGAGAGGCTGGTTTTTTCTAAAAGTACACAACATATAGGTGCGACCACAGGTGCGACCTCTGGTGCGACCCACTGAGGTTTGTAACGGTCTGACTTCCTGCTTTTTAAGTGCCAGGTGTAAGAGGTGTGGGTATATGTTGTTGATAAGCAGATGTCGAGTACTGAATAAATTGACAAAAACATAGTTTTTTCCGCAGAATTTTGTAAATTTGCACGCAAATGTGATAAAGAAAAGAGAGAAGCGTTATGAAAATGAATATCTGGGGACTGTTGAGGAATATCCTGCCGTTTGTGTTACCCTACAAATGGCTGATTGTCGTGACACTGGTGCTGACACTTGTCGGCTCGCTGATGGCACAGGTCAATGCCGTGGTGCTCGACCGGGCCGTCGATGCCATCAACGACCTGATGCAGCAGCCAGAAGGCTTCCAGTGGAGTCAGGCCGTCAGGATTCTGACCGTCATCACCGTCATCCTGCTGGGCAAGGAGGTGGTGGGCGCCGTGGTCACTTTTTTCCAGCGCTATTATGGCGAGCGGATGCGCATCCTGGTGAGCCGCGACCTGTCGCTGAGCGTTGTCGACAGGATTCTCTCTTTCCGTATGGCCTTCTTTACCAGCGAGGGCAACGAGACCGGCAAGCTCCAGTCGCGTATCGACCGAGGCATCATGAGCATGAGCAACACGGTGAACAACTTCTTCATCGAGATCCTGCCGCTCTTCACCAGTGCCATCCTCGCCCTCGGACTGATGTTTGCCGCCAATGTCTACGTGGGCCTCGTCGCCCTCTGTATCGTCCCCCTCTACTTCTGGGTGACCTATGTCCAGGCCTCGAAGATGAAGGGCGGTCGGCGCGGCATCTTCGGCGGTCATCAGGCCGTCAGTCAGGGCATCCTGAATATCATCGAGAGTATGACTGTCATCAAGTCGTTCAACCGCGAACAGATTGAGGCCGAGCGCCAGGCTGCCATTCAGCGCAACATGACCGACCTGCAACTGAACACCCGCAAGAAGGCATACCTCTTCAATGGCCTTAAGAGTTTTCTGGAACAGATTGGCACGGTGCTCATCATTATCCTGACAGCCTATCTCGTGCTGATAGACTATCCTGGCATGTCGATAGGCAAGATCATGTACCATGTGATGTTGTTTGCCAACGTCAGCGCGCCCATCCGACAACTGCACCGCATCTACGACGATATGAACGATGCACTCATCTACGCCGAGGGCTTCTTCGGCATCCTGAAGGCCGACGACGAGGTGGAGCAGACGGGTAAGTATCGTCCCGAGCAGGTGAAGGGCGACTTCGAATTGAAGAATGTCGACTTTACCTATTCCAATGGTACGCAGGCTCTCTGGGATGTGTCGATGAAGATTGAGAGCGGCAAGATTACCGCTCTCGTCGGACTGAGTGGTGCAGGCAAGAGTACTATCGTCAACCTGCTCGACAAATTCTACGAACCGCAGCAGGGCGCTATCCTGCTGGACGGAAAGGAACTGGGAGAGTGGGATACGGAATGGTTGCGCGACAACGTGGGACTGGTACTGCAGAAGAACCATATCTTCGACGGAACAATCGAGGAGAATATCCGATACGGCAATCCAAAGGCGACCCACGAAGACGTGGTGCACGCTGCAAAGCAGGCCTATATCTACGACCAGATAGTACAGCTGCCCAATGGTTTTGAGACAGCGGCGCTACAGCTGAGCGGCGGACAGCAGCAGCGTATTGCCATCGCCCGGATGTTCATCAAGAATCCACCGGTCATCTTCCTCGACGAGCCTACGGCCAGCCTTGATGCCATTGCCACCGAGCAGATAAAGGCTTCCATCGATGCCATCAAAAAGGGACGCACGGTGATTATCATCTCGCATAACATCGGACAGATTATCGATGCCGACCAGATCTATGTACTTCAGCAAGGAAAGGTCGTTCAAGCGGGAACACCCGGTGAAGTCTATCAACAAGGCGGACTCTATAAGGAAATCTTCGACGCCAGCGCACGCAGCATGAATGTTGACAAGATAGCACAGACGGTGACAAAATAAAAAAAAGCCGCAGGCGGATATCCAGAGGATGACGGCCTGCGGCTGCATTGTTTCTTGTTTACTTCTGCTTCAGCAGATCGCGGATCTCGGCGAGCAGCTCTTCCTGTGTCGGTCCGGCGGGAGCGGCGGGAGCCTCGGGCTCTTCCTTCTTGCGGTTCAACTTGTTGATGCCCTTCAGCATGAGGAAGATACAGAAGGCGACAATGATGAAGTCGACGGTGTTCTGGATGAAGTTGCCGTACTTCAGCACGGCGGCACCCTCGCCCTCGCCAATCTGGAAGGCCAGGTTGGTGAAGTCGACATTGCCGGTAATCATACCAACCAGCGGCATGAGCACGTCGTCGACGAGTGAACTGACAATTTTTCCGAATGCACCGCCGATGATAACACCGACAGCCATGTCCATCACATTGCCCTTCATGGCAAACTCCTTGAATTCTTTAATAAATCCCATAATCGTTAATGTTTAATTTTTAACTAATATAATAATGTAAAAATTGTCATCTGTGTTTTGCAATAGGCGACTTTACGTCTTGACTTATCTCAGTTTTCGTGCCGCCGTATTCACTTTTCACTTAAATTAAGACTGATTTCGGATGCAAATATAGGAATTTTTTCGTAACTTTGCACTCGAAAACAATAAAAAGTGTTTTTAGGACGCATTTTTTAATTACAAATAGGTATAACCATTTTAACAAGAAACAAAAAAATGACAAAAGTAGCTATTAACGGCTTTGGCCGTATCGGTCGCCTCGCCTTCCGTCAGATGTTCGAGGCTGAAGGTTATGAAGTGGTCGCTATCAACGACTTGACCAGCCCCAAGATGCTGGCTCACCTGCTGAAGTATGACACCGCCCAGGGTGGTTTCTGTGGCAAGTTCGGTGAGAACAAGCACACTGTTGAGGCCGGTGAGGACTTCATCGTTGTCGACGGTAAGAAGATTACTATCTATGCTATTCCTAACGCTGCTGAGCTGCCTTGGGGTAAGCTGGACGTTGACGTTGTTCTGGAGTGCACAGGTTTCTATACCTCTAAAGAGAAGGCTTCTGCCCACCTGACCGCTGGTGCCAAGAAGGTTGTCATCTCGGCTCCTGCCGGCAATGACCTGCCCACCATCGTTTACAATGTGAACCACAAGACCCTGACTCCCGCCGACACCGTTATCAGCGCTGCTTCTTGCACCACCAACTGTCTGGCTCCTATGACGAAGGCTCTGAACGACTTCGCTCCCATCCAGAGCGGTATCATGACCACCGTTCACGCTTACACTGGCGACCAGATGATTCTCGATGGTCCTCAGCGCAAGGGTGATGTTCAGCGCGCCCGTGCCGGTGCCCAGAACATCGTTCCTAACTCAACTGGTGCTGCCAAGGCTATCGGTCTTGTTATCCCCGAACTGAACGGTAAGCTCATCGGTGCTGCCCAGCGCGTTCCGACTCCCACCGGTTCTACCACCATCCTGCACGCTGTTGTCAAGGGTGAGGTGACTGTTGAGGGTATCAACGCTGCCATGAAGGCTGCCCAGAACGAGTCGTTCGGTTACACCGAGGAGAAGCTCGTTTCTAGCGACATCATCGGCATGAAGTTCGGTTCACTGTTCGACGCTAACCAGACCATGGTCAGCAAGATTGGCGACGGCAACTCTCTCGTTCAGGTTGTTGCTTGGTACGACAATGAGAACTCTTACACCTCTCAGATGGTTCGCACCATTAAGTACCTCGCTGAGCTGAAATAATTGACAATTGATAATTGACAATTGATATTTTTATAGCCATTCTGTTTTGCAGAATGGCTTTTTTTTGCTATTTTTGCAGACGATATGCAGATGATGATTACCATACTCGGCCCGACGGCCAGCGGCAAGACGCCGCTGGCGGCAACTCTGGCCAAGCGTGTGGGGGGCGAAATCATTTCCGCCGACTCTCGCCAGGTGTACCGGCGTATGGACATCGGCACGGGCAAGGATTTGGCCGACTATATCGTAAACGAGGTGCGAGATACGAGGTGCGAGGTGCGAATCCCCTATCATCTCATCGACATCTGTGAGCCGGGCACTAAGTATAACCTGTTTCAGTACCAGCAGGACTTCTTCGATGCTTATCAGGACATACGGAGTAGGGGAGCGGTGCCCATCCTCTGCGGTGGCACAGGACTTTATATAGAAGCAGTACTCAAGGGCTATCAGCTGTCGCCGGTTCCCCAGAACCCCGAGCTGCGTGCCGCTTTGGAAGGCAAGTCGCTCGACGAGCTGACCGCGATGCTCAAGGAATTGAAAGCCAAGACGGGCTCAACGATGCATAACAAGACCGATGTCGACTCCTGTCAGCGCGCCATCCGCGCCATCGAGATAGAGACGCATAATCTGGAGCAGCCCGTACCGCTTCGCGAACTCCCCCCGATTCCATCGCTCATCATAGGCGTTGATATCGACAGAGAACTGCGCCGTGCGAAGATTACCAAAAGGCTGAAAGCCCGACTTGACGAGGGTATGGTCGACGAGGTGAGAGGACTTCTTGACGAAGGCATTCCGGCTGACGACCTTATCTACTACGGATTAGAATACAAATACGTGACGGAATACATCACGGGTGTGACGACCTACGACGAGATGTTCCAGCGTTTAGAGATTGCCATCCATCAGTTTGCCAAGCGACAGATGACGTGGTTCCGTGGCATGGAGCGCCGTGGCTTCCAGATACACTGGATAGACGCTACGCTTCCAATGGAAGAAAAAGTAAATATGATTTTGAAATTATGGCAGTAGAAACAACAAGATGGGGCGTGCTGTATTGCCCCAAGGCAGGTATCGCCAACAAGCAGAAACGTTGGCAGAAGATAGAGACTGCGCTCAAGGCTCACGACATTGTATACGATATGGTGCAGAGTGAGACCAGCGACTCCGTTGGCCGCCTGATGACGATGCTCATCAGCAATGGTTACAAGACCATCATCGTCGTTGGGGGCGACTCTGCTTTGAACGATGCCGTCAACTGCCTGATGAAGGAGGGGAAGCAGATGCGCGACGAGATAGCCTTGGGCGTCATCCCCAATGGCGTGATGAACGACTTTGCCCGCTTCTGGTCTTTCGACGAAGACCGCATTGATCAGACTGTCAGCTGGCTGGCTGCCCGGCGTGTCCGCAGAATCGACCTTGGCTGTATACGCTATACGAATAAGAATGGTGAGAAGTGCCACCGCTACTTCCTTAACTGCCTGAACATCGGCATGACGGCCGACATTATGAACCTGCGCCGTCAGACCCGTCGCCTCTTTGGCTCGCGTACGCTGTCGTTTATCTCCTCGCTCTTTGTGATGCTCTTCCACCGCATGGAGTACAAGATGAAGCTGCGTATCAACAGCGACACCATCGACCGTAAGGTGATGACCGTCTGCATAGGCTCCGGCCCCGGCTATGGCCAGACGCCCAACGCCGTGCCTTACAATGGTATGCTCGACGTCTCTGTAGTCTATCATCCTGAGGTGGTGCAGCTCATCGAGGGGCTGTGGCTGCTCATCACCGGCCGCTTCCTCAACCACCGCAGTGTTCACCCCTTCCGTACGAAAGTAGTTTTTGTCGACGAGGCAAAACGGGCACTCTTCGGTATTGACGGGCGACTGATGAAGACTCCTGTAGGGCCTTTCCGCGTAGACATCGAACAGGAGGTTATCAACTTTATGATTCCCGACTGACTTTAGAAGTCGGCACCACGACCACCGCCGCGACCGCCGCCGAAACCACTGCCTCGGCCGCGCTGACGATTGCCGTCGCCCCATTCGCCTCTGTCTCCGCCACCACGACCGCCAAACATATCCAGACGATAGCTCACGTGGAGCATGGCATAACTGGTGATCGCGTTCACTTCGGAGTCGCGCCAGCCATTAGCGTTGACGGTGCGCGTGAAGTTGCTCTGTTCGTGGAGGATGTCGTACCACTGTAGCATCACCGTCAGTTTCTTACCGCGCAGAAAACTGTGGCTCAGCTGTGCGTTCCACAGTTTCTCATCCGTATTCAGACTCTCGTCGCTATAGCCGCGTTTGCTATAGAGGTGAAAATCGGTAGACAGATTTGAGCCCCACGGGAAGGTTATCTTTGTGTTGCCGCCATAATTGTAGTTCCATGTCGTCAGGTTGTTTGTTGCCTGAAGACGGTTTTCTGTGTGGGCGTAGTTCAGACGGGTGTTCAGCGAGATGTTCAGCCATTTGTTGCGGAAACTCAACGAGACCGACGGTGAGAGGTTATAGGTGTGTGTGACGTTACGGTCGGGCTGGGCCGTACGGTTCAGGTTGACATAGCCTATGCGGTGGTTGTAGCTGCCGTCGATACCGCCGCTGACGTCCCAGCGGTTCAGGGTGTCCAGGCCGATGTTGAATGACGTGCCTACACGAGCGTTCCAGTTGCCGTTGATGTTTTCCGGTTTTGAGATGCGTCCGCCAGTCGTCTCGTTGTAGGTGACAATGTTGCCGATAGCGTTGCTCGTGCGCTGCCAGTTGGCATTGGTGTTGAAGCTCCAGTGACGCTGTGCCTTGGGAATCTGGAACCCGAGACTGTCTTCAACGAATGTCGGTGTCCGCTGTTTCTGGAAGTTAACCTGCAGGTTGGTCGTGAACGACGGCTTCAGGCCCGGGTTACCCATTGAGATGTTCAGCGGGTTTGTGTCGTCGTAGATATCGAGCAGTTGGGTAATGTTAGGCTGCTGGGTCTGTCCGCGTAGCTGCACTTGAAGGTTTGTCTGCTGGTTGTGGCGGTAACGCAGGTTCAGGGTAGGCGAGAAGTTGGTCACTGTGCGTACCGTGTCTACCGGCCGTCCTAAGTATTGCTGTATGTAGTGCGACTTCTGCGGCTGGATGCTGACACCGGCGTTCATGTTGATCTTTTCGCGTACCATCCTTATTTGCAGGTCGATGTTATGACCATATTCCGTGCGCTCTGAGTAGCGTGTCAGACGTTCGCTGAGATACGTCTCGTAGGGGCCGGGCAAGGCGCCGAACAGGGTGACCCAGTCGTGGTATTCGTTCATCAGGTCGACGAACGCCTGATCGGAGAGGTCGGGCAGGTCGTATGTCGACGGGTCGTTTTTCTGGTGGCTGTATCGGTAACGGTAGTTCACCTGCAGAAACAGTCCTTGTGCCCCGAAAGAGCGGTTGCCGCCACCTCGCCGGCCAAAGGAACCACGGCTTCTCCTGGCAGCGGAATTGCCAGAGGTTGTGTCGGTAGCTGCCGGCTTTGGCGCGAATGTCAGCAATGGTTCAGTATAGGCCAGACCTAAGGTGTAACTGAAGTTGTCGTTGGCCGATGCGGTGTAGCGGTTCGTCTGATAGGTGGAGTCATTGCCGAAACGGTTCTTCTGCTGATAGAGGTGTACCGCCGACAGACTGCCGTTGTCGTTAGAACCGTCGCGGTAGCTGATGTTGGCAGTGACAGCCGCATTGCGACCTTTGGTACCGAAACGGCGGTAGAGCTGTACCTGTGCACTCATGTCCTTGGAGCTGCCTTCACTCATTGACTTGTTGCGGCGGTCGTTGACGATAAGGTCGCGACCGGCCATTTCCTGACGACTCTCGTCGCTGAGTGCGTCGGTGACGTAGTCGAAAGGATTGGCGTTGAACGAGGCCGACGTAGATGCCGACCGGCTGTCGTTAGACGAAAAACTGACGTTGGGACGGAACGACAGGTTGGTCACGGAGTCGATGGCCCATTGCAGGTTCATGTTTCCCGTCCAGTTGTTATTGCGCGAGTAGCTTTGGCTGACACTGTTAGAGAAAGCACCGCCGCGGGTGTTGACGAAGTTCTCTGAACCGTTGCGGCTCCAGTTGTCGGCATCGGTTCGGGTCCAGGTGACACGTCCGCTGGTCTTCAGCTTCTTACCGTCCTCATAACTGATGTCGAGAGCTCCGGTCTTTGTCTCACGCTGTCCTTGGTTGTTGCCACGTCCGCGTCCGCCGCGTCCTGAGAAGTTGCGGCCGTTCACGTTGTTGGCATTGCCCATGAAGGTGTAGCGCATGGCTCCGAAGGGCTTCATGGCCGTCAGACGGATGCCATAGCGGTTGTCTGATCCGTAACCGATGTCAGGATTAGCCTGCAGACCGTTACGGGCACTGCGCTTGGTGACGAACTCCAGTACGAAGTCGTCCTCACCGTCATCGACACCTGTCATACGGCTCAGGTCGCTCTTCTCGTCGTAGGCCTTGACTTTGTCGATGACGTACGAGGGCAGGTTCTTCATCACAGCCTCGTTGTTGCCCGTCATAAAGTCACGGCCGTCCATCTTGAATTTCCTGACCTCCTTCCCGTTGATGGTAATCTTGCCGTCGTCGTCAATCTTGGCTCCTGGCAAGGCTTCTACCAGAGCCTCGATGACAGCTCCCTCGGGCACGCTGAAGGCATCGGCATTGTAGACGACGGTATCGTCCTTGACGACCATCTTGGGCAGGTTGGCTGTCACGATGGCTTCCTTCAGTCGGATGGCCTCCGGTGTTAGTGCTATCTGTCCTAGCGAGGTGGTGCGGCGAGCTGCCACGGTGACACGCTTCGTCTGTGGCTGATATCCCAGGAACGATGTCTTCAGCAGATAGTCTCCTGACGAAAGGCTCTTGAACGAAAAGGCACCTTTCACGTCTGAGAGTGTGCCGGCAATGAAGACGGTATCTCTCTTGCCGGGACGATAGAGCTGAAGGGTCGCTCTTGACATGGGCTTCTTACTCTCGTTATCGACAACGATACCTTGCAGGGCTGGTTGCTGAGCCCTGCTATAGGAAGAGAATAGCAGCGTAACTATTGTTAGGAAGTATTTATAATAATGTATGTGTTGGTTAGAAATCATCTGGTTATATTAGTTACGTTATTATAATTGACTTTCAAAACAGCAAATGGTTTAATTTGACCATCATTATTTGTTTATATCTTAAATAACCTTAATTCCTTGGCTGGCTTACAAAAAATGCTTACCTTTGGGCTATCAAAACCTAAAACAATAAATTGAAACCTTAAAATAGGAACTATGAGTTATTTACGATTCGAAAAAGCCGTGATGACTAACCTTCAGGAGAGTCTGCGTCGTGAATTGCTCCGTACTAACCGTTCTGGTGCCTACAGCTCGTCTACTCTGGTAGACTGTAACACGCGAAAGTACCACGGTCTGCTGGTGGTCCCTGTACCTGAACTTGATGACGATAACCATGTGTTGTTGTCGTCGCTTGACTGTACGGTTATTCAGCATGGCGCGGAGTTCAACCTCGGCCTCCATAAGTATCAGGGCAACACTTTCAGTCCGAACGGACACAAGTACATCCGTGAGTTTGATGCCAGTCTCGTGCCGACAACGACCTATCGTGTCGGTGGCGTTATCTTAAAGAAAGAAGCTATCTTCCAGGCTTACGAGGACAGAATCCTCATACGCTATACGCTGGTAGATGCCCATTCGGCTACGACACTGCGCTTCCGGCCTTTCCTGGCCTTCCGCTCTGTGCGTCAGTTTACCCATGAGAATATGACCGCAAGCCGTGAATACAAAGAGGTTGACAATGGCATAAAGACCTGTATGTATGCCGGCTATCCCGACCTGTACATGCAGTTCTCGAAGAAGAACGAGTTTGTCTTCATGCCCGACTGGTATCGCGGTATCGAATATCCGAAGGAGCAGGAGCGTGGATATGCCTCCAATGAAGATCTCTACGTACCCGGCTATTTTGAGATGCCTATCAAGAAAGGCGAGTCTATCGTCTTTGCTGCTTCTACATCGCAGACGAAGGCATCGGGACTGAAGAAGCTCTTCGACGATGAGGTCGCCCTGCGTGTGCCCCGCGACAACTTCTATCATATCCTGGTGACAGCAGCTCACCAATTCCACAACCGCAAGCCTAACGACGATCGTTATCTGTTGGCTGGCTATCCGTGGTTCAAGGCCCGTGCGCGCGATACGTTTATAGCACTGCCGGGCTTGACACTGGCCATCGGTGAGCGTGACTACTTTGAACTGGTGATGAAGACGGCTGAGAAGGGCCTGCGGGAGTTTATGGAGGACAAGCCGCTCTCGGTGAAAATCTACGAGATAGAGCAGCCTGATGTTCCTCTATGGGCTGTCTGGTCTATCCAGCAATATGTCAAGGATGCCGGCAAGGACGAGGGTTATAAGCGCTATGGCAAGCTGGTGCAGGACATTGTCGACTATATTATAAAAGGTGGGCATCCGAACCTGCGTCTCGACGAGAACGGCCTGGTCTATTCTGACGGCAGCCAGAAGGCCGTCACTTGGATGAACTCCACGGCCAACGGACGTCCTGTCGTCCCGCGTTCAGGCTATATCGTCGAGTTCAACGCCCTTTGGTATAACGCTCTGAAGTTCTGTGCTGCCATGCTGGCTGACCAGGGAAAGCAGAAAAAGGCTGCCGACTTGGAGCAGCGCGCAGCATTGGCCAAGCAGTCGTTCGTTGAGACGTTTGTCAATGCATACGGCTATCTGCTCGATTATGTCGATGGCACAAACATGGACTGGTCGGTACGTCCGAACATGATCTTCGCTGTTGCCCTAGACTATTCGCCGCTGTCGCAGCAACAGATGAAAAGTGTCGTCGATATCTGCACCCGTGAGCTGCTCACCCCGAAGGGGCTGCGCTCGCTGTCGCCGAAGAGCGGCGGCTACAACCCGATGTACGTCGGCCCGCAGACCCAGCGCGACTATGCCTACCACCAGGGAACAGCCTGGCCCTGGCTTGGCGGTTTCTATATGGAGGCCTGCCTGAAACTCTACAAGCGCTCACGCCTGTCGTTTATTGAACGGCAGATGGTGGGCTACGAGGATGAAATCGATTATCACGCTATCGGTACTATCTCTGAGCTTTTCGACGGCAACCCGCCGTTCCATGGACGTGGCGCTATGGCTTTTGCCATGAATGTGGCTGAAATCCTGCGCACACTGAAGCTCTTGGAGAAGTATTCGTATCAAAAGTAATAGGAGGAAACGCTATATGAAAGTACTAATGTTTGGATGGGAGTATCCTCCTCACGTGTTTGGTGGACTGGCTACCGCTAATTATGGCATCTCAGAGGGTCTGAAGGCTCAGGGCGACATTGAGACAGTGCTCTGTCTGCCGCACCCGTTCGGCGACGAGAGTCAGCATGCCTGCCGCATCGTGGCGATGAACGCCGTACCCATTGCCTGGCGTGATGTGGACTATGACTATGTGAAACAGCGTGTAGGCAACATCATGGATCCCGACTACTATTTCAAGTTGCGTGATCATATCTATGCCGACTTTAACTACATGAATGTCAACGACCTGGGCGCTATGGAGTTTGCCGGCGGTTACCCAGGCAACCTGCACGAGGAAATCAACAACTACTCGATAATCGCCGGTCAGGTGGCACGTACTGAGGAGTTCGACATCATTCACGCCCATGACTGGCTGACCTTCCCCGCTGGCATCCACGCCAAGCAGGTTAGTGGAAAGCCCTTGTGCATCCATGTCCATGCTACCGACTTCGACCGTTCACGTGGTAAGGTGAACCCCACCGTCTATGGTATCGAGAAGAACGGTATGGACTGGGCCGACTGCATCATGTGTGTCTCGGAACTGACACGTCAGACGGTGATTAACCAGTATCATCAGGATCCGCGTAAGTGTTTCACCGTCCACAATGCCGTCTATCCCTTGCCACAGGAGTATCAGGACATTCCACGTCCTGACCACACGGGCAAGGAGAAGGTCGTCACGTTCCTTGGACGTATCACCATGCAGAAGGGGCCTGAGTATTTCGTCGAGGCTGCTACGATGGTGCTACACCGCACGCGTAATGTCCGTTTCTGTATGGCTGGCTCTGGCGACATGATGGACGCCATGATTCATTTGGCTGCCGAACGTGGCATTGCCGACCGTTTCCACTTCCCGGGCTTTATGCGCGGCAAGCAGGTGTATGAGTGCCTGAAGGCATCTGATGTATACGTAATGCCGTCTGTGAGTGAACCGTTTGGCATCTCTCCGCTGGAGGCTATGCAGTGTGGTACGCCGTCGATTATTTCCAAACAGTCCGGCTGTGCTGAGATTCTTGACAACTGCATCAAGGTTGACTATTGGGACATTCACGCCCTGGCCGATGCCATCTACTCTATCTGCCATAACGAGTCGCTCTTCCAGTATCTTAAGGATGAGGGCAAGCGTGAGGTAGACCAGATTACCTGGGAGAAGGTGGGCCGCTGGATTCGTACTCTCTATCGCCGTACGCTCGGCTGGGAACAGTAATTAGTTTATGGTTTAAAGTTTATAGTTTATAGATTATGAAAACAATTTGTTTATATTTCGAGATACATCAGATTATTCATCTGAAGCGCTACCGTTTCTTTGACATCGGTGCCGACCATTATTACTATGATGATTATGAAAACGAGCGTAGCATCACTGACATTGCTGAGCGTAGCTATATGCCGGCACTCACAGCCATTGGCGACATGATAGCCGAGCACGGTAAGTTCTTCAAGGTGGCCTTCTCGCTCTCAGGTACTGGCATTGAACAGTTGGAGATGCACGCACCGCAGGTTATTGAGAAACTACAGGAACTGGCACAGACAGGCTGTGTAGAGTTCCTCGCCGAGCCTTATAGTCACGGTCTGTCGTCGCTGGCCAACGAGGAGACTTTTGCACTGGATGTGAAGAAGCAGTGTGCCAAGATAGAGGAGCTCTTCGGACAGAAACCGACGGTGGCCCGCAACTCATCGCTCATCTACAGCGATGACATTGGTTCACAGATTGCCGCCATGGGCTTTAAGGGTATGCTCACCGAGGGTGCCAAGCACGTGCTCGGATGGAAGTCGCCTCACTATGTCTACAACTGTAACATCGCTCCCAACCTGAAGCTGTTGCTTCGCGATGTGGAGTTGTCCGACGATATCTCGCTGCGCTTTAATAATGCTGAGTGGGAGGGCTATCCCCTGTTTGCCGATGCTTACATCGACCGCATAGCCCGACTGCCTGAGGAAGAGAAGATTGTCAATATCTTCATGGAACTCTCAGCCCTTGGTATCGCTCAGCCGCTCAGTTCGAATATTCTCGATTTCCTCAAGGCACTGCCCGCCTGCGCCAAGGAGAAGGGTATCGACTTCGCAACGCCTACGGAGATCTGCATGAAGGTGCCCAGCGTGGGAGCTGTCGACGTGCCCGACACGCTGTCGTGGGTCGACGAAGAGCGTGACTGCTCCTGCTGGCTTGGCAACGCTATGCAGCGTGAGGCTTTCAACAAGCTTTATAGCGTGGCCGACCGCCTGCGTATCGCCAACGATGCACGTATCAATCAGGACTGGGACTACCTGCAGGCCAGTAACAACTTCCGCTTTATGACTACGAAGCCTTCGAATGTCGGTCTTGACCGTGGCATCTATAGCGGTCCGTTCGACGCCTTCACCAACTACATGAACATCTTGGGCGACTTCATCAATCGTGTAAATGCCCTCTATCCGCTCGACATCGACAACGACGAGCTGGAGGGGTTGCTCACCACTATCAAGAACCAAGGTGACGAGATAGAACTGAAGGACAAGGAGATTACCCGTCTGAAGGCTAAGCTCGAGAAGTATGAGGCAGCAAAACCTGCAAAGAAACCTGCCGCAAAGAAGACATCGACAAAGAAAGCAGAATAACATGATAAAAAAAAATCGGGGCAAGCGCCCCGATTTTTTTGTGTCTATCTGATAGCTGTTTTGATAATCACTTTATCACAACCTTGACGCCATCCTTGATGACAAGTCCCTTGTAGCCTGCACCTACCTTCTGGCCGTTCAAGTTGTAGGACGCGTTGTCTTTCCCCTTTTCATGATTCTTTAGCGTAGCGCTAATACCGGTAACGCCAGTCACTTCAACAGCCAGTGAGGGGGCGCTTAGTCCACCCATCTCGTTGGCGGCACGAACGGTATACGTGCCATTCTCCTGAACAGTATAGGTTGGCGTAGTGGTGAAACCGATGACGTTGCCATCTTTGCAGACGGCCCACAGCAGGGCATAGGCGCTGTTGTCCCAAGACAGTGTAGAGGTGTTGGCTACGACATTTGTGGGGACGGGAGCCTGCTCGGTGAGCAGCGTGGGCTGCCACTGGTCGTCCTGCCCCATGACAGTCTCCAACGTAGGCTCGGCAGCCTCCTCGGCAGTCAGCACAGGATTGTTCGCATGGCCATCGCCGAAGACGGTCTTGCGGCCACTGAGGTCTATGCTGGCACCTTTCGAGGTGTGTGAACCGTATTCTGCGAAGCGCTTGGGCCAGCCGTTAGACATCTCGTTCCAGCCAATCGTGCTGGGGACGACAGCCATCTCAGTGTCGATAAACAGGGCGATAGGGGTGCCGCTACCCCAAGGGCGTCCAAGGGTGTAGCTGCCGCTGACGTCATTTGTGTCTCCGTCTATCTTACAGCTCTGGAAGATGTAGCCATACTTCTTCGGCACAGAAGGTACGGCCAGATAGCCGCCTTTCACCTGACGGAAGGTCACCTTATTATAATATACGTCGCCTTTGCCACAGACATAGTCCGTACGTCCACGGATGATGCCACCCTCGAAGTAGAACTTGCCGTTCTGGTTGTTCGACACGTATGTGTCTTGATATCCCCACAGACATGCATCCTTGAAAATCGTGCGGTTCGACTGGTCGTTGACGGCAATGTCGCGACCGTGGGCATCACCCATCGAGGTTTTGATGGTTAGGTTCTGGAAGTAGCTGTTAGCACCCTTGATTTGCAACACGTCACCCTTGCCGATACCCTCCAGTGGACAAGCCTGCCCGAAGCCGTTGTTCCATGTGGCATCAGGAGTGACGTTGGTCAGCACGACGCCCTCGATGCTCTCACCGATGAAGCTGGTGTTGGCAGCCGTCAGCACAGAGGTGGGATTGTCATACTCCTTGTCGTCACCGCCGATGACCTTTCCTTCGGGATGGAAGGCGTAGGGTTCGGTGCTATTCTTGATGAACACACGGAAACGTGTATTCTTGTCGGCACGGCCGTTGGCAGCAGCCAGGGCCTCATCGATGGTGCCCATGTCGGGCACAATGAAGTCGTAGGTGCTCTTGGCGATTGTCGGTCGGTCCATGACGGTGAATGTGATGGTCACGACCTCAGCCAATTGGTTGCCCGACTTGTCTTCTACGTAGCCGGCAGGCATCTGGAAGGTGTACTGCGTATTGTAGTCCAGATTGCTGTAGTTGAACGATACCGAGCGGTTGCTCCAGACTGGATCCATCACCTTGCCGTTCATCATTGCCAGACCATTGCTCTGGCCGGCCTGAATCTTCTCGTTGAACGAGACGGTAATCTTTCCCGTTGCACTGATGCCCGTGGCGTTGTTGGCAGGAACGGTAGCCGTCACAACAGGAGCCTCCTCGTCGGCAATAACCTCAGCGTCGCCCAGCACATAGACATTGCCTACGCCCGACTCCGAGTGGTCGCTATAGCGCAGACCGTCGAAGGTCTTGTCGAAAGCATAGCCGGTATTGTATACCTCGTCGCCGCAACCGGTGATGCGGATGGTCACCAAGTCCTTGCCGACAGCCTCAGCAGGCAACTCGAGGACGATGGGGTTGGCGACGTTGGCTGTTACTTCCCAGGCGGCCTTCAGTTCAGTAAACGCACTGCCGTCGACACTGATGAGAGCTTTATACTGTTTCGTGGCTGCGTTCTTAGCGCATACGTCACCAATAAACTGAACTGATGTAAAACCCTTGGTCGAGAACTGATACTGCCAGGCGATGTCTGCCGTATGGTAGCCGTTTTGGTAGAGACCGTTGATGGCAGAGATGACCACACCATTTCGGTTGCGGACTACCGGTGTGCCGCCATTCTGCGTATAGCATGGTGTGCCGTCGGTCATCTTCACCACGCTGGCCTTGGCGTTGCGGTTAGCATCCCATGTCTCGTCGGCATCAAAAGGATATTCTGCCGTAGAGGTGTAGGCATAGGTATTTACCTTTGAAGCATCGAAGACGGCGATGAAGTCCTGTACCTCGTAGTTGGCCACTAGCATCATGTCGTTGTTGACGGTCAACTCACGAGAGGCGGCAGCGCCGCTGTTCTCGTTCTCGTCAGTCCAACTGAGGAACTTCAGAATCTTACTCTCATTAGCCGTAGCGGTAATCTTCGTGCCAGCTTCGTATTGCCCATTGTGGTCGTTGGGTGTCAGCGTGATACTGCCCAGTTCGCGATCAGCATCGTTGGTGACGTCTGTCGTTACCTTATAGACGGGAATGGCCTCGAAAACGGCCTTCATCGTCTTCTCACTATCCATCGTAACAGTCGTTACGGCATCGGTAGACACTGTGGCGCCAGTGGCGTCCTGCCACTCCTTGAAGCGGTAGCCGAAGTTCTTGGTAGCCCTCAGCTCAACCTGTGTTCCTTCTTTGTATTGCTCCAAATCAGGGTTACGAGCTACAGAACCGGCCTCTGCCGGTACAACCTGCGTGGTGAGCAGATACTTCGTCGCCTGTGTCGCAGCACCTACCAGTGTACCCTCGATAACCACATTGGAGAGGCCCATCTGCTTGGTGTTGCCCAGGCCTAAGAACGAGAAGTTGATCTTCAGCGGTTTGTCGGCCGTCGCTGTCACACCTGTAATCTCTTCAGAGAACGAAGCGACGGTAAGCCCCTTTCCATCACGGTTCACACTGGCGTTAGTCACCAGGTCGACATGCATTTCTCCAGCATCTACAGAAGCTCCGATGTTACCGCCGTCCGTACCATAGCGGGCAGCCTGAAAACTGAGTCTGGTGGGAACGAATGAGAATCCGTCTTCAGGGGAAAGTGTCAGCATGAGTGTATTGTCGACTCCTGCTGATGAAGAAAGAGAAGCTCCAGTACCATTATAGATACGCGTCTGAGGGATATTTGCTTCACCGGAAGCGCCGCGATAATTAACCGTATTCTCAACCGTCAGCCCGCTGCCAGCCGTCCATGTCTTGCCGACAAAGCCGGCAGCGAGTTCATTGGGCGTGAACACGATGTCGTCGCCCTGGTTCAGTCCACCTTTGTCAAGCGCATAGCTGATAGTGCCCGTAAAGTTTACGCCGGCAGCATCTTTCGACTGTCCGCCTACAATGACGTCAGAGATGCAAATCCACTTTCCTGTGGCGTCGCTGGTGTACCAAGGATAGACACGAATCTGCAGTTGGTCGCCCTCTTCCATTTTGATAACGGGGGTCACATCCACCTCATTCATCACACCGCTCGTCATGGAGCCTGGCGAATAGATGGTGGTGCGAGTAACAAAGCCGTCAGTAGAATAGTACACATGGCAACGCATGCCGTTACCTCCGTGCCCACCCACCTTCATGGCAATGTGGTTGATGTCGAGCTTTCTTCCGTCAGGGGCTGTCACGGTGAACTGCACATACTGGTTGGGAGAGTCGTCCTCGGCCTTTACCCAGGCGCCGCCTTCGCTGGTGCTGGACATCAGGCCTTTCTGGCTGTTATTGCCATACTTCACCAAACCTTCTACTTTAGCAGCGTCAGCAGTAGCATGACCGTCGACAACTGCATTGTCGTTGCTGGTCAGCGTCCATGTAACGGTGAAGGGGTCACCGCCACCCAGTTCGATGGCATTCATCGTCACATTGGCGACAGCGGTCTTGTTGCCTAGTGTGGCAGTCACCTTACCATTGAACACTCCTACAGCGGTAGCAGCCACCTTGGCGTAAAAAGTTTTGATGAGTGTGCCGCTCTCGTAGCTGACTTCCAGCGTGTTTTGCCAGTTTTGCTTGTCTGTCGACAAGAGAATACCCTCAGAGGGCGTGATGGTAATCGTACCTGTAGCCGGCTCAAGCCCCAGTCCGCTGAGTGTCAGCTCCTTGATGGCCGACTGGCCAACATAGACATCGCCCATGCCGGCAGCCGTAGGATTGAACGAGAGGTCAGTGGGAATCACAATCGCATCAGTCAGGATGCCCTTGTCCTTGATAAGCTGGGCACACAGACGGGCAGCCGTCAGCGCTCCCGTCAGATTATAGTGGGTGTTGTCGGTTTCTGCACCCTTGTCAAACAGGGCGGCATAGCACTTGTTGTAAGAGCCGTAGCTCTCATAGAGATTCTTTGTGGCGGTGGTCATATCAATGAACGCCACACCCAGTTCTGTTGCCAACTGTTCCATCTGGTAGCTGTAGTCCCAGGTATGGTCGCTCTCAGGAACGCTCTGTCCGGTCTTGAGAACACCGTCGACGATGGCATCATACTTGTTGCCCAGGTCATGACGGCCAACGCGGGTTATGGGAGCAGCACCGTTGGTAAAGTAGCAGCGGCAGACGGCAGAGACGAGAATAGGGGTAGCACCCTTCTCCTTGACAGCGTCGACAATCTGTTTCAGACACTGCTTATAGGTCGTTGCGGGCGTGGTGCCACGTCCGTCGCTCTTCACTGCCGCAGCGTTGGCGGCATCGCCTTTTCCTGTGTAGTAAGCCTGTAGCTCCAGGTTGTCTACGCCATTGTACTTACCATCATTGTGGGCAAACTGGATGAGCACGTAGTCGCCAGCCTCCACATTGTTCTTGGCATTCTGCCATAGTTCGTTATAGCCACCACGCGAGTCGCGGCCGCCCTTGGCGTAGTTGATACTGGTCCAGCCGTTGGTCAGGAAGTTACCGAAATACATACCCCAACCACGGGTGTTGGTGGCCGACTCGTCGTAAGGAGCCATTGTCGAGTCTCCCAGGGTGTGCACTTTCTTGGCACTGCCCGTCGAAGCCAATAGAACGACGAGACCCATTAAAAAAAGAAGTTTCGCTTTCATTTTTTGTTTTAGAGTTTTTCAGTTTTATTGCCTGCAAAGTTACAAACTATTTTTCTTCCCTCCAAACATTTAAAGTACATATTTTCCCTTCGATTTCTCTATATAGTTGTCTAATTCACAGAAAATTTGTACCTTTGCACCAAACTAATCAAAAACAAAATAGCTAATGTGATGAAAAAGAAATTACTGTTGTGCCAGCTTTGGCTGTTGACCGTGTTGGCCGTTGGTGCCCAGACTGTGGTGACAGCGCATTGGCCGTTGGACAAATCTATTAAGGACATGGCTGTGGGATCGGAGGCCTACGACAATGCGACAGCCGCCACCTTCAGTTGCGAGGGTACTGATGTCAGCAGGATGCTGACAGCAACTGTCGCTTTCGGCTCGAAGTGGAATTTTCAGGCTGAAATCACGCCAGCCAACTATATCACCAAGGAGACAGGCCTGCGAATCTTGAGATTTAAGTCGGCCGGTGCTTCGGACGGTTCCGATGACTACGGCGCCATCCTTACGCTCAAGCCAAACAGCAGCGACCTGACATTTGTGCCGACAAAGGTGAGCCTGAGCATTGCAGCATGGACAAAGGATGGCAAAGACAGCTTCGAAGTGCTGTTGCGCAAACTGAACGCTGCCGGTGAGGAGAGTCAGAGTTACCGATTGGGAGTTGTGAAGAGTCACACAGATGTCAATGCCCAATACGATGACTTGACGTACGACGTGCCAGCGGAGGCAACAGCAAGCAACGATGCCTGGCAGGTCGTGGTGCGTATGGTGAGTGGCTACAATAATCAGATTGCCGTTGGCAACATCAAGTTGGTGGGCATCGCTACTCTTGGTGGTACGGTGCAGACCAGTTCGTTCCGTTGCAGTGTCGTTCCCGACGTGGCCGGCATGGTGACACCCGCCTCAACGTCGGTGGTTACGGGCGACAACGTTACCTGTACGGCCACAGCCAACGTCGGGTACGCCTTCGAGGGCTGGTATGTTGGTGGCTCCCTCGTGGCCAGCGACAATCCCCATACCTTCACCATCGCTGCCGACACCCAGGTAGAGGCACATTTTATAAAACTGCCCGAGGCCACGCTCGTCTGGGGTACCGCGACACCGCAGATGGGCAGCGTCAGTGCCACGGCCGACGGCGTAGCCATTGTCAAAGTCTTCAACACCGAAAAGACTACCTGCAACGCAGGCACCACTGTGACGCTGACGGCGGCGCCCGCCAAGGGTCACTACTTCGTGCGCTGGGTGGACGGCGACGGCCGCGAGCTGTCGACGGCGCAGAAGTATACGTTTAAGCTTAGTAGCGACATGACCGTCATGGCCGTCTTCGCCCTCATTGACAACTACCGTGCCGACATCGTGGCCTTCCCCGGTGCCGAGGGCTATGGCCGCTTTACGACCGGTGGTCGCATGACCGACCAGCGCGGTGCCAAGGTCTACTACGTCACCCGTCTCGACGACAGTGGTGCCGAGGGCACCTTCCGATGGGCCGTGACCACCGGCGATGACACGCCGCGTACGGTGGTCTTCAAGACCTGCGGCACCATCTACCTGACCTCACGTCTCACCTGCAAGGGCAACATCACCATTGCCGGACAGACGGCCCCCGGTGGCGGCATCTGTATCGCCGGCTATCAGCTGAAGCTGTCGTCGAACAGCATCGTGCGCCATATCCGTTTCCGTACCGGCGACCTCATGACTGGCAGCATGTCGCCGCTCGACATTGAGAACGTCAGCCACGTGGTGCTCGACCACTGTTCGCTGTCGTGGTCGATGGAGGAGAACATGACGCTCTACGACACCGACTCGACCACCGTGCAGTGGTGCATCTCGGCAGAAGGCCTCTACTATTCTAAGAATGTCAAGGGCGAACGCTCATACGGCATGCAGTGGGGTGGCGAGCACGGTACTATGCACCACTGTCTCATTGCCAACTCCATGAGCCGCATGCCGCGCTTCAACGGTGTGCGAAACCAGTCGAAACCGCAGGAACACGACCTTCATGTGGACAACGAGTTCGCCAATAACGTCATCTTCAACTGGGGCAGCCACAACAGCATCTATGGTGGCGAGCAGGCATCGGCCGACGCAACGGCCTACAACCGCGTCTACATGATCAACAACTACTACCGTCCCGGTCCTGCTACCAAGATTGGTGCTACTAATCGCCGCTACTTCGTCTCGGCTTCGGGCGACAATACTAACCAGGTGGGACAGTGGCTCCTCAGTGGCAACAAGTTTGAGCTCTCAAGCGTCTGGGCGCCATCGGCCAGCATCTGGAAAGATACGGAACTGGAGAAGGTGAACCAGGACAACTACTACGGCTTCGTCGGCGACAATGGATCGCGCGCCATGAACTTCTGGTCATTGTCGCCGTCACAGGCTCTGGCCGACAAGGCTCTGTTTACTCAGTTGCCCTACACGCTGAGCGGCATGCAGTACGAAAGTGCCGACGATGCCTTTGTGGCCGTCACTACGAAGGCTGGTGCCTCGTTGCCGCGCTACGACGAGGTCGACCAGCGCCTCGTTGACGAGGCCGCAGGACGCCGTGCTCCGCAGTTTAGGGGAGCCTCGTTTGTCAGTGAGAAGGGTAACGGCACCATCACGCCTGCTGCCGGCATCATCAACTCACCCGCCGACATCACCCTGAGTCGATGCGACGAGTTCTACGCTCTGGACGAAGCCACTGGCCAGACCGTCAAAACAACGATATGGCCCTGGCTGGGCATGGATGACGACGAGCAGCTGATGAAGGACAGCGACCAGGACGGTATGCCCGACGGCTATGAGCAGTCTGTCGGTCTGAATCCCAACGATGCCACCGACGGTTACCGTCTGACTGAGAGCGGTTACTCGAACTTGGAACTGTTCCTCAACGGCGTCGCCGACGGCACCATCGACCTCACGCCCTACAAGACCGCACCAGCCGTCGAGAAGCGTCAGCTCTTCAATGCCGTCGTCGACCCCACTGACGTGGCGGCCTTCAAGACGATCGGAGAGGCTGTGGCTGATGCTGAGAAGCATGCCACCGCAGCAGCACCTTATTATATATTGGTGAAGGCCGGCACCTACAACGAGCATGTGGAAATCTCGAAGCCCTTCATCCACCTGACAGGCGTGAACCGCGAGCAGGTCGTCATCACCGACAACAGATCGAAGTCCTACGCTGGCAATCTGGGCACGACGGCCACCGTCTACGTGAACGCTGACGACGTCAGTCTGGACAACCTGACAATCAATAACACCTACGGTCAGGGTGAACAGGCCTTGGCACTCTATACGCTGGGCGACCGCATTACCGTCACACAGTGCCATATCAACGGCTGGCAGGACACCTACCGCACGGGCAAGAGCGGTCAGCGTCATCTCGTCCGCGAGTGTTGCATCAGCGGCACTACCGACTTCATCTACAATGCCGGCGACGTCTACTTCGACCGCGACACCCTGCAGCTCACCAACACCACCAATGTCATCGTTGCCCCCTGCCACATCAATCCCACGTGGGGCTACGTCTTCCGCGATGCCTACATCTGCGGAAGCCCGCAACTCTCAACTCTTAACTCTCAACTCTCAACTGATTTAGGACGCCCTTGGGGCGACACGCCGATGGTGTCGTTCATCGACACACGTCTCGGCCAGCATGTCCGCATCACCGATGCCGGATGGCGGGACATGGACGGACTGCCCGTACAGATGGCAGAGTATAATACTGTCGACGCTGCGGGACAGACTGTAGACCTGTCGAAGCGTAAGACGTCGTTTACTGCCGGCGGTAAGACAACCACCAGCAAATCCGTGCTCACCGAGGCAGAGGCTGCTGCATACACTATTCAGAATGTGCTTAGCGGCAGCGACCAGTGGGATGCCGACGCTGCTGCCCGCATATTGCCTGAGCCCAGTTTGACCATCAGTGGCAATCAGCTGACGTGGCGCGACACGTCGGGACGTGCCGCCTGCTATCTCGTCGTTACCAACGGTCAGGCTACCGTCACCACTGCTGAGACCGCTGCCTATACTGCTGGCAGTACGGTCAGCTTGCAGTGTGTCAATGAGAATGGTGTCTTAGGTCGCCCTGTCACCATCGATGCCAAGGGCAATGTCCATTCGGCCATCACTGCTGTCACGCGTGTTCCATCGTCTGATGCCGTCTACGGTCTTTCCGGTCTACGTCTGTCTCAGCCGCGACAAGGTGTGAATATCATTTCCGGTAGAAAAGTGTTGGTAAGGTAATCCTTACATAGTACCAAAAGAAAACAGGCACGCAAGCTGAAAAGCGATGCGTGCCTGTTTTTTGTAATGTGCTTTAATTACTCTTCGCTTGGAATCCAGCGCGGGTCACCGGCCTTAATGGAAGATACCTTCAGCGTGAAGTCGCCGTTCTCAGGATCCTTGAACAGGTCTGCCGACGAGCCATCGAAGGTTTGGTCGACAGTGAACTTGTTGCTCGACATGACGAAGTCGTTGGTGAAGTAGCTGTTAGATGATTCCACAACACCCTCGCGCACACCCTTCGATGTCTCAGAAGCGGTCTTTGCAAAGATGACGCTGTTGAGTGTGATGGGCACGTTGACGTTCTGGGCATCGACGAAGTAGCGACCAGCGCCGATGATGTTGTAGAACGTGCTGTTGCTGACTTCGATACCGTTGATCTTAGCGTTGCGACAGTCGGTGAAGCTGTGCTTCAGTGTGTTGAATGTCGAGTTCTTGACAATCAGGCTTCCGATGGTGTAGTCGGCACTGTTGAAGTAGAACAGTGCGTAGGCGCCGCTGCCTTGGTTGGTTACCGTACAGCCATCAATAATAATCTTCTCAATAGACTTTGCGGCTGAACCCTGCAGACGAACCCATGAACGGGCCATGTCGATGAGGCTGACATCGGTGAACGACAGCTCGCCCAGCGTGCAGCCCTCGCTTTGGTTGACGAAATACTGGCATCCGCCGTCCTTGATGTTGACATTCTCGAAGCGCACAAAGGCGTGGCTGCCACGGATGTCGACAGACTTCGACAGGTTGATGACAGGCGTCTCGCCACCGGAGAGTCCGAAGAAGGTGACCGACATGCCGTCGGGAATCTTTACGCTGGTGGCATCACCGGCTTCCGATGTGCCGTGGATGTCGAGAGTCGTTCCGGCCGGGATACCGATAGTGGCGCTGTAGTTTGTCTCACTGCCAGCAGCGGCCTTGGCCTGTTCGGCGATTTCGTTAAGCAGGTCTTGCGAGATGACATCCACCGATGCGTCAAGTGTGTACTTGAAGTCGGCAGCGGGCATTGAGGCGGGCGTCGTCACGTTGTGTGAACCGCGCTTGCTGCTGCCGTTGAACAACTGGATGGTATAGGTGGTCGTTGGTGCAAGACCGACGAGGTCGTAATGGCCTGCTGCAATCTCCTCGGCACTCAGGGCGTATTCGGCTGTCTGCTCGCCATTAGCCAGTACGACAATCTTTGTCACTTCTGAGCCGGGTATCCATGACAAGTGCAGCACGCCGTCTTCGATGTCGGCAGCAGTCAGGTCATAGAACAGCTGTTCAGCCAGTGTAGTGAAATAGCCGCGTCCGCTGCCCGTTTTGTAGTAGAGCCATTTTGAGTTAGGCTTGTTCTCAGAGATGGCCCTGACGCGCAGGTAGTAGTTGGTCTCACCTACCAGACCGCGAATGGTGTCGCTGGCCGTGGTGAAGGTGTTGACGATGGAGGAGCTGCTGACTTCGTCCAGGTAGAGCGAGTCGGTGCTCAGCTCTACCTCGTAGGATTTGACACCGGCCACTGCTTTGAATGAGACGGAAACCTTGGTGTCGAAGCGCTCGACAGTAATATCACCCGTGGGTGCAAATGTGCGGTTGTAGGAACCGTCAGTGTCCCAGTCGTTGCCATCCTTGCAGCCTGCCATCAGTAGAACCAGGGCACCGGCACCTATCACCTTATATATATTCTTCAGTTTCATATTCTTGTTCTTTTAAGGTTAGTCACTATAGCCGTAAGAGTTGTGTAATGAGCCGTTGGCCGCCGAGATGATGGTCGAGCCGATAGGCATAATGTAGCGGTTCTGAACGACCGGTGTCGTGTAGGTGATGGTTCCGTCGGTGTTGACGGTGGCCTCGCCTAATAGTCCGCAGGAGATAGAGGGCAGGTAGGTGTACACCTGCGTGTCTGTCTCCTTCTCGATATCGCTCTTGCCGAACGAGTCGGCGCTGCCAGCGTAGTCGGAAGCGGTCTTGCCTGCCGGGATACCATACCATGTGATGCTTGCGAAGTCAATCTGACTCTTGGCAGCATCCAGATAGTTGAAGTAGACTTTCTCCTGATAAATACCGCCGATGAGCTGCTTCAGGTAGGTCTCTTTCATCTCCTTGGTCTTCTTTACCAGCAGGTTCCAGCGCACGAGGTCGGCCTTGCGCATACCCTCGCCGGCCAGTTCCCATGCATTCTCGTCGACAATGGCGTTGAACATCGCTTCTTTGCTGGCCTTGGCGTTAGTCAGGAAGGCATTGCCGTCCTGGGCCGAAGTGAAGGCACGGTTGTGTACCTTTGCCAGTGCGTCGTAGGCTGTCAGTCCTGCTGAGCCCTCATAAGAGCCTGTGGGACCGGCGAGCTCATTCATTACCTCAGCATAGTAGAGCAACACCTGAGAGTAGCGCATCAGTACGGGATTGATACCTGTCATGTGCTTGGCCGTTGCCACGAGGTTGTCCTGGAGCCATGCGTCGCTCATCTTGCGTGGATCCCATTTGCCGACATACAGGCCGAAGGGGGCGTTGGTCAGCATCTGTTCCTCGGTGATGTTCTCGGTTGCGTTCTGCGCAATCTGGAAAGCAGCCACCGTCAGGTCGCGGCGCTGGTCGGCAGGGTCGTAGGAGTAGAGCAGGGGAGCCGTCACCTTCATCTTGCCTGAGGAGTTTCCGTAGCCATACTTGGCAGTGACGCCATTCAGACGAACGCCGACGGTATAGCCCAGCTCCGAGCTGACATTCTGTCCCATGGGAATCTCAAACAGGTTCTCGTGGAAGTTCTGGTCGAGTACTAACTGGTTCACCAGATACCACTGATTCTCGAATGAGGGGTTCAGCTGATGCTTGCCGCTCTGGATGATGGCAGTCAGATGGTTCAGCGCACGCTCGTAGAGCTGCTTGCGTGTAGCCTCGTCAGGACGCTGTGTGGGGTAGGTGGGGTCGCTGTTCTCAGCAGCCGTCTCGTAGCCGCTCTTGGCTGATTCGCGGATGGCATAGCCAGCGCGGGTCAGTGCTATCTGTGCCAGCAGTGCATGGGCATAGCCCTTGGTGACATGCTCCGTGGTATAGCCGCTCACCTCGTCGGCCCAGGGCAGGTAGCCGATGGCTTCGTCCAGGTCGCTCATCATCTTGTCGAGGATGTCATCGCGGTCGGTCTTGCCCAAGTAGACATTGCTAAGGTCGCTGGCCGAGGGTTCCAGCTTCATGGGAACATCGCCGTAGAAGCGTACCAGTTCCAGATAGCACAGGGCGCGGATGGTGAGCGACTCACCCAGGTAGCGCTCCATGGCTTTCTGATTGTTGCCACCGCCATTGATGAGCGAGCTGGCACGTATGCCGCGTATGTTCAGGTTGGCGTCCTCGATGGTGCCGTAGAGGTTTGTCCACACGTCGCTCAAACGGACCCAACCTGGATCGAGGTTGTAGTTCATGCCGCCACGCTCACTGGAGGTGTTGTAGGCATTGGTTCCCAGACCATCGACCAGTTCGCAGTCGCTGTTCATGCGCCACACGATGCCTAAGTCCTGTGAGTAGGTGCGGTCCTGCATCATGTCGCCGAAGAGCTTGTTCACGCGCAGGCTGGTGTAGTAGGTTGATTCCCAGACCGAGGCGTCGGTCTGCTCCGACGGCGACTGCTGGTCGAGGAAGTCGGTGCAGCCTGTCAGACTGAAGGCACCAGCCGCTAATGCTATGATTGACAATATCTTTTTCATATAATCTTTCTTTTCAACTATTCTTTTTTATTGTTCACTTTTCGTATGGGCGTGCCCGCTTAGAACGACACATTGATGCCAGCCACGTAAGAGCGACTCTTCGGGTAGGCGGCATAGTCGATGCCAGGACACATGGGGTTGCTCTTCGAACTGGTGTCCACCTCGGGGTCGTAGCCCGAATAGCCAGTGAAGGTCAGCAGGTTGTAGCCGGTGAAATAGATGCGGACATTTGAAAGCCATACCTTCTGCACCAGTTTCTTGGGCAGTGTGTAGCCCACGGTGACGTTCTGCAGACGCAGGAACGAAGCGTCCTCAACGGCATAGTCGATAAGCTGCATGGCTGTCACGCCGGCGGGGTTATACATCTCCTTACCCTGGTTCATCTCGTTCAGACGGGCCATCAGTGCCTCATTGCTGCCGTAGTAGGCCAGTGTCGAAGCCGACGGACGGCCGAGGTTCAGACCGTTATTGGGGTCAATCCAGGTATAGCGGTTCTCTACGTTGAAGTCGTCGACCAGATTATAGTTGCGTGCTGAACCGGCATAGAAGGCATTTGCCAGCTTAGTACCGTTGAGCAGCTTGTTGCCGATAGAGTAGTTCAAGAAGACGGTGAAGTCGAAGCCCTTGAAGCGGCCGTCGAGTCCGAAGCCGCCAGTTGTCGTTGGCACGGTATTGCCCAGGCGCTGCTTCAGAGGGTCGCCATTGGCGTCGGTCTCAACCTTGGGGACGCCGGGGTAGAGGTTTCCACCGAAGAGTGTGTAGCTGTTGTCGGTGCCGTTCACCAGTTCCCATGAGCGGCCGTTGTAGCGCAGGTCGCCAGTGCCGGTGGCCGGGTCGTAGACGGTGTAGTAGCCGTTGAGCTTATAGCCCCATAGTTCGCCTAAGCGTCCGCCTTCCTCGATAAAGAAGTTGTCGTTGTTGGCCATTGTCGAACCAGCCCAGGCAAAGGTCTGCCAGGGGTTGTCGACAGCCACCTCCTCAATCTTGTTCTTGTTGTAGGAGATGTTGGCGTTGAAGTTCAGTCCATAGTCCTTCTTGTCGATGATGGCGGCGTTGAGCGTCAGCTCGACACCCTTGTTCGATGTCTTGCCGAAGTTCTGATACTGGTAGCTGTAGCCGGAGTTAGAGGGAACGACGCTGCGCATGAGCAAGTCGTTGGTTGTGTTCCAATAGAAGTCGAGGGTACCATTGATGCGTCCGCCGATGAAGCCGAAGTCGATACCGAAGTTGCGGGTGACGGTAGTCTCCCACTTCAGGTCGGGGTTGTAGAGGTAGGTGCCGTGCTGCAGCATGACGGCGCGGTTCTCGTTGAAGAACGGTGTCTTGCCCGACGTGCCGGTGACGGTGTACGTGGTCTGGATGAGACCGCTGTTAATACGGTTGTTACCTGCCGTACCGAATGACAGGCGGAGCTTCAGGTTCGACAGCCACGACTGTGTGCTTTTCATGAACTTCTCCTCTGACAGTCGCCAAGCCAGTGCCAGTGAGGGGAAGATGCCCCAGCGATGGCCGTCGCCAAACTTCGACGAACCGTCGGCACGCATGGTGAAAGTAGCCAGATAGCGTTCTGCGAATGTGTAATTGATACGTCCGAAGTACGACAGCAGGTTCTCGTCTGCTGCGATGGTGCCCTCGTTGTTCAGGGCGGTGCCGCTGGCCGTGTTGGCAAGTACCTCGTCGATGGTCATCGTGGTGGGGTAGGCTACCGACGTGCTGGTCCGTGAGGTCTGCTTCGAGCTGCTCCACTCCTGTCCGATGAGGACGTTCAGGTGGTCGCGTCCGCCGAAGAGTTTGCGGTTGTCGTAGGTCAGCGTGTTAGCGTTACGCCAGTTCTGGTTGTTGACACGCACGAACTGTGCCTGTGGCGCACCGTTATAGCCGTATTTAGAGTTGGTGGTGGCATCGGCCCCCCAGACCTGATCGGTATTGTTGTATTTCCATGTGTAGCCGAACTCAGTGCGGAAGGTGAAGTGCTTGATGGGCTTCCAGTTCAGACCGGCATTGTAGCTCTGCTGGAAACGCTCCTGGTATTTGTAGGTTGCGGTAATGCGCTGGTAGGGCGTGCGGCGTGTCGAGGTGCTGTTCTCTTCGTCTTCGTCATCGCTGCCGCTGCCGAGGGTTTCGACAGGTGCCCAGCGCACCGTGTTGGCAACGATGCCGTTAGCGGCGTTCGACTCGTTGGTGTCGGCACCGCCGTTCAGACCGTCGAGGGTCGTGTAAGCCATGCGGCCGTTGAAGTCGAGCGACAGCCACTTGTTCAGGTTGGCATTGATCTTGGCACTGATGTTATTCTTCTCGTAGCCCGAGCCCATCATGATGCTCTTCTCGTCGTTGTGATTGAAACCGACGTTGAACTTGAACTCCTTCGAGCCGCCGCTGACGTTGGCATTGTACTGTGTCTGGTGACCGGTACGTCCGAAGACCTCGTCCTGCCAGTTGCTGCCCTCTGCTGAGCGCCAGATGTCCATGTCGTTGTAGTTGCCGTAGTCTGTCGAGCCGAGTTCATACTGGTAGAGGGCGTAGTTGTAAGGCGACATCACCTTTACCTCCTTTGTAATCTGCTTCCAGCCATGAGAACCGTTGAACGTCACCTGGGTCTTGCCCTCGGAGCCGCTCTTTGTGGTGATGATGATAACGCCGTTGGCACCGCGTGCACCGTAGATGGCTGTCGACGAGGCGTCCTTCAGTACGTCGATGCTCTGAATCTCGCTTGGAGCGATGTCGCTGATGCTGCTGACGGGGAAACCGTCGACGATGTAGAGCGGTGAGTTGTCTTGCGACAGTGAACCGCCGCCACGTACGCGGATCTTCACGTCGGCGTCGGGAGAACCCTCGGTGGTAGTGATGTTCACACCGGCCATCTTACCTGTCATGGCCTCCGAGATGTTGCTCACCGGGATGTTCTCTACCTGCTTCGAGCTCAGTGAAGAGACGGAGCCCGTCAGGTCCTTCTTGCGTACCGTACCGTAGCCGATGACCACCACGTCGTTCAGTGTCGTGTTGTCATCTTCCATGACGACGTTGACTGCTGTCTTACCCTTGACGTCCACCGTCTTTGTCTTCATACCGACATACGAGATGGTGATGGGTTTGCCCGTTGACTTCAAGGTGTAGTTACCGTCGATGTCGGTGATGCCGCCGTTCTTCGTGCCTTTCTCAATGATGCTGGCACCGATGACAGCTTCTCCGCTCGAGTCCTTCACGTTGACCTTTACGGTCGTCTGCGCTTGTATGGTGCCCACTACCATGAGTAGGGCCAGCACAAGCGTCGCTCTGATACTCTTTAATTTTTCTGACATAGAATTTAGTATTAGTATTAATATTGTTATATGATTTCTATTAGTAGTTTTGTTAGTGTGTGCAAAGATATTGTTTTTTTTCCAATTAGACAAATGTTACGATATAAATTTCTCGTAATCGATTTCAAAAGAGTAAGAGTGCGTTTCTGTTGATGATTTCTTTGTTATTCTTTGATTAGCTTCTTGAGCCAAAGCATTTGGCCGTAGTTGGTGTCCGCACTCGTCCAGTGCTCGTTGATAGGAGTGATGAGCGACTCCTTGGGGGCGCTAATCAGGTTCCACACGATGTAGCTGGTGGTGGGTGGACAGACATTGTCGTTATAGCCCCAGGTCATAAAGACGGGACATTGGATGCGGCGGGCAAAGTTGACGACGTCGTAGTATTGCAGGGTGGTAATCTTCTCTGACGTCAGCATCTGGTTCTCGCGATGCAGGTGGGGATAGCCTCCCGTGCGACCGGCTTCGGAATATGCAGCCATGTCGCTCAATGCCGGATGGTTAGCCACGCAGCCGGTCACTCGCGGATCGAGTCCTGCTGTGATGAGTGACAATGCTCCGCCTTGACTGCCGCCCTGCACGAAAACGTTCTTGCCGTCCCATTCGGGCAGTGAGCAGAGGAAGTCGAGGGCACGTATGCACGCCACGTAGACGTGTCTCATGTAGTAGTTGTCGCGGTTGTCGAGTCCGTTTTCTAAATATCCGTTAGCTCCCGAGAACGCATTGGATATCTCCTTAAACTGTACTTCGGTCATCTCAGGATGCAGTCCGTGGATCTCCATCTCGAGACGGATGAATCCGTTCTTGGCATAATAGTGGTTGCGCATGGGCTCCTTGATGGTCTTGATGCCGGCTCCCGGCGGACAGAGCACGACGGGGTATTTCCCTGTTGGCTGTTGGCCGTTGTTAGCTTTTGGTTTGGTCAGGTAGCCGTAGATGCTGTGTCCGGCGTCGGTATGCAACTTCAGCAGATAGCAATCGACCTCGTCTGTCGAATACTTGTCAACGCGTTCACACTTCATGACAAGCTTTTCACTGTTCACTTCCTTGTGCGCCTTCTCGATATTTGTCTTCCAGAAAGCGTCAAAGTCAGCGGGATTCTTAGTGTAGGGCTTCAGCTGTTCTGGTGAGAATCCTACCTTCACATGGTGGTCGTATGTCTTTCCGTCGATAATGGCCTTCAGTTTCATGTCCAGAAATCCCGGTTTCTTCATCGTGCCCATGTCAATGACGGCGCGTCCGTTCTTCAGCATCACCTTTCCCTTCGAGGTGGCGGGCAGCATGTCCTGACCTATCTCGTAGCTCACCTCTACGTTCTGAGGGATTCCATACTTACAGAGTGTCACTTCTGTCTTGGCATGTTCGCCGGTCTTATAGAGCCAGTCGGCGTGATCGGGTATTGTCAGCCACAGGTAGTCGCTGCGATAGGGATAGTTTTCTGAAAAGGAAGATTGGGAGAAGAGAAAAGCGGAAAGAGTGACAAAGAGTGTCGTTAAAATTCTCGTCATCCGTTTACTGTTGTCTTGTTTCATCTTGAATTGATTTTTAAATATTTCTGATAACCATCTTCTGCCCATTCTGTATGTAGATGCCTGGGCGCGCATTATGGAAGTCGACACGCTGGCCCTGCATGTTGAACCAGGAACGCTCTTTCTTGCCACTGGGGGCGGTGGTAGTTTCGTCCTTGTCAAGATTGAAGGCCTCGACCGGTATGGTCAGGATGGCCGTCACGTCTTCCCCTGTGTACTCCACATAGCCCTCTGCAGTGCCGCCCTCGTTCTGGGCTGCTGTGATGTCGGCCACCAGTGCGTTGAGGTAGTGCTCCAGATTGGTGTATCCCTCTGCATCGCGGGCAATGCCGTCTGCAGCATCGGCAGGGTTCAGTCCGTGGGTTGTCTCCCAGTCATCGGGCATGCCGTCGCCGTCGCTGTCGGCAGGAGCAGCGGTCTGTGTCAGCTCGGGCCAGGGACTCTCGTTGCCACTGATGACCGACAGCACGTCGTCCTGCGTGTTGATGAATCCACTGCCATTGCCACTACCAGTGCTGGTAGCCCGCTTGTTGCGGGTGTCGCTGACGATAATCTCGTCCAGTTGGTCGCGATGCAGCGAGGCACCGGCATACTTCAGCACCTGCTCGTAGGCCTGCTCGGCCGTGTGGGTGGTGACGCTGACAAAGGGGATGGGCTCTGCGAGGCGCATCGTGTCCTTGGTCGCCTGGGTATAGGTGTTGTCGTTCTTCGAGTTGTCTATCTGGTTGTAGATGCCGTAGGTCCAGTTGTCGCTGGTCACCTGACTGTATGAGGCGTTCACGTTGCCTGTCACGTGGTATTTCCCCCAGACGTGCCACATGGGGTACCAGCCGTTCCAGGAGCCGTCTTTGTTTTTACAATAATCCGTCGTACGGATACCGATGCCGGCAATGCGCATGCCTTTGGTGCCTGTAGGCGAGCCGGGGCCGGGCTTGTAGTAGTTGTTCACGATGTTCACCTTCATGCCCTCACCGCCGTAGCAGCCGTTGCTGCCATAGTTGTAGATGACATTGTTGCGCATGTCCATGCGCTCGTCGGTCTGAGTGCCCTGGCGGGGACCCAGGCGAGGCGTGCGCGACGTGTGGTGGGCTATCAGGTTGTGATGGAACGAGGCGCCGCTGCCGCCCCAGTTGCCGCCGTAGCCGTGACTGCCCTTCGCGTGGCCGGCATTGACCAGACTCTGCGACACGATGCACCACTGTGTGGTGAGGTTCCGGCCGCCATAGACCGACAGACACTCGTCGATGCTCCACGAGACCGAGCAGTGGTCGACGATGATGTTGTTTTGATCGAGTGAGCCCAGGCCGTCGCCCTCGTGGTTGGCCACGTTGCGGTTGCCTAGTCGGAAGCGCATGTAGCGCACGATGACGTTCGACCCGATGGTCACCGGGTAGTCGGCCACGCAGATGCCGTCGCCGGAAGCCGTCTGACCGGCCACGGTGGTGTTTGGCGCAATCTTCAGTGCCGACTTCAGATAGATGGTGCCGCTCACGTCGAAAACGATGGTGCGTGGCCCTGGCTGTGAGTTGGCCCAGCGCAGCGAGCCGGTGCCTGAGTCGTTGAGGTTGGTCACGTGATAGACGTTGCCGCCACGGCCTCCTGTCACATAGCGACCGAAGCCTTCGGCACCAGGGAAGGCCGGTGTCTTCTCCACCTGCGCCTCTGCTGCCGTACAGCAGAGGAGCAGCGCCAGGATAATCGTATAAACAGTATTCTTCATCATGTTCTTCGCATTCTTACAAGTTCACGTTCAGCTTCTGCAGATCTTTGTCGGCACTCGACGCGCCGACCATCAGCTCGTACTGACCAGGCATCACACGCATGGTGTTGGTCTGGGCATCCCAGGTCTCAAAGCGTTCACGGGGCAGGCTGATTTCCACCTGGTGCTGCTCACCGGCCTTCAGGTTGACGCGGGCATAGCCGCGAAGGGTCTTAGCAGGACCTTCGGCATCGCCGATACGTCGCAGGTAGACCTGCACAATCTCCGTTCCCTCGCGCTTGCCGGTGTTTTTCACACTGACGGTCACTTTGCCATCGCGGTAGGAGGGCTTGCCGTACTTGAACGTAGTGTAGCTCAGTCCGTAACCGAAGGGATAGAGCGGCTTGCCCTGGAAGTAGCGGTAGGTGCGGCCGGCCATGTGGTAGTCGTCGAAAGAGGGCAGCTGAGAGTCGTCCTTATAGAAGGTGACAGCCAGCTTTCCGCTGGGGTTGTAGTCGCCGGTGAGCACGTCGGCCAGGGCATGCCCCCCCTGCTCACCGGCATACCAGGCCTGCACGATGGCGTCGCAGGTCTCGTCCTGTTCGGGCGTCAGGGCGACGGCCGAGCCGCTGCAGTTGACAAGCACCACTTTCTTGCTCGCCTCATGCAGGGCCTTCAGAATGTCGCGCTGCACCTGTGGCAGTTCTATCGATGTGCGGTCGCCATCGTCGAAGCCGGGGGCCTGCACGCGAGCCTGTTCCTTCTCCAGATTAGGCGAGATGCCGCCTACGAAGATAACGGTCTCTATTTCCCGGCAGGCGTCCAGAATCTCTGCTATGGTGTAGGTCTTCTCGCCCTTCTCTATCATCTGCAGCGTCGTACTGCCGTCGGCGGTCTCTGTCTGCTTGCCCACAGCCATCTCTTTTACTGTCATGTCTGTGATGCTGCAGGCTGTCATGTACTTGACGGGACCAATCTTGGCCTGAATGCCCTCCAGCGGTGTCACCGTGTGCGAGGGCTGACCGAAATAGATGCCCCACAGCATGGTAGAGTCGGCAGCGTTGGGACCCATGACCATCAACTTTGAACTTTCAGCTTTTATCTTTGAACGATTCAGTGGCAGCACACCGTTGTTTTTCAGCAGCACCATCTGCTCGCAAGCCATCTGGCGAGCCAGCTCCTTGTGCGCCTTCGAGGCCACCACGCTCAGGGGAATCTGCGTCCAGCCCACCTGCTCGTCGGGGTCGAAGTCGCCCAGCTCGAAGCGTCCCTTCAGCAGTCGGCGCACGCTGACGTCGACCTCACTCTCCTTGATGTCGCCACGTCGTACGGCCTGGGGCAGGCTGTGATAACTGCGTCCACATTCTACGTCTGTGCCACTGAGCACGGCCTTCGCTGAGGCGGCTGCCGAGTCTGCCGACACCTCGTGGCGCTTGGGCTTGTAGAAATCGTCGATGGCCCCGCAGTCGCTCACCACCAGCCCCTTGAAGCCCCATTCCTGACGCAGAATCTGCTGCAACAGGCGGTTGGAACCGCAGCACGGGTCGCCCTCAAAACGCTGGTAGGCACACATCACCTGCTCCACCTGTCCCTCCTGGACGAGTGCTTTGAAGGCGGGCAGATAGGTCTCCCACAGGTCGCGGGCGGGCAGGTCCTCGATGTTAAAGCTGTGGCGCAGTTTCTCGGGGCCGCTGTGTACGGCGTAGTGCTTGGCGCAGGCGTGCAGTTTCAGGTACTTGTCGGAGCGGTGCTGGTCGAACGGTGACTGCCCCTGCAGGCCGCGCACCACGCAGAGTCCCATCTGGGCATTCATGAAGGGATCTTCGCCGTAGGTCTCCTGTCCACGCCCCCAACGCGGGTCGCGGAAAATATTAATATTAGGAGTCCAGAACGACAGGCAACTGTATTTGCCTACCTTCCCCTGCTGGCGGGCCAGCGTGTTTTTGGCACGAGCCTCGTCGCTCACGGCCACAAAGATGCGCTCAATCAGGTCGTTGTCAAACGAGCAGGCCATACCGATGCACGAAGGGAACACGGTGGCCACGCCGTTGCGCCCCACACCATGCAGGGCCTCGCTCCACCAGTTCCAAGCAGGGATATCCAGACGCGGAATGGCCGGTGAGCCGTTCATCATGAGCCGGGTTTTCTCCTCCAGTGTCAGACGCCCCAAAAGGTCATCTACACGTTGGTCGATAGAAAGACGTGAATCCTGATAAGGATACTGTTGAGCATGCACGCTCAGCGAGCCTGTCAGCATCAGACTGAACAACAAAGAGAAATACTTCATACTATTTGAATGATTTGTTTTGTGCTGCAAAGATAGTTATTTTTTTGCTGACTAAAGTGAAAAATTGTCATTTCTTCTGTCTGTTGTGATTCTTTTTCAATTTATCAGTAGGTGACACCTCTTACACCTGCCACTTAACTGCTTGATTTTCAACTCCAAATTTTCAAAGGTTGGTCGCACCAGATGTCGCACCAACACCCACACCAGACGTCGTACCAACACCCACAACTGATGTCGTACAAAAAGTCACGGCCTCTCAGAAAAATTTCGACCTGTACGGTTGAAAAATGCCCAGTCAGCTTGCCATCCGATAGCCAATTCGATGCTCAGCCATCCACCCCTCCATTTCTCCGTTGATAATTGTTGCGGTAATAATAGCGAGTGCTCCACTTCCATTTCTTGACCAC
>JAFUTI010000032.1 GCA_017471465.1 Prevotella sp. | reverse complement strand
CCGCCTGAAGGTGGTACTTGCAGAGAAGGGAATGACCAACAAACAATTGTCGGAAATCCTTGATAAAGATCCTGCTGTCATATCAAAATGGGTGACTAATGCCGCCCAGCCCAATGTAGAAATGTTCATCCAGTTATCAAAGATATTGGGTGTGAGTGTAGATGATTTACTTTGGACAGAAGAAGGATAGTGTTTTAGAAGTGTTATTATGGCAAGAAATTACGATACTACTAAAAGCCCGATATTAAATAATCCATACGAGGAACCGCGTTTGTATTATGATACGGACATGGAGGGAAATTTGGACTACTCCCACGTCATTGAGGGACGTCGGCCATTTACGACCTCTATTGACATTGTGCCTAAAGGCCACGAACAGATGCAGATGTTCGGCGGCTCCGATTTTGAAAGTACAGATGCCAATGCTGCATTTATCAATGAGATTCGTGCGCAGGTAAAGCAATGGCGTGATAGCAATTATAATGGTGTAACACGCATCACCCGGGAACTTCTGAATTATTGGTTTAAGAATCCCGAACGTCAGTGGCACCTTCAGCTATTCTTCTGTCAGCGTGAAGCTATTGAAACGGCTATCTATCTTAACGAAGTAGCAGACCTTGACCCCAATATCGGACGCGACTTGTTGCGCCAGCTAAATGAAAGATTGGCGACAGTATCAGATGACCCACAATTCGTCCTGCCTCGTACAGCCTTTAAGATGGCAACAGGTACTGGCAAGACAGTTGTGATGGCTATGATTATCCTGTATAATTATTTGAATAGAAAGGACAATATACAAGATACACGCTTTGCAGATAACTTTCTGATAGTAGCACCTGGCATTACCATTCGCGACAGGTTGAGTGTGCTCTATTTGGATAATAGCAATAAGGCAAGATATGAAATGAACGACTACTACCATAAGCGGGATTTGATTCCACGTCATTTCGAACCGTTATTGGGTGGTCTGAATGCTTCCATTACGATTATCAATTATCAGCAGTTGGAGCCAAAAGTGCTTTCCGGGAAGCACACATCTCCTCTTGACGGCAAATTGCAGTACGTGGACGGAGAGCAGAAAAGACAGACGGGTAAGGAAGATTATAGCGTTATGCTGTCGCGCATTCTTCACAAAGGAGCCAAAGGCAAACGTATGCTTATTATCAACGACGAAGCCCACCATTGCTATCTGCCCAAAAAGAATAATACGAAAGGAAAGAAAGACGAAGAAACCGCTGAAGGCGAAGCCGAGAACCTAAATGCAATGGTTTGGTATGAAGGCTTACGACAGATGAAACTCTGTGGTTATAAGATACAGCATGTCTACGACTTGTCAGCTACGCCCTATTATCTGAAAGGCTCTGGCTATGAGGCTTATTCGCTTTTCCCATGGGTAGTGAGCGATTTCGGTTTGGTTGATGCTATTGAAAGTGGGTTGGTGAAGATACCATTCCTGCCTTCGTTTGACAATACTCACGATTTGGAAGAGCCAAAGTTCCGCAACATATATAAACACGTGAGTGGAGAACTATCCAAAATGGGTGTGCGGACAGCTAAGAAAAAAGCAAAGGAAGAAAGACTACGGGTTGGCGAACAAAGTTCGGGAATGGGAAAGGCAGAGGAGAAACGAGAAGCACAGCCAAACCTACCTACATTGGTCAATACGGCTTTAGAACAGTTTACCAAAGACTACGAAAAATATGAGCAAGGCGTAAGAACCGAAGGTGAAGAAAAGGCCAATCTCTATACAACACCTCCAGTGTTCATTGTTGTCTGCAACAATACAATGGTTTCCCGTGAAGTATTCAAGTATATAGCTGGCTACGAAACGGTTAACGAACAAGGAGAAACCATTTACGTAAAGGGCCATTTTCCTGTGTTCAGTAACTATGATGAGAACAATCTCCCTAAAGCCAAGGCTCCGACACTTTTGATTGACAGTAATGCTATTGACGAAGCATCACTGGTCATCACCGACGAATTCAAGAAGCTCTATGCATCTGAGATTGAAAACTTCAAAAAAGACTATGCTGTTCTTCACGGTTCAGGCAGTGCTGACCAATTGACAGATGCGGAAATACTGCGTGAAGTAGTGAATAGTGTAGGTAAGCCTGGTACGCTTGGCGCGCATATCCGCTGTGTTGTCAGTGTGTCGATGCTGACGGAAGGCTGGGATGCAAATACAGTCACTCACGTCATGGGTATCCGTGCCTTTGGCTCACAGCTGCTTTGTGAACAGGTGGTAGGTCGGGCCCTACGCCGCCGCAGTTATGATTTGACGGCATACGATTTAGATGGAAACGAGCTTGACCCGAAGGTTGCCGCCAAGCGAAGCAAGAAAAATGTAGTTTACAAATTCCCGCCCGAATATGCCCACATCATTGGTGTGCCTTTCAAAACCTTCAAAGGTGGTAAGGGTGGCGTGCCTCGTCCGCCTAAGCCCAAGACGGTAATTAAGGCACTGAAGGAGCGATGTGAACTGGAGATTCGTTTTCCCAACATCGTGGGTTATCGTAGCGAAACACCTGACGGTGAAATTCGTGCAGACTATCAGAATGTGCCAAAGTTTGTCATCAACTTCAACGAGATACCTACAAAGACCGTTCTGCAAAGTGCCATAGCGCCTACACTCCAAATTATGGAAGTGGAATATGACGACTTGCGCGATGCTCAGGTCATCTATTATCTCACTTGGCAACTCATTCGTAATTATTATACCGACCGTGACGGTGGTCAGCAGTTTCAGCGGTTTGCACCCTTGAAGAGGATTGTACAACAGTGGTATGACGAACAGATAGAAGTAGTGGGAGGCGATGAAGAGCCTCAAGAAATGAAACGTCTGGTCATTCTTTGGCAGCAGTCCAAGATATTGAGCAGCATTTATGAGGGCATCCGTCAGGCTAACCGGCAAGAAGAACGTATTACGGCCATCTTGAATTACTACAATCCTGAAGGCTCTACTGCTCATGTGTTTGGTGCTACAACCAAGCCAGTTTGGCCCACCACTAAGAGCCATGTCAACTATGTGGTGGCTGATACGCAGTCGTGGGAACAGATTGCAGCTAAGACATTAGAGGAAATTCCAGAAGTCGTCAGTTACGTCAAGAACCATTTCCTGGGTTTCCAGATTCCCTATATGGTGGGAACTGAGGAACACCAGTATATGCCCGACTTCATAGCACGTGTCAATACAATGAAAGGTGAGCAAGTCAACTTGATTATCGAGATATCTGGTTTCAGCGATGACCGTACAGGGCATAAAGATGCCAAGCGCCACTACATGCTTGACTATTGGCTGCCAGCAGCCAATAATCTCGGGCAGTATGGCCGCTGGGCTTTTGTCGAGGTTTCAGATATTGATAATATAAAGCGAACACTCATCTGTAAAATTCAAGAACTATAAATATGACAAAGAAACAAGCAATACAACTGTTCCAAGAGCGTAAAGTGCGCACAATATGGGACGACCAAGAAGAGAAGTGGTACTTCTGTGTAGCTGATGTGGTAGAAGTGCTGACTGATAGTACTAATCCAACGGATTATATTAAGAAAATGAGGAAAAGAGACCCAATGCTCGCAGAAGGGTGGGGACAAATTGTCACCCCCCTTGTTGTACAAACTGCTGGAGGCAAACAAAAAACAAACTTCGCAACTATAGAAGGAATTTTCCGCATCATTCAGTCTCTCCCTTCGCCTAAAGCTGAGCCTTTCAAACAGTGGATGGCTCAGGTGGCCAGCCAGCGCATTGACCAGATGCAAGACCCGGAACTGAGTATCGACCAGGCCATTATCGACTACAAGAGGTTGGGATATAGTGACGCATGGATCAACCAGCGCATTAAGAGCATCGAAGTGCGCAAGGAATTGACAGACGAATGGAAACGGACGGGCGTAAAAGAAGGTCTGGAGTATGCTTCGCTGACTGACATCATCACCCGAGAATGGAGCGGTTTCACGACGAAGCAGTACAAGCATTTCAAAGGATTGAAGAAAGAAAATCTGCGCGATAACATGACCAACCTTGAAATAGCTTTCAACATCCTTGCTGAGGCTTCTGCCACAGAGCTCTCCAAGCAGCGCGACCCTCGCGGTTTCCGTCAGCAGGCTCAAGTAGCAAAAGATGGCGGTAGCGTGGCAAAGGCAGCCCGCAATCAACTGGAGAGCCAGTTAGGGCATAGCGTTATTTCGCCTGCCAAGGCAAGTGACTATCTGTTGCCGGAAAAAGATCAAGAAGAACAATAAAAAGAGCAAATTATGAGCAACAAGCCATACGACCCAAAGCATCCTGTCTCGCATATAGAGCATCAGCAGGAGAAACGTGCCAGCATCCCTACCACCGAGCGGCAGGGAGAGGAAAGTGCCATCGTTGACGGTGAACCGCAACAGTCAGAGTACGACATCTTCCGTCATGAGTTCCGTCGCGGCAATGACCCCGAACTCTATTGGCTCAACAAATATCGCAACGACAATGAGGACACGCAGCATCCGTCACTGAAAACAGACATCCGCAGTCTCTATGTGCATGAAAACATTAATCCAGAACAGTTGATTAACCGCCTGTATCGGGTGCGTGATGAAAAGACTGCCGGATTTGAGAACCAGACAGAGCTTTTCGAAGAGATGTTCCGTGAGCAGGACGAAGAGGACGAACTGGAGCGTGTGGCAAGCTATTATCAGCACAACGAGAACTGGAAGAATCGTCTCATCTTGGGCGATTCCTTACTGGTGATGAACTCGCTGCTAAATCGTGAAGGGATGCGCGGACAGGTGCAATGTGTCTATATCGACCCGCCTTACGGTATTAAGTATGGTGGTAACTGGCAGATGCGCATCAACAGTACCAACGTGAAAGAAAATGATGGCGGCATCTCTGGTGAACCAGAAACTATCAAGGCTTACCGTGACACATGGGAGTTGGGCATCAACAGCTATCTTTCTTATCTCCGCGACCGACTTGTGATGGCTCGTGAACTGCTCACGGAAAGTGGCTCTTGCTTTGTGCAAATATCAGATGAGAACGTGCATCTGGTTCGCAATCTAATGGATGAGGTGTTTGGAAGTGAGAACTTTGTTTGTTTAATTACCTTTAGAAAGCGTTTGATGCCATTAGGAAGTAAGACATTGGAAGAAATGGCAAACTTCATAGTGTGGTATGCAAAAGATAAAGAACTAATAAAATATAGGCAATTGTATAAAAAGGTGACTCCTAATCCTAAAGGAAGATGGACTGGTGTTCATGAAAATGGCAAACTGAGGCGGTTTACAAAAGAAGAAAAACAAAACTTTGCAATTACACTAATGACAAAGAATGTTTTCCAAACTGTTTCTCAGTGGGCACCATCATATTCTGAAGGCAATGTCTACGATTTCGAATTTGAAGGAAGAGTCTACAGTCCATCAAAAGGCCAATGTTGGTTGACACCTAAAGCCAAAATGGAAAAATTAGCAAAAATGGGGAGACTCTTTGTGGAGGGTGATAGTCCAAGATATGTAATGCTTCATGAAGACTTCCCCTATTCAAAACTTACCAGTCCATGGGACGATACAGCTCCTGCACAAGATAAAGAATATGTTGTTCAAACATCAACAGAAGTTATAAAGCGCTGCATCCTCATGACCACCGACCCAGGCGACTTAATTCTTGACCCGACCTGTGGCAGCGGCACAACGGCCTACGTAGCAGAGCAATGGGGACGCAGATGGATAACAATTGATACCAGTCGCATTGCACAGAACATTGCCAAACGGCGCCTGACAACAGCACTCTATCCCTATTATGAAACGTATGACGAGAATATCCGCCACGGTTTCCGCTATAAGAAAGTACCGCATATCACGCTGAAGTCTCTGGCTAACGACCTGCCTGCCGAAGAAGAAATACTCTACGACCAGCCAGAGATTGACAAGAAGCGCATCCGCGTCAGCGGCCCCTTCACGGTGGAGACCTTGCAGAACTATAACGTGCAGTCGCCTGAGTCGCTGGTAGAGCGGAAAAACGAAACCGAGGACAACCAGCAGTTTGTGGAGCGCATCTTCAGTAACCTGCGGGCCAATGGCATCCGCAACGGGCTGAAAGGTCATGCAGCCCTTTTCTACGGCTTGCAGCCTGTTGCCAATCCCTATCTGAATGCCCGTGGCTACTATAAAGACGAGCAGGGCAACGAAGTGCTGGCCTACCTGATGATTGGCCCGAAGTTTGGCACTGTCAGCAAGCAGTCGGTCAATATGGCTATCCGTGAGTTTCGGCAGAAGTTGAACGAAGGAGCCTCTACTTTATATATATTAGGCTTCTCATTCGAGGATGACATCAAAAACGAAGACATCAAAGACTACAACCTCGGCACCTTCCATGTGGTCAAAGTACGCATGAACGATGACCTGTTGCAAGACGGACTCCTGAAGAAAGACAAAACCGCCGGCTCATTCATCATCATCGGTGAGCCTGACATCCGTTTAGTGCGCGACGATGACGACACTTGTCACGTTGAGATACAGGGTATGGACATGTACGACCCCATCCAAGACCGGGTGGCTGAGCGCAATGTGGCCGACATAGCCTATTGGGAACTGGACGACCGCTACAGTGGCACGGAGTTTGTGGTGCGCTCCATCCATTTCTGCGGTGGTGACAAGAAGGAGTTCAACGCATGGAAGAAAGGCTTGCAGAGCGTTGCGCCCAGACAAATCAAGAGGGATATAGGACGCACCCTCCGTATGGAATTCCCCGAAGAAGTCTGGGACACCCTCTACGACTTCCGTTCTGCTCCCATCAAATATGAGAAGGGCCGCAAACTTGCCGTCCGCGTCATTTCCCAGTTCGGCGAAGAAAGCACAAAGGTCATAACGCTGGATTAAATATACAGAGTTACTGCTTAACTCTCAGGAGTTAGTGGGAAACTATAATACACTTAATGGTTAACTCGAAAAGAGAGAGTTTCAACAGAAAAAATAGAAACAATATGAAAGAAGACAAAGGACAAATATTGCTCTATCAGACCCCAGACGGAGAGTCACGTATAGAGGTTACGTTGCAGGGAGAGACCGTGTGGCTCAGTCTTGACCAGATGGCAGAACTGTTTCAGCGCAATAAGTCAACTATCTCCCGACACATTAAGAATGTGTTTGAGGAGGGGGAACTGAATAAGGATATGGTAGTTGCAAAATTTGCAACCACCACTCAACATGGTGCAATTGAGGGGAAAACGCAAAGTCACATGGTTGACTTTTACAACCTCGATATGATTATCAGCGTTGGCTATCGTGTTCATTCTTATCGGGGTGTTCAGTTCCGTATGTGGGCTACGAGGGTCTTGAAAGAATACATCGTAAAGGGATTTGCCCTGAACGATGACCTTTTGAAAAGGGCTGGTGGTGGCAATTACTTCGATGAACTGTTGGCCCGCATCCGTGACATCCGATCATCGGAGAAGGTTTTCTATCGCAAGGTACTGGAAATATATGCGCTTAGCATCGACTATGACCCAAGAGTTGAGATGACACAGGAGTTCTTCAAGACGGTGCAGAACAAGATGCACTTTGCTGTACATGGACATACAGCGGCTGAAATCATCTTTGACCGTGCTGATGCTCAGAAAGATTTCATGGGCCTGACTACTTGGACTGGTGCATTACCCAAGAAGGCAGACGCAGAGATTGCCAAAAACTATCTCTCTCAAGAGGAGATATCAACACTAAACCGTATCGTCAGCCTCTATCTCGACTTTGCAGAACTTCAGGCAGAGGAGCACCGACCTATGTATATGAAAGACTGGATTGCGATTCTTGATGATTTTCTGCGTATTTCTCGCAAGGACATCCTGACACATGCCGGACGAATTTCCGCACAACTCGCCAAGGCAAAGGCTGATTCTGAATATGACAAGTTCAAAGAGCGGACAAAGAACGAGCTGACAGCTGTTGAGATACATTTCATAGAACAATTTGAACGGGAACAGAAGAAACTGAGTGACAGGCGTAATCAATGTCAGAACAGAAGTCCGAAATAATTGATTAACTTTGCAGGCGAAATATGAAAAAAGTAGAACAGACAGAAGGGGCAACAAGCCTCATGAAATATAAGGAAGAGTTTGAAACTGTTTGCAGCATCATTGCAACTCATCGGAAGAGGGTTATACGTGCTGTTAACAACGAGTCAATGTCTATGGTGTGGGAAGTTGGAGGATTTGTCTCGCACAAACTAAAGACATCTGCATGGGGTGATGGAGTCGTCAGACAATTATCTGATTATATACGGACAAAATATCCGGCAGCAAGAGGCTGGAGTTATCGTACACTATATAAAATGGTTCAATTGTACGATACCTACACCACCGCATCTTTCTCTGCATTGATAGAAAAAACGGATATGACGAAGTATGGTGATATCGTGCCATTTGAAACGGCACAAATTGATGGAAGACTAATTGTGCCATTCGAAATGGCACAAATTCCGAACGTGCTATTTGCAACAAGGAGGCTGTTTTCGATGTGTCAAAGTTGACTGCATTTGAAGTGACCGTACCTTCAACTGTGGATGTCACTCAAGATGTCACTCAAGATGTCACTCAAGGTGGCACTCAAGGTGGCACTCAAGGTGATACTCAAAGTGATACTCAAGTTTATGCACTTGATATATGGATTGAAGAACAGATTAGAAGAAATCCTAAAATTACTACTGAAGAATTAGCAAGAACAAGTAAAAAGGGACTTGCGACCATCAAACGCCATATTGCAAAACTCGCTCATATCAAATATGTCGGTAGTGGTTATAGTGGTCACTGGGAAATTATTGAAAACAATGCAGAGACCTAATTGAGGGACTATGACGGTAGAGTATCTTGGCAATCAGGAACTGCTGCAACTGAGGAAGACTGCATTCTTGGCATCGAGCACCATTTCTTCGGAAACGGTGCTGCAAGTGTACGACTGGGCAACAGAAATGCGCAATCGTGGGGCGTGTGTAGACACCATTTGGCAAGAAGGAATTTGTTTTGTTCTTCTCTCGACTTTTCGTAACTTTGCCATCAGAGATGGCGAACTTACTCCGTCTCGGCATAAAAAAGATTAAAATCTTTTGTTCTGCACTCGACTTTTCGTAACTTTGCGCTCGAAATCTAAGAATAGCGTAAATATGATACAATCAATGACAGGCTATGGCAAGGCTGTCGTAGCTTACAAAGACAAGAAAATTAACGTAGAAGTGAAATCGCTGAACTCCAAGCAGCTCGACTTGCAGACACGTATCGCGCCGCTCTACCGCGAGAAGGAGATGGAGGTGCGCCAGATGGTGGCTCAGGCCGTCATCCGCGGCAAGGTGGACTTCAGCCTATGGATAGAGCGCGACACGACGGTAGATGCTACGCCTATCAATGCCGCACTGGTGGAGAACTACTACCAACAGATGCAGGCTATCAGCCAGAAGACAGGCATCCCGATGTCGGCCGACCCTTTCTATACACTTCTCCGTATGCCCGATGTGCTGACCAAGACCGAGCAGGAGGTGCTCAGTGACGAGGAATGGGCGGTAGCCCGTCAGGCCGTCGAGGAGGCACTTGACGCCCTTGTCAGTTTCCGCCGTCAGGAAGGTGCTGCTCTTGAGAAGAAATTCACTGAGAAGATAGACAACATCCAGCAGCTGCTGGCCGAGATTGAGCCTTACGAGAAGGGGCGTGTGGAGAAGATCCGTCAGCGCATCACCGACGGTCTGCAACAGATTCCCGGTGTCGAGTACGACAAGAACCGTCTGGAGCAGGAGCTCATCTACTATATCGAGAAGCTGGACATCAGTGAGGAGAAGCAGCGGCTGACGAACCACCTGAAATATTTCCGCGAGACACTGGCCGAACCGGCGGGACAAGGCAAGAAGCTGGGCTTCATCGCCCAGGAGATGGGACGCGAGATCAACACCACGGGTTCGAAGTCGAACCAGGCTGAGATGCAGAACATCGTCGTCAAGATGAAAGACGAACTGGAACAGATTAAGGAGCAGGTGCTTAACGCACTTTGAACAACAAACAGAAGAACTATGAAAGGAAAAATGCTTATCGTGTCGGCGCCCTCCGGCAGCGGCAAGTCGACCATCGTGCAGTGGCTGATGCGGGAGCATCCGGAACTCAACCTGTATTTCTCTATCTCCTGCACATCACGCGCACCCAGAGGCACCGAGCAGAACGGTGTGGAGTACTTCTTCCTGACGCCCGACGAGTTCCGGTCGAAAATCGAGAACGGTGAGTTCCTGGAGTACGAGGAGGTGTATCACGACCGCTTTTACGGCACGTTGAAAGCTCAGGTGGAGCGCCAGCGCGAGGCTGGTCAGAACGTGGTGTTCGATGTCGACGTGAAAGGTGGTGTCAACATCAAGCGCTATTATGGCGACGAGGCGCTGAGCCTCTTTATCCAGCCCCCGTCCATCGACGAGCTGCGCCGCCGGCTGACCGGTCGCGGCACCGACACACCGGAGGCTATCAGTGAGCGACTGGCCAAGGCCGAATACGAGCTGACCTTTGCTCCGCAGTTCGACCATATCATCGTCAACGACAATCTGGAGACAGCCTGCCAGGAGGCGCTACAGACCATCCTCGACTTTCTGAATGATTAAGACGGGCATCTTCGGCGGGTCCTTCAACCCAATTCACAACGCCCATCTGCAGCTGGCGCGTCAGCTGCGTGAGGCGGCGGGTCTGGATGAGGTATGGCTGATGGTGTCGCCGCAGAACCCGCTGAAGCAGCAGGCTGGACTACTTGCCGACGACCTACGCCTCAAGCTGGCGCAGAAAGCCACCAGCGGCGAAGAGGGCATCACCGTCAGCGACTACGAGTTCCACCTGCCGCGTCCCTCCTATACGTGGAATACGCTCCGTGCTCTCACGGCCGACTACCCCGACAGACAATTCGTATTGATGATCGGCGGTGACAACTGGCAGCAGTTCTGCCGCTGGTATCGCGCCGACGACATCCTCCGCCACTACCGTCTGGTGGTCTATCCCCGACGTGACTGTCCCGTAGGCCCTGTTCCGGCCGGCGTGCAGGTTGTAGAGGCCGAACTAATGGACATCTCCAGCACCGACATCCGACGCCGCATCCGCCAAGGCAGGCCCATTACCGGGCTGGTGCCGGCTAGCATCGAGCACGACATCGTTGCCGCTTTCGGCCTGCAACCTACAACAACCTCTCCAGACGCTTAAACACCGGCGCCAGCAGCCGCGCCTCCACCTCCACACCAGCCGCCGAGCGGAAGACGCAACGATGCTGCTTCGGCAGCAGGTTGCTGATATTGTGGATGTTGACCAGCGTGCTGCGGTCAGCTCTGACGAAGACGGCCCGGTCCAACATCCGTTCCAAGCCGCCCAGCCCTATGAGCACCGTGTCCGTAGAGTAGAATGTCACGATCTGTGAGTAGTTGCCGTCGCCCTTAAAATAAGCGATATCACTCATGTCGACTACCAACATGCCACTGGCCGTACGGAAGGTAAGACGCTCGTCGACAGAGTGTTCGGTCATTTTTACGATGTCTTTGGCCAGTTCGGTATTCTCAGCCTCTATTGCCTTTTGGCGGATGGTCTCTATGCGTCGCTGCTGACGGGGTCTGACGAAACGCTTGACATTGTCAACAACGAAGACTGGCCGTTTGACCCGATAACCAACCAGCCAGTCTTCCCCTGGTGACAATTTTCAGAAAACGACGACGACCGACTTCTTCGTCAGCGTCTGCGTGGTGGGGGTGCCCACCACGGTCAGACGCTCCGAGGGGTCGTCGCTCTCTACACCGTTGTCGCAGGCCCAGCTCTTGCTAACCGTCACTCGGAACGAGCCGCCACTGACGGTGATGGCGGTATCGCTCTTCACGCCCTTGGGCTTACCCACATTGTTGCTGCCGGTGGTGGTAATGTTAAGGGTGCCACCACGGAACGAGACATCGGCGGAGCAGTTGATGCCCTTTCCGCCGTCACCGCTGCTGACGATGGTCAGCGTGCCGGCGTTCATGACAAAGGTACTGTCGCTCTTGATGCCTGCTGCCGACGTTGTGTCAGCCACGCCGTCCTGCTGTTCTATCCGGCAGTCGCCGGTAGTGGAGATGGTTGTCTGTCCGCCGTTGATGGTGATACCGTCGTTGACCTTGATGCCACGGCCGCCTGCCTGCGTCACGTTGATATTGATGGTGCCCCCTTCAATGACGATGTAGTCGTCGCTGGCGATACCGTTCTTAGCTGTGCCGTTGACGGTGAGCTGGCCTGTACCGCTGAAGTAGATTTGTCCCTCGCTGAAGAGCGTTCCCTTCTGGTCGTAAGTCCTGTTGGCATAGGAGGCACCGTCGGCGAGCGTATTGGTTGTTCCTGCTGCCATCACGACATGGAAGGCCTTGCCGCACTGGTTGTTGATGGCCGGGCCGTCGTTGTTCTTCAGCGTCAGGGAGTTGAGTACGACACCCAGTTTCTTCCAGCTCCAGATGGTCAGACTGCCGTCGTCCGACGTGCCGCTCAGCGTCAGTCGCAGGAAGCGGTTGGTGGCGGAGCGCACGGTGACGTCGGCGCCCTCGGCAGTGACATAGCCGGCAGCGTCGCCGCTGATGGTCACCGTCTGGCCATTCCACAGGATACTGACATCGAGGGTGTCCGTTGCCGTCAGGTCGGCGAAGTTGTCGTCCCACGAGTACTGGTCGTCATTGGTGCAGGCCGTCATCAGGGCGGCTGCTGTGCAGAGTATTGTAAGAATCTTCTTCATCGCGGCTTAGAATTTGAATTTGTAACTGAGTCCTATCAGGTGGCTGTTCGCCTCGTTGTCGTCATCGTCGTCGTTCACCGTCTGGTAACGGTAGGTGAGCGCGAAGACGTGCTTCTTACGGTACTTATAGTCGACACCCACCTGATAGCGCATCTTGTCAACACCGTGACCCGCATTAAACATCTCGACACTCGCCGTGGGGTCCAGCTTCCAGTGGGGGATGTCGTACTCCACCTGCAGACGCGAGCGCAACACGTTACGGCCCTTTCCCTTCACGGCTTTCCACGCCTCCTCGTCGAAGTCGTACTTCCGGCCCGAAGCCTCGGGACGGTAGGTGTACTGCCAACGCTCGCGCAGACTCACGCCCAGCCGCCCCCAGGCGGTGCTGCCCTGTAGACTGACGTTCACGCGGTGACGCACGCCCCAGTACGAGGGTGTCCATTTGTTAGGACGGAGACCGTCGCTCTTCAGGTCGAACTCCTCCCTGTTGTTGTCGGACAAGAAGGTGTAGCCTACCGATGCCTTCAGGCCCTTTATGATTTTATACTCGGCAGCGATGCCGGCGCTCCAGCGGTCGAGCGTTCGCGTGTTGTTTCGCGTGCGCAGCTCGCCCTCAAGGCCTACGCTCCATTGCTTGTTGAGCTTCTTCTCGGCTCCTATCTCGTACCACATCCCGAAGTCGTCGCCTTGGGCGCCGACTGTCAGAAGTGAGGCAGCCATCGTGTAGAGCACACAGATAAGTCGTTTCATAGGTTTATTTGGTTTTTAGTCGTTCTGGGCTGCAAAAGTATAAAAAAAATCCATAACGCCAAAGTTTTTTTGCAAACAACGTGTCGGTCGCCGTCACGGCCTTGCCGGTCTACGTGCCGGCTTCGGGTGGTGTAGGTGCCGCTTTGAGTGCCTGTATATATCTATAGAGCTGGCGGTAGAACTGATGCTGTGTCAGCGTGGCGATGTCGCCTAGGATAATGAGTTTCATACGGGCTCGGGTGATGGCGACATTCATGCGGCGCAGGTCGCGCAGGAAGCCTATCTGTCCCTCGTCATTGCTGCGGACGAGCGAGATGACGATGATGTCGCGCTCCTGGCCCTGGAACCCGTCGACGGTGTTCACCGTTATCAGGCTGCGGAAGGGTTTGAAGAACTCACGTTTCCGCAGCTGCTGTCGGAGATACTGCACCTGGGCACGGTAAGGCGAGATGAGGCCCACGTCAAGACGGTCGTTCAGCACGCGGGTTTTCCCAATACGTTCGAAGTATTGCTGTAGCGTCTGCAGCGTCAGCTCGGCCTCCGCCTTGTTGATACGGCCAAAGGATTCGCCGACGAACTCCTCGCCGGCCGTCTCTTCGTCAGAGGCGTCGACCCACTCCATCGGGACGTCCAGGTCGAGTATCGAACGGTATTTCACCTCTGGGGCCGACACCACCTGTCCGCCATAGAACCAGTCGCTGGAGAAGCGCATGATCTCCTCGTTCATACGATACTGTACGCGCAACAGCGTGACCACCTCGGGCTTCTGTCGGGCAATGCGCTCCATCAGCGTCGTGCCCAGACCGGCTTTCAGGGCCGCAATACTCTTCACCGTCGGCGGCAGCTGGCAGTGGTCGCCGGCAAGGATGACACGCTGACACCTGCGGATGGGAATCCAGCTGGCGGCCTCCAGGGCCTGGGCTGCCTCGTCGATGAAGAGGGTGCCGAACTTCTGTCCGTCGAGCAGCCTGTGACCGGCACCCACCAGCGTACAGGCGATGACACGGGCCTCGCCGAAGAGCTGGGCATTGATGCGTATCTCAAGCTCATTGGCACGGTCGCGCAGCCGCTCCAGCTTCTGGTGGTACTTGTCATCGCCCCGCCGACGGTGGGCACGGAGTTCTCGGATAGCTTTACGGATGGCCCACAGCAGTTCGTAGTCGGGGTGGCTCTCGAAGCGTCGCTCGTAGGTGAAGCTGAGCATCTTGTCGTTCACGCGTGTGGGATTACCTATTCTCAAGACGGGCACACCACGGTCGACGAGCTTCTCGGCTATCCAGTCGACAGCCATGTTCGACTGTGCACAGACCAGTACCTGCGGTTCGCGGCGCAGGGTCTCATAGACAGCTTCCACGAGGGTCGTCGTCTTGCCCGTTCCCGGCGGACCGTGGACGATGGCCACATCCTTGGCCCACAGCACACGGTTGACGGCCTCCTCCTGCGTCTTGTTCAGATAGGGGAACGGCAGCGGGGCGAAGGTATAGGTCGCCGCAGGCTGACGGCTGTAGAAGAGGTCGCGCAGGTAGCCCAGTCGTCCTTTGGCACGCATGACACGGTCCAAGGCGTCAAACATCATCTTGTACGAAGTCTCGTCGAACGACAGCTGTACACCGACCTCTCCTGCTGTCTGCATGTCGGTGAGCGGCGCACTGTCGGGCACACTGACCACCATCCGGTTGCCCTGCACCAGGCTGACGCTGCCGGTAAAGCTGTAGTACTTGATACTGTTGCCGGCTATGCGGAAGAACATCACCGGCCGCCCATATTCAAAGTTATGCTCAATGTCGCCGTCGGCCCTGCGGACTACCTCGACACAGAGCTGGTTCAGCGAGTTCAAGTAGCTCCGCTCGATGCTTATCGGCCACCAGGCGTCGCCGCGCTTCACCTGGCGCGCCAGCCCGCGCTGCTCCGTCTGCCGGCGAAAAGCCTCTTTCTCCGTCTGATACTCCAGTTGCAGCAACAGTCGCTGCTGTTGTAATGCCTGTATTGGTGATTCCATGGGTGCAAAATTAAGAAAATATTTGCATATACCAAACGTTTGGTATGCGAAATGCCACAAAAAGGCGATTGTGGGTATGCGAAAACCGCCGTACCTTTGCACCACTGATAAGGCTTCACGACATGAAGGCAATATTTTATTAACAAACAAATAAGGATAAGATTATGACAAAGATTGCAAAACAACTGACCGAGCTCGTCGGCAACACCCCGCTTCTGGAGCTCAACAAGTATTCAAAGGCTAAGGGTCTGGAGACCCCGATAATTGCCAAAGTAGAGTTCTTCAACCCCGGCGGCAGCGTCAAGGACCGTATCGCACTGGCGATGATTGAGGATGCCGAGGCTAAGGGAATTCTCAAACCCGGTGCCACTATCATTGAGCCTACCTCAGGCAACACCGGCGTAGGATTAGCACTGGTATCGGCCGTCAAGGGCTACCATCTTATCCTTACCATGCCCGAAACCATGAGCGTGGAGCGTCGTAACCTCGTAAAGGCCTACGGTGCCGAGGTGCGCCTCACCTCTGGAAAAGACGGCATGCCAGGTGCTATCCGCGCTGCAGAGGAACTGCGCGACACCATTCCCGGTGCCGTCATCCTGCAGCAGTTTGAGAACGCCGCCAACCCCGCCAAGCACTATGCCACCACTGGTCCTGAGATATGGCGCGACACCGACGGCAAGGTCGACATCTTCATCGGCGGCGTAGGCACCGGCGGTACTATCAGCGGAGTAGGCAAATTCCTGAAGGAGCAGAATCCGGATATTAAGATCATCGCCGTAGAACCGAAGTCGAGCCCCGTGCTGAACGGCGGCCAGAGCGGTCCCCACAAGATTCAGGGTATCGGTGCCGGTTTCGTGCCCAAGACCTACGACTCACAGGTCATCGACGAGGTGTTTGACGTGGAGAACGATGCTGCCATCCGCACGGGCCGTGAGATAGCACAGTCGGAAGGTCTGCTGGTAGGCATCTCAGCCGGTGCTGCCCTCTATGCCGCTATCGAGGTGGCCAAGCGTCCCGAGAACAAGGGCAAGAATATTGTGGTGCTGCTGCCCGATACGGGTGAGCGCTACCTCAGCACCGTCCTCTACGCTTTCGAGGACTACCCTCTCTAAACGACTATTAAGATTAAAGCAGATCGAGGCATTTCTCAATGGGGATGCCTCGTTTTTTGTCGTCGAGGTTGCGGTTGTGGTCGATAAGACTGCTGACGACGTCCATCGCCGTCCGCGTGCTCTGCTTCAAGGGTTCGCCCCGCAGCAGGTGGCCGATGAGCACCGCCGAGAAGATGTCGCCCGTGCCGTGGATGAGTACCGGTATCTCGTCGTAGTCCAGACGGAAGAACTCACCGTCCTGGTGGTTATAGCCGATGACACAGCTCTGACCCTCCACCCGCGCACTGGTCACCAGCGACGACCGCGCACCGATGTCGCGCAGACGGCTGAGCATCTCGCGCGCCTCCTGCCACGACAGGCCCTCTTCCTGAAACGGCGTCGACGTCAGGAAACAGGCTTCGGTGTAGTTGGGAAATGTCAGGTCGGCCACCGACACCATCTGTCGCATCAGCTCCACCTGCCGCGGTGTGATACCGTTGTAGAGCCGTCCGCCGTCGCCCATGATGGGGTCGACGAAGATGGTCGTTCCCTGGCGCGACAGTTCGCTGCAGTAGTTAGACACCAGCACCGCCTGCTCCTCGCTGAACATCAGGCCCGTACACACAGCATCGAACGTGAAGCCCAACTCGCGCCACACGGGTAGCACACCACGCATATACTCCGTAGTGTCGAGCACGTTGAAGCGCCCGTAGTCGAGGGTATTCGACACGAGCGATGTCGGCAGGTTATACGTCGGGTGACCGAGATAGGTCAGGATAGGCATCATTGCCACCATGCCCACATGGCTGTAGCCTACAACATCATTTATCAGCAGTATCTTCTTCATGTCGGCTGCAAAGGTAGTGCAAACCGAGGAAAAAACCAAATTTCTCAGCGCATTTCTTATCGTCCGCAGCCATCTACCGACTCACACCATTTCATAACCATCGCCTGTCACACTCCTATATATAGAACTCTGAGGGATCGATCAGTCCGGCACGGAGGGCGTACTTCACGGCCTCATGAGCGGTGTTGATGCCCAGCTTGCGGAAGATGTTCTTGCGGTGGGTGGTGACGGTGTGGACGCTGGAGAAGCGCTCGGCCGCTATCTCCTTGGTGGTCTTGCCCTGGGCGATGGCCTTGACGATTTCCATCTCTGTGGTGGTCAGGACACTGGGTGTCTCTTCCTCTTGCTGCTGCTGGGTGATGATGGTCTCAAGGGCGCGCTGGCTGAGGTAGCGGGTATGACGGTCTACGGCCTGCAGGGCCTCACGCAGTTCGCTCATCGGCCCGTCCTTATAGACGACGCTGAACTGGTGTGACGAGTAGACGACGCGGCGTATGAACTGCGGCGTCAAGTCGTCGCTGATAAGTATCCAGTCGGAGAGGCTGAAGCGCTCGGCGATGATGAGCAACTGGTCTTCGTCAGCAAAGTCGAAGAGTGTATAGTCGAGCAGGACGACAGCACTCTGGTGCTCTTTGAGCAGCGCCACGAGTCCGGCACGGTCGAAGGCGCGGTAGACAGCGGCCTCTTCCTCCCGCTGCAGGAGGCTCTCCAGGGCGAATCGTGTCAGCTCCTGATTGTCGGCAATGATGTACTTTCTCATAGATGTGTCGGTTATGATGGGTGCGAAGGTACAAAATTATGAGTAATCTGCCAAATCTTTTGACAGGTTTGACAGACTACTCATTAAAAAAAAACATTAATCTTCAAAACATACTGTATCAAATCTTGTCGAGAGCCTGGGCGAGGTCGTCGATGATGTCGTCGATATGCTCGGTACCGATACTCAGACGTACGGTGGCCGGTGTGATGTGCTGCTCGGCCAGTTCCTCGGGCGAGAGCTGTGAGTGGGTGGTGGTGTAGGGGTGGATGACCAGACTCTTCACGTCGGCGACGTTGGCCAGCAGCGAGAAGATCTGCAGGGCGTCGACGAAGCGCCAGGCCTCCTCCTGTCCGCCCTTCACCTCGAAGGTGAAGATGCTGCCGCCGCCCTGCGGGAAGTACTTCTTGTAGAGCGCATGGTCGGGATGGCTCTCGAGGGCAGGATGGTGGACGGCCGCCACCTTCGGGTGCTTGCTGAGGAAATCAACGACCTTCAGGGCGTTCTCCACATGGCGCTCCACACGCAGACTCAGTGTCTCAACACCCTGCAGCAGGATGAAGGCGTTGAAGGGCGAGATGGCGGCACCGGTATCGCGCAGGATGACGGCACGGATGCGGGTGACGTATGCAGCAGCGCCTACGGCGTCGGCAAAGACGATGCCGTGATACGAGGGATCGGGCTTGGCCAGTGTGGGGAATTTGTCGGGATTGGCTTTCCAGTCGAACTTGCCGCCGTCGACGATGACACCGCCCAGCGAGGTGCCGTGACCGCCGAGGAACTTCGTGGCGGAGTGGACGACGATGTCGGCGCCGTGCTCCAGCGGACGGATGAGGTAAGGCGTGCCGAAGGTGTTGTCGACGATGAAGGGGATGCCGTGCTTGTGGGCGACGGCAGCCACGCCTTCCAGGTCGAGCACGTCGCTGTTCGGATTGCCGAAGGTCTCGGCAAATACTACTTTTGTGTTGGGTTTGATAGCGGCGTCGAGTGCCTCGAGGTCGTTCACATTGATAATTGTGTTGGTAATGCCCTGTGTAGCCAGCGTGTGGGTAATCAGGTTATAGGAACCGCCGTAGAGGTTGTCGGCAGCGACGATATGGTCGCCATTCTGCACGATATTTTGTAATGCGTAAGTAATGGCGGCGGCACCAGAGGCCACGGCCAGTCCGGCCACACCACCCTCAAGGGCAGCAACACGATCCTCGAAGACGCCCTGCGTAGAGTTGGTCAGTCGGCCGTAGATGTTACCGGCATCGCGCAGTCCGAAGCGGTCGGCGGCATGCTGTGAGTTACGGAACACGTATGAGGTGGTCTGGTAGATAGGTACGGCACGGGCGTCGGTAGCGGGGTCGGCCTGTTCCTGGCCTACATGGAGTTGCAGTGTCTCGAAGCGATAGTTTTTCTTTGTACTCATAATCTTATCCTTTCTTTTTTTATTTGTTAATGAATGAATTACTTTTGACGCTGCAAAGGTACGACATTTGGAAATATCCACCAAATTTCTTGCTCATTTCAGAAAATATACCTAAATTTGCAGCGCAGAAAGAAAATCTTTCCAAAAACAGGCTTTTAGGAGCCTTCAAACAGAATAAAACTCCAAATAATGGCTGATATCCTTGACGAAACCGACCTGCAGATACTGAAAACGCTGCAAAAAAACGCGAAACTGACCACCAAAGAGCTGGCCGACGCCGTACACCTGACCCCTACCCCCGTCTTTGAGCGGCAGAAACGTCTGGAGAAGCGTGGGTATATCAAGAAGTACGTCGCCGTGCTCGACCCCGAGAAGCTGGGTCAGGGGCTGCTCGTCTTCTGCAAGGTGAAGCTCAAGCAGATCAACCACGAGATAGCCGACAGCTTCGTCCACCGCATACAGCGCATCCCCGAGGTGACAGAGTGCTACAACACCAGCGGCGCCTACGACTACTTATTAAAGGTTCGCGCCCGCGATATGAAGCAGTATCAGGAGTTTGTGCTCAACAAACTGGGCGAGATCGAGAGTCTGGCCTCTATTGAAAGCACCTTCGTGATGAGCGAGGTGAAAAGCACCTACGGCATCAACTTGTAAGGCGCAGACAATAAAACGACCGGCTACTACGTTATATATACACGTATGGGAAGAATCTTTCGATTCATCGTGGGCCTCATGCTCCTGCTGCCACCCGCCACGGGACGGGCACAGGACTTCTTCAACCTGACTGCCGACGAGGTCAGGGTTGACTCGCTGTTGCCGCTCTTCAGCTACACCCGCGAACTGGGAACTGGCTATGCCGACTCCACCTACAGCGTCGACATCGCATACCCCGAGTTCATCGACATGACGGCGGGCGACATCGAGCGTCTGCTGGCCGTCACACGCGAGCCGCTGCCGGCAATGCCCCGCATCGACCAGTATATCGGCGTTTCGCGCCGACGGGGAACACTCTTCGTGGCTTTCATGCCACTGGTCTTCAGAGACGGGAAATACCAGAAGCTGGTGAGCTTCAAGCTCAACGTCACAGCACGGCCTGCTGCCAGAGGCAGGGCGCAGGCAGAAGCCGTCACGCAGCGCTATGCCGACCACTCGGTGCTGGCCACCGGCCGATGGGCCAAGATACGCGTGCCGTCGTCGGGCGTCTACCAGCTGACCGACGCCCTGGTACGCCGTGCGGGCTTCACCGACCTGAGCAAGGTGAAGGTCTACGGCTACGGCGGCAACATGCAGCCCGAGCGGCTCACGGCCGACTACCTGGCACTGACCGACGATCTGAGCGAGGTGCCCACCTGCACCGTCGGCGGTCGCCGCCTCTTTTATGCCGAAGGCCCCGTCAGTTGGAGTAGCACAACGGCAACCACCCGCACACGCAACCCCTACAGCAGCTACGGCTACTACTTCATCACCGAGAACGACTCCACACCGCTCACCCTGGGCGGAGACGCCTTCAAGGCTGCCTACTACCCGCTGCCGCACGACTACCACTCGCTCTACGAGGTGGACGACTTCTCATGGTACCACGGCGGACGCAACCTCTACGACAGCCAGCTCTTCACCATCGGGACGGCGCGCAGCTACCAGCTGGCAGCCACCGAGGGGTCGGCAGGCAAACTGACAGTAGCCCTGACTGCCAACGCACCTTTCGCCGCCACCGTTGCCGTCAACGGCACGACTGTTGGTTCGTTAACCCTCCAGTCAAGCCTCGACAGTTACAGCAAGGCCGCTGCCGTCACGAAGACCTTTGACGTGACAGGACTGCAGACCGACAACACCATCGCCATCCAGCAGACGTCGGGCGGCAACGTCAGGCTCGACTACCTGTCACTGCAGTACGACACGCCACAGTCGTGGCCCGACCTGACGAGTGCCACCTTCCCCGCGCCGGAATACGTCCACAACATCACCAACCAGGACCATCACGCCGACGCACAGGCCGACATGGTCATCATCATCCCGACGACTGGGAAACTGCTGTCGGAGGCACAGCGCCTGAAGACCTTCCACGAACAGCACGACTCACTGCGCGTCAATATCGTCCCCGCCGACGAGCTCTTCAACGAATACGCCAGCGGTACGCCCGACGCCAATGCCTACCGACGCTACCTGAAGATGCTCTACGACCGTGCCGGGACTGAGGCCGACATGCCGCGCTTCCTGTTGCTCTTCGGCGACGGCGCCTGGGACAACCGCATGCTCACCGCCAACTGGAAGAACTACTCGCCCGACGACTTCCTGCTCTGCTACGAGAGCGAGAACTCTTTCAGTGCCACCGACTGCTACGTCAGCGACGACTACTTCTGCCTGATGGACGATGACGAGGGCGGCAACATGCTGACCACCGACAAGTCGGACATCGCCGTCGGCCGGTTCCCCGTAAGAACGGCTGACGAGGCGAAGATACTGGTCGACAAGACCATCGGCTACGCCAGCAACAGCTATGCCGCCGCCTGGCAGAACACCATCTGCCTCATGGGCGACGACGGCGACAACAACCGCCACATGACCGACGCCGAGAACGTAGCCAAGGACGTGGCGGCGGCCTTCCCCGCACTGAACATCAAGAAAATCTACTGGGACGCCTACGAGCGGCAGTCGTCGTCGACGGGATTCAGCTACCCCGACGTCACGCAGCTTATCCAGCAGCAGCTGAAGAACGGCGCACTCATCATGAACTACAGCGGTCACGGCGCACCCTACACCATGTCGCACGAACAGGTCGTCCAGCTGTCTGACTTCAAAGTGTCGGCAGCCAACCGTCTGCCACTCTGGCTGACAGCCTCCTGCGACATCATGCCCTTCGACGGACAGGAAGAGAACATCGGCGAGACGGCCATGATGAACACCAACGGCGGCGCCGTGGCTTTCTACGGCACCACACGCACCGTCTACGCACAGTATAACGGCTATATGAACCGCGCCTACACACGCTATGCCCTGGGCAGCGACAGCAACGGACGGCGATACACCATCGGCGAGGCCGGACGGCTGGCCAAGAACCTGCTGATGACCACAGCCGCCGGTGGCAACAACATCGGCATCGACCAGACACCCAACAAACTGCAGTTCTCGCTGCTGGGCGACCCCGCACTGACGCTGGCACTGCCCACCATGCGTGCCGTCATCGACAGTATCAACGGGCAGGATGCCTCTGAGACCGCCATCCTGCTGGTTGGCCAGGCGGCCACCATCAAGGGACACATCGAGGGAGCCCCAGGCTTCAAAGGCGTCGTGACGGCCAGCGTCCGCGACATCGAGCAGACCATCACCTGCCGCCTGAACAACACCTCGGAGGCCTCGACGGCCTTCACCTATAAAGACCGGCCCAGCACACTCTATACCGGCAGCGACAGCGTCAGCACCGGACAGTTCACCCTCCACTTCGTGCTGCCACGCGACATCAGCTACGCCAGCGGCAAGGGGCTCATCACGCTCTATGCCGTCAGCAACGACCGCCAGCAGACGGCCCACGGATACAACGCCAACTTCACGATGGAGGCTGCCGACTCGACAGCCGATGACGGCATCGGTCCCAACATCTACTGCTATCTCAACGCCAACTCCTTCGTCAACGGCGACGCCGTGAACTCCACACCGCTGTTCCATGCCGAGCTCTACGACCGCGACGGCATCAACGTCTCGGAGGCCAGCATCGGCCACAACATGGAGCTCATCGTCGACGGCCAACTGCCGCTGACGTACGTCGTGAACGACTACTTCCAGTACGACTTCGGCGACTACCACAGCGGCACGCTGAACTACAACCTGCCGGCACTGACCACCGGACAGCACCGCCTGCTCTTCCGCGCCTGGGACACGCTGAACAACTCGTCGACAGCCGAACTGACATTCCAGGTGGTGAAAGGGCTGGAGCCCGCCATCTTCAGCGTCGACTGCTCACCCAACCCCGCCAAGAGCTCAACGATATTCGTCGTCAACCACGACCGCAGCGGTTCACAGGTGGATGTACAGATAGAAGTCTTCGACACGTCGGGACGCTACCTGTGGAGCCACAGCGAGACGGGCGTGCCCACCGACCAGTCGTACACCGTCACGTGGGACCTCACCACCAGCGGCGGCCACCGCCTGCAGACCGGTGTCTACCTCTACCGCGTGCTGCTCAGCAGCGACGGCAGCTCGCAGGCGTCGCAAGCCAAGAAATTAATCATCATCAAGCAATAAAACAACACGCTTTACGTTATATACAGGATGAAAATAAGAAAAGCCTTACTACTCACCGCCTGTTCGCTATGCTGCGGCGGTGCCGCAGCCGCCACCCCCGACGACGATGACAAGCTCAACACCTTCAACCCCGTGGAGCACGCCATCATCTCAGAGACCATCGCTCCCGACGCCCGAGGCGCCGGCATGGGCGACGTAGGCGCCGCCACCGACCCCGACGTCAACTCGCAATACTGGAACCCAGCAAAGTACCCCTTCTGCATCAGCCGCGCAGGCGTTGCACTGAACTACACGCCATGGCTCCGCCAGCTGGTCAACGACATCGACCTGGCATACGTCGCCGGCTACTACCGCATCGGCGACTACTCCGCCATCTCAGGCTCGCTGCGCTACTTCTCGCTCGGCGAGGTGTACACCGACTACGGCAACAGCGACATGACGGTTAAGCCCTACGAGATGTCTATCGATGCCGCCTACTCGCTGATGCTCAGCGAGAAGTTCTCACTGGCTGCCGCCATCCGCTGGATTTACAGCGACCTGCGCTTCGACTACAGCGAGGACTCCAAGCCTGCATCGGCCTTCGCTGCCGACCTGGCCATGTACTACAACAACTACGTGATGCTCGGACAGCGCGAATGTCAGCTCGGCCTCGGCATGAACATCCGCAACATCGGCTCGAAGATCTCCTTCTACGGCGACGAGGAGAGCCAGTTCATTCCCGCCAACCTGCGTCTCGGTGCCTCGCTCATGGTGCCCGTCGACGAGTATAACCGCTTTACCCTGACCGCCGATGCCAACAAGCTGCTGGTGCCCACCGTGCCCCGCCAGAACGAGGGCGAGAGCAACTCGGAATACCAGGACCGCGTACGCCGCGAATACAGCGACGTGGGCTCCATCAAGGGTATCTTCCAGAGCTTCAGCGACGCCCCCGGCGGCTTCAGCGAGGAGCTCGACGAGATCCAGTGGTCGGTAGGTGCCGAATACGTCTACCACGACCAGTTCTCGCTCCGCGCCGGCTACCACCATCAGGCTGAGTCGAAGGGCAACCTGAAGTATTTTACCATTGGCGGAGGCTTCCGCATGAGCGTCTTCTCGCTCGACGTGGGCTACGTCATCTCCACCGCCCGCAGCAACCCCCTCGACCAGACACTCCGTTTCACCCTCGCCTTCGACATGGACGGCATCAAAGACCTGTTTAAATGATGATACGCGTAGGATTCGGATACGACGTCCACCAGCTGGTGGAGGGTCGCCCCCTGTGGATGGGAGGCATCCGGCTGGAACATGAGAAGGGACTGCTGGGCCACAGCGACGCCGACGTCCTGATACACGCCATCTGCGACGCCCTCCTCGGCGCTGCCAACATGCGCGACATCGGCTACCACTTCCCCGACACCGCCGCCGAGACCGATGGCATCGACAGCAAGGTCATCCTCCGCGAGACCATCCGCCTGATAGCCCAGAAGGGCTACCACTTCGTCAACCTCGACGCCACCGTCTGTGCCGAGCGCCCGAAGCTGAACCCCCATATCCCACAGATGCAGCAGTGCCTGGCCGACATCATCGGCACCGACCCCGACAACGTCAGCATCAAGGCCACCACCACCGAGCGTCTCGGATTCACCGGCCGCCAGGAGGGCATCTCCGCCTACGCCGTCGTGCTCATTGAGCGCTGAGCCTTTTCCCTCTGCGCTCAATCCTTTTTCCCCGTTCCGCAAAAAAATGTTTTAGTTTTTTTGCGTATTCCAAAAATATTCGTATCTTTGTCCCGCCGTAAGTTAGCCCAGTAATGGGCGGCGGGCGGTCTTATATATGAGAAAGACGTTTTCGGACGTCTGTCGTTGTAGAGCACGAACTTCGCAACTTCCTAACCTACAGCAGGCAGATGACAACGAGGCGTCTGCGTGGTGCGTTTCTATATACCTTGAAATATAGTTCGTGCTGGCGTGGGCTAACTGCGTTGTCTATCCTGTGTAGGTGGGGCAATGCGAAGGCCTGTGCTCTCAGGATGGGCAGAAGAACAGACACCTACGCCTTTTTTTTGTATCATAAGCTTACCTAAAACTATAGTATTAATTTGCCGAATCTGGGGTGTTTGTTGGCGATAACTTTAAGTTATGATAAAAAAATATCGCATGATAATTAACAGACGGTTATCTCTTATCATAATGATGATAGGAATATGTATTCCCGTTATGTCAGAAACGATTTATTATCGTCACCCGGAGTTACACTTGTTGTTTACGCTTAATACCTCAACGATGGAAGCAACTGTTGGTAATGGTATTGATGAACGACAGAATGCTATTTGCTATCCTGATAGCGGAGACCCCTGGTGGAATGAATCTCCTCGGACTAACTACTGGAGGAATATTGATATTCCTGAAACAATTACATGCGAAGGAAAGGCATATACTTATGATGGTGGAGTTACTACTATTCAACAAGGCACTTATACAGTAACAGGAATCGCCCCCAAAGCATTTAACATGTGTTCATGGAATATCCAAACAGTTCAACTACCAGAAACCGTAAGTGAAATCGGCAGTTTTGCATTTGCTTATAATACTTATTTGAAATCCATTGATTTACCGAGTCAATTGTATTCAATAGAACCCAGTACTTTCATTTATTGTAAGGCACTTGAATCTATTGTTTTACCACCCAGCATCAGGTATATTGGGAACTCTGCTTTTAGTGACTGTACAGAGTTAAAGGAGATTAACATTCCTGCAAGTTGTACTTCCATAGGAGATGATGCTTTTACCTATTGTATAAAACTTTCCAAACTGATTATTGAAGATGGTACTACACCTTTGAAAATAGCGTGTAGCTATAACAAAGGTATCGACTATGAAGGAACAATGCCCAAAAATTATCGGCCAATGTTCTCTGATTGCCCATTAAAAGAATTATACTGGGGAAGAGACATAGAATTCCTTTCCGCTTTTGTTAATGGTTGGTATCCACCTTTTATGGAATATAGATATTGGGGAGTAGGAACTAACAATAAAGATGTTTATATACATGATGGCAAAATATTTGAAAAGGTAGAAATTGGTGATAATGTGACGGTTATTCCGGAGTCAATGTTCCAATACGCAACGATTCCCAATGCCATTACTTTGCCATCACATTTGGTTTCTATTGGCGACAACGCATTTTCCAATAGAAGTGAATCTGGTGGTACATTACATCAGTCACAGCTCGTTTTTCCTGCCACATTAGCTTCAATTGGAAAAGATGCTTTTACCAACTGTACGGCCCTCGGCACCATCACTTGCGAAGGAACAACCCCTCCGTCATTGCCAGACAACCTTTATTATCATGCATTTGGGAATTGCAACCCATTATTTATTGTCCCAACAGGTTGCAGAACAACGTACTTGAACACAGAAAACTGGGAAAAATTCAGAATCGTTGAATTATCAGATGAATTGGTGACAATTAATATAAAAACGCCAGGAACACTTCTCGACAGACTTCTTGCCCAGGGCTACCAGTTAGGCACTATATCTCGCCTGAAATTAAAAGGAAATCCCAACGATGACGACTGGGCAAACGTCAAGAAGATGTCTGTGCTTTACGACTTGGATATTTCTGAAATTAATCTGGAAGAAATCTCAACTGGTCAGTTTGAAAAGAGTTCACTAATATATATCCTTAATTCCGCAACACTATAGTTTAACATTATTTATAAGTGCCTGAGCAACAAAAAGTTGCCCAGGATTTTGCCATGTCAGAATTTTCACTTACCTTAGTGTTGCGAAAAGAAGACAAGCAAAACTCTAATATGACAT
>JAFUTI010000031.1 GCA_017471465.1 Prevotella sp. | reverse complement strand
GATGGCCTTGATGCTCGGGTCGTCGAGTGCCCAGCGTATGTCGCTCACGCGCTCGGCCACGGTTCCGGCATAGCGTCCGTCCACCACCTTGCCCACATTCGGGCCAACCACGGGTTCCAGCCCCCACGACCGCAGCACGTCAGCGGTCTTCTCCACGTTCTCCATCGGCGTAAAGTAAGAGGGGGAAATCAGTGCCACCTTGTCGCCCGCCACAAGATAGTCGGGCTTCACGCAGTTCAGCACCACCATTCCTTCGTCGGGTGTTATGGGATTATCCTCTTCGTTGTCGCACGAGGTCAACACCATTGCGCCGCAGATGGTCAGGATGGCGGCGAGCATCCATAGTTTTGTCTGTTTCATACTCATCTATTATTTACCAGTCATCATCCTCGTTGCCGACGATGCCATTCTTCAGGGCTTCCTCCACCTTATCGATGATGGCGTTCGAGTAGGCATGTGTCATCACTAGGGCCTTGGCGCAGGTGCGCTTCTGAGCGTCTTTCTCCACGAAGGGATAATGGCGGGCTATCTCCCACTGCTCGTCGTAGAGGCTGACGTTGGTCTTGTCGTCGCGCTTGCGCTTGCCGTCGCCATACGACTTGTTCTTCTCGCCGTCTGGGGTAATGCCGAACCAGCCACCACTGATGTCATTCAGAATGTCGTAGTTCTGCACGGTGAAGGTCACGCGGACGCGGCCCTCCTTGATATCGAGGCGGATAATGGGGGTTATGCTGACGGTGTACTTGCTGATGGTGCCCATATGCTCCACGATGCCGGGGATGGTCGACGAAATGATGATGCAGCCCGCCTCCTTGTCGTTGAGTGTGATGGCATTATGGTCTTTGAAGGTAGCCGTGGCCCAGTAGTTCAGTGCCACATAGAGTTGTTGCTTTGTCTTGCCTTCAGCCTGGATGACCTGCTGATAGGTCAGGCTCTCGTTTTTGTCGAGCGTCAGCCCCTCGGCAAGATTCTTCGCAGCATCGAGCCACTTGTCGCCGTACTTCTCTTTAGCGTACTTCTCAAGGTCGGCAGCCTTCATCACCTGCGCCTGGGCGCTAAAGACTGGTATTGCCGCCAGAAGCAGCAATGCCAGCGCTTTTCTCACTGTGTTCATCTTCATGCCATTATTCTCCATATACGCGGGTGGTGTGCTTGATGAAGAGGCCGCCGAGGATGCTCTGGTCGACGTACTCCACCTGGGTCACCTTCTTGATGCCGCCGTTCTCGGCAGCCTGCTTGATGTTGTTCTGCTCGCCCTTCGACGACCACAGGCCGAGGAAGTAGGTGCTCTGGGCCTCGCCCACCTTCTGGCCTATCGGGGCCTTCTCGGCGAGGGCGGCGCCGCTGTTGATGGTTGCGCAACTGGTGAACATGGTCACTGCGAGTGCTGCCGTGGCAGCGAGAGTCATAAAATTCTTTTTCATTGTCTTACCTTTTTATTTGTTATACTATATTATTCTGTTCTGCTAAGAGTTTAACGGATGAAAAACTGTGCCGACTGTGCCGTCAAGGACATTATATAACTGATAACCAATAAGATAAAGACGGCATAGTCGGCCAAAAACTGTGCCGTAAGTATGCCGATACTGTGCCGTCACTTGACATTTGCATGTATTGAATTTGCGCCAAGGCGCACATACGTTTGGGCTAACGCGCACATACGTTTGCGCCTACGCGAACATTAGAAAGGACTATCTAAAGTCCCTGCCTAAACGGCCATCCGTTTGTCTCAGTATGTCAAAGAACGATGGAGCAAATCATGAGTTCATATTGCTTTGATTGCCACCATCACGGCATCGTCGATGCGATGGGCGGAGCCACGGAAATTCTCCACGTCGGCCGTCATACGGTCGATGATCTTCTCGGGCGACTCTTCCTCTTCAGCCGACTTCTTGAGGCGGGCCATCATCCGCTTGGTACCGAACGTCTCGCCTTGCAGGTTCTCCGTCTCATAGAGACCGTCGGTATATAGGAACAGGGTGAAGTCGTCAATAAGTGTCACCTGCTGCTCCTCATACGCGTAATCCTCTATGATGCCTATAGGGATGTTCGGCTTCAGTTCGAGCAGGCGGGCACCGGTGTGCGGATTCAGGATTACGGGCCACGGATGGCCAGCATTGCAGTAGGTCAGCCGGGCCGTATCGAGATTAAGTACGCCCACGAACAGGGTGGTGAACATCTCACTATCATTGATGGAACTCAGCGAGCGGTTCATCGCACTGACGATGGCTGTCGGAGAGGGGCTGTCAGATGCTGACGAGACCGTCGTGGCAGCCGCACGGAACACACTGCGAGTGACGGCCATCATCACCGATGCCCTGACGTTGCAGCCAGGCACGTCGCCCAGGCAGAATACCAGCGAGTGGCCGACGTAGAAGTAATCGTAGAGGTCGGCGCTCACGTCGGAGGCACTGAGCAGTTTCACCCGTACGTCGAGGTGGTGGCGGGCATTCTCCTGCACCGACTCCAACGGCAGCATCGCTCCCTGTATGTCGCTGGCTATCTGGAGTTCCTTACTCAGCAGTTTCTGCTCGGTCATCAGTTCGTTCACCTTGCGTATACTCTTGGTGGAACGCCACACGATGAGCAGGATCAGGACGATACTGACTATCTGCGACAGCAGCGTCCAAAGGCGCAGACGGTCGGAGAACGAGTCATCGGCACTGCTCCTGAACACCATATCCTTGAAGTTGATGTCGCCCGTCAGCACGCCGATGCACTCGTGGCGGTAGTTGTGAATCGGGGCCGAGAAGGTGTAGATGAGCATGTCGGATCCGCCTGTGTCCTTGTAGGGCTCGCTCCACCATACCGTATCTTTCTTCGTCGGCTCTTTATACCATTCCCACTCCTCATATTCGTAGGGCAGTTGCTTCGTGGTCACTGGCATATTGTCGGCAGTCTGGAAGGCAAAGGCGGCAAAGGCCGAGTCTCCCTCCTGATAGAAGCCAGGGCGCAGGGCTACGGCACTGCCTATGATGTGCTTGTTACGGTCTACGAGTTTGGCGCAAATCCGATACATCTCCTGACGGTTCTGCAGGTTCTCTTCCACCGCGCTGACTGTCGCCTGTACAGCCGACTCCACACGTGCCTTCAGGTCGTTGATGCGCTCCAGCTCCTTCAGGTCTTCCTTGGTACGCTCTGCGGTCTGCTGTCTAACGGTCCGTTTGGTATAGGTAAACGTGGCAAAGCTGACGACCTCGTTGAGGACGGCCGCCACGACGATGAACGCGACGCCCATCCACATATTCCTTATCTTTCTTGTCAGACTCTCTTTCTTCATTTAATAGTCTAATTCAAATTCTGCGAGTTTCAGGATGCTGAACTCTTGCACAGCGCTGACTTCAAAGCGGAAATATTTCCATTGCTTGTTTGTGATGTCAAGGTCGAAACCGACACGCTCAATCTTGCCGCCAGGCAATTTGCTGTCGTTCGTCACAGTAGCAATGGTGGTCCATGAGTCGCTCTGGCTGGCCTTAGCCTTCAGGACCCAGTTCTTCGGATTGTAACGTGCATCAGAGCCTGCCGTGGTCAGGTAATAGCGCTTCGGGGTAATGGGCTGTGTGCTATAGAACTCAACATATCTGTTCCAGTCGCAAAGCCAGTAGTTGGAGGTGTTACCGTCGAAAAGGACGTCGTAGTTGTCTCTGCCACTTGTGGGAATCAGCCTCATCTCATCGTCAGACGTATAGGGATATTCCAGTGACAGCATCTCGCAGATGTCCTTGATACGCTTCATCTGGTAGTCGTAGAGGGCGGTGTGTCCCTGCATCTTGCTGGCGTAGGGCTTTGTCTTTGTCCGTGCTGCCAGCATTTCTGCCACATCGTAGTCCTTGATTTCCGGCAGGTAGTTGCGGCTCAGCACAATGGGGGCCTTGCGGTCCTTCATCTTGACGAGCACTTTCACGTTGACCTCCAGGAAGGGCAGGCTGCTGCCAATTTTGTCATTGTCGTAAGTGGTGTATTGAGGCTCTAAGGCAAAGCCGTCCTTTCCACGACCTTCAATCTGTCGATAATGCCATTCATCACCTTCGCCCTTATAGCCCAGCGAGTAGCTCTTTCCGTCAGCACGGTATATTTCTTCCAGTTCCTTCATTCCCTGCTTGTCGTCGGCTGCATAGAGGAAGTCCAGAAGCGCCCCGTGGGATTCGTCGCTCAACTTGCTGCCTTCACTACGGTCTTTATAGTTGGTGTGAAGTGTCAGCCCGAAGGCCTGGCGCAGGTCGTCGTTCTTCGGCTGCATCACTTTCCTGCCGCCGCAGAGGGCATCTACCTCAATCCATTCTATCTGGTCTTCTGGGAATACGTCTGGGTTCAGTTCCAGTTCAATGCTGTTGGGGTCGAAGAAATAGGGATTCACATAATCGTTCGTCATATAGTTGATAGGTCTCCTATTATAATTCTTCGACCGATAGACCACCGGAGCCGTCTTAAGGTTCCATGTGCCCTGTCCGAGCGAGGGCGCTTCATCCAGGTCGAAGTCGCTCAGTTGCAGTGTTACTGGGTAGAAGCCTGTGGTAGGTACTGACTGGCTGATGGTGCCGTCGGTATTCATCTCACCGTGCAGTCCCAGACTGATGGTGCCATCCATAGTCCCCTCGTAGCCTGACTTGGTCTCGTCGTCGACGCCTGCAATCTTCGCGCCCGTCCCGATGAGGTCACCAAGCGAACTGAGTCCCTTAATCCAGTCACCCTCGTAGAAACTGCTCACCATGCTGCCAGCCTGGGTCACGGCCTTCAGGCCCATCATGATGCCAGAGGCTGCGCTGGTAGACTTCTGTGTCACCTGGTCGAGTTTCATATTGGCCTTCATCGTGCCGTCAATCTGTGCAGCCATCGTGCTGTAGAGCGACACGTGTTCCACCGTCCATGAGCGCATCTGCAGTTTGATGTTGTCATTGTCGGCCAGCGAGGTACCCGGGCGGTAGGTCGACAGGTCTACGTCGAAAGCCCACCATCCGCCAGCGGGCACTATGAGGCCATCGTTACTCTTATAGTCTACCCATGGCGTCACATAGTCCATATAGGTGCCCTGCTCCGTCTGACCGAGCAGTGCCTTGTTCGTGATGGTGCGGTCAATGGGCAGTCCATAGTGCCAGTAGCCGTGCAGTGCCAGATTGTCGGGCATTGACACCTGCCAGACGTGGTCGTTGCCTGAGGAGAACTGCGAGGGCATATAGAAGAAAAAGCGCAGTAGGCCTGTGAACTTGTTGTAGAGGGCGAAGAAGTTACCGTTCTCCGTTGAGCGGTTGCCGCAGAGGTTATAGACCCACAGCCAGCCGTTCTCTGGCGTGAGTGAATCACAGAAGCCATTGGGCAGGTTTGACTGCACCGTAGAGCGTGCCCATGGCAGGTTCACCTGCGTGTAGCCCGTGCGACCGTTGGTATCGTGGATGCCCTGGTCGCTGCCGTTGCCTCCTACATAGAGGAAGATAGAGCCCTGTTCGCGCCAGTTGTCGGCGGTAATGGGTTCGCAGACGTCGGAGCCTAACTTGATGCGGTAGTCGTTGATGTTGTAGTCCACTGCCGAGGCACCACCGGCATAATGGTGGAAGAGACTCTGTAGCCAGGCACTCTGGTCATCAGTGGCAAGGTCGAGTTGGTGGCTGTCCGTGCCGTCGGTGCAGTTGATATGCCTGTCGGCGTAAGTGATAGTCCACGACTGGACTACCTTGGCATATTCTTGGTTCAAGGGATCGTCAGCGTTGAACTGCAGATGTATGTGGCCGTCGGCAGTGGTGGTATAGTTGAACTTGATACCGCCCAGCAGGGTGTAGCCCCCCAGCATGAAGACGGCAGCACCCGACTCGTTGTCAAAATACATGGTGCAGGCATAGCCCGTGCCGTCGTCGTTGAGCAGCAGTGAGTTGATGATACGGGTATAGTCATCGCCGTGGAGGGTCGTGCCATCAGCGTCGTATTGTTCCCACCACATACCCTTCACCTGGTCTGCAAGGGGATTGCGGTCGATGGAGTTGTCAACCTCTGCGCAGGATATAAGGCCGAGCGCGATAGGCAGGATGAGGAGTATCGCCATGAGTTTGGAAGAATGTTTCATAATGTGTCTATTTTTATTGTTGGTTGTTGTCTTAAAAGTCGCGGTACAGGTTCTCCGGATAGACCTCTGTAGTCCAGTCGGTATACCAGGCAGCCACATATTCCTTGAACCGGGGATAGGCATGGTCGATGCGTGTGTACTCCAGAGGCCACAGGACGCCCTTGTGGGTACATATCTTTTGAGGCACCTGACCAACCTTGGCGGTCAGTTCGTAAGTGTCGACCTCGCCAGCCTGGGTCTGGCGCACCACGACGGGGATGTCGACCACGTCGAGCCAGCCATTGGCCTTGGCGGTGGCGGCAGGGATGTCAATGCGCTGCGGGATGTCGGTGTTGACACCCGTGTTGGTCAACTGGCCCATTGTAATGGGCACATCGGCCACGCTGACGGGCAGGGTGCCGCCACGGGCCAGCACTTCAATCTCGATACGTCCGCTGCCAAAGATATCGACATCGAACACCACGTCGTTGAAGTCGAAGTCGGCAGAACTACCGAGGTCTTCACAGAAGACGCGACCGGAGTAGTAGACCGTCTGGTCAGGATCTTTTTTCGCCCGGGCGACGGTGCTGCGGGAGCGGGCCTCGCCACTGTCATCGGCGACGCGGGTGTTGCCGAAGCCCCAGTCATTCTTAGGATCAATGTTGGTGCGGAAGGTCTGCATAAAGGCGGCCTCGTACTTAATCTGCCGTTGCTGGGCAGGGGTGATGTACTCTATCTCATGGGAACAGGCGCTGAAGACCAGGGCCACGAGGATGAGGGTTGTTGCTGTCTTTATCTGTTTCATAATCTAAACTTATAGCCAAGGGTTATTTCAATTACCTGATTGTGGTTTTGGTCAAGTTTGTAGGAGGAATCGGTGGAGTAACTGGCCTTGAACACGTTACCCAGTCCGCCACAGTAGCGGGCCTCGGCTGTCAGGCCGAAGGGCAGTTCGTAGGCGATGCTGGCAGGGATGGCGATGTCCAGAGAGTTGAGACCGTCCTTGGCATCATCCTCCTCTCCTACGAACTTGGCACGGCCCTTCACCATAAAGCCAGGTTGTACGCCAATGCCGAGGGAGAGGCCCCGCCAGACATAGAAACGAGCCATCAGGGGAATATTGATGCACTCAGTCTTAACTTCCAGTTCGGGGGTGGCATCGACGGTTGGCCAGTAAACGTCAATACGACTGCCTTGGTGAACGTACATCGCCCCGACAGTGATGCCAAGCCAGGATTTCAACTGATACTGCGCCTCGATGCCTCCAGAGAAGCCAGGCTTAAAGTTGACATTGTCTCCTGAAATGCGGGCGATGCTCATACCTACCTTGGGCTGGAGTGTAATGGTACTCTGGACTGGCTGAGCGCTGGCGGCCAGGCCGAGAACTATCGCTATGGCCAACATCCAGAGTCTGATTGTCTGTTTCATTGTCTCGTCTGTTTATTGTCGTTATACCTTTTATATATATAGTGCGTTACTTCCGCTTGCGGCGGTCGAAGGGGTTGTAGCCGGTGGCGCAGTCGGGGTTGGGCTCCTGCTGGTTCAGGCGGAGCCAGCGGCTCCAGCCGGTCAACTGGTCGAAGCGCAACTGTCCGTAGGTATCGTCGAGGGTGGAGCCCCAGGACTCGGCGTCCTCCTCGGAGAGTCCGGTGTAGAAGATGGGATAGGCGGTGCCGTCGGCATCGAAGCGCATCTGCATGAAGCCCTCGTCGAGCGTGTAGTGGCCGTCGCAGCCGAGCAGCACGCTGAGGTCCACGGTGCCGTCGTTCTCCTGGAGCCAGCGGCTGGACTGCTGGTAGACGATGCAGCGGTCGAAGGCCTGGCCGAGGGGACTGTCCCAGACGGAGCCGAACACGTCGGGCAGGGCGAGGGTCAGGTTGACGGCGTAGTCGATGAGGTCGTAGGTCGGCGTCTCCTCGTTCACGCGGTAGGCGTTGGCGGTCACCTCGTCGATCTTCGCCCGCACGTCGTCGCCGCCCGTCTGGTAGGCACTGACGAGGCGGTCGGTGAAGGACTTGATCTCAGCACCGAGGGCGTCGATGTCGGCGGTGCGGTAGACGTTGATGTCGTGATAGACGGGCTCGCCCTCCTCGTCGGCATCCTCTTCTGCCGTCTCGTCCCAGCCGTCGACGGTGGCCTTGGCGAAGCGGGTCAGGGCCGTCTCCAGGTCGTCGAGTTCGTTGAACTTAAAGGGAGCCTCACCCGAGGTGAGACTTACTATCACGCTATCCAGCATGGCCATACCCTTATCCTTCTGTCCCAGTCTGCAGAGTGCTGCACCCACCTCGGCCTCGTTGCGCAGGGCCTCGGTCTCGGCTCCCTGCCGGCGGCACACCTCCACCAACTGCCGTGACCGTTGGAGCCACGTCACGGTGTCTTTCTTCAGCCGTGCCGCCATAGCAAGTATCTCCAGCACATTCTGTTGCTCTTCTAAGCTATTCTTGACGGAGTCGTGGCTGAGCAACCGCTCCCCGATGACGCGGGCAGTATCGAGCCGTGCGTCGACGGGCCAGTGCATCAGCGAGTCCAGCCGCTCTCTAAGCCTCGTCTGGCTGTAAATGCGTGCCCTGTTCTTATCGGCCTGCCAGTCGCTGAGATTTCCCACGATGACCGCCGAGTCGATGATTTGCAGCGCCCGCACGGGGTCGTAGTCATAAACCAGCATTGCCGCCTTCTGGGTGTAGGTGGTGTCCTGCGGCTGCTCCTCTTGCTGAGTATCGCCATTGGCCGTACAGCCTACCATCATGATTATGGAAGCGACAGCCATTAAAATTTGTGTCGATAAACGATGTCTCATATCCCTTTGCTTACAAATTTGTCGGCAAAGGTAGTGATAATTTGCCAAATTAATCGTGTCCCAACCCACATTTAACTTCTTTTTGTGGCATTCTTATTTGGTATTTCCTTCCTTTTTCGTAACTTTGCAGAACATTACTCGATAAACAACAATAAAGATATGCCAAGAAAGACGGAATGCAGTTTGAGGTTCATCCTTCGCCCGCTAAGGGTGCCGATGGCAGGAATCAGGTCGATATACACCCGTGCCACCTGTTGCAGCCACCGGCGACGGCTCATGCGCATCCAGCACACCAGTCCGCCTAAAAGCGTGCCTAAGACGGCGGCGCAGAGCGTAATCAGCAGCGTCACCTGCAGGCCGTCGAGTATCATCCTATAGCGGTCCTCGACTATCAGGTTGTTGGTAAAACTCTCTATCAGGGAATTCATCTTTCTATTCTTTTAGCCAATGTACTGCACAATCATTTCTGCGATTTCCTCCTCGGTCTTGCCGTCGGCGGCGATGACGAGTTGGTAGTTGCGGGTGTCGTAGCGCGAGGTGCCGGTGTACTTCTTCACGTAGTTCTCGCGCATCTTG
>JAFUTI010000047.1 GCA_017471465.1 Prevotella sp. | reverse complement strand
TGACAACGGGGTTGTCATCATCGCTGTTGCAACAGGTAATCACACATGCGCCGCAAATGATTGCAAGGATGGCGGCGAGCATCCATAGTTTCTTCTGATTCATATTCGGATTTTAATAATCGACTGCAAAATTACGAAAAATTTCCCAAATACGGCGTATATGGGAGATAGTTTTACGGATTATTAAGCGGATTATCCGAAGTTGTAGCCGCCATCATTCGAGCCACTGTCACTGCCGGAGCCGGACCCGCTGTCAGACGAACCGCTGCCGCTGTAAGATGACGAACCGCTGCCGCTGTCAGATGACGAACCGCTGCCGCTGCCCGACGAGGAGCCGCCACCTGTCGTGATGGTGCCCACTCCGCCAGATGTGCCGCTGTCCGATGAGCCGTCGGAAGATCCGCCGTCGGGCGTGGGCGTAGGCTTGTCGCTGCCGGTCTTGCCGCCGCTGATGTAGTAGAGCTTGGCGCGGTCCTCGATGCCGAAGAGCACGGTCGTGAGGGTCGACAGTTCGGCTGAGGGCTGCAGCACGTTCAGGGCGTTCAGGATGTCGTACACCTTGCGGATGGCCTCGTCGGTGGCCTTGCGGGCAGCGGCCAGTTCGCCCTTCACCTTCGCGCTCTCGTTGTCCACGCGCACGGTGACCAGCGCGAGCACCTTCTGCGCCTGTTGCCGGGCCTTAGTGACCCACGGCTCGATGCCCAGTTCCTGGAGCGTGTAGCTGGTGGCGGCCTGCCACTGCTGCACCATGTTGAGCGTCTTGCGCGCCTCGGCCTCGAAGCCGTCGGCCACACGGAAGTTGAAGTCCTTGTACAGTTGCACGGCCATCTCTGCCTTGCGGCGCAGCGGCTCCGTCTCGGGCAGGCAGAGCAGGGCGTTGAGCAGGGCGCGGATGGTGCTCATGTACTTGTCCTCCAGCTGGTCCTCGCGCTTCAGGTCGTCCGAGGCGAAGTCCTTGCCCGAGTAGCGGCGGTAGGCTGCGTCCTCGGTCTGGCGCGCGGCGTGTACAGCCTCTGCGGCCTGGATAATCATCAGATTGTCGGTCTCGAATCCCTGCAGACGGTCGTCAATCTGCTGGGTCACGCCGTCGTGATTGGCGTTCGTCAGTTGAGCCAGATAGCTCGTCGTCAGTGTTTTCTGTGCCATAATCTTCTGTTATTTGTTATACAATACGAAAAGTTGTCGTTTCCTTATCTCATAGTAGCACCGCTCGCGGCAGAGAGGCTTGTTCCTGTCCTCCAAGTAGCACCGCTCACGGCAGAGAGGCTTGTTCCTGTCCTCCCGGTAGCACCGCTCACGGCAGAGAGGCATGTTCCTGTCCTCCAAGTAGCGCCGCTCTCGGTGGAGAGGGTTAAGAGAGAAAGGAAGACGGCTCTGTCCGCGGGTCGTGGCTTTCGGAGTCGCCCTCCTCTGTGGTATCAGCAGCCGCTCAAGCGGCTAAAACAGATAAATGGGTTAAAAAGCGAAGCCGACACGAACATAATAGGAATTAAAAGCGCCGCCGCTACCAAAGGAGGCATTGCCGGCGCTGAGAGTCATCTTAGTCATATTACTCGTCGACGTATTATGAGCCACCCAATAATCGCTTGCTTGCAACGCGCTGCCGCCTGCATTGGTGATAGCAGTATTCAGGCCGCTATAGCTTGAATTGCTGCCGCCGTTGGCGCTGAACATCTGTTTCCATTCGTCCTCTTTAGGCAGTTTCCATGTCTGGCCGCTGACGGTTGGCGTGTGGCTCATATTATTGATTTTAGAAAGCAGAGTCCCCATATTTGCCTTGCTTGATTCGTCGGAGAGGGCGATGGCCAGGCCTGTCCCAGTGCCGCTCACGTATGCAATTACGGCTGCTGCGGTCTTGCTTGCAGCAGTGGCATCGGCCACAGTAGCATATACATTACCATCGGTCGTCACCACGCTACCGAGATAGTCGGCTGTCACTGCGCTGAGGGCGACGGGGTATGTGGGGCCAGCCGGAGCCACGCTCCTGCTGACGTTGTATATTTTGCCTGCCTCGACCTCCTTGTTTGCGGGCAGCGTGATGGCGTTGCCGCCCACCGTCAGGGAGTAATCGTCAAAGTTATCGTTATCATGCATAGCTGAGGCGAATGTTGCAACGCCAGACTCATCGGTGGTTATATTCACAGGGGTAGCAGAGGTATCATAATTGTCTTTAAATAAAACTGCGACAGCCGTGTTTGCCGTCAGTCCGCTGATGGTGAAGCTGACGATGGCGTTTTGGGGGCTCAGGGCGAAGCCGTTGCTATATGAGTCTGCACACTCATCGCTGAACTGCTCCACGGCGGCAGCCTTCGTGAGGGCATACGCTTTGCTGGGGTCGTAATCAACATAAGCTGTACAAGTACCTTCTTCCGCAATGCTCAAGTAGCCATAGCTTTCATAACCAGCAGGCAGCAGTGTAGCGTTTACATTACCTGTAGAAGACAGCAGGTCGTCTGCGGTGCCGGAATACTCTTTCTGGGTCAAAATGACACCGCTGAATTTTCCCTCCGACTGCCAGGTCAGCACGCCGGAAAAGTATATCATATCGTCGTCGCCTTCGCTGTAAGTACCATTCACCAACAGTTGGTCGCCCGTGCTGAAGTTGAGTTTCTTGTTCTCGCCGTCGTAAGCGGCTCGTGTAGTGGTATCGCCCTGACGGGTGACGTTGATGGTGATGGGCAGTGCGTAGCCCTTCGTGCTGGCGGTGTTCTCGCTGTTGATGATTTCGTCGTCGTTGTTGCTGCAGGCGGTGGTCAGCAGCATGGTGGGCATCAGCATGGCCAGTGCCAGCGTCTTCAGGATTGTCTTTGTTTTCATTGTTCTTCTTTTCGTTTTTGTTGTTAATACTCGGATGGCGGCAGAGGCTTTAGATGTCCTCCTCCTCCCATGTGCTGTTCATTGTAGCGTTCACCTGACCGCTGGCCTGCAGCAGGTGTGCCTGATGTTGCAACTTGACGACTTGCATCGTCGGTGTCAGATAAACTTTCTTTTTCATTGTCTCTGAATTGAATTAAAATTGTTAATAAAAAAAATGTTTGTTTCTTCATGTCTGTCGCCGTCCCCGCCTCCGTCGTCCGACGGGGACAAAAAAATAAGCCGACTTCTCTTGCATGGACGCAAGAAAAGCCGTATATTGACGCGGGCGACCCGCGCGTAAAATAAGAGGTGATACTGTCTCTCTTATAGGCGAGCGCCTAAGAGAGAGAGATTTCTAAGATAAATCCAAGAGAATACCCGTTAATAAAGTTTAAAGGGCATTCTTTTTTCTTCTTTGTTGACAAAATCCACTAATTATGCTGTAACGGAAGACCTTGTTTTCGTTACAATCGGTTCGCGGTTCATCTATCACCTTTACTGGCTCTTTACTAGATTTCTACCTGGAGCAACCGCATATACTCACCTCCAGACTCTCGGGACAGGTCGGCACGCGCCTGCCGTAGTTCACTGGCGGCTGTATGTAAAAGCGTTATATCGTCGTAAACTGCCTGTAGGTATGCTTCTGCTTGACTACAGCAAACATCCTCAGCACGAGCTTAAACTTTACAGCGTTCATAGCCTTGCGGACGGTATCCGCATCATCTTTCCCGTTACATTTCCTTTCATAAAACCGCTTGAGTTCGACATCGTGTACGACAGCAATCTTGGCTGCCTGCGAGATGTCGGCTTTCGCCGTCAGGTCGCAGTGCTTGCGTGGCTTTGGCTTCCACCTCACAGTAGTGCCCGATGTCTTCGTGTGAGGGGCGACACCAATGTACGAAGCATAGTCCCTTGCTGTCTTAAACACGGTAAAGTTCTGAGTGATGACGATGGCGTTGACGGCATTGACGAAGCCGATACCCTTGATAGAGTCGAGGTAGAGGTAGTTCTCCATGAGCGACTTGTCATTCTGGATGATGTCGCGTATCTTCTCCTCAATTGCATCAATCTGCTTGTCGAGCATTTCAATCATCTTGTCCAGGCGTTTCGCCTCTTCCTTGCCTACGACCAGTTTGCGGTTCAGGTAGCACACCCTGTCCTCGACATAGAACTTACGCTCCTTATGCAGTTCGCGTAGTTTCTCCATCGTCTTGTCTGGCACACGGCTCAGTTTGACGGTGTCCTTGAAACGGTAGAGGTAGTCGGCAATCTTTGCAGCATCCAGACGATCGTTCTTCTCGCGGGGCTGAATGGGATAGTGCTTGATGACTGCGGGCTCCAGCATCGTGTACTTGTAGCCCTTCTTGTCAAGGAAGTGCTGCAGGCCGTCAGAATAGAAGCCCGTGTGCTCCATTCCGTAGGTGCATGTGGGAGCGTCCACATCGTGTTCCTTGAGCCATCTGAGCAGCTCGCGGTAACCGGGTTTGTCATTACTCACCTGAGTATGGAAATACCCCTTCAGGTCGCTGTTTTCAACGAAAATGGCCACGTCGAGCCATTTTTTCGACACGTCAATGCCTACATACCAATTTTTCTTCATAACTTTGCAGCGCGTTTAAGCGAGGTACAGGCCGAAGATGGCTGGTTTTAAGGCAGCATCCTTTAAAAGGACTCCGACCGCTCGGGGCGACCTATATTTCTAAATTGCCATGCCAGCGTCTGAAGGAGGGGCAGACCTAATCACGGAAAGGGCTTTGTCTAAGCTTTATATGGTTCACCGTCCCCTCCCGGCTTCACCTCTTATCGTACTCGGGTGCAAAGGTACAGTAAATCATTGAAAGGGCAATAAAGGGACAGCCTAAATCTCTCTGTAGCCCTCATTCATGCTCTGAGAGAGTGCAGGTCTCTGCCCCTTTCCGAAATGGGATGAGCAGGGCAAGGGCAGGACTG
>JAFUTI010000030.1 GCA_017471465.1 Prevotella sp. | reverse complement strand
GGCGGGGAGGCGTTTATCTGTTCTCTAACGGTTCGCTATAAAGTGCGCAAATTTACAGGTTTTGTATTAGAACAAAGAGCAAATGAGATTACAATAACATTACATTTTCGCCGTAGCACACGATTGTAACAGAATTGTAACTTGATTCCTTTTGGCAAATGGCGTAATGGACGTAACTTTGCAGCAAAATTTCTTGAAAGAATTATGAATCAAAGTTTCTGTTTAGTAGCATTGCAGTTGCTCGGCTCGCTGGGATTGCTTATCTACGGCATGCGCATGATGAGCGAGGCACTTCAGAAGATGGCGGGGCCGGGGCTGCGTCACATTCTGGGGCGGATGACGACCAACCGGTTTACAGGGATGTTGACGGGTGTGCTGGTGACGGCGGCTGTGCAGTCGTCGACGGCCACGACGGTGATGACCGTCTCGTTTGTCAATGCCTGTCTGCTGACGCTGGCACAGGCCATCAGCATCATCATGGGAGCCAATATCGGCACGACACTCACGGCATGGATTATGTCGGCAGGCTTCTCGTTTAACGTCACCGACTTTGTCTATCCCATCTTCATCATTGCCATGCTGCTCATCTACAAGAAGCGCCACCGCGTCGTGGGCGATTTCCTGTTTGGCATGGCATTCTTGTTCCTCGGACTGGGCACGTTGAGGCAGACGGGCGTGGATATGAATCTGGGTGAGAACGAGGCTGTGCTGCGGTTCTTCTCATCGTTCGATGCGCATAGTTTCACCACTACGCTGCTGTTCCTGCTCATTGGCGGTGTGCTGACCATGTGCGTACAGTCGTCGGCAGCCATCATGGCCATCACGATGATACTATGCTCCAGTGGCGCACTGCCCATCTATCAGGGCATAGCACTGGTGATGGGCGAGAATATCGGCACCACGGTCACCTCAAACCTTGCAGCCCTGTCGGCCTCCACGCAAGCCCGTCGGGCTGCCTTTGCACACATGTTTTTCAATTTCTTCGGTGTGTGCTGGATGCTGGTGGTGTTCCATCCGTTTGTCGATTTCGTCTGTTCCCTGGTGGGTGGTGGCGCAGAAAGGCTGAGTTTTGTGCTGGCGACATTTCACACCTGCTTCAACATTGCCAACACACTCATTCTGATTTGGTTTATTCCGCAGATAGAGCGCATTGTCTGCTGGTTCATCCGCCAGGCACCGGAAGCGGAGAAGGCGAAACTTCACCTGCAATATCTTGACGGCGGACTGATGCAGACGCCCGAAATAGCCGTGCTTCAGGCACAGAGGGAAGTGCAGCAGTTTGGGCTCCGCGTTCAGCAGATGTTCCAGATGGTGCGCCGTCTGGAGGCGGAAAAGGACGAGAAGGAGTTTGCGCGCCTTTTCGACAAGATTGCCGATGAGGAGGACATGACCGACAGGATTGAGATAGAAATAGCACACTATCTGGAGCAAGTGAGCGACGAGCACCTGTCGGACGAGACGAAGGAAAAGATTCGCAGGATGATGCGTGAGATCAGCGAACTGGAGTCCATCGGCGATGCCTGCTACAATCTGGCCCGCACCATGAACCGCAGGCAAGAGAGCGGCAAGTCACTCACGCCCGCACTGTCAGCCAGACTACAGGCCATGATGAACCTCGCCGACGATGCGCTGACGCAGATGAACACGGCAATGTCTGGTCACCGGCGTGAGCATGACATCCGCGAGACCTTCCGCATTGAGAACGACATCAACCAGATGCGGCAGCGGCTGAAGGCCGACAACATCCGCGCCGTCAACGAACATGAATACGACTATGCCGTGGGCACGCTCTATATCGACCTGGTCAATGAGTGCGAGAAACTGGGCGACTACGTGGTCAATGTGGTCGAGGCAAGGTTTGGGAAGTAAGTAATACAAGAAAATATGGTTATAATGGGAATGCCACTTTGGATTTGGATTGTTTTTTATGTATCGGTACTGCTCATGCTCATTGCAGACCTGAAAATGTTCGGCAAGCGTGGGCAACACGAGGTGAACGTAAGCGAAGCATTGAAGATGACCGCCGTCTGGATAGGCGTATCGATGGCGTTCTGTGCAGGCATCTATTTGTTCTACCCCGTAGAGCCGCACGAAAAAGCGATGGAGTTTCTGGCGGGCTACTTAATAGAGAAATCTCTTTCGATGGACAACCTGTTTGTATTCCTCATGCTTTTCTCTTTCTTCGGCATCGAACGTAAGTATCAGCATGAGATATTATTCTGGGGCATCTTTGGTGCTTTGGTGCTTCGCAGCATTTTTATCTTTGCTGGCGCGGCAATGGTCGAACGATTCGAGTGGGTGCTGGGGTTGTTTGGTTTGTTCCTGCTGTATACTGGAGGAAAAATGTTTGTTCACAATGATACCGAACAGGGCGACCCGTCGCAGAACATCATCGTGCGGTGGTTCCGAAGAATTTACCCCGTGACAGACAATATACACGGTGACAGATTCTTTGTTACCGAAGATGGGAAAAGGTTGGCCACTCCGCTCTTTGTAGCCCTTTTGGTTGTTGAGACAACCGACGTGGCCTTTGCCGTTGACAGCATCCCCGCCGTATTCTCTGTTAGCCGCGACCCGTTTATTGTACTCACCTCTAACATTTTCGCAATTTTAGGTCTTCGTGCGCTATATTTTGCATTGGCGGCAGTTGCCAAATACTTTGCCTATCTGAAATACGGCCTCGGCATCATCCTAATCTTCGTGGGTGTGAAAATGCTTTTGGCGATGAATGAGTATCTTAATGGTTTTGGCAATTTACTGGGACTTAATTTCAATATCCCACATTTAGAAATCCCCACACTCGTCAGTCTTGCTGTCATTTTTGGCGTTCTCCTCATGTCTATGCTTTCTTCTGTTATCATTTCACACAAGAACCGAACATGATTGACTCTATATTGACTCTATAGCTAATCTATTTAAGTAGATATTGAATAAAAAGTTAGTAGATATTGAATAAAAAAATGTATCTTTGTAGGCAAAAACGATATGAAACGGAAGATGATTTATACCTTATTAGTAATAGTAGCCGTGCTGATAGGTTGGCAGGGCTATGAGTTCTGGGTGGCGGTAGGTCGCTATCCGCGTGGCGAGCGGCTGGAGCGTTGCAAGCAGTCGAGGCAATGGAAGGACGGCGAGTTTGTGAACGTGCATGAAACACCGATGCTGACGGGCGACGAGGGATTCCTCAGCCAGATGTATAAGTTCCTTTTTCAGAAGATAGACTGTCTTCACCCTGTGTCCGAGGTGCCTACGGTCAAGACATCGCTGAAGGACATTCCACGCTCCGAGGATGTCTGCGTATGGTTGGGACACTCCACGGTCTTTATCCAGACGGGAGGCGTGCGCTTCCTCTTCGACCCCGTACTGACTAACAAACTGCCCGTGTGGTGGTTCATGCGCCCGTTCAAGGGGGCTGATGCCTATACCGTAGAGGATATTCCTGATGTAGATGTTCTCGTCATTACCCACGACCATTGGGACCACCTCGACTGGAAGACGGTCACGGCCCTGAAAGACCGCGTAGGGCAGGTGGCCTGTTCACTCGGCATCGGCGAACACTTCGAATACTGGGGCTACGACCCACAGAAGATTCACGACCTCGACTGGCAGGACAGCATCACGGTGGGCGACTCCATCACCCTGCGTTGCCTTCCCACCCGCCATTTCTCTGGTCGGTTGGGACAGCACAAGACGCTCTGGGCCTCCTACCTCATCGACGGTCCGCGCCGCATCTTTGTCTCCGGTGACGGCGGCTACGACGAGCGGTTCAAGAAAATAGGCACAGACTATCCCGGCATCGACCTCGCCATCATGGAGAACGGCCAGTACGACGAGGGTTGGCACTACATCCACACCCTGCCGCGCGAACTGCCGCAGGCCATCAAAGACCTGGGAGCCGCCCGCGTGCTGACCTATCATAACTCGAAATACGCCCTTGCCAACCATCCGTGGACAGAGCCGCTCGACAGCATCTATGAACATGCAAAGGGTCAGCCATGGCAACTGCTGACCCCTCGCATCGGCGAACAAATCCGACTCAACGAGCATCAAAGGTTCGAAAAGTGGTGGTGAACCGTTTTTAATTTATTGGGCACAAAGGTTCCTGTCCCCTTTGCGCCTTCCGCATATTTAGGCAGGAGGTGGGAGTCAGTCCGAAGGAATTTAGAAACACGTCGCGGCTATAGTTTCACTTATCGGCTGCAAAGTTATGTGAAGAATCGGTGAGAAAAACGAATAACGGCGAGTGGAAATCAATTGGAAATGAGACAAGTGCAATCATAGAATTTACAGGAAAGGCAAAATGAGAAAAGCAAGCAGAGAAACGAATGAGCAGCAAGAGCAGAGCCAAGTTCGCTTGGGCTTTGCTGAGTCGCGAATGAGGAAGGCGAGTCGCCAAATGGATGCCACCTTCGCATTGGAGGTGTTGGATAAGGCTCCATATGTCACAGTTAGTTTTACACGACCTGATGGCAGTCCCTACGGAGTTCCCTTATCATTGGCTCGAAAGGCTACGGGTAGGCGGGCCGAGCCCGGGAATGCTGGCGAGAATACGTTTTACTTCCATTGCGCATTGGAAGGTGACAAGTTGGATTGCATTGCCGTGAATCCGACTGTTTCATTATCAGCAGTCACCAGATGTACACCTACTGTTGGCCCGAAGGATGGCAGTTTCACGCTCCAGTATAAATCAGCAATGGCAGTTGGCAAGGCAGAGGTGGTAACAGATAGAAACGAGAAGATTGAGGCTCTGAGGACTATCTGTCTGCGTTTTCTCCCCAAACATATGGATGCCTTTGATGAAGCCATTCAGCGTAGTATAGAGCGAACAGCAGTAGTAAAGATAACTCTGACAGCACCTCCGACGGGTAAGCGTAAGCAATACGACAAGCAGGGAGAGGAACTAAAATGGGGACGAACAGAATAAACTAAGCGCTGCTGCCAAAGGGGTATCTTGCCGGTCATGACGGCATGCTATACACATGCACGCTGGAGCCTTGGGCTGAGGGCAAGTAATTGATACCCCACCAGCACATCTGTAAGAGCAGGAAAGATATGAGCAGCATCCACAGGGCGAGTCTTGGACGGTGTGTGGGCAGCTGTCTGTAGTGAATATATACCAGATAGGCAAACCAAGTGATGGCAGCCCACGTCTCCTTGGGATCCCACGACCAGTAATGCCCCCATGCCTCCTTGGCCCATAAGGCACCGAAGAGCATTCCGATAGTCATAAAGGCTAAACCTACGTAAACGAGGTTGTCGGTAATGTCATTTTCTTCTTCGGAGACCGTTTCTTTCTTGAAGAACAGCAGATACAAAGCCATCACCGCCGCCGCACCCAGCACAGCGTATGCAAACATATAGACGATGACGTGAGGGGCGAACCACGGGCTCTGAAGGGCTGGCATCAGCGTTTTGGAATGAATTTCCGGTTTGAAGAGGTTAACGCAGATAAACACCACCGACAGGATAGTGGAAAAAGTGAGTATCCACTTATACTTCCATCGGGAATAGACAGTGAGTCCAGCGAGAGGAAGAAAGAAAGAATACCATAGACGTGTCTCGCCCATCGTCCTCAACGGAGGACGTTCTAACGACACCCACATCGACAAAATGAAAGCAAAGAACACCAGAAGTCCTGACGTTGTTGTCACATAGGCGACACTGGCCTTGTCCTTCCACGCCGCCCAGGCTCCCGTGGCCCAGAGCAATACGGCTGCAATGGCGAAATATATGAAGTTGTCCCAAGTCATACGCGCTTTTTCTTACCTCCAAAAACAAACATACAAACAGCACCAGCCAGCATCATATAGATACCCGCATAAACCAACGGCAACCAAGGATCACTCACCAGTTCGAGGATACTCGTCTGGCTCATGGCCCCCATCTGAGTATCGTAGCCATACTGGTAAATCTTCCACCCATCGACCTCCACGGGTTTGTTTACCTCGACAGTGGTCTGGATATTCTTGCCTGTCTTCGTCAGAATCTGAATATCCGAGGCAAAACGCTTGGGCGAGCCGTCGTCGTAGGTCTCCATGATGAAATCCTTCAGTTCTATAGCGAGGGGCAACTCCACTACTTGTTGCCGCGAGTTGAGTGCCCGCCATTCCGGCTCTCCCACAGCCGTAATCATTTTCAGCCGCTGCACATCGGCATTGCCCAGCGTGGCGGTAGTCATTGCAACAAACAAACCAAGATGGAAAAGAAGTGAGAAGTGAAGTGCGAAAAGTGAGAATTTTGCTGCCGCCCACGACTTAAACTGACGAAGGACTGTTAGACCAAGAATGATGGCGACGTAAACGTAGATGAGGACAAAAGGCCAGAACGACAGCATGTTGTTCAGCCACGTGCCGTTGACTGTCTGGCGTGTCAATCCCATGATGATGGTCAGCAAAACAGCATACACCAGCGCAGGTATGGCTGCCTTGTAAGTACCGATAAACTGGAACCCATACACCTTCTTTCTTAGCAAGAAAAAGATAATGATAAGCATCAGGAGCCCTGCCAGCAAGATGCCGTTGACTGGCCAGCGGAAGGCATCCCAGACAACAGGGCCGACGCTCATCTCCAGCATCAGTCCTGCCAGGATAATGCCTCCTCCTATGAGGAAGCCTTCCTTCATTCCGTATGGCTTAGACCACATCATATCTCAATGAGCGTGCCTTTCTTCTTGGCCTCATCAATCCACTTAGGAACCACCTCCTGCATGAAGCGTTGCTTCTTGCCGTTCAGTTTTTGCATGTCAAGTCCGATAGCGGCCTGGGCCTTCCCCTTGGTAGAGTAGTCGGGCACAGGTATCTCACCGGCAACACCCTGCTTGGCTGCTACACGGGCAATGAGCAGACGGGCTTGCTGAGCATAATCGACAGAATGAGAGAGCAAGCGGGTGACCTCCTGCGGTGCATGGAACGTTGCACCATGCGAGGCGATGGCATAGTCCCAACGCCACTGGCTCTTGCGCAACAGTGCCTGAATAGGTTTCAATTCCGTTTCAGAGGCTCCATTGTCAATAATAAACTTAGCCTCAAAGTGGGCACGAGCCAGTTCCTGTTCGGCACGGTTGCGAACCTCATTACACTTCTCCTGGCGCTCATAGACATTCTGTCGCAGCACCTCGGCATCCTGACGGTGACAGGTCTGACAGGTGCGGTCTATTTTGGCCAGCGGCGACATAATCTGGTGGTCGCTGAACTTCACACCGCCCTCCTGCTTGTAAGGCATGTGGCAGTCGGCACAACTCACTCCCCTCTGACCATGAATGCCCTGCATTGCCATCTCGTAGCCTGGGTGCTGAGCCTTCAGGATGGGGGTCTTCGACAATGGGTGGATATAGTCATAGAAACCTATCGAGTCATAATATTCCTCGGCAGCCTCACAGGTCAGTCCCTTGTCCTGCGGGAACATCAGATAGTTAGCCTTACCCGGATTCTTCGGGTCATCGGGCTTGATGAAGTAATACTCCGTGTGGCACTGGGCACACACCAGTGAGCGCATCTCCTGATGGGTGGCTTTGTTCACATCCTTGCCTGCACGCTGCCACGCCTCATAGAGAGCCGGGCGAGCCGGGCGCAGATCCATCGTACGGGCATCGTGACAGTCACTGCAGCCTACGGTATTCATGATCTCTGGCCCCAGGTCGCTCCACTTGCCTGCATAATAATTGGCGGGATCGAAAGAAGAACCGCTGCCACTCAACTCGCGCATCATACGCATCACATCGGGGCCCTTACAGGTCCAGCAGGTGGCTGGCTGCATGTCACCGTCGCCATCAATGCCGGGATTGCCCGTACGCAGAATCTTGCGCAGGTCTTCAATACAATGCTTGTGACCACGCGGCGTGTTGTAATGGCGCGAGAAGGCATAACCAGCCCAAAGCACGACCATCTCTGGACGCTGTTCGAGAACATCCACCTCTTGCGAAGAATTATACTTCGACTTAAACGTAGTGTCCTCCGTCATGGCCCACGTCTCATACTCTCGTGGATAGTCAGCCTTGAACTTCTCGTTCTGTGCTATGATACTGTCTGTAAACACGGTGCGCTTGTTGTTAAACACACTCGCAACTTCGGCACGGCGCTCCATCAATGACGAAACGAGCAGTCCCAAGACGAAGACCACTAACATTGATCCTCCAAAGAGAATCCACCCCTGCCAACTCTTTAATTTCTTAGCCATATTCTTTTGTTTTTTTGTTATCATTTCATCATATTCTGCAGCCAATCTGGAACTGGTGATGAAGGCAGTGGTGTCACCCCCTCGGCATTAGGCGTAGCCATCAGAGAATTCATACCGCCATGCGGCACATTACGATGGCAGTCCCAGCATACCTTACCACCCTGGGCCTGCTGCTGCATATAGCTCATGCGCCCCGTTTTCACAAACTCCTGATTCAGTTGAGTATGACAACGTATACAGTTGTCCATCACGACCTGACCCGTCAGCGCTTCTGCCATCGGGGCCTGGCGTTCAGAATGTGTGACGAAATAAGCAGTATGCTTCAGTCCGTCAAGAGCCTTGAAGCCATAGTAAAATGCAAGGTTCTGGTGAGGAACATGACAGTCATTACATGTCACATCGCGTCCGTGTGAGGAGTGGCTCCACGTAGCATAATAGGGTGTCATGATGTGGCAGTTGACACAGGCTGACGGGTTGTCACCTACAAAATAGGTATGCGCACGAAGCAGATACATAAAAAGTCCACCAAGTCCGCAAATCACGCCAGCCACCACCAACAGTCCCACCTTCTGGCGATAGGAAAACAGATCTTTCAGTGTTAATATCTTCTTCCAATTCATACGTTGAATATTCAATTTTGGCAGCAAATATAATCATTTATGGGGATATGATATGGTAACATTTGTTCCCTATGACCTATAAAGTCTGTTAATTTTAAGAATTATTTACCCAAAATCACTAATTTTGCTTTCAATTATGGATATTGACACTTTGCAAGGGCTGAAGCAAAGCCCGCTATTCCGAAACTTGGAGGAGTCAGAGATTATTGCTCTGATGCACACGGTCCGTTACCGAATCATCCGTTGTCGTAAAGGACAGATTTGGGTCAGCGCAGGTTCCGTATGCCAATATGCCGACATCATCATCAGCGGTGAAATGGTGGCGTATGTTACAGGCCCATCAGGAAATGTCATTCGGATGGCTGCCCATCAGCCCGGCAAACTGTTGGCTCCAGCCTTTCTCTTTGCCACAGACAATCATTTTCCCGTGACTGTAGAAGCCACGACGGAAACCACAGTTCTGCGCCTGTCACCTGCTGATCTCGATAAAATGATGCATGACGACCAGCGGCTGATGCAGAATTACATCCAGTTGCTTTCTAACATCATTTCCCTATTGACCAAAAAGGTACGTATGCTCTCCATGAGTGTGCGTGAAAAAGTATGTCTCTTCTTGATGGAGCAAAGCCGCCTGCAACAAACCAACAACATTCTCCTCCCAATGTCCCGACAAGAACTTGCCGACCATTTCGGCATTCAGAAATACTCCCTGCTGCGTTGCCTGAATGAATTGAAACAAGAAGGTTCCATTCGTGTAGAAGGCCGTCACATCTTATTGTTATCTCAACTAATGGTTTAGAAATGGCAAGTCAAAAAGAGTTTGACGGTTCTCTGTATTCATTCGGAATTTGTTAATGCAAATAGGATAAAATCACGCTCTATCGTCGAAAAGTGTGATTTTTTACACATTTTTCTTTGATAGAATGTAATTTATCGTTTCTTTATTATCTTTGCACCATCATTTTAAATTCAGAAGGCCTACGAGTTCGACTTCACCAAGTATGTAGACGGCAAGGACATTCCACGCAGACGTGAGATTTAGCACAGCATCCCTTCCCTGTTGTCAAGAAAAACAAGATGATGAACGGTAGCGACGAGGTGCTGGAATGTGCCTGCGGAACGGGTGCCATCAGCATTTGTGTCGCTCCTAAGTGCGCCCATCTGACTGCAACCGACATGTCGCAGAACATGTTGAAGCAGACAGTCGCATCGACGAGTTTGTGGAACAACTGAAACGGAGCGTACCAGCGTAGTTACCCTGTAACACATTAAAATCACTTGGCAATTTTCGTTAAGAGATTAGCCAAGTTTCGTTTTTCTCGCCGATTTTTCGTACCTTTGCAGCCGATTAGTGAAACAGATAAATCGGAATTTATAATAATTAAAACAGAAAGATAAGGATGAATATAGAGGAAGTGCGAGAATATGCACTAAGTCTGAACGAACAAGTAACAGAGGACCTATTTGTCAAGAGTTGGGTGAGCTGGCGCATTGCTGGTAAAT
>JAFUTI010000029.1 GCA_017471465.1 Prevotella sp. | reverse complement strand
TTCAAAACTACAAAAAAGCCCCTGAAAAGCAATCGTTTTCAGGGGTCATTTTTATTTTGCCGTAAGGGGTCAGTGTATTTTTGCCCGCAGGGGTCATCGTCGCTTGCCCTCGGGGGTCAAACTCGCGCGGCTTTTCCAAATGGTGAGAAACTGTGGTTCAACTGGCAAATGGGGCGCGACCTTGGGCAGAAAATCGTCTGTTTCGCCTAATAATATATAAAAGGTGGGGGCAAAGTGAGCATTTTTTCGCAAACTTTTTGTATCTTTGTCGCCAGATTCTAAAACGATACGCTTATGAGTACACAGATGATGCAGCAGACGATAGCCGACTACTTCAAGACCCAGCCTATTCAGCGTGCATGGCTGTTCGGATCGTATGCCCGAGGCGATGAGTCGCCACTGAGCGATGTTGACATCCTCGTGCAGTTTGACGAGGGAGGCGTCAGTCTGCTGAAACATGCGGCAATGATTTGTGAATTGGAGAAGATTCTCGACCGCCCTGTTGACATCGTTCCTGAGAAGATGCTTCGTCCGAGAGTAAGAGAAAGTGTTGACCAAGACAAAAAGCTGATATATGAGAGAACCCGTTAGAGACCGCGACCGACTGGAACATATCGTTGAAGCAATAGACCGTATCCTCGACAACACGGATTTCAAGTCAAGGGATGAACTTGAAGCCGACAATCTGAGATATTACGGCATAGTGAAAAGCATTGAGATTATTGGCGAAGCGGCCTATAAACTCACCCGTGCATTCTGCCGTGAACACGCAGAGACCCCGTGGGAGTTCATCGCCAAGATGCGCCATGTGCTGGTACATGACTATTATCAGATAGACCCTGATGCCGTATGGAAAGTCATCCAAGAAGATTTGCCGCCCCTTCGCGAACAAATCAGCCGCTATCTCTCCGAAACCGACTGGGACGAATGGGAACGCAGCGAGGTGGTCATTTCCGAGTCCGCAGCCCACAAGAGCCTCGTGCAGACCGCCGAGCGGATGAAGCGTCGCGGCTACGACACAGAGGAAATTTGCAAGATAACGGGGCTGGGGCGTGATGAGATAGAGGCACTATAGTATAAAGGTGTATAAACAAAGCGAGCGGGAAGCCGAGACCGACGGATGTCGGTGCGGCTTCCCGCTCTCGTTACTTATCAAGTGAATCAATGAACCTCTTACCTACGATTCCAAGAGTTAGCCACTATTATAGCATACCATCTTTTTGAAGCCAGTTCTCTGGCCAAGGATACTGATATTTCTCCCAAAGAATTTCACAATACTTTTTAGCACTTTTCTTATCAGAGAACATTACGGTTTTTGACAAAGGAGAATCATTTCCAGCCTTAATATCCTTTTGGCGTCTATATATCACTCTTTCTGCATGTTTGATATAATTGCTTTTTACGCCAAGATAGAGGGATTCGTGTTCAGTTCCACCAAAATAGTTATCTACATATCGTCCATGTGCAGCTAAGTCTAACTTGTCAGACATAAAATCCAAAAATTCTCTTTCGTTTTGGGCTTTATAATAGTCTAAATCAACAACAGCCTTCATGGCTTTAATGGAATACTTACGGAATTCCTCTTCCTTTTTGTTCTCGTAATTGCGATCGCTTAGATCAAGACCGACCGGAGAATCATGGGGACAGATTTTTGATCCCATCACTTCTTAAGTATAATATACCAATCAATCATTGTAATTACAAAAAATAAAACAAGCACGCACACGTCCCTTTGTTTCAAACAGGTAAAGAGTAGGGTACTCTTTTCCCCTAATATACTTCTGTCTATACTTAATCTTAAATTTGTTTTTTCTTTTTGTAAATCTTTCTCTTTTATCATATACAATGGTTAATATATCACCTTCTAAATACCATTTCCCAAGCCGATCTCTACCATAAGGATACTTTTTCCTAAATTGATGATTACGTAGGAACTCTAATCTTTTGCAACCATCATAACCACATGCAATACCATAGTTCTCTATTAAAGAGTTTTCCCCTATTGAATCAATTTCCTCTTTGTTGACATATATTGTTCGTCTTTCTGTCCACACTCTATCTACAAGAATAGAATCATTGCTATAAACATCTATACTGGTGAAAATGAACAAGCAAAAATATAATAATTTATTCTTCATGATTTTCTTCCCTTTCTCTTTCTTGTAAACCTAATTCTTTTCTAACTACATTTTCATTATCTACCTCATTTCCCGTTTCAGAACCAGCAAGTACAGGTGCGGCATGTCCTACTATTTCATGTATGAGTACTTCTCCTCCTGTTTTTTTTAATTCATTCCCATTAGTATCATGCACTATATGATCCTTTCCTGTGACTACTGTCTTTATGTCTGCTTTATTTTTTTTATTTATTGTCGTAAGCCCTCCTCCGTAAGTTTTTTCAATATTACTTGTTATTCCATTTGCAGTATATTTATCACCAATCATTATCGTCAACCTTCCTTTTGCTGCAATTGTAGCATCTATTCTTTCTGAATAGTGATTAGAGCCCTTTTCATTAATGGCAGCATCCTTATCAACACACATATATCCTTTCTCATTAACTTTATATTGAGTCTTAGAAAAAGAGTTTATCATTTCTAGAACTTTTGATTGGAATTGTTTTGGTATATATATTTTTCTGCCATCAAGATCAATATATTTGACTGGATTACCCCCACAATACGCATACGGACTAAGGTGATAATACTTCTCTGCCATCGGATCCTGCTGCGTGAACATCGGGACGATGGGGTCGTAGTGGCGGAAGCCGTAGTCGTAGAGGTCGAGGCCGTGCATACGGTCCAGCTCCTTGCCGTTGTATTTGTAGGGCTGATAGTCTGGAGCCGTACCCACATCGGCATACGGGCCGCCGAAGGGATAGTAGTGTGTGCGCTGATAGACGGTGCTCCCACCCGTCACCACGCGGTTGTTGCCCAGGTGGTCCTTCGAGAAATAGCGGAAGTCGCCCCCTGTGCCGGAACTGACCGTGAAATAGCCGTCAGGATAAAGAATCTTATTCAGCACTGGTGTAGCCGTCGAGCCGCTGGCCGTTGCGGTGTAAACCAGGTTGCCGACATAGTCCGTCTGCGTCGTCGTTGCCGCCGTGATGGTCTGCACCGTGTTCAGAGGCACAACGACGTTACCCGTTGCCGTCTGGTATTTTATCCGCAGTTTCTGTCCGTCAGGTGCGTAGACATACTCTATTGTATTGCCGTTGGTGAACTGAATACGCTTCGGATGGTTCAGGTTGTCGTACTCTATCATGGCTATGCCCTTGTTCGCATCGGCTACCAGGGAACCGTTACCATCATAGTAATACTCCGTCGAAAGGTTGGCTCCGTCAACGAACTCCATAGCGCCGTAGACCGTCTGCGGCTCAGCATCGTCAGTAATACTGATGGGGCGGTTGCCGTCGAGCTTTATCCTCACAGGGGGTCTGTCCCCCTGTGAGCTCCCACATACTCGCAAGGAGTCTGACACTTTGTGAGGTCAGAGTGTGGCTACGCAATCTAGATGATCCACTTTTTAAAAAGAATAAAACTGAAAACGGAAGTCATCTCGCGGCTTCCGTTTTTTCGTGTCCTTTTCCTCATTCTTCTTCGCCCCCTGACACTCGCCCGCCCGAAGGTGTTTTTTGCCGGAAAAATTTGCAGTATCAATAAAAAACACTATCTTTGCAGCGTGAAATAAAAAAATAATTGTCATGACAACCGTTGAACTCAGATCATCCATCGTGGCAGACCTCGACCAGATGAGCGTCGAGATGCTGGAGAACGTGCAGCACTATGTGCGTCGTCTGCGCCATCATGCCCGAACTGTCAACAAGGCCGCCGCCAAAGAAGAAGTCCCAGACATAGTGCTTAGTCTGCTTGGGGCTGGAACCCATGTGGCCGACGACGATTTGAACGCTCGCAAAGCCTACAATGAATACTTGGAGGAGAAGTACAAATGACACGTCTATTTCTCGATACCAATATTGTTGTCGACCTGCTGGACCGTCGTGAGCCTTTCTGCCACGATGCCGTGCGCCTCTTCACTATGGCCTACAACAAGCAGGTGCAACTCTTCGTCTCACCGATGACTTATTCCACTGCATCTTTTCTCCTGCGCAAGCATGGCTTCGAGGGTGTGCGCAATCTGTTGTCTAATTTTCGCCAACTCTCCCGTGTCGCTACGACCAGCGAGCGGTACCGTTGATGACTCCTTGGCCTCGCAATTCCAGGACTTCGAAGATGCCCTACAATATTACACAGCCTTGAAAGCTAAGGCCGATGTCATTATTACACGTAACGGTAAGGATTTCACGGCATCGAAGCTCCCCGTGATGACAGCAACAGAATATCTTGCGACATTAGCGTGATCGTAGGGATTTTCAAAAAAATCGGGTCGGTTCTCTGACTGAGGTCAGAGTGTGGCTTCGCAATCTAAATGATCCACTTTTTTAAAAGAATAAAATGGAAAACGGAAGTCCGCGCGGCTTCCGTTTTTTCGTCCGAGGCCCTCTCTAGTGCACAACGGAACCGACCCCGTTGTGCATTCGGAAACGGGACGGGAATGGAGAAAAGTTAATGCGTTAACTTTTCTTCATTTTTTTTTTTTGAAATTAACGTCGGAATAATTACTTTTGCCGATATTTTTGTCTACGAACAATTCGGAGACATGATAAATATACTACATGAAATGTGTGTTTAATAACAATATTACTAATTTGTTTTAATGATTAAGAAACATGAAAAGAAAAGAGTATGAAAGGCCGACGATGGATGTCGTCGAAGTGAAACAACAGGCACAGCTGCTGGCTGGTAGCAATGGCCAGGCCGGCGTACAGAACTATAATTGGACTACTGTCCCAGAAGAGTAACAAACCCACTAAAACGAAGAAAGCAATGAAGACAAAGAAATTTCTTAGCATGGCCGCCCTCGCACTGGTGGGCGCAATGATGACCGGCTGCTCAAGCGACGACGACATTCTGCAGCCCGAGAACAAGAACAACCTAGTAACCCTGACCACCACCGTAGGCTTCGACGATGCCGCCGGAACAACCCGCGCACTCAGCAGCACGGGCGTGAAAACCTTTGCCGCAGGCGAGACGATGGCAATTTACTACTGGAAGAACAAGGGCAATGATCACGTGAAGGCGGTGAGTGCGCCGCTGACCGCCGGCGACATCACCAACGGAGGAAAGTCCGCCACGTTCACTTTCACGCTGGACAACCCCTACAAGGATATGAGCGTGAGCTACGTCTACCCCGCAGCGATGGCCAATGCCGACTTCACACCAAACTACGACGCCCTCTACAATAATCAGGACGGCACGCTCGCGACCCTCGCCAGCAATTTCGACTTCTGCACGAGGTTGGGCGCCTGGGCCGGCGATAACCTGCCCTCGCTGACGCTGGTGAACCAGCTGGCCATCCTCGCCGTCACCCTCAAGAACAGCGACGGCAGCAGCGATATCACCGATGACATCACGGGCCTGACCCTGAGCGACGGCACCTATACCTACAACGTCAGCCGCTCGGCAGCAGCAGGCCCCATCTACGTTGCCATCCGCCCCACCTCCGATGCCACCATCACGGTTACCGCCACCGACGGCACGAAGAACTACACCAAGACGCTGACCACCAAGACCTACGAAGCCGGCAACGGCTACTCGGTGAGCTGGAGGATGACGCAGGCAGCCGCCGAGGGCCATGCCCTTTCTGCCTCCGCTGTCGGTGAAATTGTTGGCAGCGACGGCAAGGCATACGCCGCAGCCGATAAGGACAACCTGCCTACGGGCGTGACTGCCGTTGCCATCATCGCCTACGTGGGCAGCGCGACAGGCGAGGCATCTCCATACAACCACGGTCTGGCTATCGCGATGAAGGATGCTGCTGCGGGCGTTACGGTTAAGTGGTCTTCGTCTGACAATGACGAGTCGCTGGATAACTATACAGATTACAGCCCAGCTGTCACCACTGCTCAGTCCGGTCTTTCAAACTCTCAGACTTCCGGATTTGACAACGAGACTAATTACCCTGCATTCTATGCAGCCCTGCATAATACTATCATGGTTTCTGACGGTATCTCTGCCGCTGCTCCTGCGTCTGGTACGAGCGGCTGGTTCCTGCCAAGCCTCTACCAGTGGAACAAGATTGTTCAGGGTCTCTCAGGCAAGACTGCCGACTTGTCTCACGGCGGTAACGCGAACAATAATTATACTGCTTCAAGCCTGAACCCGAAGATAGAAGCTGCTGGCGGTACTGGCTTACAGTCTTACGCTTATTGGCCGAGTACGGAGTACGGTAATTCCAGCGCTTGGTACTTCTACACGGGCAATGGTTCCGTGGGCTACCGCAATAAGACCGGCGAAGGCTACGTTCGTGCCGTCTTCGCTTTTTAGCTATTTAACTATGTTAGTCATGGGGCACCTGGGTATGGGTGCTAGTTCCCCAAAGATGAGAATAGAGAAACGGAAGTCAGCGCGGCTTCCGTTTCTTTTCGTCTGGGTGGTGGTAATAGAGAATCATGGGGACAGGTTTTTGATCCCATCACTTCTTAAGTATAATATCCCAATCAATCATTGTAATTACAAAAAATAAAACAAGCACACGCACGTCCCTTTGTTTCAAACAGGTAAAGAGTAGGGTACTCTGAATCATGGGGACATCTACCACGTTATGTTGAGAGGCATCAACCGCTAAAGAAGTGATGGAATCAAAAACCTCTCTGTCCCCATGATTCAAACTGTCCCCATGATTCCTCCCGAAACCGCAGAATGCTGGACTGGGATGTGCTACTTCGCCAAGAATGTGATGAAGTTCTTCAGGGAGCTTTGTCATACCTTATACGATCTATTGAAATTTTTAACTTTGGTGACCATTGTTGGGACAGGATTAAGACCTGTCTGGCAAGTGGAAGCCAATTAATCAGTGAACACTAAATAGGTATAAGTAAGTAACTTTTTAAGGAAATTATTTGGATAATCTAAGTAAAATCCTTAATTTTGCACCGTCAAATTAAAAACATTGCAATTATGGGAACAGACGCTTAGACGCATACCACAGATAGAAATTACAATGGAAGTTTATAATCGAACAATATGTGCAGAATATCATTAGAGACAGTGAGAAGAGCCAACGAGCGCACTATCAGGCGTTTGTCAGCAGGCGGGAATTTACCCAGTCGGCGGTTGGGTGATGACATTGTCGTTTCCACCCGTTATAACGGTAAGATTTTCGAGCAGAGAATACCGATGGAGAAAATAAACAGGGCTTTTGCCCACGCACAGCGGATTGCAGACAGCAAATATGGCAAAAGACTATAATAACATATACAGGCTGTTGGTAAAAGACAAAAGCGATACGATAGGGCGTATCGCTTATTCGTTGTATAAGGAAGAGAAGATAGTTTGGATAAGAGCGTTCAGGGCTAAAGAGGAAAGAAAGCCGACAGACGATGAGGTGGAGAAACTGTTTCATGAGCCACACCGCCAAAAGGATTGCTTAGACAGATATCGGCTACACGCTGAAAGCATCCTGCAGGAGTTTACCGACGCGGCATTGGAGGAAACCACTACACAGATAGAGGCCGAATGTTACGGGAAGATAGATGAAAGGTTGACTATGGCGTTAGCGTCATTCTCAAATCAGTGGCCCCGGCAGGAAAGCCTTGCGGCCCGATATGGCCACGGCATAGCACAAAGCATTTTGGCCGCGATAATCCTTGCTGTTGTCATTTGGCTTTTGATTGCCGTAGTTGGCAAGTTCTCTATAGGCGACTTGCAAATAGAGTTCAAGAAGAAAGAACCGCAGACGGAGCAGGTGCAGAAACAAATACCAGAGTTCAGGCCCGCCCCAAAGCAGAATAACAGCAGCCGCCCCGATTGAGGCGGCTGTTTGCTTTATTTGCGTACTGTTTTTTTCCCGTTTTGTATCACTATGCCTTTGGCTGTTTCAGGTGTTGGCAGTTCTACGCCGTTGAGGCCGTAGGCTTTGGAGTTGGCCGTGGTGTCGGTTGCTACCGAGCGGACAGATGCGGCATCTACCTTTTGCAGCTTGATATAACTATTTCCGTCGTAGTCACTTATTGTCATGTTCTGACTGTCAAATTGCTTAATCCAAAAGTTCGCAAAGGAAAGGCCGGTATAATCTGAATTATATTCTTTGCGCGAAAGCAGGTGCAAGGTGTACCGGCCCGTAGCCGTACCGCCTACAAAGTAGCCCGCAAACCTTTCGCTCGTCTCGTTGCCGTTGTAGTCGGTGAACCAAACGTATGTGTAGTTACGGTTGTTGAAGTCAATAGCGGTTGGGTATTGCGGGTGGTAATCGCTGTTAAACTCAGGGAAGCCACCATTTACAGACGTAACGACCCAATGGCCTTGCATTTCTATTTCGTCAAGGCCGCTAATCCATTGTGCGTTTGCGCTCATTCCGAGCGTCAGCAACGCGAGAGTTATCATATACTTTTTCATATACCTAACAGATTTACTTTTCCAAATCACAGGGGGACCCCCTGTGAGCATAGATCCCAATACTACTATTACAAGAAACTTCATTTTTTTTAGGTTAAGTATGGGCATAAGGCCTATAATAATAAATAGGTGTGAATAAATAATGGTGAGATATAGACTGATGATGGGGCTGCTTATTTCTTTTTTCCCTTGCCAAACAGGGCACGGAGGCTGCCGTAGTTCTTGCGGAGCTTGCGGTAAAGGAGGATGAGGTCGATGACGGTGACGCTGTTGGCCACCAAACTGGCAATGTAGTCGCCCTTGGACGAGTCCTCGCGCTTGACAAAGATGTTGCCCCAGAGTGTGGAGAACTGCTTGTTGTCGGCCTGCATCTGGTCAATCAGCTCTTCCTTGCGCTGGCGTATCTCTTCCAGCGTGCTGTAGGTGGGGTGGGAATCTTGGATGGGCAACATAGGCTATTTACTCATTAAAAGGTTGGCGAGGAAGCGTACGAGTGGACGCTCTATCCACGTCTGGCGGTAGATAAAGAAAAGGAAGAGCAGCAGCAGGTGGACGATGCTGATGACGGCAAAGGCGGGTGCCATGCCGATGTGTTGCCCTAACCAGTAGGCAACGGCAAACGACAAGAACAGCATGACGGCGATGATGAGCAGGAAAAAAAGGATAGCCAAGGCGGCGGCCGTCAGCAGGCGCACCACCTTGTCTATCACGTCCAGCTTGACATACTCCGTCTGAAGCCCCAAATAGTGCTTCAGCAACTTGGCCAGCTGTGCGAAGTTCTCAACGTTCTTGTCGCTTGAGAGCATAGGGCCTTATTCGTCTTCCGTGACGTCCTGGATGTCGTCAACGAGGTCGTCCACTTCCTTGCGGCTGAGCTTGATGTTGTGCTTTTTCATAAAGTCCTCGACGGCGTCGGTAATCTTTACGCGGGTCTCAGAACCCTTCTCGGGAGCCATGAGGATACCCAGGGCAGCGCCGGCAATGGCTCCGCCGAAGAAAGCGCCAATGTAACCTAAACTTTTCATAATATTCGTCTTTTAATTGGTAAAACAAATTTCTTTCCGCAAAAATACGAAATATTTCTGAAACTCGCGTTAAAAACTGTGACATTTTTTGTTAAATTGTGAGTATTTCTTGTATTTAACAAAGTTTATGCCCGTTTTTAATCCGTTTTTGCTTTGTTTTTTGTAATTTCGCCACTGAATTTAAAAAGACAAACGTATTAATCAATTAAAATAACAAGTAGAGAAGTATGAAAAAGTACATTGTAGTATGCGCCGGTCTGAGCATGGCTCTGGCCTTCGCCAGCTGCGGCAAGAGTAGTGAGAGTGCCTATAAGAAGGCTTATGAGAAGGCTAAGTCTCAGGAGGCAGCCCAGCGTGTTGCCGAGACACCTCAGCCCGAAACTCCCGCCCCGACGGTTGTTGCTCCTGTAACCAACCGCCCCGCCACTCAGACGAAGGTTGTTGACAATGTCGACAACGTGTCGGTCCGTCAGGAGAAGGTGGCGCTCGTCAACGGCACCGGTCTTAAGAACTTCAGCGTGGTTGTCGGCTCCTTCGGTCTTCAGGCCAATGCCGAGGGCTTGCAGCAGCAGCTTCGCGACGGCGGCTATGATGCCCAGATTGTGAAGAACGAGCAGAACAATATGTTCCGTGTCATTGCTACGACGTTCGATTCGAAGGTTGATGCTGTGAACAGCCGCGACCAGATCCGTGGTTCGAAATTTAATCCGAAGGGCGACGCCTGGTTGCTCTATAACGTCCAGTAAACCGATTGGCTCGAATCCTTTCGATTGACTACGGCCGAAAGCGTACGGGTATAGCAGTCACCGACCCTTTGCAGATTATTGCTGGAGGGTTGGCGACTGTTTCTACATCAGAGCTGTTCGAGTGGCTGGAGCAGTATGTCGGCCGCGAGCAGGTGGAGCGCATCGTCATCGGCGAGCCTCGGCAGTCCAATGGGCAGCCGAGCGAGAACCTGCAGCGCGTGCAGCAGTTCGTCAGCCGTTGGCGCAAAGCCCATCCCGAACTGCCCGTCGACTACTATGATGAGCGCTTCACCTCAGTGTTAGCCCATCAGGCTATGCTTGACGGCGGTCTGAAGAAGAAAGCCCGTCAGGACAAGGCGCTCGTTGACGAGATATCGGCCACTATCATCTTACAAAGCTATTTGGAATCCAAAAGAAAATGATATTACCAATTTACATCTACGGACAGCCGGTGCTGCGCAAGGTGGCCGAGGATATTACCCCCGACTATCCGCAGCTTAACGAGCTTATTGCCGACATGTGGGAGACGCTGGCGGAGAGCGAGGGTATCGGGCTGGCAGCACCTCAGATAGGCAAGTCCATCCGTCTGGTGGTCATCGACCTTGATGTGCTGAGTGACGATATGCCGGAGTACAAGGGCTTCCGACAGGTGTTTATCAATGCCCATATCGTCGAGAAGGACGAGTCGGCCACCGACACCAGCGAGGAAGGCTGCCTGTCGCTGCCTGCCATTCATGAGAAGGTGGTGCGACCTAAGCGTATCCACGTACAGTGGCTTGACGAGCAGTTTCAGCCCCACGATGAGTGGGTGGAGGGCTATCTGGCCCGCGTCATGCAGCACGAGTTCGACCACCTGGAGGGCCACATGTTTATTGACCACATCTCACCGTTGCGCAAGCAGCTCATCAAGAGCAAACTCAAGGCGCTGACGTTGGGGCGTTACCGCTGTGGGTATAAGACAAAACCTGTGAAACGTTGATATACCGAAAGCTGATAGTCCTGTTCTGGGTATTGCTGCCGATGGCGACGCATGCCCAGTTCAACACCGACCGCCTGATAACCATCGGGCGTTCGGCGCTCTATTACGAGGACTATGTGCTGAGTATCCAGTATTTCAACCAGGCCATCGCGGCCAAGCCCTATCTCTATGAACCCTGGTTCTTCCGTGGGGTCGCCAAATACTACCTCGACGACTTTGCCGGGGCTGAGAGCGACTGCGCGAGTGCCATAGAGCGCAACCCCTACGTTACCGACTGTTACGAGCTGCGCGGACTCTGTCGCATCCGGCTGAACCGTTATGAGGAGGCGGCTGCCGACTACACGACAGCCCTGAAATACAATCCTGAGAACATGGGACTGTGGCATAACCGTGTGCTTTGCCACATACGGAGCAAGGACTATGACCGGGCATTGGGGCAGCTCGACACGATGGTTGCCCGCTGGCCCCGTCAGGCGGCACCTTACTCCATGCGTGCCGAGGTGTATATGCAGCAGAAAGATACCATACGGGCACTGGAGGCCATAGAGAAGAGTATTGAGATTGACCCCTACGACGGACAACTCTGGGCGGCACGGGCCATCATCAGTCTGTCGCGCAGCGAGTGGGAACAGTCAGAGGAATATCTCGACAAGGCTATCCACCTCCTGCCAAAGAACGGTGGCAACTATATCAATCGCGCACTGGCCCGCTATAATCGTAATAACCTGCGTGGCGCCATGGCCGACTACGACACAGCCCTCGACCTGGAGCCCAACAACTTCCTGGGCCACTACAACCGCGGCCTGCTCCGTGCACAGGTAGGTGACGACAACCGCGGTATTGAGGACTTCGACTTCGTGCTCAACCTGGAGCCCGACAACATGCTGGCGCGTTTCAACCGCGGTCTGCTGCGTGACAAGACCGGCGACCTGCGTGGCGCTATCAGCGACTATACGGTTGTTATCGACGAGTTCCCAAACTTCTGGACGGGCTTGCACTACCGTGCCGGCTGCTATCGTCGTCTGGGTATGAACCGTCAGGCCGAACAGGACGAGTTCCGTATCCTCAAGGCTCAGCTCGACAAGCGCTACGGCGGACGGCAGCCCCGACTGAGCAAGCAGCAGCGCAAGCGGAGCGACCAGGATCTGGAGAAATACAACCAGCTGGTGGTGGCCGACGACCAGGAGGTGGAAAACGACTACAAGAACGACTACCGCGGACGGGTGCAGCACCACAAGGTGGAGGCTGTCTATCTGCCGATGTACGAGTTGTCGCTTCAGCCAGTGCGCAGCGAGGTGAAGAACTATGTGCCCTATGACGAGACCGTCGAGGACTTCAACCGCCATGCGCCGCGACAGCTCCATATCGTCAGCAGCATACCCTCGCTGGACGAAACACAGTCGCAGGCTTACTTCGCCTATATCGACACACTGAGGAGCGCCATCGCCGACCTGAAGAACCTGCAGAAGGTACAGCATCTGCTGTTGTTGTGCGGTGTGGCCTACACAGCCCTGCAGAACAACGAGGACGCTATCGACGTGCTAACAACCCACTTGCTGAGCGACAGCCTGTCGGTGCTCGCACTGTGGCAGCGGGCTGCCTGCCAGACGAAAATTAATGAGTTTCAGGCGTCGCAGGGCACTCATATCGACATGAAGACTGCCAACGCCCTGATGGACCTGACGGCGGCCATACGCCATGCACCCCGTTGCGCGTACCTCTATTATAATCGCGCATGTGTCTATGTGCAACGCAAGGACTATGCCCGCGCTGTCGACGACTACACGGCGGCTATTGCCCTCGATCCGCGTCTGGCAGAAGCTTACTACAACCGTGGGCTGGCACGCATCGACAGCGGTAACACCGCCGAGGGCGTCAGCGACCTCAGCAAGGCCGGCGAGCTGGGTCTTTATACTGCCTACAGCCTTATTAAGAGATACAGTAAAGAAAAATAATTGTTTATGGAGAAAGAAAACCTTGTATGGAACAAAATCCTGAACACCGTGCTGAAGATGCCGGGTGTGAAAGTCGATAGAATCGGATTCCTCCGCCGTGAGTTGCGACCCTATTGTAACCAGTCGCGTCTGCAGATGATAGGTTCGGTGCGCCCTTATACCATCGTGTCAGAACAGATTGTCGACAAGCTGGCTCGTCAGTGTGTGCGTCGGCATACAGCACTGGCTACCGCAACGTCTACCGTAGCAGGACTGCCAGGCGGACTGGCGATGGCTGCCACGCTGCCTGCCGACCTGACACAGTATTTCTTTCACATCTTCGTCCTGTCGCAGAAGCTGGCCTATCTCTATGGCTACCCCGACTTGTGTGACGACGAGGGCGAACTGAGTGATATGGCCACCGACCTGCTGACCATTTTCATGGGCGTCGTGGTGGGGGCCCCCGTGGCCGAGAAAGGACTCGGTGAACTGTCGAAGGCCGTGGCAGAGAGTGCTGTCACACGTCTGCCACGCGTGGCACTGACGAAGACGGCCATCGTCCCCATTGCCGCACAGGTAGCAAAGATTATCGGGGCACGTCTCTCGAAGGACAGTTTGGCAAAAGGCGTCGGGCGCTTCATACCAGTGGCAGGCGGACTCTTCTCCGGCGGTCTTACGCTCTACACGTTTCGCCGCGGTGCCCATCGTCTGAACCGTCAGCTCCGCGCCCAACGTCATCTCTTCGACGACGGCGACATCGACGCCATCGAACTGGCAAATATCAAGACGTCGTTTGTCAAGGCAGGACAGGCTGAACGCGACCCTGAGAAGGTGCAGGAGGCCATGATAGAGGCTCTCATCAATATTGCCAAGATCAACGATGAGGTGTCGCATGAGAAGTTCCAGCTCATCGAACAGCGAATAGCACGTTCGAAGATCGACCCGCAGACAAAGCTGGCACTGCTTGGTAATATCGAGTCGGACCACAGCTACGAAGTAGATTTCGACCTGTTGGCTGCCGACCGTGACATTGCCCGCGAGACTTTTGACGCCATGCAGGAAATTGCTGCTATGGGCGACAAGATGACGATGGCCGAGAAGATATACCTTCAGATGGCTGCGCAGAAGTTGGGTATTGAAAATAATGCATAATTTATAATGCATAATTCATAATTATTTAGTACCTTTGCACGCTGAATTTTAACATCAAACATATATTGTAGATATGGAAATCAAAATTACCTTCCCCGATGGCTCTGTTCGCTCGTATGAGCAGGGCGTGACGGGACTTCAGATTGCCGAGAGCATCTCGCCGGCTCTGGCTCGCAGCGTTGTCAGCTGCGGAGTGAATGGTGAGACTGTAGAGCTGAACCGTCCTATCAACGAGGATGCCACGATAGCTCTCTACAAGTTCGACGACGAAGAGGGTAAGCACACCTTCTGGCATACCAGTGCCCACCTGCTGGCAGAAGCACTTCAGGAGCTTTATCCTGGTATACAGTTCGGCTTCGGTCCCGCTGTCGAGAACGGGTTCTTCTATGACGTGCTGCTGCCCGACGGACAGATGATCAAGGAGAGCGACTTCCCCACCATCGAAGCCAAGATGAAGGAGTTGGCCGGCAAGAAGGAGGCTGTCGTGCGCCGCGAGGTAGCCAAGACCGATGCCTTGAAACAGTTTGCTGCCGACGGTCAGACATACAAGTGTGAACATATTGAACAAGACCTCGAGGACGGTACGATTACCACCTATACACAGGGCTCGTTCACCGACCTCTGTCGTGGTCCGCACCTCGTTGACACCGGCGAGATCAAGGCTGTGAAGCTGACCAGCGTGGCCGGCGCCTTCTGGCGTGGCGATGCCGAGCGCGAACAGATGCAGCGTCTCTATGGCATCTCGTTCCCCAAGAAGAAGATGCTCGACGAATACCTCGTCATGCTTGAGGAGGCCAAGAAACGTGACCACCGTAAGATAGGCAAGGAGATGGAGCTCTTCATGTTCTCAGAGAAGGTGGGCAAGGGTCTGCCTATTTGGTTGCCGAAGGGCACCGACCTGCGCCTGCGCTTGCAGGACCATCTGCGCAAGGTGCAGAAGCGCTACGGCTATCAGGAGGTCATCACCCCGCATATCGGCGGCAAGAGCCTATACGTCACGTCGGGCCACTATGCCCACTACGGCAAGGACTCCTTCCGTCCCATCACCACACCCGAGGAGGGCGAGGAGTATATGCTGAAACCCATGAACTGTCCGCACCACTGTGAGATTTTCGCCGTGAAACCTCGTTCCTATAAGGACCTCCCACTGCGTATCGCAGAGTTCGGCACCGTCTACCGCTATGAGCAGTCGGGCGAGCTCCATGGTCTTACCCGTGTGCGCTCGTTCACACAGGACGACGCCCACCTCTTCTGCCGTCCCGATCAGGTGAAGCAGGAGTTCCTCAATGTGATGGACATCATCGGCGTGGTGCTCACAGCCTTCGGCTTCAACTTCGAGGCACAGATATCGCTGCGCGACCCTAACGATCACGACAAGTATGTAGGTACCGATGAGGACTGGGCACTAGCCGAGCGCGCCATCCAGGAGGCTTGTCAGGAGAAGGGTCTGCCCGCCAAGGTGGAATATGGCGAGGCTGCCTTCTACGGTCCGAAGCTCGACTTTATGATCAAGGACGCCATCGGACGCCGCTGGCAGTTGGGTACCATTCAGGTGGACTACAACCTGCCGAAGCGTTTCCAGCTGGAGTACACCGACGAGGACAACCAGAAGAAGACGCCTGTGATGATTCACCGTGCTCCCTTCGGCTCACTCGAGCGTTTCTGCGCCGTGCTCATCGAGCACACCAGTGGTCACTTCCCCTTGTGGCTCACACCCGAGCAGGTGGCTATCCTGCCGCTGTCGGAGAAGTACAACGACTATGCTCAGGAGGTTTGCAAGAAGTTCAGCGAGGGCGGCGTCCGCGCCACCATCGACCTGCGCAACGAGAAGCTCGGCCGTAAGATTCGCGACAACGAGCTGAAGCGCATCCCCTATATGGTCATCGTCGGTGAGAAGGAGGCTGCCGATAAGACTGTTGCCGTCCGTCCTCAGGGTGGTGGCGAGCAGAGCGTTATGACCATCCAGCAGTTCATCGACGAGGTGAACGGCAAGGTGGCTGAGATGACGAAAAACTTCTAACATAGATTAATAGATTATCCAGGATACCGGGGCGGCTCGTTTGCCCCGGTATTTTCAATAGCTTTTACCCCATGAATCGCAATCTGTCTGTATTGGCTGTGGTGGTATCGGTCGTGGTTTGCCTCCTTGCCGCCTGCCACAGTGGTGAGCGGCAGCGTCTCCAGCTTGAGGAGTTGGAGCGGCAGAACCGTGCCGACAGCCTGCTACTGAATGACTCACTGGCCCGCGCCCTCGCCGACTACTTCGACCGTCACGGCACACCCAACGAGCAGATGCGTGCCCACTATATCCTCGGTCGCACTTATGCCGACTGCGGCGAAGCGCCAGCCGCCCTTGATGCCTACCACGAGGCCATCAGCCGCGCCGATACTACATCTCAGGACTGCGACTTTGCCAAGCTCAGCCGTGTTTATGGCCAGAGTGCCACAATCTTCTATCAGCAGGGATTGTATCGCAATGCGTTGGAATACCAAGATTTGTGTACTGATTACGGTTGGCGAGGTAAAGACACGTTGAATGCATTGAGAAGCTACGCTATGAAAGCAGCCGCTTACGAAAAACTTCAGATGGCAGATTCAGCTATCTATTTTTATAAAAATGCTATAAGGTTATTTCAGACTTATCATTTTGATATAATAGCATCAGGTTTTGCTGGTGGACTTGCGGAGATACTTATCGATAAAGGTGAAACGGTGGAGGCTGAACCATATATGCATGACTATGAGCAACATTCAGGTTACTTCGATTCCGCTGGGAATATTGCGAAAGGACGTGAGGTTTACTACTATGCTAAAGGTTTGTATTTCTTGAAAAATAATATTCTTGACTCTGCAGAATACTTTTTCCGCAAGGAATTGCAAATTGGCAAAGACTTCAACAATCAGAACTATGGGTCTCAAGGTCTTGCCTTAATTTACCGACAAAAACACATTCCGGACTCAGCTGCCAAATACTTTGCCTATAGCTATGCAATGAATGATTCGTGCTTTGTCCAGATGACTACACATGAAGTAGAACAGGCAAAGGCCATGTACGACTATAGTCGCCAGCAGGAGATAGCACGGCAGGAAGAGTTGCGAACTCAAGAGAATGCTCGTAACTTCTGGATAGCCGTAGCACTGTCAATGACCATGCTTTTATGCTCATTTGTCCTATTCTTGAAATATCAGGAAAAGAAGAAAGTACAGAAGTATCAGGCAGAGAAGCTTAGTGATCTGCAGGCATCTTACGCTATTGCTCAAAGTGAGTTAGAAAAGTTGAGAAATAGCGAAGACCTGACCACTCTTGTTGCAGACAAAGAACGTCAGGTACAGCAATTGGAAGAGACGATAGCCCAATACAAGCAACGAGAATTCGGATTGAAACGCGATGAAGTGGAATCCAGTATAAGAAAGAATAATACATACAAAGATTTCATGACGCATGTGAACCGTGGTACAAAATTAACCGATAAGGATTGGGAAGCCATTGAGCAGCTTTTAGCCCAGAATCTTCCTTCTTTCTATAATTTAATCTCTGTTAAGAGGTATTCTCTTAGTGATAATGAGTACCATGCATGTCTTGCTTTAAGACTGAAAGCCTCTTCTTCGCAAACCGCAAACTTATTGGGCTTGTCACCGTCGTCGTTAACTCTTATCAGAAAGTCACTTCTTCTTAAACTGTTCAATGTGGAGGGTAGTGCGACTGATTTTGACAACAAGTTGATGCTTTATTATTGATAAGTTCTTGTATATTAGAAGAAAATACAGTTTTGGTGATCTTTTAGTAGAAATCTACTAAAAAATCACTAAAATCAAAATTACAATATTTCTTGCTATTTTTTGCTCTTCATTCTACTTTTGCAGCCAGAAACTGGTTTCAATATTTCAATCTTATTAGTCACTAAATTGAGATAATAATGAAGATTTCAAAAATTATTAATGCAACGATGGTTGCTTGTTTCCTCACTCTGGGGGGGGCAATTTCTGCAAATGCACAAGAGCTGGGTAATCCAATTGAGTTTACTGTTGGCTGGGGTAATCCTACCCCAATTGTCCCAGGTAATGGCAAAGGCCCTATTCTTATGCCAACGGTATGGCAGGATGGTTACTCACTGGATTTCCAAGGTACTCATGACGACAAAGAACAACTTTGAAATAAAAAAGGGGGCGGAACTTGAAATAATTAACTAAAAGTTTTGATTTCACTAATTTATTGTATATCTTTGTATTAAAAACATAAATAATGTTGGTACTCTCTATGAAAAGATACTATCTGTTATTTGTCGTTGCATTATTTAGTTTGCAGCTAATAGCACAGCGGCCTGCCTTGCCCTTAGTTGAGGAAGGTAGAGTCTGGCACCTTGTTTCGCTATATCCGGAAGAAGAGTTAGCGACAGGAATGGAAGGGGAAAATTTCTATAGGGACTTCCTTGGTCGTCCTTGTACAGGTTATCCGTACGAGCTGATATTAAAGGGAGATACAGTGTTGGATGGTCGGTCTTATAAAAAGCTTGTGAGGACGGATAACCAGAGATTCATCAGTGGTTTACGGCAGGAGGGGAATCGCGTGTACGAATATATCACCACAGAAGACTTGATTTTTGATTTCGACCTTCAGGAAGGAGATCAATTTACAAGTAAATTGGATTATCTGACCAAGATGCGTGTCGGTCATGTCTGGCAGATAACCGTAAACGGTATAGAGCGTAGAGTCCTGGCAATGTGGGCAGCTGGTGATAATGTTGTAGATGATGACAGTAGTCTAGTGGATTATTGGATTGAAGGTGTCGGATGCATGAACGGTCCTCATTTTCCGTTATGGTGGTCTGCAACAGGCGTGTCTTCTCTACTTTTGGACTGTAAGCAAGACAGACAGTTAATCGTGACCTGGGAAGATGTTAAAGCAACCATCCCTTCCGGTGTCAGTTCTGTGTCCCTATCTGCCGACAGCACTTCCAGTTTAGGCTTACACGACCTGCAGGGCCGCCGCCTCGCCGCGCCTCCTGCCAAAGGCGTGTATATCCAGGACGGTAGGAAGATGCTGAAATAAGAATCGTCTTTACAAAATCATAACCAATATGAAAAAGAATTTGTATTTCTTCGTTTCTTTAGTCTTTGCACTATTAGCTGTTCCTGCCACAATGGCGGCTCAAGTCCTCAAACAATTGCTAAAAGAGGGCAAGTCGTGGAACTATGTATACGACTATCACGGCATTGATGATAACGGGAATTTATTCCATGAGACAATACCATATAAAGAGTGGATAGAGGGTGACACAATCATTGATGGTAAGACATATTTCAAGATGCATTCCACTGCTATTAAATATCCTATATCATCTTTGAAATTTTGGCGTGAAGACACTGGTAAAGTATATGCTTATGATGAAGACCTTGAGCAGGAAATGCTGATGTATGATTTC
>JAFUTI010000028.1 GCA_017471465.1 Prevotella sp. | reverse complement strand
TTTTAAGTGTATATTATTAATAATATGTACTCAATTAAATTTGCCGCGAAGTTAGTGAAAATAAAGCAATTATGCAAGAAAGAAGTAGAACAATTAAGTATTTTTATGGTTTTGAGTACGTATTATCTCACTTTTAGGTTATTAACATCAGATCCGGAAAGTTTGATGTTCCTGCTGATTGGGTCAGATATAGTTTGATGGATAGTGCGTGCAGTATTATGATGCCACCAAACATGAAAGAAACGCCACTTGATGGAATAAACGTTATCAACAAAAAAAGAGGTACAAATTTCGCTTTCCGTGATACCACTAATAGTCAAAAGCATTACTACAGCCGAGTTGCTATTGATTATTTCAAAGTAAATCAGGGTACTTTTGCAAAGCCTGATGAATATGTTCTGAACAGTGATATGTATTTTGCGTTAGACAAAATGGTCGATGAAGAAATACAAGATAGAAACCTGATTCTAAATGGCCCCTTTATGGATTGTTCTACAACCAATCAGATATTCGACAAGAACAACAAACTCATAAGAACACATTTTCTTGATACCTATTACAGGAGGAAAAGCGTCACTGGTGATAGTCCTGTCTCTGTACATATTTATATTATGCAAAACGATGACAAGATGGTAAAGATGATGGTTGCTTACCACGATAAAGATTCTCTTATATTCAAAGATTTGTTCCAATCAGTAAAAACTTTCGAATGGAATTAATGAAAAAGGTTACGAATTACTAACGATAAGAGAAGGGAAATTATAGCACAGCAGTCGATATGTACACAATAAAAGAGATATGTAGCGGGGCATCTATTATGATGCGGAGCGTGTTGGGCAGGAAACGGGAGTATCGTATCCTATTCAACAAGGAGAAGAATGGTTGTTGGTATGTTGACTTTCCTCATTGGCCTTTCTCTCATGACAACCTGGCTATGGTTTCTGGGGCAGATAAGATGCTGGAACTGCTTTCTGATGGTAATCTGTTCGCGAAAATGAGTGTGATTCCTGCAAATGAGCAAGAAGAGCATAAGGGATATATAGAACTGGAGCAAACAGAGCATTCACTTTTTGGCGGTAGTACCTATCAAGTGAAGTATGAGCCATTCATAAAGCGGTATAAGCGAGATTCGTTGTGGATTTGTCCAGTCACGCTGTTTGTGTTGGGGCATTATCCCAAGTTCATATACATCAAGAGTCTGTAATATATGAAGAAGTTTATATTTGGCTTTGCCGCTCTTATTCTCATTGGGATTGTTGTCGTGTCCCTTCCCAAACAAGAAAATGGGGACGGTAAGCAAAAGGCGGTAACCGTAGAAAACAGTGTTGATGACGATAACTGGTTCTACATCGAGACATTATCCAATAAGGACATCTATTTCAAGGCAGACACATCGCTGCCTGGCAATCCTGTTATCAACGATATGATGGATGTTGCCAACGGCTATGCTATCTTGAGGGCGGCATATTGTGATGTGGAATTATGGTTCAGGTTTGGCGAGGTAGTCAATGATACAATAGGACTGCTAAAGATCAATGTCATCAAGGATAGAGGTATGAGGGCAGCAGCGGAACAGTATGTGAAGACGCTTGAGAACACAGAAGGGTCGGTTCCGCTGTGCAGTAATAGAAGTTGGTGACACCTCTTACACCTGGCACTTAACTATCTGAAAATCAGTAGCTGTTTTTGAGAGCTAAGTCGCACCTGTAGTCGCACCAAAGGTGACACCAGGGAATGGTGGCCGACCGTGAAACATTTACGAGAGGCCGTGATATTTTTCTGTAAGGCCGCGAAAATTTTCTGTAAGGCCGCGAAATTTTCTGCTTTGTCGTGAAACATTTTGAGAGTGGCTGGTGCGACACTTGGTGTGGGCATTGGTGTGGGTATTGGTGTGGGTATTGGTGTGGGTATTGGTGTGGGTATTGGTGTGGGTATTGGTGTGGGTATTGGTGCGACCATTGGTGTGGGTAGAAAGTTTGCTAAGTGGCTGACAATCAGTGCTTTGTGTAAGAGGTGTCAGCAAAAAGCCTCCCCAACCCCTTGAGGGGCTTGGGGAGGCTTGTAACACAGAGAGGCCAGTCCGTGCTGTGCAGCTTACCTCTTACCTGCAATGCAGGTCCAACACCTTCCGCTCTTCCAGCCACCCTTCGAGATGGTCGCCGATGTGGACAGGCCCCACGCCGGCGGGGGTGCCCGTATAGAGCAGGTCGCCCGTCTTCAGGGTGAAGAAGCGCGAGATGTAGCTGATAATCTCGTCGACCCTGTAGAGCATGTCGCTGGTCTGACTGTCCTGCACCGTCTGTCCGTTGATGTCGAGGTGGAATCTGAGACGCTGGATGTCGGGCAGCTTCTCCTTCTCTACCCACTCGCCGATGGCCGCCGACCCGTCGAACCCCTTGCTGATGGTCCACGGCTGACCGGCCTCGCTGGCACGGCGCTGCAGGTCGCGGGCGGTGAAGTCGATGCCTATGGTGGCGGCATCGTAGTAGCGGTGGGCGAAGCGCTCGGGGATGTTTTTACCCAGACGGCAGATGCGTACCACCACCTCGGTCTCGTAATCGATACGCCCCAGATGGTCGGGCACGAAGAACGGCTTGCCACGCGTCAGCAGTGCCGAGTCGGCCTTGGTGAAAATGACTGGCTCGTCAGGACGCTTGACAATACCATGTAACTCCTTATTGTGGGCGGCATAGTTCATGCCGATAGCAAAAATCTTCATACCTTATTATTATCTGTTTACTCATTTTCGGCGGCAAAGTTACGCTTTTTATTTTATTTTTTGTACCTTTGCAGCCGAAAATACAAATTGTAAATCGTAAATAGTCAAATTGCATATAGACTGATGAATATCGAAGCATTGATAAGCAAGGCTGCCGGTGAGGCCGTGAAGACGCTCTACGGCATGGATGCGACAGAGAAGATGTTGCAGCTGCAGAAAACGCGCAGCGAGTTTGAGGGTAACCTGACGCTCGTGGTCTTCCCGTTTGTAAAGGCCGCCAAGAAGAGTCCGGAACAGACAGCCCAGGAGATTGGCGACTATCTCGTACAGAACTGCACGGCCATCGACAAGTTCAACGTGGTGAAAGGTTTCCTGAACCTGAGCATCGGCGACGGCGCCTGGCTCAGCCTGCTGCAAGCCATCGATCAGGACGACCACTTCGGCATTGTGTCCCCCTCGGGGGACGACAGGGGGGTCTCTCCCCTCGTGATGATTGAATACTCGTCGCCCAACACCAACAAGCCGCTACATCTGGGTCATGTGCGCAACAACCTGCTGGGCTGGAGCCTGGCTCAGATCATGGAGGCCAACGGTAACCGCGTGGTGAAGACGAACATCGTCAACGACCGCGGCATCCACATCTGCAAGTCGATGCTGGCCTGGCAGAAATGGGGCAATGGCGAGACACCGGAGTCGAGCGGCAAGAAGGGCGACCACCTCATCGGCGACTATTACGTGGCCTTCGACAAGCACTACCGTGAGGAGCAGTCGCAGCTACAGGCACAGCTGGTAGAGGCTGGTATGGCACCCGACGAGGCTGCCAAGCGGGCCAAGGACGAAGCTCCACTCATCAAGGAGGCTCACGAGATGCTCGTCAAATGGGAACAGGGCGACCCCGAGGTGCGCGCCCTCTGGGAGAAGATGAACTCATGGGTGTATGCCGGTTTCGACGAGACGTACAAGAAGATGGGCGTCTCGTTCGACAAGATATACTATGAATCGCAGACCTACCTCAAGGGTAAGGCCAAGGTGGAGGAGGGTCTCAAGAAAGGACTCTTCGAGCGCCACGACGACGGCTCCGTATGGGCCGACCTCACCAACGAGGGTCTCGACCAGAAGCTGCTGCTGCGCAGCGACGGCACCTCTGTCTATATGACACAGGACATCGGCACTGCCGAGATGCGCTTCCAGGACTTCCCCATCGACAAGATGATCTACGTCGTCGGCAACGAGCAGAACTACCACTTCCAGGTGCTCTCTATCCTACTCGACCGTCTCGGCTTCAAGTGGGGCAAGGAGCTCGTCCACTTCTCATACGGCATGGTGGAGCTGCCCAACGGCAAGATGAAGAGCCGTGAGGGAACGGTGGTCGATGCCGACGACCTGATGGAGCTGATGGTGGAGGATGCCTACAAGACATCTATGGAACTGGGCAAGTTCGACGACATAACCGAAGCGGAGCGCCGCGAGATAGCCCGCATCGTGGGTATGGGTGCCCTGAAGTACTTCATCCTGAAGGTCGACGCGCGTAAAAACATGCTCTTCAACCCCGAGGAGTCCATCGACTTCAACGGCAACACGGGTCCCTTCATCCAGTACACCTACGCCCGCATCCGCTCGATTCTGCGCAAGAGTTCGAGATACGAGAATAGTTCAGAGGCAGAAGGTAATCTCGCACCTCGCACCTCGCACCTCGCACCTCGATTAAGTGACAAGGAAATAGAATTGATTCAGAAGATGAACGAGTTCGGCGCCGCCGTCGAGCAGGCCGGCAAGGACTACAGCCCCTCGGGCATTGCCAACTACTGCTACGAACTGACGAAGGTCTTCAACCAGTTCTACCACGACTACTCCATCCTCAACGAGCCCGACGCCGACAAGCGGGCCGTCCGCCTCGTCCTGGCCAAGAACGTTGCCAAGATTATCAAGAACGGCATGGCGCTCTTAGGCATCGAGGTTCCTGAGCGCATGTAGTTCAGAGGACACTGGGGGCTGGAACGCATGTAACGGAGAGGACAGAATATGCTACAGAATCCACCAACATACAGAAATGATACCGTGCTGCCGCTGCCACCGGAGGTGACGGCCGACGCCTGGGCCGTGGACGCGGCGTGCTCGGGCAACCCCGGGCCGATGGAGTACCAGGCCATCGACCTGGCTACCGGTGCCCGCGTGTTTCACTTCGGTCCGATGAAGGGCACGAACAACATAGGCGAGTTCCTCGCCATCGTCCATGCACTGGCACTCTGCTGGCAGCAGGGACTCCACCGGAAAACCATCTACTCGGACTCTTATAACGCTATCCTCTGGGTCAGGAAACGACAGTGCAAGACAAAGCTGGAACGTACGCCTCAGACGGAGCCGCTCTACCAAATCATTGCACGCGCCGAGCGGTGGCTTCAGACTCACAACTACCGCAACCCCATCGTAAAATGGGAGACAGGGAAATGGGGCGAGGTGCCCGCTGACTTCGGACGTAAATAGTTGCCAGATATGAAGATTTTCGCTATAGGCATGAACTATGCCGCCCACAACCAGGAACTCGAACAGCTACAGGTGGGCGACGAGAAGTCGGGTGTCGGAACACCAAAACGGCCCGATGAGCCGGTGATATTCACCAAGGCCGACTCAGCGCTACTGACACGTGGAAAGCCATTCTTCGTTCCCGACAACCTGGGACGTATCGACTACGAGGCAGAGGTCGTCGTACGCATCAGCCGTCTCGGCAAGAACATCGCGACACGGTTTGCCCATCGCTACTACGACGCCGTGACCGTGGGCATCGACTTTACAGCCCGCGACCTGCAACGGCGAGCCTGTGCGGCCGGCCAGCCCTAGACCATCTGCAAGGGCTTCGACGGATCGGCAGCCATCGGAGAGTGGGTGGGGAAGGAGAAGTTCATAGACATCCAGCGCCTGCACTTCCACCTCGACATCAACGGCACGACGGTACAGGAAGGACGGACGAGCGACATGCTCTTTACGGTAGACGAGATCATCAGCTATCTCTCGCAGTTCTTCACGCTGAAGACGGGAGACCTGCTATATACAGGCACGCCGGTGGGCGTGGGGCCGGTGCATATCGGCGACCACCTGGAAGGATGGCTTGAAGAGCGGAAAGTGCTTGACTTCAAGGCTTGTTAGCAAACCACATTATCAGATTGTCACCATACTGCTCACGACGACAGATGACGGCGGTAGCAGGCAGAAGCGGTGCGCGGGTCCCTTCGCTGACGGTCAGGCTGAGATTTGTCTCCACCCGCAACTCATCCCACAGTCCGTCGTCGAGGAACGACAGTAGCGTCCTGGCGCCACCCTCAACAATGAGCGACTGCACACCATGAGCATAAAGGCTCTCCATGTTCAACGGATGCAAGTGGTCGATAACCAGACGACGCGGCGACGGTCCCTGCCAGTGGCGGACGGTCAACTGGGGGTGTTCGCGCTCGTCGGTGACACGTCCTACAAGGATGGCATCCTCCTCGGCACGCATCTTGTGGGAGAGCATCTGCGTAAACACCGATGATATCTGCAGCGGACTTCCGTGGTCGTCGATAAACCCATTAGCCGTCTGTGCCCATTTTAATATAATGTACGGGCGATGTAGGCGATGATAGGTGAAGAAACGACGGTTCAGCGCCTGACACTCCGACTCCAGGACACCGACAGTCACCTCAATGCCGGCATCACGCAAACGGCGGATGCCACGTCCCTGCACCTCGGCAAACTCGTCGACACAGCCGACAACGACGCGGCGTACACCCTTCCTGACAATCAGATCGGCACAAGGCGGCGTCTTGCCGTAGTGAGAACAGGGCTCCAGAGAGACATACATCGTCGCACCGCCCAAAAGCGCCTCGTCGGCGACACTCACCGAGGCAAAGGCATTCACCTCGGCATGACCCTCACCACAGCGCACGTGATAGCCCTCACCAAGAATCCGGCCTGTTGACGGGTCGACAATGACAGCCCCTACCATAGGGTTCGGTTTCGCATTCTGTCGGCCACAGCGCGCTAACTGCAGACAGCGGCGCATAAATCTCTCGTCATCTCTTACGTTGTTCATGCTGCAAAATTACAAAAAAATTATCTTCTTATTCACTTTTTCGTCCGAAAATTTGGCTGTGTCAAAAATATTGCATATCTTTGCAGGCAGATAACAAGACATAATAAACCAAGGATTCCGACATCAGCAGCGTGCGTCGGAATTCTTTATTTTTTGTCTACCTAAACAATTGTTAATAGTTTAATAGGAAATTATGGCATACATGTCACAAGAAGGCTACGACAAACTGATAGCCGAACTGAAACACCTGGAGAGCGTTGAACGCCCCAAGGCATCGGCCGCCATCGCAGAAGCTCGCGACAAGGGCGACCTGAGTGAGAATAGTGAGTACGATGCCGCCAAAGAAGCCCAAGGGCACTTGGAGGCAAAGATTAACCAGCTGAAGCTGGCCATCTCGGAAGCAAAGATTGTCGACACATCACGTCTGTCAACCGACGCTGTACAGATTCTGTCGAAGGTGGAGATGACCAATATGGCCAACAAGGCCAAGATGGCGTACACCATCGTCAGCGAAAGCGAGGCCAATCTGCGCGAAGGCAAGATCAGCATCACCACCCCTATCGCCCAGGGACTCCTGAACCACAAAGTAGGCGACGAGGTGGAGGTGAAGATTCCTCGCGGCACCATCAAACTGCGAATAGACAAGATTACCGTCGGATGACGATTCATTCGTCATCACGACATCACGACATCACGTCATAACGTCATAACGACATAACGTCATAACGAAAAAATCATGGACATTTTCTCAAAGATTGCTGCTGGCGAAATACCCAGCTACAAATGCGCTGAGAACGAAGAGTTCTACGCATTCCTCGACATCAACCCGCTGGTGAAGGGCCACACACTGGTGATTCCCCGCCGCGAGGTAGACTACTTCTTTGATATGGACGACGACGAACTGGCACGTTACCAGCAGTTCGCCAAGCGTGTGGCCGTCGCCATCAAGCGCGCATTCCCCTGCCGCAAGGTGGCACAGGTGGTGCTCGGCCTGGAGGTACCTCATGCCCATATCCACCTCATCCCCATGCAGACGGAACAGGACGCCGACTTCCGCCGCGAGAAACTGAAGCTGACGGAAGAGGAGTTCAAGGAGATTGCATCGAAAATCGTTGCAGAATTTAAGTGAAAAGTGAAGAGTGAAGAGTGAAGAATTTGCTACCGCCATTCCTGCAACATAACCAGCGGGACTCCGGAAGGAAATTCTTCACTCTTCACTTTTCACTCTTCACTTTTCACACAAACTCATCACCGTATTTTAGCCTGACTTCGTTGACATATTTCCGAATCAGCGCCGACGAGTCGCCCTTCTTGCAAATCAGCAGAGCATCGCCAGACTCTGCCACAATATAGCCTTCCAGACCGTTGATGACGGCCAGATGTCCTTTAGGCATCTTAATGATATTGTCACGGCAGTTCTCCAAAAACACCTCAGAGTCAATCACGACGTTGTCGCCCTCACCCTTCTGCTCGCTCTCGTAGATGGAGTGCCACGTACCCATGTCGGCCCATCCGAAGCCTGACCGCATGACGTACACACCATGCGACTTCTCAAGCACGCCGTTGTCCATCGAGAGGTTCGGGAACTTAGAGAAATTCTCCTTGACAAAGGCCAGCTCCTGCTCCATCGTCACCATCATATCCTCCTTGTCTATCAGGCGCAACACAACGGGCAGAATACGCCGCAGACTGTGAACGAGATGCTTCACATTGGCCAGAAAGATGCCGGTGTTCCACAGGAACTCACCACTCTCTACAAATATACGGGCAAAATCGCGCTCGGGTTTCTCAGTGAACGACTGCACACGATACAGGCCCTCCGTCTCCGTTTCCTCACCCATCTGAATATAGCCATAGCCTGGCTCAGGACGCGTAGGCTTCACACCCATGGCAATCAGGCAGTCTTTCTTGCCGACAAAGTCCAGACAGTTGAGCACGTCGCGACGGAAGGCATCATCACCGATGACGGCCTGGTCGGACGGTATGATAATAACACGAGCGTCAGGACTGACATGCGAAATGCGATAGGCGGCCCACGCCACACTCGGCGCCGTATTGCGGGCTACCGGCTCCGCCAGAATATTATCGGAAGGCAGCTCCGGCAGCTGCTCACTAACCCAATGAGCATACTCCACCTGCGTACTGACATAAACGTTTGCGCGAGGGATGAGACGTATGAGATGGTCGTAGGCCTGCTGCAACTGTGTACGGCCAGTGCCAAAAAAGTCGATAAACTGCTTGGGCTTTTGCTCACGGCTGCAAGGCCACAGACGGCGCCCTCTTCCACCGGCCAATATGATGCCGAAATGTTTTTCTGATATTTCCATCACGTATAGATTGAAGAGTTAGTAGGTTTTCGGCCACGAAGATACATAATATTATTGAGAATAGCAAGTATTTTTAAGATTTTTAGCGGAAACTTTTGTCATTTCATTTTTTCTTATTACCTTTGCACCGCAAAAAGGCCCAGATGGCGGAATCGGTAGACGCGCTGGTCTCAAACACCAGTGGGGCAACCCGTGCCGGTTCGACCCCGGCTCTGGGTACTTGTCAGCAAAGGAGTGCCGTAAGTTCAACTTGCGGCACTCTCCGTTTTTTTCGGCGACATCAGCGCACTGTCGCCCTCGATGAACAGCGAGTCATCCATCTCGGCGAGCGACTTCTTTTTCTTGTTCTCACGGGCACCCGCTTTCAGCAGGTTACGAGCTGCTGTGATGATGCTGGGGCCGCTGTCGGCAGTGGTAATCTTCAGACGCGACATCTTCTTGAGCGTGTCGTTCATACTGGTCTCTACGTCGGAGAAGCGCTGACCGAAATCCTGCACACGCTCTATCACCGTGTTCGCCGCATCCATCATGGCCTGCTGGTTGGTCAGCTGCCGCACCTGCGTCCACATCATCTCCAGCACACGCAGATTCATATACATGGTCTGTGGTCCCAAAATCATCACCCCTTCGTCGTAAGCCTCACGCCACAGCGTGGCATCGTTGACTAACGCCAGGTTCAGCGCCCCTTCAATAGGCACATACATGATGGCAAAGTTCAGACGGTTGTAACCCTCGGGCAGATAGCGGGTGTACTCCTTGCGCGCCAACCGTCTGACCTGCGCCCTGACGCTGTCGATATGTGCCTTGAGATACTGGCTCTTTTCAGGTGTACCGTCCTCAGCATTCATATAACGCTCATAATCGGTGAGCGACATCTTGGAGTCGACGACAACATGCCGGTTGTTGGGGAAGTGGAGGATGAAGTCGGGAATCATGCCACGTCCGTCGTCGCCCTTGGCGGCCTTGCCACCCTTGTCCTTCAACGTCTCCTGAGTGTCAAACTGCTCGCCCTCGCGTAGTTCAAGGTCTTCTAAGAGCTGCTTCAGCTTTAGTTCGCCGAAGTTGCCCTGTATCTTCACCTCGCCCGTCAGAGCCCGTGTCAGACGGTCGGCCGTCTCACCGATGGCTTCACTCCGCTGCATATTAATCTTGATGGTCTCGTCGAGACGTGTCAGTGCCTCTGCCTGCTGCTCCTTGGTCTTTGTCAACGCCTCCTGCATATCCTTCAGACTGCGTTGCAGGGGGTCGATAATCTTCGACACCTGTTCAAGGTTTTCCTCGCCCAGCTCGTCCTGCCGTTGTTTGAGGACCTTCTCTGAGGTGGTCTGCATCTGTTCCCTGATAAGTTCCAGCTGACTCTTCACCTGCTCCTCGTTCATCTGTCGTAGAGCAGCTATCTGACTTTCGTGAGCCTCTTTCACCAGGCTTATCTGCCTGACGAAACCTTCCTTCAAGTCCTTGATTTTACTTTCGTAACTGTAGACGAGCATTGCCACTATAATGATGGCAATAACTGCTACGATGATTGCTTGTCCCATATTCAAAAAGCGTTTTCAGCCTACAAAGATACGTTTTTTTATTTTCTCCCACAAAGAAATAGCGAAAGATTTGGCTGGTTGAACTTTTTGCCGTAACTTTGCAGCATCATAATAACAAAAATAATACAATAAAGAGATATGACTACCATCATTGCCATTGCGGTCTTTGTCGCCGTAGCACTTGTCGGCTGGATGATTGCCGAAGGGAAAGGAAAGTTCGTGACCTACAACAATAACGCGCAGGAGGATGAGGTCCTGGCACAGAACCGTCGCCAGCTCGAAGAGAAGGGTTACACGGAGCTGAACATCGGCGACGTGATGCGCACTATTGCCACCACGGGCTACAGCGCCGTCTAAACGGAAGCCAGCTCTTTGCGGTAGCAGCGGTGGCGGCGCACAATCTCGCTGTCCAGATACTGCCACTGCGCGAGGACGCCCTCGTTACTCTCCATCTGCGGTCCGGTAACTGCCCAACGGAAGCCGTACTGCTGATACTGATGGATGAGGTCATCAAAGATAAGGGCATTGGCACCTTTCGAGTGGTATTCCGGCAGTACACCAATCAGCAACAGGTCGACGGTGTCTGTACGATGCCGCTTCAGTATCTGTAGCACGTGCCACCAGCCGAAAGGCCAGAGCCGTCCGTTGCGCGTTTTCTGTAAGGCCCGGCTGAGCGAAGAGAAGGTGATGCCGAAACCCACCATCTTGTCGCCATCCATAATAGCTGTCACCAAGTTTAGGTCGGCAATCTTGATATAGTCGTTCACCAGTTTGTCAATCTGCTGCTGCGACAACTGACTGAATCCATACAAATCCTTATAGGTAGCGTTCAGCAGGCGGAACACCTCACGTCCCATGCCCTCGTCAAGGAGTTCGCGGCGAGTGAACTTGTGGACGCTCAGTCCGTAGCGCTTCTCCACCATCTGGGCTACCTTGTGGAACTTATAGTTATCGTCCTCCGGCACTTTCACGCGCAGTTCCACGTAGTCGTTATCCTTGCAGAAGCCACCTATGGCCTCGATGTGCTTGGGGTAATACGGATAGTTATAGTTGACATACATCGTCGACAACTCATCGAAACCGTCAACCAGCATACCCTCACGGTCGGTGTCGATGAAGCCCAAGGGCCCGGCCATCTCCGTCATACCACGCTCACGGCCCCAGTCCTCGACAGCCCCCAGCAGCGCCGTCGACACCTCCTGGTCGTCAATGAAGTCGAACCAGCCGAAGCGCACCTGCCGTCCGTGCCACTGCTCGTTGGCACGGCGGTTGATGATAGCAGCCACACGTCCCACGACTTTCCCCTCCCGAAAGGCCAGGAAATAGTCGGCCTCACAGCACTCGAACGACGGGTTCTTGTCGTGTCGGAGCGTTGCCATCTCGTCGAAATAGAGATAGGGTACTGCCTGTTGGCTTCCACGATATAAATCGTAGTAAAACTGTATGAACTGCTTCAGTTCATGTTTCGTAGTAACTTTTCGTATATCAATCATGGTGTTTCGTATTTGAAATGATCATCAAGACGGCATAGAAGACGAGGCCCACGACGAGGCCGGCAATAACGTCAATGACGTAATGAGCACGAATATAGACTGTAGACATGCACATCAGCACAAGCATGACACCAACAAACCACGACAGACGCCGCGACCTGGTGCGAAGGGCTAACAGCAGTAGCACGACAGTGACACCGACATGACTGCTGGGAAAGGCCGCCGTAGGACGTTCACCGGTGGCATGGGCGTGGAGCATGAACCGATAGAACCACCCGTCGCTGTAGCCTGGCATCGTCATCATCTCGTCGTGGGTGAGGAAGTAGTCGCCCACATTGGGAAATACGCCTGCCTCTATGTTGTCGAGTCCGGCAGCAAGATAATAGTATTGCGGCCCTGTGACGGGCAGCAGGTCAAAGATGACATAGAAGGCAAAGAAAGAGCCAATGATGACAAAGGTCACACGCTGCAGCTCATGGTAGCGGCGGAAGAAATAATAGAGTGTGACCACGACAAGCAGCAGGAAATAGCTGCTGTAGTCCATATACATCAGTTCGCTCCACACAGCCCACGGCATCTTCTGACTGAAGAGCAGAGCCGGCTGACAGCCGAAAACCGTCTGCTCCAACAGGGCAAAATGATGGTCAAGGTTGGGTAGGACGCGATTCAGCATGTATGTGTCGGGATACCACCACGACAGCATCGCCAGCAGCAGCACGACACGCGCCAGCATCGTCAGACGGCAGGGTACCAGCCGGTAGACTGCCCAGAGGGCACCCATCATCACTAGGGCCCGGAAACGTCCCCAAAGCATCTGGTCGGCACCGGGCAGCTTCGTCCACAGAAAGAGTATCATCAGCGTTGTCAGCACTGTATAGCCGACAACCACCCACTCTGCCGCCAGCAGTCCGCGTCGCGGTTTCCGCTCTATCTCAAAGAAATATTTGACTATAGCCATCCGTTCTCCTTGTACCATTTGATAGAACGATGCACCCCTTCCTTTAATTTAACCTCAGGATGATAGCCCAGTTCGTCGATGGCGGGCTGAATGTCGCAGCGCCAGTTACGCTGACGCAGGATATTGAACTTGTCGTTATTCAGTGCCGTAATCTTACCCGTCAGGCGGCTATAGTACTCGCCAAAGAAGGTCACGATACGTAGCACCCAGACTGGTGCCGTGATACGTATCCACCACGGACGGCCCAGTTCCTCGTGGATAAGGTCGCTGAACGTTGTACTCTGATACACCTCGCCGTCGCTGAGGAAGTACTTACGGCCGGTCTGCCCTTTCTCCAGTGCCAGGAAGACTGCCTGCACCACGTCGCTGACATAGACAAAGGTGATGTCCTGACGCTTATATCCCACCGCAAAGTCGCTATGCCCCTTGATACTCTGCGCCATCAGGAAGTAGTCACGCTCACGCGGGCCATAGACACCCGTAGGACGTAGGATGACGTAAGGGAAGGCCTGTTGCTGCTCCAGCCACCGCTCTGCCTCCAGTTTGCTGCGGCCATACGCTGTATTGGGTTGCGGGGTGTCTGTCTCACGGATATCCTCGTAGGGCTGCTGTTCGCGGATGGCACCAAAGACACTGAGCGAGCTCACAAAGACAAAGCGCTTCAAAGGCATCTGCAATTCCTGTAATGCCGTCACCAGGTTCTTCGTCCCCTCGGTGTTGATGCGGCGGAAGTCGTCCTTGTTCAGGCATTTCGTCACGCCGGCAGCATGAACGACGTAGTCGAACTGATGGTCATGAAGCTGCTCTACGAGCTGCTCCTTCGACGAGAGATTGAGTTCCGTAAAATGGATGCGCTCGTCCTGAAGAAATGCTCTGGAACTGCTCTTGCGCACGGCAGCCCACGTCTCGAAGCCCCGCTTCAAAGCCTCTTCGACAATGAATGAGCCAATAAAGCCACTGGCTCCTGTGATAAGAATTTTCATTTTTATTCTATTTTGCGTGCAAAGTTACAAATATTTTTTCTATCTTTGCCAACAGAAACCTAAAAAACTGAATAACTATGGGAAAGAATAAAGGAGGAAAGCGGCTCTCGAAACGTGCCGTGACAGAGGCTCTACAAGGACTGTTTATGGCCTGTCCTAACGAGACCTATTCTTTGAAACAGATTTTCCGTCAACTGAAACTGGTGACACACCCTGCTAAGATGCTGGCCATCGACACACTCGACGAGATGTGCTGGGACGACTACCTGTCGAAGGTGGGTGAAGGGCAGTACCGCATGAACACGAAAGGGCAGGTGCAGGAGGGCACCTTCATCCGCAAAGCCAACGGCAAGAATACGTTCCTGCCCGACGACGGCGGTACGCCTATCTTCGTGTCGGAGCGCAACTCTATGTTCGCCCTGAACGGCGACCGCGTAAGGGTGGCGATGATGGCCCGGCGACAGAACCACATCAAGGAGGCGATGGTGACCGACATCCTGAGCCACAAGACCGACCAGGCCGTGGGTAAGCTGAAAGTGGAGAAAGACTTCGCCTTCCTCATCACCGAGGGTAATATCTTCGTACACGACATCCTGATACCAAAGAAGAAACTGAAGGGCGGCAAAGACGGTGAGAAGGCTGTGGTGAGAATCACGCAGTGGCCGTCCAAGGAGTCGAAGAATATTGTCGGTGAGGTCATCGACGTCTTAGGCAAGGAGGGCGACAACAATGTTGAGATGCACGCTATCCTGGCCCAGTACGGTCTGCCCTATAAGTACCCGAAGGCCGTCGAGGATGCCGCCAAGAAGATTGAGCCCGGCATCACCGAGGAAGAGATAGCCCGCCGCGAGGACTTTCGAGATGTCTTCACCTGCACCATCGACCCGAAGGATGCCAAGGACTTCGACGATGCGTTGTCAATCCGCGAGATTTCGCACCTCGCATCTCGATTATGGGAGGTCGGCGTCCATATTGCCGATGTCAGCCACTACGTCAAGGAGAACAGCATTATCGACAAGGAGGCTCAGAAACGTGCCACCAGCGTCTACCTCGTCGACCGCACCATCCCGATGCTCCCCGAACGGCTCTGCAACTTTATCTGTTCACTGCGCCCTGACGAGGAGAAGCTCTGCTACAGTGTGATCTTCGTTTTAGACGAAGATGCCAACATCAAGAAATACCACATCGCCCATACTGTCATCAAGAGCGACCGCCGTTATGCCTACGAAGAGGTGCAGCAGATACTGGAGACAGGCAAGGGTGACTACGCCAAGCAACTGAAAATGCTCGACAAGATGGCCAAGGCCCTGCGCGAGCGCCGGTTCAAGAACGGTGCCGTGAAGTTCGACCGCGAAGAACTGCACTTCGACATCGATGAGGACGGCCACCCCACACGTGCCTATTTCAAGAAGTCGAACGACGCCACCCAGCTCATCGAGGAGTTCATGCTGCTGGCCAACCGCACGGTAGCCGAGAGCATAGGTGCCGTCAAGAAGACGAAGGCCGACGGACAGAAGGTCAAGGCCAAGACCTTCGTCTACCGCGTCCACGACCAGCCCGACCCTCAGAAGCTGGAGTCGCTACGCCAGGTCGTGGCACCCTTCGGCTACAAACTGAAGACCAGTGGCACGAAAGGCGCTATCTCGCGTTCACTGAACGCCCTGATGGACGAGGCCGCAGGCAGTAACGAACAGAAGCTCATTGAGACCGTTGCCCTGCGTGCTATGATGAAGGCCAAATACTCCACCCACAATATCGGCCACTACGGTCTGGCTTTCGACTACTACACCCACTTCACCTCACCCATCCGCCGCTATCCCGACACGATGGTGCACCGACTGCTGACACGCTATCAGGACGGTGGCCGGAGTGCCAATCAGGAGCACTTCGAGGAGCTGTGTGAACACTCCAGCGAAATGGAGCAGACGGCTCAGAACGCCGAGCGCGACAGCATCAAGTACAAGATGGTAGAGTTCATGGGCGATAAGGTCGGCGAGTGCTTTGACGGTCATATCTCGGGCATACAGTCGTATGGCATCTACGTCGAGATTGACGAGAATCACTGTGAGGGACTTGTGCCCATGCACGACCTGCGCGGCGACTATTATGAGTTCGACGAGGCCCATTACTGCCTGATTGGCCGCCGTCATCACTCCAAGTACCAGTTAGGCGACCCCATCCGCATCAAAGTGGCACGCGCCAATCTCGAGAAGCGCCAACTGGACTTCACCCTCGCCGATGACGAATAGCCATCAGCGACAACTACTGCTATCGGCACCGTTGTTGATGCCTGCCGTTGCACTTGCGGCAGGCATCATAGCTGGCCAACACGCAGACCTGTCTGTATGTTGGCTGCTGTTTCTCCTTTTATTAGGTGTCACCATTGCTCTCTATCGTTATCCACACGGTCAGTCGCTTATGATACTGCTGGCTGCTGCCGCCTTGGGAGCCGTCAGCTCGGCAAAGGTCAAGCAGCAGCACGAGCTGGTGGAATGGCCCGAAGACATGGTCGCATACGAGGCGGTCATCGCCTCGGAACCGGCAGAGAAGCCGAAGACGATGGGTGCCGACATCATCATTGCCGGCAGCGGAAACAAGCTGAAAGCCTATATTGCCAAAGACGACGACAGCCGCCGGCTGGCTATTGGCGACAGACTCTTGATTGAGTCACGCATAGAACGTAACGGTACACGGCAACAGGGAACGTTCGACTACCGGCGCTATCTTGAGGTACACGGGTTCTCCGGACAGACGTTTGTCAGGGCTGCACACTGGCAGCGGCAGGAGCCTTCCTGGGACGGGCTGTCGCTCTGGCAGCAAATCAGACTCCACTTTCTCTGCTACCGCCACCAGCTGCTGGAACGCTATCGGACGACGGGGATCGACCGTGAGGCTTATGCCGTGGTGGCTGCCATGACCCTGGGCGACAAGTCGGCAATGACGTCAGAGCTGAAAGACGTCTATGCCGTCAGCGGAGCATCGCATGTACTGGCGCTCAGCGGTCTGCATCTGGGCATTATCTATCTGCTGCTGTCGATGATGATTGTACGTCGCCGACTACGCGCCGTCTTACAGCCGCTGGCAGTACTCGCCATCTGGGCATTCGCTCTGTTAGTGGGGCTACCTTCAAGCGTGGTACGGGCATCGGTGATGATCAGCATCTTCGCCTTACTGTCGCTCACAGGGCACGGCCGCATGTCGCTCAACGCGCTGGCATTAGCAGCCATCATCATACTATTGGCAAACCCCTACAGCCTGTTTGACGTGGGCTTTCAGCTTTCATTCGCCGCCATGCTGGCCATCCTAACCATTCAGCCGCTGTTTGAGCAAGTCATCTCACGCAAGTGGCTGATGGACCATCCTGTACTTCGGTGGCTGTGGGGACTGACGACAGTCTCCTTCGCTGCACAAGCAGGCACAGCACCACTGGTGGCCTACTACTTCGGCCGCTTCTCTACCTACTTCCTGCTGACCAACTTCATCGTGATACCTGCCACGACAGCCATCCTCTATCTGGCCTTGGCAACACTGCTCCTGCCCATGACAGGTATCGCTCTGCTGACTGTCGTCGACTGGCTCAACAAGACATTGACATTCATGGCTACCCGACTGCCATATCCCAGCATCGAAGGGCTACACCCCACTATACTGCAGACCGTTATGGTCTACGTCATCATCGTATCACTGTTTCTCATCATAAAAAAATATGATCAACATTCTTGACCTCCTGCTCCTGTCCGTCGCCTTGGCCATGGACTGTTTCACGGTAAGCCTGATGAGCGGCGTCATCTTACGCCGAAATCTGACAGCCCCCATCCTACGCATGGCACTGCTCTTCGGTGTGTTCCAGGCTGCCATGCCACTCATCGGCTGGTTCGGTATGGCGCATTTCAGCCAGTATCTGGAAGCCGTCGACCACTGGATAGCCTTCGGACTGCTGGCCTTTATCGGCGGGAAGATGATTTGGGAGTCGTTCGACAAGGATGAAGACCATGAACCGTCGTTCAACCCCCTCCATCTGCGCACGCAGGTGCTCCTGGCCGTGGCAACAAGCATCGACGCGCTGGCCGTGGGCATCTCCATGGCCTGTCTGGGGTATGACCATATAGCAACGCTGACGCTACCCCTTGTCATGATTGGGGTAACGTCAACGCTGATGAGTATCGTGGGCTATTGGCTGGGGGTACGCTTCGACCGTATCGTGACACGGCGGATAAAGCCCGAACTGATAGGCGGCCTGGTGCTGCTGTTTATCGGCATCAAAGTGCTGCTGTCGCACCTCTTCCCCGATTTTTAGTAAACGTGAAAATGATTGGCAAATATCCTTCCGTCATTACATATAACCCAGCCAACGTAAGATGTCGTTCAGGTTGGCAACGACCATCAGCAGGATCAAGATGCCGAAGCCGACATATTCGGCACGGATCATGAACTGCTCCGACGGCTTGCGGCGCGTTATCATCTCATAGATGAGGAACAGGACGTGACCACCGTCGAGAGCGGGAATGGGCAGGATGTTCATGAAAGCCAAAATGATACTGAGGAAGGCGGTCATCTTCCAGAACATATACCAGTCCCACACGGGCGGGAACAGGCTTCCGATGGCTCCAAACCCGCCAAGCGACTTAGCACCGTCGGCCGTAAACACATACTTCATGTCGTCGACATAGCCGGCCAGCACGTTCCACCCGTACTTCACGCCGGCGGGGATACTCTCAAAGAAGCCGTATTCACGCGTATAGGGCTTGTACACCCCGGCAAAGGTCTTCACAAAGAAGCCGAGCGTCAGCTCAGGCGTCAGGATGACGTTGGCCGTATCGGTCTGCTCACCACGCTCAAAGACAAGGGTGGCATTGCGCACCTTCATACTGTCCTCGCTGGTCTTGGCAACGGCTATCACATCAGCGAGACGGGCTATACGGTCGGTGAACTCGTTGTAGGAGTCGACGGGCGAACCATTGATGGCAACGATGCGGTCGCCCTTCTGCAGACCCACGGTGGCGGCAGGCGAACCTACCATGACGCTATCGACGACGGCAGGGATAAGGGGACGCACAAACGAGGGGTCGGCCTTCAACATTCCCAGGAGATTGAGGTCGCCGGGCAGACTGATGGACATCGGCTTGCCGTCGCGGATAATGTCTACACGGTGAGCCTCGCTGATGTCGCGGTAGAGGTCGGCCGAGAAGTCCTTGAACTCACCTTTCTCCGTACCTATTAATATATCGCCGTCGCGGAAGCCGTACGACTTCGCCTCACTGTTGAACTTCATGCCGAGGGTCATGTCCTTCACAGGCACGTATGTGTCGCCCCAGTAGAACAGGATCATCGAGTAGATAAACAGTGCCAGCAGGAAGTTGACAAGGACACCGCCAATCATGATGAGCAGACGCTGCCATGCGGGCTTCGAGCGAAACTCCCACGGCTGTTCCGGCTGCTTCATCTGTTCGGTGTCGAAACTCTCGTCTATCATTCCGGCAATCTTGCAGTAGCCGCCTAATGGCAGCCAGCCTATGCCATACTGGGTATCGCTGTTCTTGGGTTTCCACTTGAAGAGACTTCCATTCCACTTCCAGATGGAAGGGTCGAAGAACAAGTAGAACTTGTCGACGCGGACGCCGAAAAGTTTTGCAAAGAAGAAATGGCCACCCTCATGGAGGAGTACCAGCAACGAGATGGCCAGCATAAACTGTAACAGTCTTATCAAAAAAATGTCCATAATCTTTTTACCTTATTTTATTAATTCAGAAGCTATGCGACGCGCTTCGGCGTCAGTTGCGATATAAGTCTCGTATGTGGGGTTCTTGTCGAACGTCGCCCGCTGCATGGTCTCGGCAATGACGTCGCCCATCTGCAGGAAACGGCAACGGTCTTCAAGGAAGGCACGGTTGACAATCTCGTTGGCGGCGTTGACAATACACGGCATGTTTCCGCCACGGTCCAACGCCTCGTAGGCCATCGCCAGACAGCGGAATTTCTTCAGGTCGGGCTCGAAGAACTCTAACGGATGCTTAAACAGGTCCAGCCGCTCACCGCTCAACGGCAGGCGTTTCGGGAACGAGAAGGCATACTGGATAGGCAACCGCATATCGGGGACACCCAGCTGAGCCTTCACCGAGCCGTCATGGAACTGTACTGCCGAGTGCACGATCGACTGGGGATGTACCAACACCTGTATCTGCTTGGCATCAACGCCGAAGAGCCATTTGGCCTCTATCACCTCAAAGCCTTTGTTCATCATCGAGGCAGAGTCAATCGTTATCTTCGCACCCATATCCCATGTCGGGTGACGCAGGGCATCGGCTTTCGTGACCTTGGCTATCTCCTCCATCGACTTCAGACGGAAGGGACCGCCGGAGGCTGTCAGCAGTATCTTTTCTATCGGATTGTCGCTCTCGCCGACAAGACTCTGGAAGATGGCGGAGTGCTCGCTGTCGACGGGCAGGATAGGCGTATGATACTGTTGGGCCAGCTGCAGTATCAGTTCACCCGCCACCACCAGCGTCTCCTTGTTGGCTAGGGCAATGGCTTTCTTGGCCTTGATGGCGTGGATGGTGGGCGAAAGGCCAGCGAAACCCACCATGGCCGTGAGAACCATGTCTATAGGGTCGGCTTCGACAATCTCGTCCAATGCCTGGGCACCACAGTAGACTTTCACGTCGGGCAGGTCATCCATCAGCCGGCGCAGCTCGTCGTAACGCGCCTCGTTGGCTATGACAACGGCAGCAGGGCGGAACTTATGGGCCTGTTCTGCGAGCAGCTCGACACGGTTGTTGGCCGTCAGGCAGTAAACCTCATACAGGTCGGCATGCTCCTCGATAACCTCCAGTGCCTGAGTGCCGATGGACCCTGTAGAGCCGAGAATGGCTATTTGTCGTTTCTTCATAATTCTAATAATCCTTCTGGAATGGTCATCGTGATAACCTTTCCTTTACTGTCAATATTGTTTATTAAATCATCGTTGGCGGGAATAAGACGCCCGTCTTCGAGTTCAAAGAGCAAGTTTACGGTCGAGTCGTCGATAGTGGCAATACGGCCTACCTTCGTGTTTGTTGTTGCATCGACGATAGCGTAGCCAACAAGCATGGCGAGACTCGGCGTATCATCCTCGTCGGCCAGCGAACGGGGGAAGTAGACGTCGCAGCCCGTCAGTTCCTGAGCCCGCTGCTGGCTGTCGACATCCTCGAATTTCACCAGTGCTACGGTGTCACTGCGGAAACGATACTCCTCGATGAAGAAGGGCACGAGAATGCCGTCAACCTCCAGTATGAGGTAGTCGCAATCTACGCTGTCGAAGATGTCGTCATCGAACTGAAACGACACCTCCCCTTTCACACCGTGAGCTTTGCCCAGACGGCCAATACGAAACACCTCGTCCTCCTTGATCATTCCGTCCTCTCGATTTTGGCACCAAGAGCGTTAAGACGTGCCTCGATGTTCTCGTAGCCACGGTCAATCTGCTCAATATTACTAATCGTACTGACGCCGTTGGCACTCATGGCAGCTATCAGCAGTGCTATACCGGCACGTATGTCGGGACTTGACATTCGGCTGCCACGCAACTGCCGCGTTCGGTCATGGCCTACGACAACAGCACGGTGAGGGTCGCAAAGGATAATCTGGGCTCCCATGTCGATAAGACGGTCGACGAAGAACAGTCGGCTCTCGAACATCTTCTGATGAAACAGCACCGAGCCGCGTGCCTGGGTCGCCACGACGATAAGCACCGACAGGAGGTCGGGCGTCAGGCCTGGCCACGGCGCGTCGGCCAGCGTCATGATGGTCCCATCGATAAATGAGTCGACAATATAGTGCTCCTGACGGGGTATGTAGAGGTCGTCACCTTCTGTCTGCACTTCAACGCCCAGGCGTCTGAAAGCATCAGGGATGATGCCCAGGTCTTTTATAGAGACATCCTTGATGCGTACGCCATTGCCACACATGGCTGCCATACCGATGAACGAGCCCACTTCAATCATGTCGGGCAAGAGGCGGTGGTCGGTACCATGCAGGCTGTCGACACCGACAATGGTCAGCAGGTTAGAGCCGATACCACTGATATGGGCCCCCATACGGTTCAACATGTGACAGAGCTGTTGAATGTAAGGCTCACAGGCTGCATTATAGATGGTGGTGGTGCCCTTGGCCATCACAGCCGCCATGATAATATTGGCTGTGCCTGTCACCGAGGCCTCATCGAGCAGCATATAGGTGCCTTGTAGCTGCTGCGCATCAATCTCGTACACATCGCGCTGCTTGATATGACGGAACTGGGCACCCAGTTTCTCAAAGCCAAGGAAGTGGGTGTCCAGTCGACGGCGACCTATCTTGTCGCCACCAGGCTTGGTAATGATAGCTTTTCCCATACGGGCCATCAGAGGACCGATGAGCATGACCGACCCACGCAGGGCAGCACACTTCCTTACGAATTCGTCGCTCTCAAGATAGTCGAGATTCAGTTTGTCGGCCTGAAACACGTAGGTCCTATCCTCGCACCTCGCACCTCGCACCTCGCACTGCGATTCAACCTTCACCCCAATATCCTTGAGCAACTGGATAAGGTTGTTGACGTCACGAATATCGGGGATATTGCTGATAGTGACAGGCGCACTCGTCAGCAGTGTCGCACAGATTACCTGCAAGGCCTCGTTCTTGGCGCCTTGTGGGATAATGGTTCCGTTGAGCAGGTGTCCACCCTCTATCTTGAATGATGCCATCGTCTTCTATTTCCTACGTCGACTCTTCTTGCCGTCCTCGACAGTGAGGGCCGTGATTCTTCCAAACCTGAACTTCCTCAAGTCCAACTGTATGACGCCGTCGGTCAGACGGGCCAGGTCGTCGGCGACCTTCTCGTCGTCTGCCGAACCGTGTCCCCAGGTCAACAAGTCACGCTTCATCTGGTTGGCTAACCGCCGCACCAACTCTTTGCGCTCATCGCCTTCAGGCATCGCCTTCACCTTTGCCAGCAGCTCTTCAACCAAATGGCCGTAATGGCGCAACTTGATATGGTTCTGAGGCAAGGGTACTGCCTGAGGCTTGTTGTGTATCTTCTCGGCATTGCTGACATCGAAGGGCCAGTCAATATCGAGCTGCTTGTCCGACATCAGGTATAGATGGTCCCACAGCGTCTGTTCGTAATTTGCATTATCACGTATCTGCGGCACTTTTGTGAGCATTATCTTAATGATCGCTTTGGCGCACTTCAGACGCTCCTCACGTGAGGGTAGCGTGACGGCGTAGTCCACCATCCCCTGTATTTCCCTGCCATACTCAGGCATAATCAGCTTCTCACGCTGTGTGTTGTAGTCTAATCCTTGTATATCCATAATCTTACAATAGTTTCTTGGGCATCTTCGCTACAAAATCCTTCAAGTAGAAAGGCACATAGTAAGCCACATCCTCTGTCTGGCCCTGCATCAGACGGCGCTCGGCAAGAGGCTGCATCCACTTCGCCAGAGGCTCAATACCATCAATATAACAGGCATTGGGGTGGTTGATCTGTGCCATGCACTTTCTGGCGCCGCCGCCAAAGAAATAGACCTTCCCGCGGTCGAGCCATTCTCTGTAGGTCTCCTCGTCAACGATGTCGGCCTGTACCTCACGAACAGGGTGAAGGGCACGGTCGTAGATACCGGCATACACCTCCATCCGGCGCGCATCAATCATCGGACAGAGCAGCGCATCCTCTTCCACCAGCTCACGCAGCAAGACAGGGACACAGAGCAGCTCCAAGGTGGGCACACTGATGAGCTTCAACTCCCGGGCATAGCAGACACCCTTGGCCATCGACACGCCTATGCGCAGTCCCGTATAAGAGCCGGGACCGCCACTGACGGCAACCGCGTCGAACGGGATGGCATGATTGTCGGTGAACGACAACGCCTCGTCGACAAACGTCCCTAGACGTTCAGCATGATTGGGGCCGGAACGGTCGGTCTTTTCAAAGATGACGTGCGAGTCTTCGCTGACGGCTACTGAGCAGATGTCGGTGCTGGTGTCAATATGCAATATGCAAGCCATAATCCTTCTGTCTTTTAATAATAAGGTGCAAAGTTACGCTTTTTTCTGCTAATACGTGCACGTTTCAGAGAAATTAACGCTACAGAGGCAGCAGTACGAAGAAACGGGCACCCTTGTCGTAGGTGGCATCAAGCACGATATCACCGCCCAGATATCTGACGGTGTTACGACTCAAGGTAAGTCCGATGCCCACCCCGTCCTTGTATTCATCAAGCTGCACGAACTCGTCGAAGATGGTCTCTGCCTTGCCCTCGGGGATGCCGCATCCGGTGTCTTCAACCGTGACACACAACATCTGCTCCTTCACGTCACACTTCATCGTGATACGGCCGCCTTCCGGCGTGAACTTCTCTGCATTGTCTATCAGGTGGACAATAGCCAGCGTGGCATAGTGCACAGACGTCTGCAGCATGACACCGTCGTCGACCGTGCTGACAAAGCTGAACGCATGGTCAGGCTTTTCGGCGATGCCACTATTCTGGATGGCTTCCTGGCAGAGCCGGTTGGCGCTGATGCTGTCGGAGCGGTCGATGGAATTGCGGCTGCTCAACTCGGAGAGATCGAGCAGGCGGTTGACGAGCGACGTGATGCGGTTCGTATTCTCCTGTATGTTACGGCTTGCCTCAACGCGTATCTCCAGCGGCTGCTCTACGTCGGTCTGCGAGATAATCTGTGTGAAACCCGACAGGATGTTCAGCGGCGTACGTATCTCGTGCGAGATATTCTTTATAAAGGCCGACTTCATGCGCGATGACTCCTGGGCCTTGTCGCGCGCAACGGCCAGCTCCTCGTTCTTCTTTCTCAGCCGCCGGTTCATCCAGTACCAATAGCCCACCAGCAAGGCCAGCGCCACGCATACGATGATAGCTGTCAGCATGAGGTAACGGTTACGCTCCAACTGCTTTTCCATATCCAGCTCGCTCACACGGAACAGCGTGTTCAGTTCGGTAATCTGGGTGCGGGCATCCCTCTTGTAGACAGAGTCTGTCAACTCCGAGATGTTCCTGTACATCACGGCGGCCTCTTCATACTGCCCGATGTTCATGAGAATCTGTGCCCGCTGCTGGTATATGAGCACCATCGACGATTTGTCGTCATAGTCTCGGCTCTGGTTCATACGCAGGGTGTTGTACTCAAGCGCCTTCCGGTAGTCGCCGCGTTGCAGCATCAGCTGGGCGCGATAGTAGAGGACACTCATGCCGATAAAGACCTGGCCGCCAACCTTGTTCTCGTCGGCGGCATCGATGTCTGCCTCTGCCTCGTTCAGACGGTTGAGCCCCAGGTTCTGCTGAGCACAGGCAAGATAATAGTAGGCATACCACACACGACGCATCTCCTTGTTCATCTTGCCCGCCTGCTTCATCTTGTCAAGATAGGCTCTCCACCGCGTCGTGATCGATGTCATCACCTCATACGCCCCCTTCTCGTTCAACGCGTCACAATAGTAGGAGAAGATATCGTTCACCGTCGACGAGTTGATATCCACATCGTCTATCAGCTTCAGACTCTGGTCGTAGCAGTCGATGGCCTCGTCCAGATAGCCCATGTTGTTATAGGCGTTGCCCATCGCATAGTCCGCCAGCGCCAGCCCGAACTTGTCGTGCCGCTCCGTCGCATCACTGTGCATGAGCTTCACTTCTTTCAGCGCTGTATTCACCTTGCCGCTGAATGTATAGGTATTCACCAGATGCGTCCAAGTGCGGTAATAATTCTCCCAGTCACCCGTCTTCTTATAGAAAGTCATGTCAACAGGAGCCTGGATGATGAGCGAGTCATTCAGGTCGTTGTTGTAGAGATAGGTCAGATGCTCGTAACGACGCTCACTCTCGGGATTCGTCGTCTCACCGGCCACCGTCAGCGTCAGCAGAAGGACAAAGATCGTTAAGACAGTCTTTCGCATACGGCCACAAAATTACAAACAACGACAGAAAAAGCCAAACAATTTTTTGTCTTTTTCTGTTTTTTTATGGTTTGATGGGTTGCATCGTAAGCGGCAAACTATCCGCTCACTTCTCTCAGACAGGTTCGTATGGGAGGGCGAACACATCGGCCACTGCTTTGTAGGTGACTTTGCCTTCTACGATGTTCAAGCCCTTGGCTAATGCAGGATCGTCCTTGCAGGCCTGCTGCCAGCCTTTGTCGGCCAAGGCGATGGCATAGCGGAGGGTGGCGTTTGTGAGGGCGAGGGTTGAAGTGTTTGGCACAGCCCCCGGGATGTTTGCCACACAATAGTGCAGGATTGCCTCTTCCGTGTAGACAGGATTGCTGTGGGTCGTTGGGTGCGAGGTTTCGAAACAGCCACCCTGGTCGATGGCTACGTCAACCAGCACCGTGCCAGGCTCCATCAGCTTGAGCATCTCGCGCGTAATCAGATGTGGCGTTTTGTCGCCAGGTACCAGCACGCTTCCTACTACGATGTCGACCGACGGCAGCATCTCACGGATGTTGTGCTCCGATGAATAGAGGGTATGCACGTTGGCGGGAGTCTCAATGTCGAGTTGACGTAGGCGGGGCAGAGAGATGTCTGCGATGGTGACATCGGCTCCCAACCCGGCAGCCATGAGGGCTGCTGCCTCGCCGACGACTCCACCGCCGAGCACCAACACCTTCGCCGGACTCACACCGGGCACGCCGCTGATGAGTTTGCCCTTACCGCCCTGTGTTTTCTGCAGATAGTAGGCACCATTCAGCGTGGCCATGCGGCCTGCAACCTCACTCATGGGCTGCAACAATGGCAGGGAGCCGTTGGGCAGCTGTACCGTCTCGTAGGCCAGACAGACTGCTCCACTCTTCAGCATGGCATCCGTCAGCTCCTTCTCGCAGGCAAAATGGAAATAGGTGAAGAGCAGTTGTCCTGGCCGCACCAGCTCATATTCCGGCTCGATGGGTTCCTTCACCTTGACAATCATGTCACACTCGCGATAGACGGCCTCGATGGTGGGCAGTATGCGAGCACCGGCCTTCACATAGTCGTCATCAGAGAATCCGCTGCCCTCGCCAGCCGTATGCTGCACGCTGACCTGATGACCGCGACGAGTCAGTTCGGCAACTCCCGCAGGGGTCATGCCCACGCGGTTCTCATTGTTCTTGATTTCTTTTGGAATTCCAACTTTCATAAGCTCTAAATTTTTAGTTAAACGTTTCCATGCTGCAAATATAAGAAAAAATTCCGAAAGTAGGTTATCTTTTTATGAAGAAAAAGCGCATACCTACAAAATTAGGTGTTTATTCACACATTCTTGCTTCTGTATATCTTCCTTCCAACGTCTGCCATCAGATGTCACTCACCTACCCCTGTGGCATTCAACATCAAATTTCGGCGCAGGGGGGAAAGTCCGTGGATAGCCCAATAGAAGTATTTGTCTCCTGCGTACGCGTGGAAATCTTACGGCTCACCCGTGAGATTTCAATGCCATTGAGCCATCCACGGACTTTTCCCCATGCGCCCGATTTCAGAACATAGAGCGATGGCGCTTGTATGTAAGTTGGAGAAATACATGATGCAGTTAGTGCAGATTATTCATAAAGTCGTAGAACTAACAATTAGGTATGAAAATCATCGAATTGGCAAGGATAATTGAATTTAAACACATTTTTTCAACTTAAAATTACCTCTTTTTTGCTTAATATTCATTGAGTATGGAAATTTTTGTGTAAATTTGTAGCCAAATATAGTTATGGAATGGAACGTAAACGAATTAACCGCCTGAAGGTGGTACTTGCAGAGAAGGGAATGACCAACAAACAATTGTCGGAAATCCTTGATAAAGAT
>JAFUTI010000027.1 GCA_017471465.1 Prevotella sp. | reverse complement strand
GTAAAAATCCCCAGCATTGGGACTCTTGTCCCATCATCTGGAATAATGATAGCAAGCCTCCAGAAAACTTATCGTCACTCGCTGCACTTGTCGTCACGCTGTAACAGGCTGGTTTACAATATGTTGGATTGTTAGTGACGATAACTCCCGAAAAATACAAGGGCATCACATACGAGGAATAAACTAACTTCAAAAAGAAATAATAACGCGTATGAAAAGAAGGTACTCGTCGTAGCAGCAGTTGGGCGAAATGGCGATGTAGTCGTCGAAGAGGTCGTCGGTAATCATCGCGTCGAGCACGAAAGACGCGCTCAGCGAATGGCCGATGCCGAGGGAGCGTCCCGACGTGCGATAGTTCTTCTTCACGTATGGCATCAACTCATTCTTGACGAATTTCTTCAGGTCGGGCGATTTGCCGTAGTAGTAGCCCTCCTTGAACAGCCCAGTGTTGCCATGCAGGGGCATGGGCAGGTAGTCGTGGTTGCGAAAATAGTTGATGTCCCAAAGGGTTGGTGAGCAGATGCCGACAATGATGAAATTCGTGCTTTTGCCGCCGTCGGGGTCGGGCTCGCAGGCGATGTTGAGCAAACAGTGTACAAGATCGAACATCGTGCGGTCTTGTGCATCGAACACATAGATGACATCGTAGTAGGTCTGGTCAAAGTTCGGGTAGTTGTTGGGCGTGTAGATGAGTACCTGTCGTTCGTGGTTGAAATATTCCGACTTCATCGTAAGTTCCTTCACGCTTTCGAGTGGAACCTGTGCCTGTCCTGCCATTGCGACGAGGGCAAAGAGGATGGTGATAATGGTTTGCTTGTTCATGTTCTTTGTTTGTGATGATTAGAAACTTGGTTCGGACGGGCCACGCTGGTAGTTGATCCAGCCGTCGGGGGCTTTGACGTAATAGCCTTGGATGCGGAGGGTGGTGGCGTCGGCGTAGGCGAAGGTGAGGGCGCAGGAGTAGGCCATGTAGTCTCGCTCGGCATCGTCGTATGTGGCGGTCAGTTGCAGGCAGTTGCGCTTCTCGCCGCTGTTGCCCTCGGGACTCCAGTATCTCAGCTGCCACGTCCCTGTGAACGTGCCGCTCAGTTCCACGTCCTCCCAATCGGTGTGTTGCTCCTTGCCGTCGATGGTGACGGGCTTGCGGGTTTGCCATTTGCGCATACCCGTCAGCGTGCCATCGGCCTGGAAGGTGAGGCGCTCGAAGTAACATTGTGTGTCACTGATATTCTCGTAGTGCCATGTGCCAACCATGAGCGGTCCGTACTGCTCGTTCAACTGAACGGTCTTTTCGTGTGCCTCTGGGTCGGCATATCTTGGTTCGTCGCTGCCGCAAGAGGCGAATGCGAGGGCGGTAACCAGAAGGAAGAGAAGTTTTGCTTGTTTCATATTGCCTATTTTGATATTTTCAAACCGAGTTTGGCAGATGGTGTCCTGCCTTTATAAAAGACCTGTGCCTCTTCATTCTGATACGCAGGTTCGTTCTGTTCCTGCATCCTGTCCGTGCCTCGGCGCTCGGCTTTGCCGCTTTGCTCTGCAAAGAATGTCTTTTTGTTCCAGGTTCTGTTTTCCTTCTCATCCAAGGTCATGTTAAGAGAGGGCACAAGATTGCATGATTCCGAGACTTGTGCTGTGGTTATCCATTCCACTACAACGAATACGCCAGTCTGGGGGAATGGTATAGGGCAGATAAGGCTAATGCCACTCTTGCCAAGCTTCTGACTGGAGGGGAGTATGATACCGCCGCCAATGAGGGACTCGTCTTTGGGAGCGCCAGTCTTGGCATCTGGCTGTCGAAGATCAAAGCGAAGAGTGGCATAGATGGGTGTTATGATTTCCGTGAATACCAGATAATGGGTGGAGTAATCGAGACTTGCCAATATAGAGTGGATGTATGGCGTCTCAGCCCAAGTGCTATCGTATGGAATGAACAAGGCCATCTCAAATCCATTGGCTCCTTTGTGCTTGGTCTGCGTCTTCGCTTTCATCGATCCCACTTCTGTGGTCTTTGTTCGTTTGAGAGCCTTTGCGCTAATGGCGACTTCATCAAGATTGATACTTTTCGGAACAAGAAAGATAGTTTGCAAGTCGGCTGTTATCTTAGAGATGCTCTTTGTCTCGTAGCAGATATGAGACAACCGTATCTGTGCCGCTTCGTTTGGAATGGCAATCATCCCTTTTTCGTCCGTATAGCCACCAGTTTCATTCCCGAAATAGACACTCACAAACGGTATTGGCTCATTGGTGATGCTGTCCTTGACAATTACCGTCTGAGCCATTCCAAATGTCGCTGGCGACAGCATTGTCAACAGAATTAGAAATAACATGTAGCTTTTAATCTTATTCATAGCTCTTCTCCTCGAACTAACTGTTCCCTTATTCTTTCTGGTATAGGAAACATTCCAGAATACTTCTTATAATCTTCCTGCAACAGTTCTGACGAGGATAATTCCTTTGTATCTGTGTATTCATATTCGACAACGTAGAACATGTCTTCAACATCAATGTCCCTTACAAGATTTTCTTTTTTGTGAGTCAATGTCAGATGCCGATAACTATTGGAGGATTTCAAATTGAAAACGGAAGGAGCATCAAAATCATTATATCGATATAATTCCGTCTTGTTGTATTTCGATAATACTTGCGTGTATCCGAATAGATTTGTCACAAGAGAGTTTTTGGGCCACAAAGCGTCTATAGACAAAAGCATCTCGCTGTTGTCAGAACGAACCTTGCAACTGCCTATTGATATAGAATCCGCATAGACAATACCCGATTCTATATTTCTCTTTTTATCACGCATTGTTTCCTCATATAAAGTATTCTTGTCAAGAAACGGAAGAGCCATGTACCTGTCGCCAATCATCATACTCCGTTTCTTCTGTGCAATGTCTTTTCTCTTTGACATGAAGTAATTCGTTTCGACATTTCCGTAATGCACCTTTTTGCTTTTGGTGTCGATAAAGAACTCTCGTATTCCGTCCATATAATACTTCAGACATGAATCTACATGTTCTATACTCCTAAAGAACACTTTACAATGATAATATTTCTTTTTCTTTGCCGTAACACTGACTTCTGATATTGTATAAAATGACGGAGATAGGAAAATGATGCTATCATCATTATAAACGAAACTCTTGGGTTCATAGCTTATATGAGAAATGTGATATTCGAAGCCTTTCTGAAGACTAATATACCCTCCCATGTCAGAGCGACCTATTACAGTCCCGTTAGCATCGTAGACAGTAGCATAGCAAACTGGATTTTGGGTTATGCTGTCTGCCAACATCACTTGCTGGGCAAATCCCACTAAACTAGTAAGGAAAAGGATTTGAGCTAAGATAAAATATTTCATGCTCGTATCATGTTTGTTGTATTATTTCTCTACCACCCTTTAATTTGAAAGCACACTCCGACATTGATTCCCAAACCATGAATCAGCTTGCTCTTGTAATCGTTCTTATTCACGTCAAACGCTTTTACGAGATAAGCTTCGTCACTTATCGAAGCCATTATGCCGATGTTTGGTGTGATGTGCATCTTCACGCCGATGCTTGGCGACATAAACAGACTGAAACCCTGCTTTTCTTTTGATAGAGAGTATTTCTCATTACTTCCTACATTCTTAGCGTTGAATAGAGCGAATCCTCCGACGCGTAGATTAACAAACGGAGAAAACTTGCGGTCTAAGAAGAAGTAATGTGTACTGAGATAAATGGGTATTGCTGAAAACTTGTAGTTCTTATGATAGCTATATCCGATTCCTGGTCCTATACTAAAGCGCTCGTTAATGAACTTTTCGTGTAGATAGTTTGCGGAAAGACCACCATCGCCATATTCACCAACGCCTTTCGCGTAAGATATGTCAATGACATTCAGACAGCCATCTCCCGTATCAAATGATGTCTGTGCTCGTCCCGAGACTACGATGAGGGCGAGCAGGATGGTGATGATGGTTTGCTTGTTCATTATTCGATTCATTTTATTTCATGCTTTCCAACAGCCGGGCGAGATTATCGAGGTGGCGAGGGTCAACATTCAGGTCGAGCAGGTCACCGTCGCGGTTGAAGAGTTTGTAGGTGGGGAAGGAATTGACACCAAGGTGGCGCTCGATGGCAGATTGCTGCTCGGCGGGCAGGTTATAGTGGGCGACGTTGGGGCCGCTGACGTTGTACTCCTTGATGACGTTCTCCCAAGATTCCAGCGGGCTGCTGTTGGCCAGATAGAGATACTGGATGTCGTAGTCCTTCAGGCGGGCGTACTCCTCGGTGGAGTGCGAGAGGGCTTCCTTGCAGGGGCTGCACCACGTTCCCCAGATGTCGAGCAGCACGAACTTGCCCTTGTATGGTTCGAGGAGTTTCTTCAGCAGTGCCTCGCCCTCGCTGAGGTCTGTAAGGTTGTCCGATGATTTTAGCACCAGTTTGTCGAACTCGCGGTTCTCGATGGCGAGGTAATGATTGTTCTGCTTCTCAATCATGGCGATGCAGTCGGGATTGCCAATCATGGCCTTCAGCGTGTCTACGATGTTGGGCAGCAGCGATGTGCGATCGTGGTCGATGTGACTGAATGCCTGTCGGGCGAGCCAAACGTCCTTGATGAACGGGTCGGCACGAAGGGAGTCAAGTGTCAGTTGGTGTTGCTTCAAGGTGTTCACGAGCAGCCCGCCATGAATGATTTTGGATGCTCTTGGAGATTGGACTATCTTATCCACCTCCTTCGTCAAGTCAGCATTCAGCGAATCCAGTTCACGCGACTTGCTTATCTTCGCCTCGACGGTGGGTTCTGCCTCGATGATTGGCGTTGCCTCGTCAATCCATTTCTTCCAGCGAGTGAGCAATGCCAACTCCTCGTCGTTTGAGGCAAAGTCCTTGTAGTTGTCACGGATACTGTAAGTGAATATGGCGTTGCGTGCCTGTGCGGCATCGTCTAAATAGTCGCGCAGGAAACCGCTGAGACCACGGTGCAGGGTGTAGGGTTTCTCCATCTTCGTCCAGAAGTTGTCGTAGGCATACTGGCGGGCATTGTCAGGGAGTTGGAAGTTGGAACCTCTGAAACGTGACTGCCCGAAGTCGCGTGCCTGCTGCCACAGCGTATTGCCCTTCCTGAAGGTGTTGAAGCGGGTGGAGAGCGTGGGGTGCTCCTCGCAGAGTTGGTCGATGATAGCACTCTGCGCCTTCAGGAGGCTGTCGACCGAAGCGATGTACTTGTCGAAATCCTTGTCGCTATCCTCCATACGTATGGACTTCCAGTCGAGCGGATACTTGAAGAGTTCGTTCTGCAATCGGCAGTCGTCGCCCATCAAGTAGCGTCGCCCCTCCCTGAAGTCGTAGAGTATGAAGTAGGTCTTACCAGGCTCGAACATCGTGCGGATGAAGCAACGTCGCCAGTCGATGAAAAACTCCGTGCTATTCAGGAGAGGAAACTTAACCGTGAAGCGTCCCTGCTCGTCGAGGTCGGCATGGACATCCACCTGCTTGTCCGTATAGATGTTCTCATAGCCGAAGTCGAAAGTCTTCAACTGCTTGAATTGCTCCGGCATATCCTTAATCCAGCCCACGACGGTCACGGTGTCCTTCTTGTAGCCTGTGTCCACGAAGTCGGTGCGCGTGTCCTTCGTGGGATAGTCGGGCAGGAAGCGGGTGGTAATCATGGCGTATGTGGCCTTCTCGCTGCCAATCTGAATCGTGCGCGTACCTTTCTTGTCTTTACCCACCATGACCTTCAACTCGTCGTTGCCGTTGGTCATAAGGATGGTAGCCTCGCCAGTCTTCTGGTTCACGTCGCGCTGTTTGTAGTTCCAGAACTTGCAGTCGTAGATGGCGCAGTCGTCGAAGAAGGCTATCTTCCAGTCGCCGTTATTGTCGCGCCAGTAGGAGGGGAACAGTTGTTTCCAGCGCTCCTCCACAGACTTGATGCCCTTGATTTGGAAAGCGCCCTGTCCGTCGCCCTCGATAAAGTCGAATGATTTAGTTCCCTTAGGCAGCGGTGGGAAATGGAACGCTATGTCGCGCTTGCCGTCCTTGTTCGTCTGAAGGTGCTTGTTGAGTTCAATACCGTCGGCAGAAACGACGGTGTAGCGTTGCTCACCCACTTCCAGGTAGGTGTCGCCCGCAAACTGGAACCAGTAGTCTGGATAGTCCGACCGCTGCTGTGCGGTGATATACACCACGGTCTCGTTGTCCTTCAGTTCTACCTTCGTCACGTCAAGGCACAGGTTAAAGAACCCGTCGCCATAACTGTTTCCAAACTCCGTGGTGGGCTGTTCCCACACAATTGCTTTCTCTTTTGCCTGCCCCACTACTGCGGCGAGCGCGATGAGGATGGTGATGATGGTTTGCTTCATATTTGTTTCGTTTTATTGTTATACCTTTATTATATTTTTCGGGAAAAACTCGTTCAACCTCTTTATGTTACAACTCAGATTCTCGAAATCCAACCAATTATTGTCCGTTTCCTACTTGGATTCCCGAAATCCGACCACACTATTATCCTTTCTTGTCTGGATTCCTGAAATCCAATACCATCATGTGTGCCGTCAAGGTCTGATTCCTGAAATCCGAGGCCGCTGGGTCTGTTTCTTGCTCCGATTCCTGGAATCCGTGGCATTGTGGGGCGTTGCTCAGCGGCACCAGCCAGATGGTAGGTAATGTCGGGTTCTCCATAATTCTTACTGTTTTTTGAAAGTTTGACATAAAGTGTATGGGTCACGAATTGTTATTTGAGTTTATTTGTTTGCATTTTGCTTGGGGTTACTTTTCTATCTCTTATGAAAGAGCTGTGTTTTCATTTGCGGGCTCTTAACATGCAGTACACGCCGAGGATGATAAACGGGATGGAGAGTATCTGACCCATATCGATGGGCAGCGATGCCTCGAAGGCTTCTTGTATCTCCTTGGTGTACTCGATGAAGAAACGGAAGGTGAAGATATACGTCAGACAGAAGCCGAAATACCAGCCTGTGCCAACCTTCTCAGGCATACGCTTGTGTAGTGTCCACAAAATGAAGAAAAGGCCAGCGCGATTCCGATGGCCCACATCAGCCCGTACCATCGCACCGATAGCGGACCCAGTCTGAATGCCACGAGGTCTGGATTCCAGACGATATATAGCAATTGGTTCATAAAACCTCCAAAACGCAAGAAGATTGTCTTATACGAAATAATAAGCAGAGAAGATTCCCAGGAGATTACATGTGACATGCGTAATTACACAATAGCGAACGTCTCTGGTTCTCATATACATCAGGCAAAGAATGACCGCCATCATCAGTGTGTCTAATCTCCATACGCCTGTGCCCACATGCGCCACGTAAAAGATGAGCGCATTGGAAATGACTATCGCTATCTTGCCGAAAGAGGCTCTTTCCATCATGGATATGTACCATTTCCGTAAAAACAGTTCCTCTGCAATGGGGCCGATGATGGCGAAGGAGAATATATGCAGGATAAGGGTCGCAAGAGTATAGGACTCCCGAGGGTCTGTATTAGGTGCGTCAAACAAGGAAGTCAGCAGAAATATAATGAGCTGCCAGAGGACTCCCAATGCCAGGGATAGAATAACCGTCTTCAGGTTCACTCCAAGGCTCGGATTACACCATATTCCCAACTTCTCTTTCTTGTCTTCGTAAAGTAAGACGGCAAAAATTGCTAACGGCCACAGAAGGTTTCCAATATCCAATATTGTACGACTGAAAGGGATGTCCCGCCCGAAAATATAGGCGAAGTAGGGCAACAGGGAAACGCCCATCAAGATGAAGGAAGCAAGAAAGACTCTTGTCATCTTGAAAATACATTCTTTTTTAGAGTAAGTCATAAAAACAGTATAAAGTGAGACAAAATTTTAGTCTAATCTTTTGTTTGCTTCTCACTTACTCAGATTTTTATACGAAATCTTGAAATAATCGAGTAGTGATTTGTATTGGTCTTGTGCTGTCAGGCAAGTATCCATTAGATACCCGTTGATATGCCCCCACTCATGGAGACCGCGATAGTAGAACATCTTGAGTTCATCGGTAATGATAAAAGGAATGATTCCGTTGGCCAGACATTCCTTAAACATGATCAGACGGCCCACACGCCCGTTGCCGTCCTGAAAAGGATGAATCTGCTCGAAGCGTACATGGAAATCGAGGATATGTTCCAGCACCTTTTTCTTGCAATGGTTATAATCGCTGATAAGATTCTTCATCTCACGATGTACTTCTTGGGGAGGGCAGGTTTCTATACCACCAACTTCGTTAGGCAGGCGTTTGTAGTCGCCAACGGCAAACCACTCTTTCTGGCTGTCTGACGTACCTGTCTTTAACAGCAGATGGAGTCGTTTAATAAGACTTTCCGATAAAGGTTCCTCCGCATGGTCGATGATATAGTCAAGGCATCGGAAGTGATTCACCGTCTCAACGATATCATCCACATTAACAATCCCGTCGCTAATGCCGATGGTGTTCGTCTCAAAGATATAGCGCGTCTGGTCATGAGTCAGACGGCTGCCTTCGATATGATTGGAGTTATAGGTCAAGTCAATCTGCGTACGATGATAGATGCCTCCTTTCAGCCGTGATGCTTTTTGCTCCCGCAGCATAGTCAGCAGGGGCGACACTTTTTTCCGGACATTCTTTCGTTGCGGCAGAACGGCATCCGCAGGAATGTTCCACGTTTTACCTGTGAGGAACGCTCCTTCAATCTTTCCGCTCGCACAATAGTTGCGGGCTGTACGTTCTGATATCCCGAATTTCTCGGCGAACTGCATCACTGATATATACTCCATCTTTTCTATCGGCAAGCTTTTAGCTTATTTTCCGCTGCAAAGATACTACTTTTTGCTGATAACGGCAAGAAAAACATTCCTTATTAGGTAAAATGTTCACGTTCGGCCATTTGCAAACGAGTTTGCATGGCACTCTCTTAATCACATTTTTCCTTCAATTGGTTACCATTATTTATGGAATACAGCGCCAATAATGTAATAGTGTGGGCAGAATTTGAAGTAGTCGCTGGTCTTGGCTTTCTCCTCTGTCAGTTCGGTCTCTCCACAGAAACGCCATCCTTTTGCTTGTTCGTCCCACCAGAAAGAACCGTAGAAGACAAGGGGAATGAAGGTGTCAAGGGAGAAAGAATTGGGCTGGTATGGCGCTTTCTGATAGCGGTAAATGGTTTGGGGTGCTCCGGGAATAGGCTTCAGCGTCAGTTTCCATGGCGAGGCATCATTGCGAGAAGAACGCAGGGTGATGGTCTCGATGGAGTCCGACTGAACGGGAGAGAAACCGACGGCGAGGGTCTTGGCCAGACGATAGATGCCGCGCTCCATGTCGTCGGCATCGTTCTCCGCATAGATTTCCTGTTGGTCCTGCTCGTTGAAGTCTGAAATCATGGTCTTTGTCCTGAAGCCGTACAGTTTCTTTTCGTCAATCATCCCCTGCTGGTTGTACTCGCGGATGACGATGGTGAAGCCCGACACGGAGTCGCGCAGAGAGGAAATGTCGTAGGTGTAAACTTCGTAGCCACACAAGGCCATGTGCTCCATGAAGTCTTCGGGCGTGGCTGCTACTTTCTTGATTTCTTGTCCATGCCCCGCCATTGCGACGAAGGCGAGCAGGATGGTGATGATGGCTTGCTTGTTCATATTCGCTTTATTTGTTATCGTTGAATATCTCTTCGAGTTTCCTGTCAAGTTCTTTGCTGCTTGCAATCCTGCGGGAGAGGATGGTGCCGTCGGGAGCAAAGAGAATCTTGTGGGGAATCCCGGTCACTCCATAGATGCTCATGGGCTTGGATTCGTAAATCTGGGGAAACGGGATGCCCAATTTCTGCACGACGCTGTCGGATTTCTCTGGGGTGTCGCTGACGGTGATTCCGATTACCTTCAGCCCTTTGTCCTTGTATTTCTCGTACAAGGTAATGACATGGGGCATGTCAGCCGTGCAAGGCCCACACCACGAGGCCCAGAAGTCGGCAAGCACATAGTTGCCCCGCCCCACGAAGTCGGAAATGGCGGTCGGCTTGCCATCAGGAGAAACGCCCGTGAGCTCCTTGAACATCTTGCCCTCCTCGGTTTCCTGCACCAGCAGATGACTTTCCTTCAGCCTGTCCATCTTAGGACTTGCCTGTAAGTCGGGGGACAGCTTCTTTATAAGTCCAATTGATTCGGTTGACGTGAATAATGCCTTGGATTGCCCGATAAGAAATGGAGACAGTGGATGGTCTGGATGGTTGCTGACGATACGGCTGACCACTTCGCACATCTTCTTGACGTATGTGTCCATATCCATGTCCGTGTTCTGTACCGCAAGCACGCTCATCAGCTCGTCGTTCATCGGCGTACCTCCAATGCGTATGAGGTAAACCAAGTCCAAGTCAACCGTGATATTTACGGTTCCGCTTTCCAGGACAAACATTCTTATCCATCCGCGTCTGCCCTGCTTGGTGATGCAGCAGACGGCAGGTTCGTCAAGCGTTCCACTTGCAGGGACGATGTTCCCGTCTTTGACTTGCAGCGTTGTTATCATCCTTTGCCTCTCGGCATCGATGACAGTCAGCGTATCTGTCGGTGCGGCGTTTGCCACCGTCCCTTCTATTCTCCAAGTGAATGTCTGCGCCTGTGCCGCCATTGCGACGAGGGCGAGCAGGATGGTGATGATGGTTTTCTTGTTCATTGTTCAGCTTTCCTTTTATGATGTTATGATAATAGCGTGCTACAGCGGTGTCGCGCGAGCGGTATTATCGCTGAAGATTGCTCCGATAATATAGTAATGGGGCGAGTGTTTGAAATATTCACTTTCCATGATGTTCTCTTCCGTCAGTTCCTTCTCTCCGCAGAAACGACATATCTTATAATTGGAATCCCACCAGAATGAGCCATAAAGGGCAAGGGGAATGAAAGTGTTACGCCGTAACGCTGAAACCCGGATTGGAACCTTTTCGTAGAGGTAAAAAGTTTCTGGCGCATCGGGAACGGGCTTGAGCACCAAATCCCTTGCCAAGCCATTACGGCTGTCGGGACGTACATAGACAGTTACCATTGAGTCCGATTGTACCGATTGCCTGGGAGAGAAGCCAATGGATAACGTCTTTGCCATCTTAAGTCTCTGCCCTTTCATTTCGTTGACCATGCCCAGTTGGTTGTATTCCCGGATGACGTGGATGATGAGTGAGGCGGAATCCTGCAAAGAGGAAATGTCGTAGGTCAGCACGTTGTCGTCTTGTGGTTTCTTTTGTTCCACAGCGTCCTTAGGCTTGGCTTCAGCACTCTTGGTTTCGTTTCCTTGCCCTTTCAGAACGATACTGACGGACAATACCGCCACAAGGGCGAGCAGGAAAGGCAACGGGTAGGATTAATTAATAACTATTCTGCTACTCCACCACCACGCGGGGGTGGTACTCAAAGAACTTCTGGTTGCGGCGCAGCTGCTCCACGTCGAGGTTACTCTCCACCGTGCCGCTCCAGTTGGCGCCCCAGGCCTTGAAGGGTTCGCCCTCGGGCACGATGTAGTTGATGGTGCGCACACCCGGTGCCAGCGGCTCGTAGACCTTCAGGAAGGCTATCCAGTCGCCGCTGTTGCCCCTCACCCAGAAGAGGTTGCCGTTGGGATAGTCCTGCACCTCCTTCAGGCGGTACTGCTTGCCGTTGTTGTCGATGAGCAGGTCGTTAGGTCCCTCGCCAAAGTATTCGCGCGTCCAGTTCTGTTCGCGGGCCACGGCTATGTAGGTGGCGTCGGCCGTGCGCCAGAGGGCCATGGTGTTATGCTTCAGCGGCCTGATGAGGTGAGCGTCGGTGTATTCTGCCCACGAGCCGCTGTTGTCCTTGTTGTAGTTGCGGGCCTCGCGCACCAGTCGTGGCTTATGGAACTCGGGCGGCGCGTCGTAGGGCGAAATCGTGACGTGATACATATTCGGCCTATTGATGGAGATGGTGCTGCCGCCGTTCAGCCCCCAGTTGGGTACGCCGTAAATATACACGGAGCTGGTCTCGGGGGGCAGCGGCGGGAAGTAGATGCGCAGGTCGACGATGCTGTCCTTCTTGGCGCGGAAGCGGAAATACTGCCCCCAGTTGTCGGGGTTGGAGCGGCGTGCACGGTACTGCACACCCGTCTCGCTGTCGACGATGGCCGTCTCGTCGGAGGCGAGCCAGAAGTTGGTGACCACGTCGGCCGGCATCTTCATGTAGCAGTGGAGCACCGTCTCGCCATCCTCTTCAGTGAGTTCCCATCCGCAGGGGATAAGTGGCGACGTCGCCTTGACGTATGGAAAAGTAGCGTCGCGTTCAAAACTGCCTGTGGACGTGCGGCTCGTCACGATGACGCTCTTGGCCCACTGGCCGTCGCGCTCCTTCACGTGGCGGTTCTCGGTGTTCTGCCATTTCACGGTGCTCAGTCCAGTCGCCGGGTCAGTGACAGGTTCCTCGGATGCAAACCAAGTGATGCGCCCTTCGTTCAGCACGTTCGATACGGTGATCTTGTTTTTCATTACCGGCATATCTACGCCTGCCCGTGGCTTTTGCGCCCCGATGGTGGCGGTCGTGGCCGCCAAGAGCACTGTTAGGATTGTTCTGCTGTAGTGTTTCATAATTCTGTTGTTTGATTTGTATGAGTTGTTCTTTCGCGAAATTCTTGATAAGCCTCCGACGAGACGGCGGCGCCTGTTGGGGCGTGGGTAGCGTAGAGGATGATCCTGCTGCCGCCGATGCGCTCGGCCAGCCAGAGGTATCGGCGGTTGAGCCGCGTATCCTCAAGGGTGAACAGCAGCTGTTGCTGCGAGATGGTCATCTGATAGCCTGGGCTGTCGTAGCTATAGGTGCAAGCCACCTGCAGGAGGCGGTCGAAGAGCCTCACCTTGTCGTTGTCGGGGAAGACGTAGGCCACGCTGTGTGCCGTGCTGTCGCTGAGCACCGTGGCCTCGACATGATGATAGGCGGCGAGCTTCTCGACGAACTCGTCCACGCGAGCCGGGGGCAGATAGTCGGACGTGTCCTTAGTTTCCGTATAGGCCGCGTAGTGCAAGTTAGCGTCGAGCACCTTTACACTGGGGACGTCTTCTTTCTCAGTTTCGCAGGGGATCGATTTTGCGGGGGCGTCTTCCTTCGCAGCATCGTTGGGAACCGATTCTACTGGGTGTTTTCTCTTCTCAGTATCAGTGAGAACCGATTCTACGAGGTGGTTCCCCTTCTCGGCGTTGTCGGCAATCAATTCCGTGGGGTGGCTTTCCTGCCGCTGAGTTGCCACGCCCACGCCGATGAGCAGCAGCACACTGGCGGCGATGCCAACAGCGACGTAGCGCCATGCTCGGCGTGCCCCTGTTTGCGGGCGAGGGCGCCCGCGGTCTGGCAGGCGGCTCATGATGCGCTCCGTCAGCTCGTCGGGGTTGTCGAGGCTGGGTTGTTGTGCCTGTTGCAGCCGGTTGAGTATGTCGTCAGTCTTATTCATATCCTAATTCTTTCAGTCGTTTGCGTATCGTTTGTCGGGCCACGTAGAGGTTGCTCTTCACCTGGCGGGCGTCCAAGCCCGTAATCTGCTCCACCTCCGGCGATGGCAGCCCCTCTAACTGGCAGAGTGTGAAGACGAGCCGCTGCTTCGCGCTCAGTCCCTCGGCCAAGAGCCGCACGATCGACACCCATTCGCGGTTCTCCAGCGCCCGGTAGCTGTCGGCATCGGCAGCAAAGCGGTGCAGCGCCTGCTCGTCTAACGGCAGAGAGTTGACAGCCCGCTTCTGCTTCAGCCGGTCCAGGCAGAGCCGGGTGGCTATGGTGTAGAGCCATGTGGAGAACGGCCGTTGCAGGTCGTAGGCATCAAGCTTCTGCCACACGCAGATGAAGGCCTCTTGAACCACGTCCTTGGCCTCTTCCTCGTCGGCCAGCATTTTCAGTGCCAAAGAAAAGATGCGCTGCTGATAGGTAGTCACTACCCATCGGAATGATTCTCTGTCGCCGTCCTTGCAGCGTGCCAGTATCTGGTTCTCTTCAGTTGTCATCTGTTTGCTTGTCTATCTATAATACAACTGAAAAGGATAAAAGTCAAATTGTTCAAGCCATTTTTTTTGCATCCAGGCTCCAGTGCCTACCCGCCACCTTTCTATTCTATGTTCAGCGCCTTCCTAATGAGGGGCTCCAGTTCCTCAGCATCGGTGGAGGTGGAGAGGATGGTGCCGTCATTCTTCGCTGCATTTTCCATCGCTTGGCGGTTACGCTCACGGGCAATGGCAATGACGGTTCTTTGCAAAAATATTAAGCAATTTTACTTTCGAAACTATAGTGTTTCATTACTCATGTCTGCAATCATTCTGTCGATGACTTCCTTCATCTTTGGCACGTCCTGCTGTACGGTGAGGAACACGATGTCGGTGTCAATCTCGAAGTAGTGGTGGGCTATTTTGTCGCGCATATGCATCACGCCGCTCCAATAAACTTCGGGGTAGCGAGGCAACAACTGACCATGCGTCTGCTTGTCAAGTCCCTTCACGGCCTCGCCTAAGGCTATCAGGTTCATGCAGATAGCATCGAGGCGCATCATGCCTCCCGGCGAGCAGAGCAGGTCGTCAGGGTCGGTAACAACGGCGGCACGTTCCAGTATGGTTTCGATGGTCTTGCTAATCTTCTGCAAGCTGTCCATCACAATTTCACGGTCAAACATAGACGCCCTCCTTCTGTATACGTTGTTTTAGAAGAGTGTTCATGCCGTCACGCACACGCACCAAATCGACCCGGCTTTCAAGCAGCTTCTCCAAGTCGGTCTGAATGAGGTCGAGCGTAAGGAGCGTCGGCACGCGCCCCTCGTAGCACACGTCCACGTCGCTACCTTCGGTATGCTCGCCACGAGCAACAGAGCCAAAGATGCCGAGACGTGTCAGCCCATACTTACTCTGGGCCGTCGGCTTGTAGAGGCTTAACAGGTGCAGTATTTCATTCTTTGTCTTCATAACTTGCTTCGGTTTATTGTTCAACGCAGCAAATTTACAACTTTTTTGTGAAATATTGTTCGTCTTGCCCTCACCTTTTATATATTATTAGGTAAAAAAGGCTCGCTTTGCCACATTGCAGGTCTCAAAGCATCTGTGTCCTATTAATCAATGTTTAGTGCTTTCCTGATAATCGGCTCCAGTTCCTCGGCATCGGTAGAGGTGGAGAGGATGGTGCCGTCGCGATCAATGAGGTACATGGCACCGCCGGCATTGCCTGCTCCGTTCTTGCGCCACACCTGGTTCTCGTCGTTCAGTTCCAGCAGACTCTGCCAAGGATAGCCGTCCTTCTTCGCTGCATTTTCCATCGCTTGGCGATTACGTTCACGGGCGATGGCAATGACGGTGAAGCCTTTGTCCTTGTATTTCTCATAGACAGGAATCATTGCAATACTGTGGCTACGGCAGGGGCCGCACCACGATGCCCAAAGATCGATGAGGGCTACCTTGCCTTTCGTGAGGGTGGAAATAGGAACGAGCTGGCCGTCTATATTACGTACGGTGTAGTCGATGTAGGGCTTTCCAGGCTGTAGGCGATAGGCCGTCTCGGCTGTGGCAATCTGGTCGTGAATGGGGTGGCCGGGGTAGTAATTGATGAGTTTGTCGTGATAGAGCGTCAAATATGGCTCAAACTGCGAATTGTCGAAGTTCACATAGACGTCTGCATGCTTGAGGGCTTGGATGGCATCAAGTACATCGTAAAGCGTCCAAAGCATGGGTGCTCTGCGTCGTAGGCAAAGCGGAAGGGAACCAAGTTGGCGGTGATGCTGTCACGACGCTGCATCAACTGCCAGCCAGCGTCGGTATATCTTGCACGTTTGTTCTGCATGTAGTAATCGACCACTTGACGGATAGAATCGACATACGTCTGCGGCAGACTATCCACATTCAAAGACCGTGCTTTGGTAACGGTGGAAATGAAGTCTGCTTTGTAGAACTCCGCCATGCAGTCAGGGTTCTCCAACTTATTGTCGATTTCCTCGACGGGGTTCCAGAAGCGCACGTCCTCAATGCTGTCCTTCACCGCGTGCTTACGGCCTTCCTCGCCACTGGTAACAATACGTGGCCTCTTGTCTTTATACATCGTGACATTCACGTTGCAGTTCTCGGCTAAGAACTTGCCTTGGAACCAGCTGCCCGTCTCTTGTTGCTTCAGAAAGAATACCACATAGAGCCGTGGGAAGTCGGTCTCGATGTCGTAGGAGAAGTGTCCATCCTTGGCTTTCACGTGGAAGCGCGGTTCGTCCACCACGCGCAGGTCAGTACCTGCCTCACAGATGATAATCTCGTCACCCCACGCGTCGGTATCCAATGTTCCTTCGACGTGGCATTTGATTTGCGCCTGCCCCACCACTGCAGCGAGGGCGAGCAGGATGGTGATAATGGTTTTCTTGTTCATATTCGTTAATGTCTTTACCTTTTATTATATATACGCCTTAATAGCTGAAATATGACGCTGCGGGGCGTTAAACTTTCATAATCTCGCAAACGGCACAGGACGCATCGCTGCGTCCCATGCCGATTCCCAGGGGTGAATCAAAATCTGTCATTACTTTCAATATAATTCGCAATTATCTCAACTCTTTTAAAACTGATTCGAGCTCTTCCAAATTACGAGGGCAGGCCACGATAGTTCCTTTTGCATCAATAACAATTAATTCTGGATAGGAACGTATTCCGTAGGCAGCAAGTGCGTCTCGGGGGTTGGTATCTGGATTGGGCATCAACTGCGGCCATGTCAGCCCGCGCTGCTTTACTTCCTCCCACCATCCTTGCACACCGAAACTGAAGGCCAAGGTGACGAACTCCACTCCGCGTGAATGGTAAGTGTCGTAAAGCGTCTTCATGGACGGATGGATTTCATATCCATAACCGCCAAGACCATGCCAGAAATGCAGGACGACATATCCCTTGCCGATATATTCGCTTAACTGATGTGGGCGGCCCTTCGTGTCCACCAGTTCGAGGTTGGTATAAGGAGTGCCGGGACGGCGCTTCTCCAGTCCTTCCACGTATTCGCGCATTGGTGACAGTAGGATGTGATGCGAGAAAGCATAGTCGTCACTGAGGTAAGGCTTCAGTTCCTCGTAGCTCATTTCGGTATAGACCTGACTGAGTGCATAGGCTGAGATGATATTGTCACGGTTTTCACGGACAGCCTTGAGAAGCCGCTCGCCGCGCTGGCGGTTGATTTCCGCTTTTTCCTGAATGTCGGTCTCATGGAGTTCGGCCAGGCGTTCGCGCTCTACTGTCTGCAGGAAATCGTTAACCTTTTGGCTGGCCTTGCCGCCTTCTATTGTCAGGTGCTCCATGTCTGCGCTGATGGGATTACCGTCGGTATAGAAGTAAACGGCTTCTCTGTTATCGAGATATATCCGGCACACCTCGTTCTTCGGCAGTTTGCAGTTAAAGGAGAACTTGCCGTTGGTAATAGGGCACGTCCCCAATAGTTCGGAGGTAATACTGCGTCTCACTTCCACTTTTTGGCCTTTCAATGGTGCCGTACCGGATATCTGGCACTCCACCATCTCCTTTCCCACCATTTCATTCATCAGCATACTATTGTAGACGATAGTCTTCGACACCTGCGTGGTGGTGATCTCTGAAGCGGCTGTCGGTGCATGCGTGACATCTGTTTCTCTGTCACCCTCATATAATTCACTCTTCTTGTAAATCATGTAACAGGAATAGGCCAGGATGCTCTTCAGGTTTTCATTCTTTTCGCTATCAACTAACGGCTGTATATTGCTCAACGCATCGAAATACTGCTCTTTGGTCAGTTTTCCGCTGAATGCGTTACACGTCTTGTTGAGCACCACCCCTGCTGCCGTTTTGCCTTGCGGGGTCTCGCGCTGGAATATCTCACAGGTGCGCTTCACCTTGGCCATGAACTCTTCGACGCTCATCGCATCAGCAGGGTCGTTATACTGCAAACCCGCAACAAAGGTGCCCGTCGCCGCAGGTCGCTTATAGTGGGCGATATAAGGTCTGTCGTCCATTTTCCATCCGCTGATTTCGTAAATCATGCCGTCCATCAGGAATATATCGCCGATTTTCTTGTCTTGGTCAACGGTCTGGTCCCACATCAGCAGTAGGACATATATCCTGCCGTCTGCCTCTTCAAAGGAAATCAGACGGATATTCTTGTTGAGGTCGAATGTCACAGCATGTATCATCGGATGTTGGGCGTCTGTCATCAACTGGAACTTAACGCCCGACAGAGGTGAGTCACCGTCGCTTGCATCATGGATATAGATGGTCTTGGCATTCACGGCCTCACCTCTGAAAGCCTTCTCCAAATCCAGCATTCGGGGCGTAAACAACGGACCGTAGTATTTGCTGTCCAACTCCTCACCAATGGCAAACTGCTGGGCAAACTGATAAACATTCAGTCCGTCTTTTGAGAAACCGAGTCGATGCACGCCGTACTCTTTCGATTCCACGAAAGCATTCAGTTTCTCCCTGATGTTGCTGGAGCGGGATGTCTGTGCGCTGCATGCAATAGCAATCAGCAATGCCACGATGGCAGTAAAAAGTCTATTCTTCATCTTCTTCTGTTTTTACGTTATACATGTTGTCTGCCGTCTGGGGTCGGCCCTCCTTGTCGAGGGTGTGCAGGATATAGCTATTGACGATGCGCTGCAGTCGCTCGTCAGCACGTATAACCTTGTTCATCCGCTCTATGTAAAGGCTCTCATCCACTTGGGCCAGTTCGCGTTCTATTTTGTCAATATAGTAGTCAAGACTGTCGGTTGCTGCAACCGTTGTTGAAGTCTTACTCTCTGAAACGGAGGCTTTTGACCGCTTATTAATCATAGTTGTTTTTGCCACAACAGCTTTTTCTTCTTTAGCCATCTGTATGGGTTCTTTTTTTATAGCATTAGGCTCACTTCTCTGAGACTCCGTCTTTTTCACCACTATCGGTTGTTCAACTTTCGTAACTTCTTTATTATTTATAAAATGGAACGTCAGCAACAGCACTACACTGGCGGCAATGGAAGCCCCCACCAACCTCCCCCAGTAAAGGAGGCTTTTGTTTCTCCCTCCCTTTGGGAGGGTTGGGGTGGGCTCCTCCAAGCGCTGCATCAGTCGGTCGGTGAAGTCCTCCGGCAGCGTCATCCGCTCGGCGGACTCGTTCCTGCGCTGCAATGCCTGGCGTAATCCTTGGTCTTTATATTCTTCCTTCTTCATTCTTCACTTTTCACTTTAAGATTCTTCACTTTCAAGACTTTTGATGGTGATGGCCAGTCTTTTGCGTATCCATTGCAGCCGCGAGTGGAGGTAGCTTTCTTCACGTTCCGTGATACAGGCTATTTCGCGCATCGGGCGGTTGTCAAAGTAGTAGAGGTTGAGCAGCATCTGGTCGTCGGGCTTCAGCTTTTCGATGGCTCTTTCCATGAGTTCCACGCGGTCGGTGTCGTCAAGCAGGGCGTCGGTTTCATCGTCGGGAAAGGTGTCGAGCCTTTGTTGTTCCACTTCCACTACCGTGATGGTTTTGTGATGCTGTCTGTAATGTTTCAGAGCCGTATAGTAGGCAATGCGCATGAGCCATGTTTGGAAACTGGCCTGTCGTGCATCGAAACGTGCAAGGCTCTGAAAGGCTTCCAACAAAGCGTCCTGTGTTACCTCCTCGGCTTCTTCTTGCGAAGGAATCAGGCTGGCCACCATTCGTAGCACCTGCCCGGCATATCGGCCTGCAAGTTGACGGAACAACTCTGTATGTCCGTCAAGGATGCGGCGGATGAGCAGCGTCTCGTCCTGTATGGCCTGTGATGTTTTGCCTGTTATTGTTTCCATTCGCTTGATGTTCTCTACTTATATATTACCACTTTTTGCAAAAATATATAATCGCGAGACCAACTTTTTTTCATCTTTCTCGCTTTTTCCGTGCGAAGTTACAGAAAACGTCACGAAAAATCCCCCGACAAGACCGAAAAAGTGTCTGTCGAGGTGAAAGTCTGAACAAATGTTCAGTGGTTTTGTGAATATTTGGAATTATTTCTCCGAAAACGTGACGGCCTTGCGGATGCGTGACAACTGTTGGGGAGTGATGCAGAGGCGCTCGGCAATGAGGCAGCGCAAATCCATCGCCTTCTTATCCTGATTGAACCGCTTCACCAGCTGTTCGCCGCTCACACGGATGATGCGGGTGGGCACCATCGCCTCAATCGTGCTCAGCGCGGGGCCACCGTCGAGGCAGGCGGGATAGTACTTCTTTTCTCGTTTAAAGGGTTGCACTTCATGTTATTTTATGCGAATTCTTTGATTATTCGATTTTTCTTTGTATCTTTGCAGCCGAAGGCAGCGAGTACGGGCTGCGCCTCGGCAATTTAAGTGAACTTGATTGCACTCGGCTTGCACCGTCCTTGCCCCCGAGAACAAAAAGATTACGATTATGACGCAGATATTAGTTACATTGAACGAGGACGCTACAACGCTGCATGTACGCAAGGCCATTGAACTGCTTCGCGGTGTGGTATCTACTACCGTGTTCAAGACCAAGGATGAGTCCAATAAAAAGACACTCCGCCAGCAGTCATACGTTAAGGAGTCGCTCGAAAGAGCGTTCGACGAGATGAAGCAGGCTCGTCGTGAAGGGCGCAAACTACAGAGTTCCGACGATTTCATCAAGGAACTGGAAGCAGAAGAAGCCGTATGAAAGTTGAGATCGTGTTGGGCGATGAATTTAAGCGCCAGTTTAAACGCCTTGCCAAAAAGTATCCATCGTTGAAGGATGACTTTATCACCTTTAAGAAGGAACTGGCAGACGACCCTTTTCAAGGATCTGATTTGGGTAATGGTACCCGTAAGGTGCGGATGGCCATTGCTTCGAAGGGGAAAGGCAAAAGCGGGGGCGCTCGTGTTATCACATTCAATTTCATTCAGCACGACGATGACTCTATTGAGATAACATTGCTTACGATTTATGACAAAGGTGAAATCTCCAGCGTGACGGATAAGTATATAAAATGGCTCGTCTCGCTGATCAATGGATAAAGTGTGATTACCTCACCCCTATACACCATCCCTCTCTCCCTCACCGGCGAGAGGGATGTTTCGTTAAGGCGATATGGTGTCTGGTGTTTCATTTCAGTAACCTTATGTTTATTTGTTGTCAAGTGCCTTCTCCAATGCTTCCCTGATTGCTTCTACACCAGGAAAGCCTTGGTGTTTATAGGTCTGTTCACCCTTGCTGTTGTAGATTGCATAGAAGGGTATGCCTGTGCATTCATATTGTTTTGAGATATAAAGATACTGCTCATCTGTTAGGAAATAATGCTCGTCTGGTATATTGGCAATGTATTCCTTCCATTTCTCGAAGTTTGAGGATGGCGCAGCAATATAGATGTACACGATGTCCTTGTCTTTGAGTTCTTCCTTCATGGGTTTCATCTTCTCATGCCCTGCCATACAGGGAACACACCATGTTGCCCAGAGGTCTACAAGAATGGTCTTGCCCTTATGCTTGTCGAGAATGGTTTGCAGCGTATTCTCTGGTACCACGTCCGTCATGTCGAGATAGTGGGCGTTGGAGAGAATCCCTTGTTTGTTGACAGCAACGGTTTTCTGATATTCGGCTACAACGGTATCGTAGAGGTCAGAAAGATTTTTGTCCTCAATGAGCGGTTTCTCCACTTTCTTGGAATCAAGCACTTGAGGGAGGTAGTAACAATAGCGGGCCAAGTCGGCTTTGAAGCCCTTGGCATCAGACTGTGCCAAGTCTTTACAGTCAGAAACAAAATTATGGTCAAACACTAATTGCTTATCCCATAGTTCTTTGATACCACGACCATAGCCACCCTTATCCTCAACTCTCTGCTGATACCAGGCTTTGTCGGTCTTGGCGAAATACCCCTTATAGCCTACGAACTTGGTGTTGGGAAAATCACCATCACGCGACATATCGATAAGCAATGTCACTTCCTTGCCGGGTGCAAGATAGACGACAGCCATGGATGACCAATAGATTTCAGCAACGATTAATTGTGGAAGGCCAATCGGAAGGCTGACGCTTGCTTCGCCCTCGTCATTGAGCCTTATATAATTTTCCCACATATAATCTTTTGGATTTTTCAAATCAACATATCGTATGTTTATTTCCGTATTCATTCCCTTGCGATAGTTTAGGGCCTTGAAATGTATAGTGGCAGGTGTGGCGTCGTATTTCATTTCAGCCAACTGGTCATCCACCGCATACTCAGCCAAATATTCTTCAGGCACAGGAGCTGCTGGCATTATGTAATTTTTGTCGTGGAGACCAAATATCTGATAATCATTCCGTTTTAGGCCCTCTAAGAAATCAAACTCCTTGGTGTTCAAAGGTAGTGACTTGAAATAAAGAACAAAGTCTTTTTTACCACTATCATCCAGAACAAACCATTTGCCCAGTGCAATGCTGTCGCTGCCAGTGATGGCATACTGCTTGCCGTTTGCTTGCAGATAGCTTCCGTCTTGGATGCGGAATCCAAGTCCTGGCAAAAGTTTGACACTTGCGTATAATACAGTCTGCTCTTTCGTCATTACCACTTTCTGAATGACAAAGTAAGTAAAGTTAGTGTACACTACTGATGGATATTCCCATACGACAGTCTTTTTTGCATGCACCGCCAATGCGACGAGGACGAGCAGGATGGTGATGATGGTTTGCTTGTTCATATTCATTTTGTATTTATCGTGCAAAAGCACAGGACGCATTTCTGCGACCTATGCTGAGTCCTTTTGAAAGATGTAGATAAACTAATTTGATGCTGTCTCATTGGTTTTCCTTTGGTTTCACTCCTTTGAGGTAGATCTTCTTACCATTTACGAAACTCTTGAGTACTGACCACTCCTTGGGAACGCAGAAGTTGTTTTCTACATCAGCTATTGCTACGTAATAGCCCTTGGACGTGATGCCAAAGAGGACGCGCATTGAAACATGGCCTTTGCCTGTGGTTGCTTCAAACAATGTGCTTATATAACTGCTTTCGGTATATTGCATCACATCTTCCTTTTTATTATATACATATCTGAACATCTGTTCCGGATGGATGTCTGTGTAGTTGAGTGTGACGCTGTCAATAGTCGTAAAGACGACTTCTGCCAACTCGCCCTTATCCCGTGGAATGAAATACATGGTTCCAACGGTCTGTCCTGCATTTTTAGGCCCGCCGTCGCCAAGTGTTTCGCCCCATGCGAATTCCTTGTACCAATTCTTCTGTATGTCGTAGTCGGCGCTTTGTTCCCACTTGAAGTTCCATGATTGTATATCTTTTTGCTTCAGAATCTGGGTTATCTTCTCCAGATAGGGCTCTTTATTAAAATAGTAGCTCTTTCTGTCGAGTAGATAAATATTCTTGTTATATTCTAATATCCCGAATCCTCTGCTGTGTTTCCCGCATGGTTTAGGACTTGCCGTATAATCGAAGAATATGGTTTCCATAGCATCGGGATATACCATAGAGCCGTCAACTGCTTTATATTTCCTCACAGTGTCTTCGCTGTTTTTCAGGCAAAGTGAATAGTTGATGGTGTCTGTGCCATGATGATGTGACTCGAAGTGATAGCTCTCTTCTGAGAATGCCATCAAGGAGTCGAGATGATGCCTGATAGTACCGAAGATTCTGTCAAAGACCATTTTCCGGTTCCTTTCGTTTGCTGCTTCGATTTCTTCTGATATCATATCGTCATAAACATTTCCACCACAATCCTTTGTACATAGGTATTCCTCTCCAATAGGACCGTTTTGAACGTATCTTAGCACACCGTCGCCATGATTTATCTTCATTTTACTGTCCTGACGCGGTATGATCTTAGATATATCTTCCCAAATCTTATCGGCTGGTGTTATATCCTGTGCAGAAATAGTTATCGACAGGATGACTGATAATATGATTGTTATAATTCTCTTCATAATTTACAAATCGTTTAATTGATAATTGTTTGGTGGTAATCCGTTCATTGAAACTCGCTGTATCACGCGATTGCCTCTTTCACGCAGGGTTCTGGCCTGTTCGGCAAATTGCTTTCGGGGGTCTTCAAAGGGAACGATGTTACCTTCTTCGACTGGTCGAGGTGTAGGGATCTCTTCTTCTTTTGCGATACTCTTTGAAACATTCGCCTTACGATTTGCCTTGGATGGCTGCCTAGGTCTTGCTGTGACTTGGCTTATGTTCTGCTCTTTTGGTTCTACTGCTTTTGGCTCAGTTTCTATTACCTCTACAGTCTTTGTCTTTGGGGTAACCTTAGCAATCTCAGGCTCATTGATGGTTTCTTCCCTTGGTGGTCCGATGAAGACGATAAGTAAGGCAGCGACACAGGCTGCGGCTACCCAAGGCCATAGCCTCACAATACGCGGTTTGGACTTGCGTTCTGCCATCATCTGGTCGAAGAGTGCCTCGTCGATGGTCAATTCGCCAAGCATTCCGGCAATAACCTTCCAGTCATCAGGGACATCGTCACGGGCAACCTCATAGGCAAGCGTTCGCTCCTCCTCAGCAGTCGTCTCGCCGTTGAGGTACTTCTTAATCAATATTTCAGTCTCATTATACGTCATGTCCTTAACCTTTCCTTAATCTCTGCAAATACTTTCTTTCTCGCGGCAGAAACGATGGTCTTTATCGAAGGCTTCGCTATATTGGTCTGCTTCGCAATGTCATCAAGTTCAAGACCTTCTATCTGCCTCATTTCAAACAAGCGTCGCTCGCTCGGCTTCAGATGCTGCACTGCCTCATTCACGGCTTCATACAGTTCTTTAGCCTCCAGATGCTCATGAGGCGAAGCACCTATATCCCAGCTTGGCGGAGCAACATCCCCATGCATCTTGCCTGAGACCGCCCGACCTTTAGACGCTTGCAAGGCAAGAATGGGGCTGGACTTTCGCTTCCTCACCATATCCATACAACAATGCTTCGCCACCCTAATGGCAAGAGCATCATGCCGGACGCCAGACTCCATCCTGTCTATGTACCTAAGAAGAGCCACCAAACCCTCCTGTGCAACGTCCTCGGCATCATCGTCATTACCGAAGAAACTGCGGCCAACCGAGAGCATCAACTCACGGAGCGCGGGGGCAATATGTTCAAACTCTTCTTGCGTCATCTGCTATATAAGCGAAAGTCAGAGCGAAAAGTTAAGTTGAAAAATGAAATTGTCTTTGTTTCTGTGTCAGAAAACCTTGATCGCTCTTAGTCGTTTCTTTTCAGAACCCAGGTTCTGCCTCGCCACGCAGGAAGGTAATCCATCCATCCTTGTCTTTGAAGTAAAATCCTTCGAATCGAAACGTCGTTTCGTCGGCGTAGTCGAAGGTAGCGATATTGGAATAGGCCATGTGTCCACTATTAGCACCTTCATATTGAGCATTCAAAAACAGGCAGTTGCGCTTCTCGCCATTTTCCCCTTCCGGGCTGTAGTAACTCAGTTTCCATGTACCTGAGAAGGTTCCTTCCAAAGGCTCCACATTCTCCCAATCGGTGTAGCGTTGCTCGCCGTCGATAGTGACGAGCTTGCGGGTTTGCCATTTGCGCATACCCGTCAGCGTGCCATCGGCCTGGAAGGTGAGGCGCTCGAAGTAACGCTGCGTGTCGCTGATATTCTCGTAGTGCCATGTGCCGACCATGAGCGGTCCGTACTGTTCATTCAGTTTCACCGTCTTCTCATGTGCCTCTGGGTCTGCATATCTTGGTTCGTCGCTGCCGCAAGAGGCGAATGCGAGGACTACGATCAAGAGAAGGAGAAATTTTGCTTGTTTCATATTCGTTTCGACTTATTTCAGTTTCTCCAAGACCCTTTCCAAATCGTTGTTGAAGTTGTGGTAGCCGCCGATGCTGAGGTCGTCACGGACGCGGCGGCAGTCGGGCGTGATGGTCTCGTAGTGCGGGATGCCGTTGAACTGGAACAGCTCTTGTAGGCGGGTGAAGTCGGCGTTGGTGAGGCAGATGGTCTCTTCATTGGCCAGCCACTCGGCCACGTATTTCTTATAGGCGTCGCTGCCCTCCTTGGTGCGCTCTCCGGCAATGAAGATGAGTTTCACGTCGTCGCGCTTGGCTATCTCGGCGCGAAGTTCCTTGCTTTCTTGGATGGCAGCACGGCAGGGGCCGCACGTCATGCCCCAGAAGTCGATGACGAGGAACTTGCCGGGGTACTTGGCAACGAGATTGCGAATCAATTCTGCCTCGGGCGTGGATGGCAGTGGGGTGGCGAGGTCTTTCTGCGACAAGCGGCGGTCGCGGAACTGCTCGGCTTTCTGACGGATGTAGGGGTTCTTTATGGCGTCGATGTAGAGCGGCCACATTCTGGTGAGCGTCGGCCAGTTGTCGAGGTTTTCCTTTCTCTGTTCCTCGGTTATCGTCTTGTTGGCGAGCATTTCTTGTAAGGAGCTTCCATCCTCGCGCCATGTGTCGAACTCACTTATGATGTCATTGTAGACACACATCTGCGCCAACAGGTTCTCGTGGTCTGCGCCCATGAAGTCGCGCAGGGCGGCGAGGCCGTTGGAGAGCATCTTGGTGAAGTTCTCAACGTTGATTATCATACCGCCGCCCTCGGTGAGAAGTCCCTTGTACTGGCCTTCCCTGACGGGCTTGGCGTACTGAATGCGGTTCTGCAGGAAGTGGTAACTGCTGCTGGCGAAGAGCAGCGGATTGTCGTAGTCGATGCGGCGCAGGGGTTCGTAAGTCTTGCTGTCGAGATATTTCTGCCACTCCACGCTGTCGAGAATCTCGGTGTGCCAAACGCTGTCGCGCTTCTCGTGCTTTACCAGGCCATTAGCCAGCCGCTCAATGCAGCCGATGTAGTCCATGCCGAAGTGAGCCTGAATGTCGGCCAGTGCCAACTGCACTTCCATTGGCGTGTAGTCCTCGCTGCGGCTGACTGATTGCAGTTTGGCCATCAAGCGTTTCCAGACCTCGTCGGCCACCTCGTTGGCATTGTCAAACTTGCCCTCGAACTTCCACAGCGGACTCAAGGCATCCGCGAATTTGTCTGACGTGCGGAGCCATCGCTCCACGTCGCGGCTGCTGCCGTCGTTGTAGACGCATTCGTAGCGACCGAACGAAGCCTTGCGCACGGTGACGTCGATGGTCTCGCCGGGACGGGCAAAAAATCGGATGGCATTGAAGCGCACCTTCGAGTCGTCGGCAATGAACGAATTGTGTACGGGATAGCTGGCCAGGAATTTCTTGCAGAACGTGCCGTCATCGGCGATGTCGAGCACCAGCACCATGCTGCCCTTCTCGAACACGTCATTGTAGTAGCACGCCATCGACGTGAAGCCGAACCGCTCGGCGTCGTAGTCCTCGATGCGTCCCTTGATGGTAATCGTGTCGGTCTTGAACCAGTCGGCAGGGACCGCCCACGGGTTCGCCTCGCTGATTTCCTGCATCGTCGGCGCGTTCATGACCTGTATCTTGTCGTAGACGAACGACACGCCCTTCTTCACGGCGATAATCACCACGACGGCGATGAGGATTCTGATGATGGTTTTCTTGTTCATTGTTTGTTTCTTATTTGTCTTTACCTTTTATTATATATACGCCGTAATCGTGGAAATATGACGCTGCGGGGCGTTAAACTTTCCTAATACACTGAGCATAAAGAAAGCGTGAACAACCCATATCTTTCCCTCGTGGCTGTAGGAAGTGCCATAATTGTCAGATAAGTTTCGTCCACGCTATAACGTGAACGCTCACCTTATCCATTCTCTGACAATTATTCCTTGAAACTTCCTACATTTCGAGGTCTTTGAATGAGATAGCGAACGCCATTTCTCTTGTCCACAATGTCTTTGGGTGTCACACGAATGCGAAATCCAGCGACAAAGGTACGAAAATATTAGAGAAATAAGATACAAAAAAGGAGTTTTTTACGCTTTGCGAACAAAAATCGAGGATTTTGCGAACAAAATGCAGATACCAGAGCCTTCAGGAGGTATGCACAATGTTCCATGAAATACCATTTTGTTCGCAAATTGTTCGCAAAAAGAGAAATCAGCAACCTTCGATTGCTCGTAAGTTGCTGATTTTCAGTGTGGACCAGCCAGGGCTTGAACCTGGGACCTCCAGATTATGAGTCTGTTGCTCTAACCAACTGAGCTACAAGTCCTGCAAAAACGCCTGTTTTTCGCTTTGCGGGTGCAAAGTTACACTAAAAATCTCAATTATCCAAATTTTTCTTTTAAAATAGCGAACTTTTTCTTACCTTTGCCGACGAATGGAGATTCTCGACCTTAAGAAACAGGAAGCAACGCTTTCGCCTTGTGTGGCCACCATCGGTTTTTTCGATGGTGTGCATCAGGGGCATCGCCATCTCATCGGCAAGATGCTTCAAGCCGCTCGTGACTCAAGGTTGGCCTCGACAGTCATCACCTTCTCCCGCCATCCGCGTCAGTTGCTGCAGCCTGACTGGCATCCACAGCTACTGTCAACGTTTGACGAGAAGGTGTCACTTCTGTCGCAGACGGGGGCAGACCGTTTGGTTGTGTTGCCTTTCGACAAGGCGATGGCAGCTCTGTCGGCCCGTGACTTCATGGCCGATGTGCTCTCGCGGCAGTTAGGTGTATGCGTGCTGGTTATGGGCTACGACAATCGGTTTGGCCATCGTATACCCGGTACTACCGAGGGGTTCGACGACTATGTCGACTATGGCCGCCAACTTGGCATGACAGTTCTGCGGGGCGATCCTCTCGATGTGGCGGCAGTGCGTGTCAGTTCGTCAAAGGTACGCCAGATGTTACTTGCGGGAGAGGTTTCGCAGGCTGCTGTCTGCTTAGGACGACCCTACACACTGACTGGTAAGGTTGTCGGAGGTGAGCATGTGGGAACGGGTCTGGGCTTCCCGACGGCTAATTTGGAGCCCTCGGATGTTGACAAGCTGATACCTTCGTCTGGTGTCTATGCGGTGAAGGTGTATCTGCCATCGGGCGAGGAGAAGCATGGCATGATGAACATCGGGCGACGGCCAACTTTTGGCGGCGACCGTCTGACGCTAGAGACGCATGTCTTCCATTTCCATGGAAATCTGTATGGTGAGTCGCTGACAGTTCAGTTTGTTGCCCGCTTACGAGCCGAAAGACCGTTTGAGAGTCGTGAGGCGCTCGTTGTCCAGTTGACGGCCGATGCCCGTCATGCAGAAATGATATTAAACAGTTGATATACGATGATAAAAGCTTTTGTTTACACGTTGGCCTTCGCTGCCATTCAGGTACTCGTCCCTTTCCTTGTCCATCAGACATTGGCACTGTTCAAGTTCGATATTGCCGCAGCAGGTGCTAAGATGTTGATTGTCGACCTGACGGCGTCAAGTGTGGCAATACTAGTCCTCTTTCTCTATCTGCGCTGGGCAGAGGTGTCGCGTAGTTATGTGCAGTCGCGGCCGTGGGCGGTGTTCTGCTGGTGTGCACTGGCAGCAGTCGGTGCTATCATCCCGTCGACCTGCCTGCAGGAGGTGATGCCAGAATTGCCCAATATTGTTGAACAGGAGTTCGACATGATTCTCCGTGACCGTTGGGGCTATTTTGTCGTGGGACTGCTGGCGCCCGTCTGCGAAGAGCTGGTGTTCAGAGGTGCCGTCCTGCGTGCCCTGCTTAGGTGGGCGTCGAGCCACTGGGTGGCTATTGCCATCTCAGCTGTCTTCTTTGCGCTGATTCACGGCAATCCTGCCCAGATGCCTCATGCCTTTCTTATCGGTCTGCTTCTTGGTTGGCTTTACTACCGTACTGACAGCATTGTGCCGGGGGTGGTCTACCACTGGGTCAACAACTCCATAGCCTATGTCCTCTATAATCTTTATCCTAATCCTGACTTACGGCTTGTCGACATCCTTGGAAGCTATCGTTCAGTGGTCGCCGCCTGTTTCTTCTCGCTATTCATCCTGTTGCCAGCCCTCTATCAGTTGAACCTGCGACTCCGCAAGGCCGGCTGACATTCGCTATCCCTTCATAAAAAATTCGGGCCATCCCGACATCTCGGTGATGACCCTTTCTGTTGTGTTTCAAAGTATGTTATGAAAAATTTGAGAGAATAGAAACTTCACAGTTTCTCATGATTGTGTTTTAATAATAATTATTTATAGAGAAAGCATAGAAAAATATTCTATATTCAGTATTTCGGCAGTTCTGGCGTTTGGACGTTGGTACTGTCTTCCAGTGTGTTCTCTGCCTGTATCGGCCCCATCTTATTCAGCGAATCCATACGCTGCTGCTCCAGGAATTTGGCGTACTCCTCACGGGGGTTGTCCCATCCGCGGTCCCAGGGAGCTTGGGCGGCGTTGCCTATTGTGAGCACGATGGCTATCATTGCAGCGGCCTTAAAGAGGGGTTTCAGACGCTGTGTCAGTGTCAGTACGCGAGCCTTCACAGGCTCTCCCTGCTCAATAAGCGCCATGATGCGATCGTCGAAATCCTCTCCGAGTGGTTCTTCCTTCTCGACTTCGTAGTTGAAGAGAGCCTGATACTTCAGTAGCCATACTGGCACATCCTCTTGCGAGAAGAAGCTGCGAAGGATATTCTCCTCCTCCAGCGTGGTCTCACACTGAAAATAGCGCTCTAAGAGTTGTTCAATGTACTTATAGTCCATACACTTTTTCAACGGTTCTCTATAATAATTGACGATGATGACGGGGAAAAGTTACACCCCCGTCCTGATTTTAATTTTTGTTAACTTTACATGCCGTAGTCATCCGACTTCAGAAACAGTTGCTTGACGGTTTGACGGGCACGGAAGATATTGATCTTCACCTGTTCTTCGCTGATGTCCATGATGGTGGCTATCTCTTTGTAGCTTTTCCCTTCGAAGTCGCGTAGCTGCATGACGCTGCGCTGTTTTTCTGGCAGGCTGTCGACGATGCGCCTCACCAGTTGTAGCCGGTCCCGTTCTATGGCCTGTTGCTCGGGGTTGGCGTGATGGCTGTTGTCGGCAGTGTCGTTAGCCCTGTTGTCGAGGCTTTGGCTGTCAGCCCTTATATGACGTGTCTTGTCGAGCGACAGGTTACGACAGACGGTCAGACAAAAGGCTTCTATCGATTCTATCTGTTCCCACTGGCTGCGTCGGTTCCACACTTTCATCATCGTTTCCTGAACGGCGTCTTCGGCATCCTCGGGGTTAAGCGTGATGCGCAGTGCCAGCCTGTAGAGTTTGTTCTTCAGTGGCAGGATGTCGTTCTGGAAACTGATGTTCTTCATTTGATGACCGTTCCGTGTTGTCCGTCGATGGCTGTGGCCAGTGTGATGATGACCTGACTGACGCCGGCATCCACAGCTGCCAGCGCATTCTCTATCTTAGGGAGCATGCCGCCGCTGATGGTGCCGTCATCCCGATAATGTTCGAAGTCGGCGCGGGTGATGACGGGAATTACTGACTCGTCATCCTCGGGATTGCTCAGTACGCCTTTCTTCTCAAACGAGAAGATGAGTGTCACGTCGTACAGTCCGGCCAGTGCCTTGGCCGTCTCCGAGGCCATCGTGTCGGCGTTGGTGTTAAGGATGTCTCCCTGCCCGTCGTGCGTCAGCGGTGCTATGACAGGTACTAGTCCGGCCTCGATGAAATGGGCTATTTTCTCGCCATCGGCCTTTTTTACGTCGCCCACGAAACCGTAGTCGATGCCGTTTTTAAGAGGTCGTTTTACGGAGCGTATGATGTCGCCGTCGGCACCTGTCAGTCCAACGGCATCGACACTCTGCGCCTGTAGCATTGCCACTACGTGCTTGTTCACCAGACCGCCGTAGACCATCGTCACCACCTCCAGCATCTGGGCGTCGGTGATGCGGCGTCCGTCCACCATCTTTGTCTCAATGCCCAGCTGTGTGGCGATCTTCGTAGCACGGCGTCCGCCGCCGTGTACCAGCACCTTGTGTCCGTCTATGGCGCTGAAGTCCTTCAGTAGCTGTGTCAGCTGTGCCTCGTCTTCAACGATGGCACCGCCTACCTTGACTATCGTCAGTTTTTCTTTCATGTGTTTTTGCTTTATTCTTTTGTGATTCTGCAAGCATCGTCATAGGCGGAGGCCCGTCAGCAAATTGACGTACGTCTCAATAGCCTGGCGTATCTCCGAAATCCTGATGAACTCGTCGGCCGAGTGGCTGCGGCACGACTCCCCGGGGCCGAGTTTCAGTGACGGGAACGGCATTAGTGCCTGGTCGCTGAGTGTGGGCGAACCAAAGGGCTTCATGCCCATCTGCAGGCAGCGCTGTACCAGCGGATGGTCGTGGCTGATGCCCGACGAATGGAGACGGAAGGATCGTGCCTTGAGTTCGCACTTCTGCATGTGCTTGCGCAGGAACTCAAAGATATACTCATTCTGGTAGTGTTCGTTGGTGCGCACGTCGATGACGAAGTGCAGCTGGTCGGGGACGACGTTGTGCTGTGTGCCGCTCTCGACGACGGTGACGCTCATCTTTGTAGGGCCGAGCAGCTGACTTTCCTTGCGGAAGTGGTAGTCGCGCAGCCATACCAGGTCGTCCAAGGCCTCGTAGATGGCGTTGACGCCCTCGTTGCGGGCGGCATGGCCTGACTTCCCGTAGGCATAGCCGTCGATGACCATCAGCCCTTTCTCGGCTGTGGCCGGCTGCATGCCCGTCGGCTCGCCGACGATTGCAATGTCGACCTTCGGCAGCCGCTGGAGTACACGGCTGAAACCATCCTGGCCCGACACCTCCTCCTCGGCTGAGCATACCCATAGCAGGTTGTAGTTGCGTGGCCGTTCTGCCATGATGCGGTAGGCCTGCAGGGTGGCCACCAGTCCGCCGCCGCAGTCGTTGGAGCCCAAACCATAGAGCGTGTCGCCGTCGATGGTCGGGTCGAAGGGGTCGCGTGTCCAGGTTGCTACAGGCTTCACGGTGTCGATATGTGCATTGAGCATCACCGTCTGTCGGCTGTCGTCCCAATCCGGACAGACTATCCACAGGTTGTTCCCCTCACGTCCGTGGGGCAGTCCCCAGGTGTCCAGGTGCTGTGACATGATGTCGGCGGCCCGTCCCTCGTCGCGGCTGACGGAGGGTGTGGCAATGAGCTGCCGGAGCAGCCCGATGGCGTCGTTAACATATTGTTCCATAGTGCAAAGGTACGAAATAGTAACGAAAAAACCAAAAAAAGCGTCTTTTTGTTTTTCTATGTCCCACTTTTTGCGTACTTTTGCAGAAAATTTGGTACAGCTATGCAAAATCTCAGCCATCAGGCCGTGCTCATCCATGAGCAGGCAAAGACCTATGGCGACCGCGAAGTCCTCATCTATAAGGATTTCGGTGGCGCGGAAAGGCTACGGGTAGGCGAACGTAGTTCGGGAATGTGGAAGTCGATGTCGTGGAACCAGTTCTCGGCGACGGTCAAGTGTGTGTCCAATGCGCTGCTCAATCTGGGCGTGAAGGTGCAGGAGAATGTGGGCGTGTTCTCTCAGAACTCCGTGCAGTACCTTTTCTGCGACTTCGGTGCTTGGGGTATCCGTGCCGTTACCATCCCGTTCTATGCCACCTCTTCGGAGCAGCAGATACAGTATATGCTCAGCGATGCCAGCATCCGCATCCTCTTCGTCGGCGAGCAGGATCAGTATGACAAGGCGCGCCGTGTACAGGCCACGTGTCACACTCTGGAGCGCATCATCGTCTTCGACCGCGGCGTGCAGCTGGCCGACGAAGACACGTCGGCCATGTATTTCGACGATTTCCTGAAGATGGGCGAGGGTCTTCCCCGCCAGTCGGAGGTTGACAGTCTGTCGGCCCAGGCATCGATGGACGACATTGCCAACATCCTCTATACCAGTGGCACGACGGGCGACTCCAAGGGCGTCATCCTGACCTGTGGGCAGTATCATGCTGCTATGATAGCCAACGGCAAGTGCGTTCCGGTGACCGACGAGGACCGCGTGCTGAACTTCCTGCCCTTCACTCATATCTTTGAGAAGGGATGGAAAATCTTGTGTCTCACCGTTGGTGCGCGGCTTATTGTCAACACTTACCCCCAGCAGGTGCAGCAGACGATGAAGGAAACTCATCCTACCTGTATGTCGAGCGTTCCCCGCTTCTGGGAAAAGGTCTATATGGGTGTGCAGGAGAAGATCGACTCCAGCAGTGCCGTACAGCGCAAGATTTTCGAGCATGCCATAGAGGTGGGCCGCCGTCATAACATCGACTATCTTTCGAAGGGTAAGAAGCCGCCTTTGGCTCTGCATCTGGAGTATGAGATGCTCAACAAGACCATTTTTTCGCTCGTACGTAAGGAGTTGGGGTTGGAGAATGCCCATTTCTTCCCTACTGCCGGCGCTACGGTGAATCCGAAGGTCGAGGAATTCGTCCATTCCATCGGTATCAACATGGTGGTGGGTTACGGTCTGACGGAGTCGTTGGCCACGGTGTCGTGCAACCACCTGGGCGATCCTTGGACCGTCGGTTCCGTGGGTATCCCCATCGAGGGGCTCTCCATCCGCATCAGTGACGAGGGTGAGGTGCTGCTCAAGGGTCCGACAATCACCCGTGGTTACTACAACCGTGACGAGCTGACGCGCCAGACCTTTACTGACGACGGCTATTTCCGCACCGGCGACTCCGGCTATCTGGAGGGTGGTGAGCTGTTCCTGAAAGAGCGTATCAAGGATCTCTTCAAGACATCCAACGGCAAGTACATTGCTCCTCAGATGATCGAGTCGAAGATACTCGTCGACAAGTACGTCGACCAGATAGCCATCATCGCCGACCAGCGCAAGTTTGTCTCGGCGCTCATCATCCCCGTCTACTCCCTGCTGGAGGAGTATGCCCATAAACACGACATCCCGTTCGGGAGCCGCGAAGACCTCTGCCAAAACCAGCAGATTCATGAGATGATGATGGAACGTATCGACACGTTGCAGCAGCAGTTGGCCCACTATGAGCAGATCAAGCGCTTCACGCTGCTGCCCCACGCCTTCTCGATGGAGCGTGGCGAACTGACCAACACGCTGAAGATCAAGCGTCGTGTGCTGAACGAGAACTACAAGGCCGAGATCGACAAGATGTATGAAGAGTAGCTTCCGTCAGATCTTAACCGAAGAGATGTCGACCAGACCGTTGACGATGGCGTAGATAGTGAGGCCGGCAGGACTGTGGATTTGCAGTTTGCGGGCTATGTTGCGGCGGTGGGTGATGACGGTGTTGGTAGAGATACAGAGGTGGTCGGCAATCTCCTTGTTCGACATGCCCTGCACGAGTGCGATAATCACGTCTTTCTCACGGTCGGACAGAGCGTCGGGATTCTGCCCGATGCCATCCTTGAACACCATTTCAGAGATGTTTTTCGTCACGTCGTTCTGCTTGACGGTTTGCTCCAGACGGCGGATGGCGGGCACAAAGATGTAATCCTCCACCAGCGCGTGCTGGCGCAGCCATTCTTCGTTGTCGTAGATGTCGTGCAGTGTGGCCGTCAGCTGGTTGTTGTGCAGACCGTCCTGCGGCAGGTATTTGATAATCAGCAGCTTCAGCTCGCGCAGCTTCTTGTCGGCAGCCCCGTGATGTCTGGAGAAGGTCTCCACGTTGTAGTCGTTGGCAGGACGTCCTTCCAAGAGTGACTCGACGTAAGGGAAGAGCGTCTTCTGCTCGTATTTCATATGCCGACGGATCTCGTGGGCATATTCATCGTAGAAACGGAGTATCAGGTGGGCCAGAGAGTCATTCTCGTCCAGCGACTCCGTCAGTTCCCGGCGGATGTAGGGCAGTTGGAAATCAAGGAAATAGGCGTGGCTGGCCTCCAGGTAGTGGAGCAGGGTGGGGACGCTGATTCTTTCGTCTGACTCGAACAATCCCGGCGTTCCGTCGCCTATCCGTAGCCTTTCCCCATCGCCATTGGCGGTAAAGTTCACCACAGCAAGGAATGTGTAGGTGTCCACCTTGTTATCCTCACAGGTCTCCTGTACCGTCTTGTCGCCGAACCCTAAGTTGATGCCAAAACTGCCTAATGACTGCAGCAGGTCGTAATTATCGCGGATGAGTGAAATCATCTTGTCGTCCGCCTCATACATCTTCTGATATTTCATACCTATTTTTTATTATCGTGTGCAAAGATAGCAGGTTTTTCCGAGTTGTGCAATAGTCAGAAGTAGGTATTTTTGGTTTCCGACGCTTTTAAGAAGTCGGCAAACAGGCTTTTTCATAATTTTTAGGTATTGCCACAATCCTCGAATCTGTGTATCTTTGCAGGCGAAAAACGAGAAAGCATGAAAAGACTAATAGGAATCATGATGATGGCTGCGACAGCCATGACAGCAACAGCGCAGGAGAGCACTGCTGACAGCGTGAAGGCTGACGTTAAGGGTAGCCGACTCAGTGTCGGCGGCTACGGCGAGGTGGTCTTCAGCCGCAACTTCTACAGCGACCATGTGAGTCGCTACAGTCAGCCTGAGGAACATAAGGATGATCCCAGCCACGGACGTTTCGACATCCCCCACGCCGTGGTCTATTTAGGCTATGACTTTGGCAAGGGCTGGTCGTTCAGTTCAGAGATAGAGTTTGAACATGGTGGCAATGGCATCGCCTACGAGAAAGAAGACGAGGAAGGCGGCGAATGGGAGCAGGAGACGGAAAAAGGCGGCGAGGTGGAGCTGGAGCAGTTCTGGATTCAGAAGTCGTTTGGTCGCTGGGCCAACATCCGTGCCGGTCATATCGTGGTGCCTGTCGGTTTAAACAATGCCCATCATGAGCCATTGAACTTCTTCACTGTCTACCGTCCTGAAGGCGAGAACACCATCCTGCCCTCAACCTGGCACCAGACGGGTCTCTCGTTCTGGGGACGCTACAAGGACTTCCGCTACGAGGCCCAGTTCCTGGCCGGACTTAATGCCGACAATTTCACTAACACGGGATGGATCAACAAAGGCCACAAGTCGCCATTGGAGTTTGATGTTGCCAATAAATACGGTGTGGCCCTGCGTGTTGACAATTATACCGTCCCCGGTCTTCGTCTTGGCCTCAGCGGATACTATGGCCAGAGTATCGGCAACAGCTATCCACGTAATGCCGCGGGCGTTGATGCCGAGTATAAGGGCGAGGTGCTTATCGGCTCGTTCGACCTCACCTACAAGGGTCACAACTGGATTGTCCGCGGACAGGCCGACTATGGCTATCTGGGCGATGCTGAGCAGTTGAAGTACGTGTATAACCGTTTGAACTCCAAGTCGCCCTACAAACATTCCGGTTTCGTCAGCAAGAATGCCTATGCAGTAGGCATCGAGGCGGGCTACGACGTCTTCTCGCAGATAAAAAGCCTGCATCAGGATAACCGGAAGCTCTATGTCTTCGGCCGTTACGAGCAGTACAACCCTTATGCCAGCAACACCAAGGGTGTCGAATACGGATATACCGAAGTGAAGCGTATGGCCTTTGGCCTCAACTATCATCCCATGCCGCAAATAGTCATTAAGGCCGAATACTCCAAGCGCCTGCTGAAGAGTCTCTATAACGATGAGCCTTCTGTCAATATCGGCATAGCCTACGAGGGATTCTTCTTGTAAAAGATTCAAAGACATTTTTAAATTATAAACAACAGATGAAAAAGACTATTAGATTTATGATGATGTCGGCTGCCGTTTGCGCCCTCTCTGTAGGTTTCGCTTCTTGCAGCAGCGACGATGATGACAACAAGACTTCCGACAATGCCTTCAACATTGTCACCACCTCACCGATTGTCGACAATGACACCTATCCGGCTAATACTGCGGAAGCCAACTATTCGGATAAGGCGTTCGGACAGACGGCCGTTGACGCCTGCAGCAATCTGGTGACCCAGTTGGGGAAAGCCAACGCCACCATCGCCTCGTCAAGACTGACCGATGCGCAAGAGGCCTATCTCTACAAGGTGCTGCAGACGTTGGTTAGCAACGTCATTGTACCCACCTACACCCAGTTGGCCGACGATGTGGAGGATCTGGAGAATACCCTAAAAGGCCTGACCGTGAGTAGCATCACCCAGACCCAGGTAGACAAGGCCTGCAGCGACTTTAAGAAGGCCCGCCAGAACTGGGAGCGCTCAGAAGCTTTCCTGATGGGTGCTGCCAGCGACTTCGACATCGACCCCACTATCGACTCCTGGCCCTTGAACCGCTCGCTGCTGCTGAACTATTTCAACACGGGTATGAACGATGAGATGCTGGAGGATGCCTCTATCCTTGGCTTTCATGCCCTGGAGTTCATCCTGTTCCGTAACGGACAGAATCGCCGCGTGGCCGAATTGCAGGCTAATGATACCTACACCAACTTTGAACAGATTACCGGTGCTCAGGAATTGGCTTATGCACAGACCATCTGCACATTGCTGAAACAGCGTTGCTTCCAGTTGCAGGTAGCCTGGGAAGGTGAGACCGCTGCCAACGCCAGCCGCGTGGCCGTCGTCAAGGCTGCCGGGCTCGGCTATACCACAGAGAACGGTCTGTCGTATGGCGACAACCTCACCAAAGCCGGTGTCTCAGGCAGCAAGAGCACCTTCTCGACCCTCAAGGCTGCCATCAGTCAGGTGCTGAGCAACAACGAGGGCTCATGTGTGGCCATTTGCAGCGAGGTGGGCACGGCCAAGATTGCCAATCCCTTCTCGGCAGGCGACATTGCCTACGTGGAGTCGCCCTACAGCTACAATTCCATCACTGATTTCCGTGATAATATCCGCAGCATCCGCAACATCTGGCTGGGTTCTACCGATAAGACGGCCAACCAGTATTCATTCCACACGTTCTTTGCCAGTGTGAACAGCGCTGCCACCAATACTGCCGTCGAGAACGCTTACGTGGCTTCTGTCGCCGGCATCAGCAATATGCCCTCACCTTTCGTGAAATATTGCAGTATCGTCTGGGGCAAGAACTTCGATGACCCCGATAACTGGGATTCAATATCAGGAGAATAAAAACAATAAAACATAGAGATTATGAACAGACTAATGACAAGGTCTGTCATGGCCATGCTGGCAGCAATGACGCTGTCAGCATGTTCCGATGACAGCAGCAACGACGGCCTGGGCTCGCTGACACCTGAAGAAAACTTCTTTGGCAAGGCCAACGACGTCTTTACCGCCGAGGAATGGTATCCTGGCGGCGAACTGGGCACGACGGAGGACGCCAGCTACTCGGCTCCGGCTCCTGCCGTGGAGAACGTGGCAGGTATGGAAGAGGACTTCAACACCGGCGAGGATTTCTTCGAACACCTTTACACCTTTGAGCAAGAGCCGCGCAAAGGTCTCGGACCGGCTTGGGTGCGCAACAGCTGTATTGCCTGTCACCCCAGCTATGGTCACGGCAAGCGCCAGACGGAGTACCGTGCCAACCAGATAGGCAACGGCTACCTGCTGGTCATCTATCACCCCGACAACAATGCCTATATCGGTGAGGTGACGGGTATGCCGCAGACACAGGCCATGACGCCCTTCAAGGCTCCTATTGACGAGAGTCAGATCAGGATTGAGTGGAAGGATGTGACCGCGATGGAGAGCGGCCTTCCAATGACGTTTCCTGACGGAGGCGATTCTTACTCGCTTATCTATCCTGAGGTGACGATACCCGTTACGGCTTTCAATACCAATCCCAAACCCTCCAACTATGAGGTACGTCTGGAGTCGACCATCGGTATCTATGGTACCGGTCTGCTCGATGCCCTCGACGATGAGGAGATAGAGAAGCAATGGGCGGCAGAGGCTCCCTACGTGGAACTGAATCCCGCCATGTGGGACAAGGAGGCTGGCAAGTTCAAGGCTGCTGCCTACTATTCGGCTCCTTACAACGATACAGGCAGCCATCATGGGGATCATGGTCCGCTGAAACGTTTCACTTATGCCATGACACGCGGCACGTTGCAAGACGGTGCTGGTGCCAATGCTATCTGGAACATTACCAATGTCACCCGTTCCGACCGCCACTGGCTCTACACCACTACGGCCTGGGCCAAGGCGCAGAGCGAGGACGCCGATGTCATCAGCTATATCAAGGAGCATGGCGCTTCGGAGACAAGCATCCTGCATCCCTACTACGCCGACGGCACCGACGAGGGCATCAGAGACCGCGTCTACGAGGTGCTCAACACCCCGTCGATAACCTACAAGAGCACTTTCGAGAAGTATCTGCTCAATGGAGCTCCCTATAACGGCCAGGAGGAGATGAGCGACAGGCAGTACTACCAGTTCATGGTGTGGCATCGCGGACTGGCCGTTCCTGCTGCCCGTAACCTGAACGAAGCTGACGTGAAACGCGGCAAACAGCTGTTTACAGAGCTGGGCTGTGCCTCATGTCACCGTCCGTCGTGGAAGACCGGCAGCGATAATATGTGGGTCGACGCCTCTACCAAAGCCTATGCTGCCAGCATCGGCAAGGACGCCTCGCAGATGCTGCCTAAGTATCCTAACCAGACCATCTGGCCCTATACCGACATGGTGCAACACCGTCTCTTCATGAAGAACGACATTCGCACCGGCTGGTGTCGTACCACACCCCTGTGGGGACGCGGTCTCTCACGTCAGCTGACGGGTGCCGACGACCGTCTGCACGACTGCCGTGCCCGTACCCTCGTCGAGGCCATCATGTGGCATGCCTACTCGAAGAAGAGCGATGCCTATAAGGCTACCGAGCGCTTCTTCTATCTCCCGAAGACCGACCGCGATGCCGTTGTCAGGTTCCTGGAGTCGATTTAAGCTGGCTGTGTTGGCCCTGCTGTTGGCAGGGTCGGCACTTGCTGTTTACGGGCAGGACTCGCCTGCCCGTAGCCTTTCTCCTTCTGTCGTGCCGCAGGAGCAGGCAGCCCGGTTCTGCCGTCTGCTCGTCTGCGACAACGACAGTCGCGTCATGCCGCTCAGTGCCTTCGTCCGCCAGCAATCGCTGCCACAGGATGACAGCCTGACCATCGAACAGCTATTCCTCGTTTATGTCGTCGACTACAACGGCTGGCAGTCGCTGCGCATCTTCCCCTATAAGGCCGATGACGGCACCGTCAGATGGTATGCTGCCGCCGACGATTTACCTGCCGGCGTGAGCGAGGAGCATCGTAAGTATATCCATGAGGTGTTCCCCCGGTTGATGGCCGAGGTCAAGGGTGGCAACTGGAAGACGGTTGAGGCATATATCGACCGCATGGTGCAGTATCAGTGCCGGTTTGGCGCCGGTCGTCAAACCTCACAGCCATCGTCTTACGCCGTCATAGCCATCTTCTTTGTCGTCACGTTACTGTCTCTTGCGTTGTTTTCTGTCTTTCAGAGGTGCTCGCGCTCGAAAAAAGCAAAAATATTTGGTTTTTTGCTCACTTAATCGTACCTTTGCACCATGATTACACAAGACCAGTTGAAAGACGTGCTCGACAGAACCGAGAAGCTGAAGCACTACCTGAAGATAGACGAGAAGCAGATAGCATGGGAAGAGGAAGACCTGCGCACCCAGGCGCCCGACTTCTGGGACGACCCGAAACGGGCTGAAGCCCAGATGAAAAAGGTGAAGGCTATCAAGAAATGGATCGACAGTTTTAGTGACTGCCGTATGAAAGCCGACGAACTGCAGTTGGCCTTCGATTTCTACAAGGAGGAGATGGTAACCGAGCAGGAGGTCGACGAGGCTTACCAGAAAGCGACGGAGGCCATCGAGGCGCTGGAGCTGATGAACATGTTGCGCCAGGAGGAAGACCCGATGGACGCCGTGCTGAAGATTAACAGCGGTGCCGGCGGTACCGAGGCTCAGGACTGGGCACAGATGCTCATGCGTATGTATATGCGCTGGGCTGAGGCTCATGGCTATAAGGTCACCGTCGCCAACATCCTCGACGGCGAGGATGCCGGTATCAAGAGCGTGACGATGCAGATAGAGGGAGGGGAATATGCCTACGGCTACCTGAAGAGCGAGAACGGCGTCCACCGTCTGGTACGCGTCTCGCCTTATAATGCCCAGGGCAAGCGCATGACGTCGTTTGCCTCCGTCTTCGTCACTCCGCTCGTCGACGACACTATCGAGGTCTACGTCGACCCGGCCAAACTGTCGTGGGACACGTTCCGCTCGTCAGGTGCCGGCGGTCAGAACGTCAACAAGGTGGAGTCGGGCGTCCGTCTGCGCTACTGGTACACCGACCCCGACACCGGCGAGGAAGAGGAAATCCTTATCGAAAACACCGAGACCCGCGACCAGCCCAAGAACAAGGAGCGCGCCATGGCCCTGCTCCGTTCACAGCTCTACGACCGCGCCATGAAGAAGCGCATGGAGGCGCAGGCGAAGATTGAGGCCGGCAAGAAGAAGATTGAGTGGGGGTCGCAGATACGCTCCTACGTCTTCGACGACAAGCGCGTCAAGGACCACCGCACCAACTTCGAGACCCGCGACGTAGAAGCCGTCATGAACGGCAAGCTCGACGGCTTCATCAAGGCTTACCTGATGGAGTTCGCTGCCGAAGAAGCGTAAAATCTGTCACCGCACCAATCGAGTGTTGTGCACTCGTAAATAATAATGAAGGGAAGCCCGCAGGCTTCCCTTCAATGTGTCTATCCGTTGTTGTCGTCATCGTCGCCGCCGTCGGGCTCGGGTTCGGGCTGCGGACGCTCGGCGTTGCGCAGGCTCTCGGCCAGCGAGGTGTAGGCCAGTTCGCCGGCCTTGTTCAGCTCGGCACGGGTGAAGTCGCCGGTGCCCACTACCGACAGGCGGATGTTCTTCACGTGCTTGCCCAGGTCGTAGGCCAGGTAGCTGTTGGCACCCTTCGACTCCACCTGACACTTGATGATGGCCAGGTTGTCGAGCTTCACGGGCTTGCCCTCGAGGGCCAGCTCACGGATGCACTTCACCATGT